>DASZDO010000014.1:0-2282 GCA_035941955.1 Chthoniobacterales bacterium
ATGACCTGGTTGATCATCTCACTTAGCACCAGGCCGGGCAGATGCAGCATGGCGGAGGCGCGCATGCCGGTGCCGACGTTGGTCGGGCAGGCCGTCAAATAGCCCAGGCGCGAATCGTAAGCGAAGTCGAGCTTCGCTTCGAGGGTGCTGTCGACTTTGTCGACGAGCTTGAAGGCGCTCTTCAGTTGCAGGCCGGAACGGATCGATTGCATCCGCAGATGGTCCTCCTCGTTCACCATGATGCTCAAGGTCTGGCGGCGATTCATGATGACCGCGCTGCCCATGCTCTTGGCCGCGTGCTCGCGACTGATGAGATGCCGCTCGACCAGGACCTGTTTCTCCAGAGCCGAAAGGTCCTGTAACAATTCTGAAAACGAATCCTGCATCTCCGGCAGTTCCTCGACTCGCGGCTTGATCAGCTCGAGGATTTGCATCCGCTCCGCTTTCTTGGCCCAGCCGGGAAACGCGCGTTGCCGAAGATTGCGCGCCAGCCGGACCCGGCTGCTAATGACGATTTGATGGTGCGGCCCTTCCCCGCGAAGCCATTCGCCGCCGGTCGCTATGACGTTGGAGAATTTCATTACTTAGACCATCTTTTCGTGTTTCAGCTGTTTGATCTGATCGCGCAAGGCTGCGGCGCCTTCGTAGTTTTCTTCCGCGACCGCTTTTTCCAAATCTTCTGTCAACGCGCGCATCCGATCGCCGAGCTCGATCTCACGGTGGGCGCGTTCGGGAAGTTTGCCGACATGCTCGGTGCCCTTATGCATCGCCTTGAGCAAGCTCCCCAAACCTTCCGCAAACGTCACGTAACAGACGCTGCATCCGAGCCGGCCGGTTTTCTTGAAATCAGCCTGGGTAAAACCGCAGACCGGGCACTTTTGCGAGGGCGCGCCTTTCTCGATCTCCTCCGCGGCGCCGATCCCGAGAAGCAAGTCCGCCAGAGCAAAGCCCGTGGGATCCTGCACGCCTTTCTCCTTCGAACAGGCGTCGCAGAGATTCACCTTCTGCATCTTGCCTTCGAGGATTTGCGTCAGGAAAACTGTCGCATCATTGCATTTGCACACGTCGCACAACATCGCTGTAGATTAGACCTCGAATTGCCGGAAACATTCAACCCCGGACATGGGAGCACCTTCTGCGCCGACCGCGCCTTCACTCAAAGTCAGGCAAAAATGGGAGTGCCGGTTTCGCGCGTTAGCTCCCGGAAACGGCCGATCATTTTCACGGTAATGGAGCCGGGCTTCCCGTCTCCGATCATGCGTCCATCAGCCTTGATGACTGGAATCAATTCGGCCGCGGTCCCGGTGAGGAAACATTCATCCGCCACGAATACGTCGTGGCGCGTGATGTCCGTCTCCGTGATATCCATTCCGAGCTCCGCCGCGATATCGAACACAACCGAACGCGTAATGCCGCGCAACGCTCCCGCGGCAATCGGCGGCGTAAAGATCCGGCCCCGCTTGACGATGAACACGTTGTCGGCCGTGCACTCAGCCACGTTGCCTGCGTCGTTCAGCATGAGCGCTTCATCGGCGCCGGCCAGATTCGCTTCGATCCGGGCCATCACATTATTAAGATAATTGAGCGACTTCACCGCCGGATTGAGCGAGGCCGCGCCCGTCCGCCGCGTCGCGCAGGTCACCACGGTCAAACCGGTTTCGCACACCTCTTTCGAGTAGAGCGCGATCGTGGTCGCAATAATAATCACGCTGGGCCGCTTACATTGGGCCGGGTTCAGGCCCAGGTTGCCCACACCACGGGTCACGATGAGGCGGATGTAACCTTCCCGCAGATCATTTTGGCGAATCGTCTCGAGCAGCGCTTCCGTCATCTCGGCCCGGCTGATCGGAATCTCGAGACAGATGGAACGACCGGAATCCCACAACCGCTCGAGATGTTCCTCCAGCCGGAAAACGCGCCCGTTATAAAAGCGGATTCCTTCAAAGATGCCGTCGCCATAAAGAAGTCCGTGATCGAACACGGAAATCTTCGCATCGGCCTCCGGGAAAAAGTTTCCATCGATGTAAATCGTCATTTCCTTTGTTTTGGGACTCGATGAGTTTGCGTGGGTTTCGCTCGCGGGCTTGACCGCGGCCTGGGAAATTGCGCCGCTCCGTTTCGGTTCGTCGAGCACGGTTGCGCCAACGCCAGCTGTCGAAGTTTTTGTAAGCACAGAAAAACGTTCGGTGGTTCGGAGGGCAATTCAAGCGACAAATGGGTGGGGGCTGGTGGAGTGTTGGAGTGTTGGAGTGTTGGAGTGTTGGAGTGTTGGAGTGTTGGAG
>DASZDO010000015.1:0-106830 GCA_035941955.1 Chthoniobacterales bacterium
GAATGCGGCCTTGCAAGGGCAAAGCATCGTGCTGCGTTGGCGTGTGGGAACGGACCAGGCGATCGGCGGGCCGGGGTGGCACGTGGACAACCTCACCGTCACCGGCGGATCGTGTCCTCCGTAACCTGGACAAGAATCTACTGCCTTTAATTCCTTCTGCGCTGTCTGCCCCGAAAAACCTTCGGGGCAGACACGCGTACGGGGAGGGAGGAGGCCCACGGAACTCGGCGTGGCCGCATTGCGGCCCGCGATCTGCGATTGCGCGCCCGTATTCTCCCTAGAGCGCATTGGGATCGGCCTCGCTCTCGACGGGCAGTCACTGCTCGGCTGAACAGGTGGGACTGAAGTGAAGGGCCGAGAGGGCAGACAGGTGCTCGCGAGCTTCCTTGAAACCCGTATTCGGCGAGTTCACCGAATACCGGTGTCGCAGCTCCACTGCACCGCTTTCATCTGACCCGCAACGACATCGACCTGGAAGGGGCCGTAACTTCCGGTCTTAGCGTTCCAGTCCTTCCTCGAGACAGTGTAGTAGCCCGAGGGCAGGGAAACCCGAAACCGGCCGTGATCGTCGGTCTTGAACGATGCCACGATCTTCTTTTCCTTCTCTACGACGAACTCAATGTTCGCCAGCGGGCGCGAATCCGGAACGCCCTGTCTCGTGGGCCCTCCATGAATTGGACCGGCCGAAATCACCCCTTCAATCCCGGTTTCTCGCTCGGCCTTCGGCGTGGGCGATGGTTGCGCCAGGCCGGCGCGAGAAAACAAAGCAAGAAACACGGCGACTATTGGGATGAAAGCGAGCTGGCGCATGATAGGCAATGACACCCAATATTCCTCGATTGCCAACTGCCGCCGGGGTTTTTGGCTCGCCGCGCCACGGCTCACCCAACCCTCCCTGCCTTGGGAATTCGCGGCCTCAAGTTGACGCGGGAGCGGGCCGCGACCATATTCGCCCTCCTCATTTTCGAGGAACTCGTCCCATGGACAAGATTCGTAACATCGCCATCATTGCGCACGTCGACCACGGCAAAACCACGCTGGTCGATCAATTGCTGCGTCAATCGGGCACCTTTCGTTCCAACCAGAAAGTCGAAGAGCGCATGATGGATTCGATGGATCTCGAGCGCGAAAAGGGAATTACGATTCGCGCCAAGAACGCCGCCTTCCAGTGGAACGGTTATCGCATCAACATCGTGGATACTCCGGGCCATGCCGACTTCGGCGGCGAAGTCGAACGAATCATGAAGATGGTCGATGGCGTTCTCCTGGTCGTCGACGCTCACGATGGCCCGCAGGCCCAAACCCGTTTCGTTTTGCGCAAGGCCCTCGAGAACAAAGCCAAGCCGATCGTCGTGATCAATAAGATCGATCGCGAGAACGCGCGCCCTCACAAAGTGCTCGACCTGGTTTTCGATCTCTTCGTCGAGCTGAAGGCCACGGATGAGCAGCTCGATTTCCCGATTATCTACGCGAGTGCGAAGAATGGTTTTGCCATGCGCGAGCTGCATGAAAACAGCGAGGACATGACGCCGTTGTTCCAGGCCATCGTGAAGTATGTGCCGCCGCCAAAGGTTTCGCCCGAGCCTTTCTTTCAAATGCTCGTGTCGAATCTCGATTACAGCGATTATCTCGGACGCATCGCCCTTGGGCGCATCGTCAGCGGGCGCGTCACCGTCGGAGATTCGATCGTTTGCATCCACCGCGATGGCCGGCGCGAGCGCGCCAGCGTAACTGGGCTCTACACCTTCGCCGGCATGGGACAGGTGGAGCTGAAGCACGCCAGCGTGGGCGATATCATCGGGCTGACCGGTTTCGAGGAAGTTTACATCGGCGAAACGCTGACCGATCGCGAAGAGCATCCGCCGCTCCAGTTTGTCGACATCGATCCGCCCACCATCCGAATGCGGATCCTGGTCAACGATTCGCCTTTCGCCGGACGCGAAGGGAAATTTGTCACCGCGCGGCACGTGCGTGAGCGATTGGTTCGCGAGACGCGCGGCAACGTTTCTCTCCAAATGAAGGACACGGAAGTCGCCGGGGCCTTCGAGATCAATGCGCGCGGCGAAATGCAAATCGCCATCCTGGTCGAGCAGATGCGCCGGGAAGGTTATGAAGTGATGGTCTCGCGGCCAGAGGTGATTTTTCAGCGCGACGAAAACGGCGGTCTGCTCGAGCCGATCGAAAATTTATTCGTCGAAGTGCCGAACGAAAATCTGGGAGATGTATTGCAGTCGCTGGCCGCCCGCAAAGGCGAGATCGTCAGCATGGATCATCATACTTCGCGAGTCTCGGTGGAAGCCATTGTCCCGACCCGTGGTTTGATTGGATTCGAGACCGACCTGGTGAATCTGACTCGGGGCGAGGGCCTGATGAGCCATCTCTTTCGGGAATATGCCCCCTTCAAAGGTGAGCTCGAAGGGCGCAATCGCGGCGTGATGGTTTCGATGGAGCCGGGTGTGAGCACCGCCTATGCGCTGAACAATATTCAGGCGCGAGGGAAACTTTTCATCGGTCCGCAGGAGGAGATTTATTCCGGGATGATCGTGGGGGAAAACGCGCGGCCCGAAGATCTCCCGGTCAATCCCTGCAAGGCGAAGCATCTCACGAACATGCGCAGCCAGGGAGACGGAAAAGGTATCCAACTGGAAGCTCCGCTGCGCATGACTCTCGAGCGCGCTATCGAATACATTAGCGCGGACGAATTTGTGGAGGCGACGCCGAAGTCGCTGCGGCTCCGCAAGCGTATTCTTGACCCGACCGCGCGGAAGCGGGCGCAAAATGCCGCCTGAATCGGCCTGCGGGCGGGCTCCTTGACAAAAACCGCTGAAAGCGTTTGAATGTGATCGTTCGTTTGCCTCCTCGATAACGATTCTTTTCGAGGCGCTCCGGTTTCCGAGTCTCTCGAGAACGCAGGTTTGTCCGGCAACGCCGTTTAAGCAGAATTCCCATCTCATGTCGGGACACAGCAAGTGGTCGAAGGTGAAACGCTTCAAGGGCGCGCTCGACGCGAAGCGCGGCGCACTTTTCAGCAAGCTTTCCCGAGAAATCACCATCGCGGCGAAAATCGGCGGCGGCGATCCTGACGCCAACGTTCGCCTCCGTAGCGCCATCCTTTCCGCGCGCGGGCAGAGCATGCCGAATGACAATATCGAACGCGCGATCAAGCGCGGGACGGGAGAGGGAGAGGAAGCGCAGCATTTCGATGAAATCGTCTATGAAGGCTACGCGCCGGGCGGCGTGGCCGTGATCGTGGAGGCCGCCACCGATAACAAGAACCGGACTGCGGCGGAGATTCGCCGGATCTTCAGTAAGAACGATGGCAACCTCGCGACCAGCGGCAGCGTCTCCTACATGTTTCACAAGAAAGGGCGGATTACCGTGCCCCGAGACACGCTGCCCGAGGAGCGGATTTTCGAGCTGGCCCTGGAAGCTGGAGCTGAGGAGTTGACAACGGACGAGGAGCAGTATGTTATTACTACTTCCCACGATCAGCTCTACGCAGTAGCTGAGGCGCTCAAACACGCGGGCGTCACCACCGATGGGCAAAAGTTTACATTCATCCCCGATACGACAGTTCCGGTCAACGATGAGGCCGTTGCGCTGCAGATCTTGCGCTTGTGCGACAGCCTCGAAGAAGATGATGACGTTCAAAACGTCTATTCCAATCTAGATATTCCCGACGAGCTGCTGGCGAAATTGCCAGCGTAGGAAAGCTGCTGCTAGACGGCAGCCCGCTGCTTCGGCAGCACTGAGGTCATCTCTGTATTTATGAGCGAAGAAACCGATAACCAGCGACCAGCGCAAACCGACGGCGCCGCGGAACGCCCCCGGCGTCCGCGCAGGAGATTTCCCCGCCGACATGATGGCCCTCGAGGGCGTGGCCCGGAGGGACAGCGTGGCGACCTGAATGGACCCGCGGACCGAGTCGAAGAAACCGGCGCCCCGGGCGGGACCAATGTCGAAGGCTGGGAAGGCCAGCAGCGCACGGAGCAGGGGGGCGATCAATCCGGCGGGGCCGAGGGCGATTTCCGCGATCGCGGTCCTTCGCAGAATGGCGAGCTGGAGCGCGAACCGGAGTTCGGCGATGGCATCATCGAAATTTCAGGCAAAGGCTTTGGGTTCCTGCGGGACGCGAAACGCAACTTTGTGCAGACCCCGCAGGATATCTTTGTCACGCCGGAAATTGTCCGGCGTTTTGGCCTGCGCGATGGGATGTGGATTCATGGCGAGACCCGGCGGGGGAACCGGGGACCGCAGTTAACCCGCATGCTCAAGATCAATGACGACGAGCCGACGAAGTACCAAGGGCTGCGGCCGTTTGAGGAGTTGACCACGATCAATCCGAATCGCCGCATCAAGCTCGAGACCGTGCCGGACCGTTACACGACGCGCATCATGGATTTGATGACGCCGCTCGGGATGGGTCAGCGCGGTCTCATCGTCGCGCCGCCTCGCACCGGGAAGACCACCTTGCTGCATCACATCGCCGACGCCGTCGTGAAGAATCACCCGGAAATGAAATTGATCATTCTTCTGGTGGATGAACGCCCTGAAGAGGTCACCGATTTCCGGCGTTCCTGTCCGCAGGCCGAAATCATGGCCAGCTCAAATGACAGCGACATCAAGAGCCATACCCGGATTGCCCAGCTCGCCATCGAGCGGGCGAAACGTTTGGTCGAGGCCGGCAAAGACGTTTTCATCCTGCTCGACTCGATCACGCGCACGGCCCGCGCTTTTAACAATGCGACCGGCGGAGGGGGCCGCACCATGAGCGGCGGCATCGACGCGCGCGCGATGGAAATTCCGAGAAAACTTTTCTCAGCCGCGCGCAATACCGAGGAAGCCGGGTCGCTCACGATCGTGGCCACGGCGCTCATCGATACCGGCAGCCGCATGGACGAGCTCATCTTCCAGGAATTCAAGGGCACCGGAAATATGGAACTCGTGCTCGATCGCAAGATCAGCGATCAACGGACCTATCCAGCGGTCGATATTTTCCTTTCCGGGACCCGGCGCGAAGAGCTGCTCATGCAGGCCTGGGAGCTGGAGAAGATCAACATGATCCGGCGGGGATTGGCCGGGCATAAGCCGGGGGAAGCGATCGAGCGTCTCCTCATGTTCGTGAAAAAATTTCCCACGAACACGCAGATGCTGAAGGAAATCCCGGGCTAGGGAATATTTGCGAATTGCGAATGGCAATTTGCGATTGAAGCAATGCATTGAAATCGCAAATCGAAGATCGCAAATCGCAAATTCTGGAGTGGGAGGTTCTGCCTCCCGAGGAAAAGCGAAGGCGTGCGGGGATCGAACCGCTTTTCAAATGGCTCGCGCTGATCATGGACGAGTTCGTCCGGGTCCCTGGAACGAAGTTTAAATTCGGTCTCGATCCTTTGCTCGGCTTATTGCCCGGCATCGGCGATACCGGGTCCGCGCTGGTTTCTGCCTTCGCCCTTATTCAGGCGGCGCGCCTCGGAGTTCCGAAGATCCTCCTCGCGCGCATGTCGCTCAATATCCTGATCAACGAGCTGATTGGGATTGTGCCGGTGATCGGCGACGCTTTCTCGTTCTGGTTCAAATCGAACGCGCGCAACTACCAGATCATCAAGGACCACGCGGCTGCACCGGGCGTTGCGCGCCGGAGCGATTGGATTTTTGTCATCGCAGTTTTGGTGGCCCTCGGCGCAATTGTCTTCTGCGGGTTACTGGTCAGCCTTTTCATTCTCCAGCAGATCGCGAAAACCCTGGCTGGTCATTGAATCATTGAGACGCCCAATCGGTAGAGCGACGCTCTGCGGAGCCGTTCGAATTTGTTGGCTCGGCAGAGTCTTGCCCTGCCGAACGCGAATCACCTGAGATAGCGCGAAGAAATCGCGTGAATGCTTTCACGCGCTTCGCGATAACGCCGCGCGAACGAATCGAGGCTGTCCGCTCCGACGCGTTTCGCAAGCTTTCGCTGTCCTGTTTCATCGGCGGGAAGGGTGGAGACGCCCTTGTTTTCCCATCGTCGAAGAACCGATTCGATCAGCCGTAAGTGCAAGTAGCTTTCTTTCAGGAGCGCGGCCTCGTCTTTCGAGAGAAGCCCTTTCGCCGTTAATTCGTCCAGTGCGCCCATGGTGTGCGGGTTCCAAATGCCGGCCCGCATCTGCAGAGCCTGGACCAGAAACTCCGCCTCGATCACGCCACCGGTCCCGGTCTTGAAATCGAGCAGGTCAGCCGCGCTCCCCCGTTCCTGGCGAATTCGTTGGAGCATTCCGGCAATTTGTGAAGACAAGTCGTCTCGTTGCGCAGCCTTGCCCCAGACGCGGCGGGCCAGGTCCATGAATTGATTTTGCAACGGGCCGGCCACCGGGCGGGCGCGGGTCAGCGCCTGAGCTTCCCAAAGCTGGGCGCGCGTTTCATAGTAGGCCTCGTAGGTCGCGAGCGAGCACGCGAGATTTCCCTTTTCGCCGTCCGGCCGCAGTCGCGCATCCAAGGTGGCAATGCTTCCTTCCGCGGTTGGTTGCGCCATCGCCACCACGAGGTGCTGGGCCGCGCGGATGTCGTCACCGATGAAAAGGACGTCCAAATCGGCGCCATACCCGATCTCGGCGCCGCCAAATTTCCCCATCGCAATGATGGTGAGCTCGCTTTCGCTCCCGCGCAGCCGGTTCACAAAAATCAGACAGGCTTCCGCCAGCGCGGAGTGTTCGGCGAACAGTGAAGCGAGGCTCGCGAGTCCCAAGACGTCACGGAGGAAAATTCTCAGCAGCTGGGTCTGACGATACGCGCGGACCGAATCGAGCGGTTTGGCCTCCACTTCCAGCGCTTCGAGGCGCTGGAGGTGTTGCACGACATCCACCTCCCGGTCGAGCATTCCGGCCCGAGTAATCTCTTCGAGTAACTGAGGACGGCGAATGAGGAGATCTCCGGCATGGCGGCTCGCATCAAATGTTTTCAAGAGCAGCTCCAGCAACTTCGGATTCACTACGAGCAATTCGAAAAGCATGCTGCGCAAACCATACGCTTCCACGAAGCGGATGAATTGATTCAAAGCCACATCGGGATCGGCCGCGCGTGCCAGCCACCGAAACAAGAGCGGCCGGAGATTGCGCAGCACCTGGCGGGTCCGCGGCGCGACATGAAAACCACCAGGACCCTTGGCCAGGTCCGCCAGCGATTTTGCCGCGGCTTTTTCATCAGCAAAGATGTGGAGGCTTTCCACTGCCGATTCCGCCGCGCCGCTCGGGGACGAAATGACTCTGCGAAAAACTCTGCGGACCTGCTGCATTTCTTCCTGCAGAGCCGCATTGAATTTTTCCGCAGACGGAAAGCCGAGACTGCGCGCGAGCCGGCGAAGCGCTTCGGAATCTCCCGGCACAGTGTGGGTCTGTTGCTCGGCTTCGATCTGGAGACGATGTTCGACGCGGCGCAGGAACCGGTAACCGCTTTCCAAGATGCGAGCTTCGCCGCGCGGAAGCAATTCCAGCTCCGCCAGGACGGGCAAAGCTTTCAGCGTGCTTGTTTCCTGCAGAAACGCGTGGCGCGCGCCGTGCAGGAGCTGGAGCGCTTGTACGACAAATTCGATCTCGCGAATTCCGCCCGCGCCCAGTTTGACATCCCGCCCGATATTCTCGTGGCCGACGATGTCGCGCTCGATGCGTCGTTTGATGCTGGCGATTTCCTCGAGCACATCAGGCGTCGGACTCTTGGGAAAAATGAACGGCTGATGTTGCCGGAGGAATTCGTAAGCCAGTTCGCGACTTCCCGCGATCCCGCGCGCTTTGATCAGCGCGAGACGTTCCCAGGTCTCACCGAAACCGGCGTAGTAATTTTCCATGCTCTCGAGCGAGCGCGCGAGAGGCCCGGCCGTGCCTTCCGGCCTGAGCCGCAGATCGATGCGAAAGAGAGCTCCCGCTGGATCGTGGGCCGCGAAGGTTTCGATAATCTTGGCCCCCAGCTGGTTGAACCACTCATGATAGGTGAAATTGGACGAGACCTGTCCTTCCTCGTCGTAGAGGAAAATCACGTCGATGTCGGAGCTGTGGTTCAACTCCCGGCCGCCGAGCTTTCCGAGCCCGAGAATGGCGAATTGCGCGTCCGGGCCGCCGCGCCGGCTGCGTAACTCGCTGTCCCAATAAGTGTAAACTTCCCGGAGACAGATTTCCGCCAGGTGAGAAAGTTCCAGCGTCGTCTCTTCCAGTGGCGCGGCCTCGGCGACCTCGCGCAACGCAATCCGAAGCATTTCGCGCCCCTTCCAGAAACGGAGAGCCCCGAAGTTGCCAGAAAAAGTCGAGCCTTCGCCGGTTTTTTGCAGGTTGGTCAGCATGGAGCGATGGCTGCGGGGCTCCGAGCAAATCTTCGGGTCCGAGAGCCACAGGAGAATGTTCGGATGGCGGGCCAACTGGGCGGCGCAAATGCTCGAGACTGAAAGCAAATGCAGGAGTGATGCTTCTCCCAAAGGGAACTGCTCGATCAAATCGAGCAGCGGCGGCGCCTCACCAGGCCAGCCCTGGCTTACCCCTCCCAGCGTATTCTCGACCTGCGCGGGGTGAAGCGTTCCGGCAGCTTTTGCACGGATCCAGGCTGGGATGGCGCTCATTTACGGGAACCTAATGCAGAGCGCGGTGATCCCCGAAGCGAGAAAGACCGCGCCGGGCAGTTAGTCCGCCTTCTCTGCGATTTTTTCCTGGGCCCGCGCGAGAGTTCGCCGTTCGCTCCAGGTGAGACTTTGCAGACCTTCGCGGGAAATCTTGTCGAGAACCGGATCGACCTCCTCGGAGATAAACTGCCGGGACGTCATCGTTCGATAGCGCTCCACCTCCGCGCGCCGCTGTCGAAGCGCACGCTGAAAAATCGATGGCCGGCCAAAACCCAGGATGTGAGCGTAAAGCCATCCCGCCACGCATCCCCCCAGGTAAGCGCTGTGTGCCACGGTGCCGCCCCGGTCTAGCGTTACGCCCAGGATGGCGATCGCGAAGGCTCCATAGGCGAGATGCTTCGCTTTCAAACGGAACGGCAGAACCAGGGAAATCATCGAGGTCAACTCGAGCTCCGGAAGGATGGTCGCGTAGGCCATCACGACGGCGGCTACCCCGCCCGAAGCGGCGAATAGCACCGAAGTATCCGGCATCAAAAACAAGTGACCCAACTCGCCCACCCAGGCGCCCGCTAAAAAAAGCAAAAGAAATTGGCGCTGCCCGACGATCGATTCCACATCGCGGCCGAGCAGATACAAAATGAGCAAGTTTCCCAGCAGTTGCCAGGGCCCCGCGTGCAGAAACGTGGCGGTAAAAAATTGCCATCCATAGGCCGCGTGGACTCCCAGGTCGCTCAGGCCGAGATACTCGCGCACGAAACCCGGCCGGTAGGCATCGAGAAAAAGCTGCGTGACGAAGACGGCGATATTTACGCCGATCAGCCCGAGCAGGACTACGCGCGGCCGTTGCCTCCAGCGCCGGGTGAAAGGCGAGGACTTTCGGCCGGACAGGCGCATGTCACGAGAGTATCGCAGCGAAAATCAGTTGTCGATGAAATCGTAGCTACGTCGGCGCCAGGACCCGCAACCCGCCGCTTCGAATCTGAAATTCCACCGGACAAGTGCCGATCAGTTCGCCATCGATTTCCACTGGCACGCTTTCCTCGCTGCTGACGCGCAGGCGGCTCGTCTGAAAATACTCCACTTCCGGCGCCGTGATTTGCGGGGCGAAAATCACATCCTGCAAGTAGCGGATGATTTCCACGTAGTTGAGCCGCTTGAAGACGATCACGTCGAGCAAACCGTCATCGATCACCGCCCGTTTGAAGAAAGGAAAGCGGCCGCCGTAGAGCCGGCCGTTGCCTACGAGGACGAACGAGCCCTCTTCGGTCACGGCGTCCTCCGATTCGATCCGCAAAGATGGCGGCGGACGGGAAGCGATCTGGGCCGCGGAAATCATGTAGCTGAGCGGTCCGAAATTCCGTTTGAAGGCGCGGCTCGTTTCCTTCACCACTTGAGCGTCGAGGCCGACTCCGGCCAGTTGGACAAAATGTTTGCCGTTGGCGCGCGGCAGGTCCACCGGCCGCGTTCGATTCTGCTGGATGATTTCCCAGCATCGAGGCAAGTCGTTCGCCGGCAATCCAAGCTCCGTGGCGAAAACGTTCATCGTTCCTATCGGGAGCAGACCGAGTGCGACGTTCTTCCCGGCAATGCCGTTCACGATTTCGTTGATCGTGCCGTCACCTCCCGCGGCCACGATTTTTTCAAAGCCTTCGGCGACCGCGTGCCGCGCGAGAACTTCCGCTTCGCCTGAGTGGGAGGTTGCGCAGAGGACCGCTCCGCGGGTGATCGATTCCACCCGGGCGCGCAGACGTTTCGCGCGGGCGCCTCGCGCGGTGGGGTTGAATATGACAACGGTGTCGTTCACGGAGAGGCCAGGGCCGGGGGCTTTACTCTTTTCTTCAAACTGAGAGGGCGTAACCTTCCGGCGTGAAAAAATTGAGCCGCTTTCTCCTGGCCCTGCTCGGAGTGATCCTGGGTATCGCGGTCCTCATCTTGATTGGCGTGAACATGTATGTGCAGTCGCAGGGGACACAAGCGAGGATTCAGCAGGAACTGAGCGAGCGGCTCGGGACCACGCTGCGGGTGCGGCGGATCAGTGTGACCCCCTGGGCGGGATTGAAACTGAGTGGCATTACCATTCCCCAAAGCCAGCCCGGGGTCTCCGCTGATTTCCTGACCGCGAAGACATTTCGGCTCCGGATCAAGTTCGGATCGCTGTTCTCGCAGCGGCTTGTCATCAAGGAAATTTCGTTGATCAACCCCGACGTCGTTTGGGCGCAAAATGCGGATGGAAAATGGCGGGTGCCGTCGATGCCGGCGACCTCGACCCTGGACGGCCCTCCCCCGGCGGCGGCCGAACCGGCCGTCGACCAGAAGGACAGCCCGAAGGGTGAGGAGATGGTTCCAGGCAGCCGGTCCGACGCCCTTGTGTCGCTCGAGCCCGAGCAGCCGGACCGCTTCACTCCGGAAATCCAGAGAGTCAATTTGGTGCACGGCCGCTTCCGCTTTCTCGACGAAAAGTTAGGAAGCGTGGCGACTTTTGACGACGTCCGTTTTCGCTCGGGTTTCCGAACGGCCACCGACCTGCGCGGGAACGTCAGCATTGAGAAAACGTCGCTCCGCGATCGATTTTTCCTCGAGCAGTTGCAATCACCCGTGCGTTACGCGCCTGACGAGCTCAATTTTTCTCAAATCACGGCGCACGCGGGCGGCGGAGAAATAACCGGCCGCTTTACGCTCTTGCCGCAGACGGAAGATTCTCCCTTCACCCTCAGCATTAAGTTTCATGACGTGCAGGCCGACCGCATCGTCACGGAAGCCGGTGGTGTTCGAGGCATGATCACGGGCCGGCTGGAAGGTTATCTCGATGCGACTGGGACGACCGCTCACGAGAATGCCCTCGCGGGGGCGGGAGAAATAATTTTGCGTGATGGCCAAGTCCAGCAATATAGCTTGCTCGTCGCCCTGGGGCAGTTGCTGCAAATCGCGGAATTGCAGAAACTCCGTTTCGATCAGGCGCAGGTGAAGTATCACCTCAACCCCGGGTTCGTCACGATCGACGAACTGCTTTTTCGTTCCCAGAATATCCGGCTTTCTGCCACCGGCACGGTTTCCTTCGAGGGCAAGCTTCAGCTCGAATCGCAGCTCGCCGTGAATGAAAAAATACGGGGTCAGCTTTTTCGGGCGATCCGCGATAACTTTGAGCCCATCGGTGAGCCGGGATACTCTGCCCTTGGCTTTCAAGTCAGTGGCACCGTGGGCCGGCCCAAGACGAACCTCATGGACAAGCTTATCGGGCGCGACCTGAAGAGCCTGGGCAGTGTCATCGACAGCCTTTTAGGCGGCGGAAGACTCGAGAAAACGAAAAAGAAAAAGAACACGGAGGCGGCCGTGCCCGCGTCGGAGCCAGCCGTCACACGCGCACCCACGGAGGCCGCCACCCCCGCGGCGTCTGCGACCGCGGCGGAGTCGCCTCTGCCGAGCGCGCCGCCATGAGAGTTATTGCCGGTGCGGCGGGCGGCATCCGGCTCGATGTCCCCAAGACCGATGTCCGTCCCACCATGGATCGGGTGAAGGCGGCCATTTTTTCGAGCCTCGGCAACGAAATAATCGGCGCGCGGGTTCTCGATCTCTTTGCGGGAACGGGCGCGTTGGGCATCGAAGCGCTCAGCCGCGGCGCCGCGTCGGTTTTGTTCGTGGACGAAAATTCCGCGGCGATCGCGGCCATAGAGCGGAACCTTGCCCGGACGAAATTGGAAGGCCGCGTCCGCAAACAGGATGTCTTTGCCTTCCTTCGTTCGGAGCAGGCGCGGGAGCCGTTCCGGATCATCTTCGCCGATCCGCCTTACGAGAAAACGAAATCGGGCGGGGAATTTACCGGACTCTTGCTCCAGGACCGACAACTGGTGGAAGCGCTGGAGCCCGGCGGGATCTTCGTGCTCGAAAAGCGGCCGTCGGAACAAATGCCGGCGATGCCGTTGTGGAACGTCATTCGTGCCAGGGCTTATGGCGCCACCGAAGTCTTATTTCTTCAACGTGCTGAAAGGCCCATCGAGCAACGCGAGCGCTGAATGAGCAGGCTTCTCTACAATCTTCTTTATCCGCTCGGGCTGTTGCTTTTCCTTCCGGGACAAATCGCCAAGCTGCTGCGGCGCGGGAATTACCGGCACAAATTTGGCCAGCGCCTCGGCCTTTATGATCGCGAGGTGCAAGCGCGGCTCGCGTTGCACCGCTGCACCTGGATTCACGCTGTCAGCGTGGGCGAAGTGGCGATCGCGCTGAAGCTGGCCGCCAAACTGAAGGAGCTCGATCCCGAATTTTTCTGCGTCCTCACCACCACCACGACCACCGGTTTTGCTTTCGCGACGCAGGAAGCGCGCGAGGGAATGGAAGTGCTTTATAGCCCGCTCGATTTCTGGCCGGTCATGCGCCGGGCCTATTCTGTCATTCGCCCGGTCCGGGTGGTGCTGGTCGAGGCCGAAGTGTGGCCGAACCTTGCCGCCGAAGCGCGTGGACGCGGCCTCCCGCTCGCGCTGGTCAATGCGCGCTTATCGAAGCGATCGGAACAACGGTTTCGTCGTTTTCTCTCCCTGGTCGCGCCGACCTTTCGCTGCCTCGATCTTGTCTGCGTTCAAGAACCTGAAGACGTTGAACGCTGGATCGCGCTCGGCGTCCCGCGCGAGCGGATTCATCACCTGGGCAGCATCAAATACGATCCGACGGGAATAACGGTGAATCCTGACCTCCCCCTGCAAGTGCTGCGCGCTTTCGGCCTCGACGGCGACCGGCCAATTCTCTTTGGCGGGAGCACCCACGCCGGCGAGGAAGAAATCCTCGGTGAAGTTTTTCAACGGCTGCGGACGGACTTTCCGGCCCTCACTTTGATTATTGCGCCCCGCCACGTGGAGCGCGTTGCGGAGATTCGCGCCCGGCTGCAACGCCTCGGCCTGGACGTATGCTTGCGCAGCGAAGCCGGCGGTGCACGACAGGTCCCGCCTGATTGTGTGTTGTTGGATACCACGGGCGAGCTTCAAAATTGGTACGCCGTCGCGACGATTGTCTTCGTCGGCAAGAGCCTGACCGCTCGTGGGGGGCAAAATCCGGTCGAGCCGATTCTGGCCGGCAAGCCAGTTCTTTTTGGCCCGCACATGGAAAACTTTGCCGCGCTGGCCCATGCCCTCGTCGCGAGCAAAGCTGCGGTGCAAGTCGCCGATCCAGCTTCGCTCGAGAAGGAAATCCACCGCCTTCTCCATGATCGCGAAGCCGCCTTGTCCTTAGTCGCGAACGCTCAAGCGGCCCTGGCCGTGCATGCAGGCGCCACGGCGCGGACGGGCGCGCTCGTGCTGAATTTGAAGTCGGCCGCACCTGCCGCTCGGTGAGGAGATCGGTAAATAACTTGCAACGCGAGGGCGCGCTTCTGATATTGCCCCCGCTTTCCTGACCCTATCGTCCAGTGGCCTAGGACACCGCCCTTTCACGGCGGTAACACGGGTTCGAATCCCGTTAGGGTCGCCCTTCCGATTTCGCTTGGGATAGGGCCAGTGCGGGCAGGCCAGCCGATACTTTAACGGATATTTAACCGGCCAACGGCGATGGTGGACCTTCGCTCGAAGGCCCTGAACACGATTCACGTGTTCTGCATTTACCAGGAGAAATCCGTTATGAAAAAAGAGCGCTCTTTTCGATCGGGCTACATTGAATTCCGGGCTTTACTCGCTTTCACGCTTTGTCTGGCCGGCCTTTCTCTGGGGGTCACTGCGTTTGGCGCATGGCCGGGTCTGTCCGCTGTAGCGTGGATTGGTTCGCACCAGGAGAATGCCCGTGACGCGAAAACCAAAACCAAGAGCCGCAAGCCGGGTGGCGCTGCAAAAACTGTTCCTGCGCGATCAATGGCCTCGACCGGCAACTCCGGGAGCGGAGGAGCCCACTCAAATCCGCCGACGCCGGCGCAGCCATACAGCGGGACACAAAACAGCGTCGAGCGCCACAACAACGCACTGGGCCAGACCGTTTACACGATCTCGCCCGCCCACTTCGACATTTCCCCGCCGCTGACCGAGCTGGCAAGAATCTCACTTCCTGAGCCGCCAGCGCAGCAGCTTCCGGAACTGGAGCTGCCTCCGTGGCGCACCCTCCGCTCAGATCGGCCGGACCCGGTCACTCAGGTTGCGCCACCCGCCAAAGATTTCGCGAACGATCCTTCGGCGCCGGAGTCGGCCGCAACCGGTTTTAATTTCGACGGCATCCCCGGGACTCTGACGGGTGGGTACCCGCCGGACAACAATGGCTCGGTAGGCAATAACCAATACGTCGAGATGGTTAATTCGCGCTATCAAGTATGGTCGCTCAACCGTGCCACGAACACGGCCACGTCGGTTCTGGGCCCGGTCAACATCAATACGCTCTGGGCAGGCTTCGGCGGCGCGTGTCAAACCCAGAATGCCGGCGACCCGATTGTGCTCTACGACAAAGTGGCCAACCGCTGGCTGCTCTCGCAGTTTACTTCCGACCCCGATACGGGCGGTTCGTTCTATCAGTGTGTGGCTGTCTCCACCTCGGCCAACGCCACGGGGACCTATGCCCGATACGCGTTTGCGGTGCCGAACGGCGATTTCGGCGATTATCCGCATTACGGCGTCTGGACCGATGCCTACTACGTGATGGCCCACAACTTTACCCCCGATGGTTCGGGCGGCTTTACCTTTGCCGCCGCTTGTTTCGGCGCTATGGATCGCACCAAAATGCTCGCCGGCGATGCGTCCGCCACGTGGCAGTTCATTCTCGATCCTTTGGAAGGCGGCCACATGCCCGCCGACCTGGATGGTTTCGCCCCGCCTCCCGGAGGTGCTCCGGGCATCTTCACCTCACTGCACGGGGATGGGATGTACCTCTATCGGATGAAAGTGGATTTCGCCACTCCGGCAAACACTACGCGCACGCTTCAAGCGATTATGCCGATCGCTCCGGCCAGTGCCGCGTGCGGCGGCGGTAATTGCATTCCCCAGCCCCAAAGCCCTTTCACCCTCGACTCGCTCGCCGATCGTCTCATGTTCCGCCTGGCCTACCGAAACTTCGTCGACCATGAATCCCTCGTGGTCTCCCATTCGGTGGATCCGGGCATCACCGGCGTCGTCTCTGGCGTCCGCTGGTATGACTTCCGCATCTCCGGCCAGCCAGACGCCGTTTGCTCTTCCTATCCCTGCACCTACCAGCAGGGGACGGTGGCCGATGTGCCCAACGGCCGTTCCCGGTGGATGCCCTCGATCGGTATGGATGGCGCTGAGAACATCCTCGTCGGGTATAGCGCCACCGGCACTCTGGAAGCGATCGACGCCCACTCCATCCGCTACACCAGTCGGGCCAAGAACGATCCCCTAGGGACGATGACTGGCCCGGAAACGATCGTCTTTACCGGAACTCGAAATGAAGTTGCCGATCCGGGCGGCGTCTTGCCCGGCCGCTGGGGCGACTACACCAGCACCAGCATCGATCCCGTCGACGACTGCACGTTCTGGCATTCGAACCAGTATTATGCCCTGGGCATGGGCACCACCAACTTCGAATGGCGCACCCGAATCGCCTCCGCCAGATTTCCTGCTGGGACTGACTTCGGACAGTGCCAGGCCACGACCTGCACCTCTCGCCCGACCAGTGCGCCCACTAACGTCACCGCATCGGTTCCCGGCACTAATCAGATCACGGTGAGCTGGACCGGCATCACGCCGACACCTGGCAGCTATGCCATCGAGCGTGCGGTCGGCGCTGTTGGCAGTGAAGGCCTTTATCAGCCGCTCGCCTTCGTCCCCGGCTCCGCTAGTAGCTACATTGACACCACTGTCCAGGGCGCGGTGACTTACACTTACCGTGTGATCGCGGCGAGCGATGCAGCCGGCAGGTGCCAGGCGCTCGTCCGCAGCGGCGGCGCCAGTGCTACTGCGACCGGATCCTGTAACTTGGAACCGATCTTCGCCGGCGTGACCAGCGCTACCAGTATCGACGGCCCCGCGTGCGGCATAACGCTGAGCTGGTCGCCGGGCAGTGCGAGTTGCCCGCTCAGACACCTCAAGTACAACATTTATCGCGGAACGGTCCCCGACTTCGTACCGTCCGCGGCCAACCGGATTGCCAGCTGCGTTCCGGGTCCCAACTCTTATGTCGACACCAACAATCTTACTAGCGGGACCACCTACCATTACGTGGTGCGCGCGGAGGACGATACCACGGGCGGCAGTGGCGCTTGCGGCGGTAATGAAGAATCCAACAACGTCCATATTGCCGGCACCGCGTACGGTGCTGGCACGCAATCTACGCCCGCCACTTGGATGGATGGCGGCGGTGACGCTACGGCTCTTCTGCGGCTCAACACCACCGGACCTGGCAACAGTGCGGACCCGGCTTGGAGAATCGTAAGGACCGCCGACGACCCCGGCGCCAACCACACCTCCGGTGGCGCTTATGCCTACCGCAACGCAGGACCTGGCCCCAACGCAATTTATTCCAGCAGTGTGTGCGCAGTAGCAGAAACGCCCCTCCTGACCGTTGGCTCGACCACTCTCAATCTCACTTATTGGGAACGTCACCAGATGGAGAAAGGCTGGGACGGGGTCGCGATCGAATATTCGCGCAACGGCGGTGCGTGGACCGACGTCCCTGCGCCGAGCAGCTCGACCGCGGATGGATGCTTGGTTTCAGACATCACGACCGACTATGCGCCCTTGGATTGCACTGGAGCCCCACCGATCAACGCCTGCGGTTACCCTGCCTCCAAAGCGGTCATTACCGGCCCCGCTGCCATCGGCGGAGTGGATTGCACTACCTGGACGACCGACGCGCTCACGGCTTATGGCCGCCGCTGCCATTTGCTCACCGGACTGGCCGCGGGCGATACCATCCAGTTCCGGTGGCGGTTCACGTCCGACCCAGGCGCAGAATTCAAGGGCTTCTATCTCGATGACATCGCGGTCACTAACATACGTTTGCCTAACTCGTGCACGCCAAGCGTGGCTTCACCGACCCCTACTCCCACGATAGCCCCCACGGCCACACCGACCGCCACGGCTACGGTAACCCCAACAGCGACAGCTACCATTGTCCCAACGGCCACACCGACAGCTACAGCAACCGCTACGGCCACGATTGTCCCAACGGCAACCCCCACCTCTACGATCGCACCAACAGCGACCCCAACGTCCACGATTGCACCGACGGCAACTCCCACCTCTACGATCGCACCAACGGCAACCCCCACCTCTACGATCGCACCAACGGCAACCCCAGCCTCTCCGACTGCAACACCAGCAACACCAAGCCCGACACCTACCGCTACCGCGACCGTTCCACCAACACCGACTCCAACTCCCACTCCGACTCCAAGCGCGACACCACCGGCGCAGACGGTTAACCTCTCGACGCGCATGTTCGTCCAGACTGGTGACAACGTTGGCATCGGGGGGTTCATCATTCTGGGACCCAATCCGAAGAATGTGCTCCTCCGGGCCATCGGACCTTCGCTCTCGAGCTCCGTCCCCAATGCGTTGTCTGACACCGTGCTCGAACTGCACGGACCGGGCGGGTTTGCTACGATGATTAACGACAACTGGAGAGACACTCAGGAGGCCGAAATCGAGGCCACGGGCATCCCGCCGACAAATAATCTCGAGTCAGCCATCCTCGTGTCACTGGCTCCGGGAAATTACACCGGCATCGTCCGGGGCAATGGCAACGCCACGGGCGTGGCCTTGATCGAAATCTACGACCTCGAACCGGCCGCCTCGCGACTGGCCAATATCAGCACCCGCGCTTTCGTCCAGACCGGTGACGACATCGTCATCGCCGGCTTCATCCTGGGCAACAGCGTCGGCGTCGACAACCTGGTCGTGCGCGGTATGGGCCCGAGCCTGAGTGCCGCGGGAGTGCCGAATGTGCTCGCCAACCCGACCTTGGAGTTGCGCGACAACAATGGAGCGCTCGTCAGGGCAAATAACGACTGGCAGGAAGATCCGCTCCAGGCCGCGATCATCAGCTCGGTCGGTCTGGCGCCAGGCAATGTCCTCGAGTCCGCCATCGCGGCGACGTTGGTGCCGGGACCCTACACGGCACTGCTCGCCGGACTAGGCAACGGCACTGGCAACGGGTTGGTTGAAGTTTACGATCTGGCCAGCAGCGCGCCTTTCGCGACGCCGACCCCAGGCGGCGCTTCCCCAACGCCGACACCACCTGGAGCGACACCGACGCCGACCCCGCCAACGGCGACCCCGACGCCCACCCCCATTACTGAACCGTGCCCGGAGACCTTCGATAACTCGTCGAGCTTGCCGCCCGGATGGGTGGCGACAAACGACCAGGGGCCACCGCCCCTGTGGGCTATCTCGACGACCAGTTCCGACACCGCGCCGAACAACGCGTTCGTGAGCGATACAGCGGTGATCAGCGACAAACGGCTGGACAGCCGCTCGTACACGATCACTTCCGCGGCGGCGCAGGTCAGCTTCCGCAACAACTACGACTTCGAATTCAGCGACGGGACCTACTGGGACGGAGGAGTACTGGAAGTATCGATCAATGGAGGACCCTTCGTGGATGTGACCCATCCCTCGGTGGGTGGCGTTTTTGTGAGCGGGGCGTACAACGGAACGATCGACAGCACGGCGGACAACCCGATCTCGTCGCAACCGGCGTGGGCCTCGAGCAGTGGAGGCTACATTAACTCGGTGATCAATCTTGGGGCGGCCTTGCAAGGGCAAAGCATCGTGCTGCGTTTCCGGATGGGAACCGACCAGGCGATCGGCGGGCCCGGGTGGCACGTGGACACTCTCGTTCTCACGGGCGCGGGGTGTCCGTAGGCTGCCAGGCTCACCGCTCGTTCCTAACGGCGGTTTGGAAAAAGCTCGGTTTGGTCGCCGATTGGTGATAAGAATTCGACGACCAATGCAACCTGCGTTCCATCGATCGGAGGTCGATCAGCCGCACCCGGCACGGACTCGCGCCATCATGAAGGCGCATCCGGAAGTGCGCCAGTTGATGGGTCGAAATCCCTCCACCGCACTCATCGCGGTCACCATTTTGGCGGTCCAGACGACGATCGCTTTTTGGATGGGGAAACTCGGGATGGGTTATTGGTGGCTTGCCTTGCTCGTCGCTTACCTGTTCGGTGCGTTCGCCAACCATTGCGCGTACGTGATTATCCACGACGCGGCCCATAATCTGATCTTTCAGAGTAAAAACTGGAACCGGCTCATCGCGATCCTGGCCGATCTCCCCAATTTGGGGCCGGGCGCCATGGGGTTCCGCGTTTATCATTTGAAACACCACGCCCACCAGGGCGCTTACGAAATCGATGTCGATCTGCCTAATCGCTGGGAGGCGCGTCTGGTTGGCAACGTCTGGTATCGGAAGGCGATCTGGTTGATGCTCTTTCCGCTGCTCCAACTCACCCGGCCCCCAAGGGTGAAAACCTATACGATGTGGAGCCGGTGGCTGTTCCTCAATGTGGCGTGCGCCCTCGCGTATGACGCGGCGATTATCTACTTCTGTGGCGGCGGGGGATTATTCTATCTCGCGCTATCATTTTTCTTTTCGATCGGGTTGCATCCCCTTGGCGCGCGCTGGATCCAGGAACATTTTACCCTCGATTCTCAGCAGGAGACATTCAGTTACTACGGCCCGATCAACGTGGTGGCGCTCAATGTGGGCTACCACAACGAACACCATGATCTTCCCTCCATTCCCTGGAATAACCTGCCGAAGCTGCGCGCGCTGGCGCCGGAGTTCTACGACACTTTGAAATCCCATCCCTCCTGGACGCGGCTGTTGTTCCAGTTCCTGTTCGACCCGCGATATACCGTGTTCTCCCGGGTGGAACGGGTCCAGGAAGCTCCGTCGGCTGGGTCGCGCGCCATGGATTTGGGCGTGGCGTGAGGCGGAGGTTGTTTTTATTGATGGACGTTTTTCAGCCAGTTCCATATCTTGCAGGGCTGCCCAATCGAATGTTCATCAAGGCGATCGCCGCCGCGCCCTTCCTTCGCGCCGTCCAAGAGAACATCAGGCGTAGGAGCGCCGCATGTCCCTGATATGGAATTGAACCCAGCAACTTCACCTTCGGAGGAGAATGGCGGTTTGAGTGTCGAGACAGATCCCGGCAAATTCAGCTTGAGCGATTTTCTGGTGGGCGACAGCAAGGATCCGCTGAAACCGCCCCCGGCCTTCACCCGCTGGCACCATGTCGGGGAGTGGGCCATTGAGTTGTACGAGCCTCAACTGCTCGGACCGGCTGAGGCCCGGACTACCCTCCATTACGACGGCAAGGCGCATCCGGTCATCAATCTTTGTTCCTACAATTATCTTGGCTTGGCCAATCACCCGGAGGTCATCGCGGTCGCGCATGAGGCGTTGCGCACGCACGGTCTGGGCGCGTGCGGCTCGCCCATGCTCTCGGGCATGACCGATCTTCATCGGCAATTGGAAAAGAAAATGGCGGAGTTCCTCGGTTACGAGGATGCGATGCTTTTCAACAGCGGTTTTGGCGGGGCGCTGGGAACCATTTCAGGGCTCTTGCGCAAGAGCGACGTGGCGGTCATGGACAACCGTTCGCACCTCAGCCTGCGGGACGGCGCCGTGCTTGCCCGGACGCGCTCGGAGCGCTTCGAGCACAACGATCCGGAATCGCTCGATGCCGCTTTGACCCGCCACAAGGGGAAACGCCAGCTGGTGATCGTCGAGGGCATTTATTCGATGGATGGCGATTTCGGCAATTTGAAGGCCTTGATGGATGTGGCCGACGCGCATGAGGCGAGCGTCTTCGTCGACGAGGCGCATTCGATGCTGGCCTGCGGCGAGAATGGCCGGGGCGCGGTGGAACATTTCGGGGTGGAAAAGCGAATTCGAATTCTCTACGGGACCTTCTCGAAGGCGTTTGGGGCGCTGGGTGGATTTGTTTGCGGTTCCAAGGAAACGCTCGATTACCTTCGCTTTTACTCGCATCCCTACGTCTATTCCTGCGCGCTGCCGCCGGTCGTCGTCGCGGCGATCTTGAAAGCGCTCGAGCTGGGGACCAGCCGGCCCGAGCTGCGCACGCGTCTCTGGGAGAACGCGGATTATTTTCACAAGCAACTGACGGCGCTCGGGATCGATACCGGGAATTCGACCACCTACATCATGCCCCTGGTGATTGGAGATCGTGAGCGCATGTATCGGTTGGGGCACGAGCTCCGCCATCGCGGCCTTTGGGTCGCGCCAGTCGATTATCCCGCGGTGCCGCAGGATCGGATTTGCTTCCGGGCCTGCGTGACGGCGAACCACACGCGAGCGGATTTGGACGAGGCGCTGAATATCCTTTCAGACACGCTGGTTCCGGCGCAGATGCAGAATGCGTAGTTCCGATGCGAAAGGATGCAGCAAAGTAGAGGTAGAGGGAGAGGGAGAGAATGGAACAGGCCGACTGCGTTGAACCCAACCCGAAATTGGGCATGATAAAGCGTATGCCGCAGCGTTACGTCTCCCACAAAAACGAATCGGTCCGAATGTTCGAGACCGATTTCATGGAGTTTTTCTCGCATGTCCACCCGGCGACGCCGCTGATGATTTACCTTCCAGTGATCGGCTACATGCTTCATCTCGCGATCGCCCAACGCTCGCTCTCTATCGCGGCCGCGGCGGGATTGTTCGCTCTCGGTCTGGTCATCTGGACCCTGGTCGAATACACGATGCACCGGTGCTTTTTCCATTATCAACCGCGGAGCGGGTGGGGTAAAAAACTCCACTTCATTGTCCACGGCGTGCACCACGAGTATCCGCAGGATGCCAGCCGGCTGGTCATGCCGCCTGTTTTGAGTATCCCGCTCGCCCTGGTTTTTTACGGACTCTTCCTGGGCGTCTTCGGGCGCCTGGCGCCGGCCGCGTTTGCCGGGTTACTCTTTGGTTATCTCTGCTACGACATGATTCATTACGCGACCCATCACTTCTCGATGAAACGGGGCGTGTGGCTTTGGCTGAAGCAATATCACATGCGGCATCACTACAAAGACGATCACGTCGGATACGGGGTGAGTTCTCCGCTGTGGGATTACGTTTTCCGGACGAGAACGCGCGCCGCGGCTGACCCCGCTCACGTGCAAAACGAAGTCATCCCGCCGGAAACGCCGCACCAGGCTGAGCCTTCATAACCTCACCCAATCTGATAGGCGCGGCGGATCACCGAAAGGCAGAGCGCGGCTTCATCAAAAGACTCGCGCGCCGTTTCCGGCGAACGAAACTTCGCCACCACGTCCGGCAACATCGCCGCAAACCAATCGGCATGATGCGAGCCGGCGGACAAAGCGCTCTCGAATCGGATCGTCTCGCTCCCGGCTTTCAGCGTGTCGTCGTCGATCGCGATCTCACCGCGTTCGCCGATCAGACGCATGGTGTTTCGCCGCGCCCCGGCCTTCCAGGTGAGAAAAATCTTCGCGCGGCCGCTGGGAAAAACGAGCGTCAAGGCCGCTTCATTCTCGACCGCGGTGGAGGTGGGACGCTGGAGCGAAGCCTGGACCTCGCGCGGATCTTCGCCAAACCAGTGGCGCGCCAGATAGATCGCGTGCCAGCCATGATCCATCAGCACACCTCCGCCGGCGATGGCGGGGTCGCGCCGCCAGTTCGCGTGATCCGGGTCGGCCACGGCGCAATCCTGGACGCGTAAAGTTTCGATCTCGACTTGCCGCAGCGGGCCGATGGCGCCTGATTGCAACAGCTCGGTCGCCCGCCTGACGATAGGTGCGTATTTCCAATTATGCACCGGCACCACGGCCCGCCCGGATTCTCGCGCCAGATTTCTCGTCTTCTCGAGCTCCACCAAATCCAGAAGCAGCGGTTTTTCGCAAAGGACGTTCCATCCCCGCGCGAGCGCATCGAGCATCGGCTCACCGTGGAACGCAGGCGGCGTGCAAATGTCGATAAAATCCAGCTCAACCCCGGCGGCCAGATCCTCCATCGTGGCGAATGTGGCGACCCCTGGCTGTAATTCTCGCGCGGCCTGGCGCCGTGCTTCGGTTCGATCAACCACCGCGACGATCTTCGCGTCGGGGAATTTCACGTAGGCCGGCCAATGTCCATGGCGGGCCACGTGGCCGAAGCCGATTATCGCACCCCTTAGCATCCGTTTATTCCGCTTCGAATCGCTCCAGGACACGGTCGATGATCGCCAGAGCGCTCTCTGCCTGTTCGGAGGAAAGAATCAGCGGCGGATGAACGCGGACTCGCGGCGTGTAGCTCATCATGATCAGGCCCTCCGCGAGGCACCCCCGGAAGAACTCGATACATTTTTCTTTCGGCAAGAAGGCCTTCGTCTCTTGATTCAAGATGAGATCGAATCCAATCAGCAGTCCTTCTCCGCGAACGTTGGCGATGGAGCGGCGTTGTGCAGCGAGCGTTTGAAGTCCTTCAAGAAAAATGCGTCCGACTCGTGCTGAATTCTCGACCAGCTTGTCGGACAAAATGGTTTGAATCGTCACCAAAGCCGCCGCGGCGGCGAGGGGATTTCCGCCGTAGCTCGAAGACGATGCGCTTGGGAGCGAAAACGGTTTCGCGGCCATGATCTGATCGGTCGAAACCAGGGCGCTGACCGGGAAACCAGCCGCCATTCCTTTGCCCAGAGTCATGATCTCCGGAATGACCCTGTCGATGTCGCACCCAAAGAGGCGGCCGGTGCGGCCGAAGCCGGTGATCATTTCGTCCGCGATCAGGAGCGCGCCATACTCTTGCGCGACCGCGTGCACGTCGCGGAGAAAACCTGGCGGCGGCACGATATTGCCGGCAGTCCCCTGGATCGGTTCGATGAGAATCGCGGCTGGCCGTCCGCCGGCATCGCGCTCAACGATGCGCCGAAGCTCCTTGATCGCATGCTCCCGGCACTCTGTTTCCGAACCCGCGAATTGAGTTGGGTCGGCGTAAGGAGCGAGATGGTGGCCCGCCGGGAGCGGCCCGACCAGTTCCTTCCAGGCCACATCCGAAAGCGGCAGAACGCCGGCTGTTTTCCCATGGAAACCTCCGGTGAAACCGACGATATCGGTCCGCTTGGTGTGGGAGCGGGCCAGGCGAATGGCGGCTTCGACCGCTTCCGCGCCGCTGCTAAAAAATTGGGTGCGTCCCAGATCGCCGGGCGCCAGTTCGGCCATCAGCCTAACGAGTTCAACACGCGGCCGCGAAGTGAAACTGCCCACGGAGACCGCCTTGAGTTGTTTCGTGAGCGCAGCAAGGTAACGGGGATGAGCGTGGCCGAGGCTTGCCACCGAGACTCCCGCGTTCAGGTCCAGGTAGGTATTCCCGTCGAGATCGGTAAGGATCGCCCCATCTCCGCGCTCAATCGCCAGCTCGGAGAGCAGCGCGATCGTCTGCAAACCCGGCGCGATGAATTGATGTTCCTCCTCGAAAAGCGCTTTCGTTCGCGCCTGAGAATGAGGTGGCACCTCACGCGGCATGAGCACGCCTCGTAATGAAATCCGCTATCGCATAGGACGCCCGCTCGCGGCAGGGCGCGAACGACGGCCAGTCGTTCAAGTCTATGAGCGTTAGCTCGCCGGAAGAGGAAACGATGACGTCGCCGCCGAAAATTTGAAGGCCCGCGGCCGCGGCCGCCCGGTGGGCCAGGTCCTCCAGGGCGACAAAACTGAACGGATATTTCCGGGCCTCGCCTGAATAAAACCAGTGAAAAAATCCGCCGTCAGCGATCCCATAAAATTTTATCTCGTCCCCGGCCCGATGCGTTTGGAGCGCCGCCAGGCCGATCCCGCGTTTCGCGAAATCAGCCATTCCAGATTCGAGGCGTTCGACCGAATCAACCCACTGCACATCCGCGGTGACGGAGGCGTGCACATCGCCTCGCTTCAACCAGATACCGCCATTGAGATCGAGCGCTCCCAGCTCGGCCCGTTCCCTGGTGTCGACCAACTGCGTTTCCGGAAACGACACACCCGCCTTGACCATCAGCGCCGGCAGCCGGTCCCGATGAGTATTTAGCGCAGCTTGCGGGCTGTTGATAATTTTGGCGCCCTGGCGTTCCCAATCGACCAGATTTTCCAGGGCCGATTTCCCCTGGCACATGGAAAAAATGATGGCCGCGTCCATGCGGCGGCTTTCTGCCTCGTCGAGGGTGAGCAGGTCCACCGCAAAATCGCGCTCGCGCAGCCGATGCGCGATCTGATCGAGCAGCAAAACATCGTTCGAGAGATGACGGCCGGGCGAATATTGCCTTTCCCGGTACAGTCCCAGCAGGAGATTCATACCGCCGTGCTCCGGAGAAGTTCCTCCGCGCTCCGGATATCGCCGGGACGATCGACATCGATCGAACGGGCAATGGGAATGCCCGCGAGGCGATAGCCGCGGTCGAGCAAACGTCCGAGAAAAGTTCGCAAGGCATCGATTCCTTCGTGCCGGGCCGCTTCTGCTTCCCGGAGAATCGAGCCGCGCACCGCGTACAAGCCCGCGGTGGCGAAATCGGAAGGCGCGGCCGCCGCGCCGATAGCGAGAATGCGGGAGTCGCCCGGAGCGCAACGCACCAGAAGAGGTTTTTCGTCGTTGCCGGGCGAAGTGAGCGCAAGGACCACCGCTGCCTCCTCGTGCCGCCGAGCTTCGGTCATGAACTGAGCGTAAGCGTGCGCGCCGGCCACCGTGTCGACCGTGGAAATGAGGAAGGGTCCGTCGTCGCCATCCATGGCCAGGGTTTCGACCAGGCGAAGAAAACTGTGCATCGAGGTGGGCGTCGTCTCGACGATCCAGCGAATCAGAAATGGCCACTCCGACGCGGTCACATGATCGCGAACGGCGAGAGAATCTTCGTTAATGATCACGATCACTTCGGAGGCGCCGGCTTCCGCCATGGAGAGCAGAACGCGCTCGATCAATGTCCGGCCATCCACTTTCACCAGCGGCTTGAGCGCCGCTTGTGGGCGCAAGCGTTCCCCGCGGCCGGCGGCAAGCAGACCGGCTCTCAGCGAGGGTTTGTTCGGGGTCGGGTGAGCGCGGTCGAAGCTGGATAACGCGGCGGGAAGATCGGCTAGTTTTCTGAGGCGCAAGTCCACGAGCCGTGGCTCGGAACATTCCCGCGGTTGGATGCCTTCAAGCCAGGCTGTTTTCATCCCGGCTTTCCTTGCCGGGCGCACATCGCGCTCGAATGAGTCCCCGACCATCATCATTTTTCCAGGATCTCCGCCAAGTTCCTCAGCGGCGTAACGAAAGATCGCCGGGTCCGGTTTGAAAAGTCCCACCCGGCGCGAATCGGCGATGACCGTCAGAAAGCGACTGTAACCAAGATCGGCGCACAGTTTGCCGACGTTGCCGCAGCCGTTGGAAATCACTCCCAGCGTGAAGCCACGCTCGACCAGCTCTGCGAGCAACTGGGCGTTTGCCACGGCGGCCTCGCGCACGGGCGCGATGAAACCGTCGATGAGATGTCGCTCCAGCCTTGGGTCCTTCGATCCGAGATGGGCGAGCTGCCAGCTGACGTGCAGCTCGATCATCCGCGCGAGATCGGCGGAAGCGATGCTTTCATCCAGAGAGGACCGCCGTTCCGCTTCGTCGAAGGCGCGGCGAATCGCATCGTCCGGAAATTCCGCGCCGAAATCCCGGTAGAGCGCGCGGAAACGATCGAGCCAATGCAGGCCGTCGCCATCGAGCGTGCCGCCCATGTCGAAAAAGATCGCGCGAATCATGGATCAGTCGCCCGCACGTCGGCGAGGAATCTGCGGTCGGCGTGGCGCTGCCAAAGCCAGAGTGCGATTAGCGCCAGGTTCATTGGCACCACAACGAACGCGAAAAACAAATCGATCCGGCCCAGCCATACCAATACACCGATGGCATAGAACCGGGTATTGTCTCCGAGCAAATTCCAGCCGCGGATGGGCCCGTAAAAAAACTTCCGATACCGGGCCCGATCGTCCTCGCGCACGACCCCGGCCGTCGAGCGCGCCGCGATGAGCGATTCGACCTCGAGATGCAAACCGCTGAGCATACGGGCCGTGCCCAGATACCAGGCATAGAGCGATTTGATCCACGCCTGGGTGACCTTCGCGGGATCGCCGCGTGGGACGTGTCCGCGGACTGCGACCATCGCATAATCATGCCTGTGGTATTCATACATCTGGGCCTGGACCGCGTTGGATATCCCGGCCAGCACCATCCAGACGAAGATGGCGCCGCTGCCGCCGCGGTGAATGACGCCGGCGGCGATCGCAAGGTAGATCGCCGCGTGAGTGAGGTAGCCGGCGCCGCCATCGAGCACTCGGCCCAATTCCGTCGCCTTTCCGGTCAGGCGGGCGAGCTGGCCGTCGGCCGAATCGATGATGCCGTGGATAATCAGCACCGCGAAAGCGTAGAGTCCGAGACGTTCATCGTAGAGCATGGCGCCGCCGGCGATTCCGACCAGGGCGCCGAAAACGGTGACTTGCGTGGGAGTCAGGCGGACCGCGGCTGCCAGGCGGGCGAGGATGAACCCGAGCGGGCGAAAGAAATAAACGTCCGCCAGCTCCTCGATTTCGTAGGCTTTGAAAGCAAGGCCCCGCGCAGGAACAGGCTGGCCGTCTCGAGGCGTCACAAGGCCGTTGCTAGTACTCAGATTCTCCACGGCTGCAAGTCAGGGAGCGGCGGTTTGCCACCGCCGTTAGGGCAGGCCGGCGGTTTAGAAACCGCCGCTCCTTGGGGCTGAACGGTTTGCCACCGCCGTTGGGGCAGGCGGTGGCTTGGAAGCCGCCGCTCCTTGGGACTGGCAGCGTGCGTCTGCTCAAGACAATATTGAAAAGACAATCGTGAGAGAGATCGAAATCATCCCGGTTCGTTCGCGTGCGGAACGCGACGCCTTCATCAAGTTCCCATGGCGAATCTATGCCCGCGACCCGGCCTGGGTGCCTCCACTGCTGGTCGAGCGGAAGCAGTTCCTCGACCGCGAGAAACATCCATTTTACCAGCACGGCGATGCCGCCCTTTTCCTGGCGCGGTCCAGTGGTGAAATCGTCGGGCGGATCATGGCGAGCGACGATCCAAAGTACAACGCGCTCCATCAATCGAACGCCGGTTGCTTCGGGATGTTCGAGTCGATCGACGATCAACAGGTCGCGAATGCCCTTTTTGACGCGGCAGCCGAGTGGCTTCGTCAACTGGGGCGCGACGAGATCATGGGGCCGATCGATTATTCGACCAATTACCTGTGCGGCCTGCTCATCGACGGATTTCAATTTCCGCCCACGCTCCTTACCTCGCATAATCCACCCTATTACAGCGCCTTGCTCGAAGGTGGGGGATTCGAAAAGGCGATGGATCTTTACGCCTGGTGGCTGGACGATCCCACGCAGGCGGCGACCAGGTTGCGCCGGGTCGCGACCGGATGGAAGAAGCGGAGCGACGTTACGATCCGCCCCGCCAGGCTGGCCGACATCCGCGAAGAAGCGCGCAAAATCCGCGAGATCTATAATCAAGCATGGCGCAATAATTGGGGTTTCGTTCCGTTTAGCGAGAGCGAATTCGAGGTCATGACGCGCGAGCTTAAGCCGATCCTGGTGCCGGAGTTGGTCTGGCTGGCGGAGATCGAGGGCAATCCGGTCGGTTTTGTTCTGTGCGTTCCGGACATCAACGTAGCGCTTCGGAAAATCAACGGACGCCTGACGACTTTCGGCTTGCCGATTGGGCTGGCGAAACTTCTTTACCACAAAAGCCGGATCAAGACGGTGCGGCTCGTCGCCCTGGGCGTCCTGCCGAAGTTCCGCCGAAATGGCATCGCCGAAATGCTTGTCCTTCGCACCATTGAAGAGGCGATGATCAAGCGAGGCTTTGTCGGCGAGGCGAGCCTGATCCTGGAAAGCAACGTGTTGATGAATCGGTTTCTCGAAGCAATCGGCCTCGAGAAGTACAAGACATATCGGATCTATCGGCGTGGTCTGGATGGGAAGGGGCCGGAGTAATGGCGGAGATAAAATCCTTTCGCCGCGTTTTGATTGTCGCCGATCAATCGGCGGATTGGATGGTCGCGGGCTTGCGACAGCTCGATCGGCTCGCCCTCGCGGTCGAGGAATTTGCGGTGGAGAACAAGGAGACGGCGCCCGTTCTCGTCTGCATTTTTTGGCGGCCGGATCTGGATCAATCCCAGAGATGGGTGCCAACGAATGAGCGGCTGGCCCGGCTCGCTTTCACGACCGACCTCGGCGGGCAATCCTTCGATCTTGTTTTGAATACGCGCCTGTTCCTCTACCGCAGGGCTATCCGGCAGTTAATCTCGGAGGGACGTGCTTCCGCACGTCCCATCACTTTCGAGCACGCCTCTTTTGAGATTGGGGACGTGCGGAAGCACGTCCCTCCGAGTGAGGAAGACTTGTGGCAGAGCCATTTTCGATCGGTCGAATTGGTCCCGCATTTTCGTGAAGGCGTGTGGGAATACATCACGGACGGGAACCAAATCGACGAGATCGAGATAAAATTCCTGCGCGGCAGCGGCAAGTCCCAGGATGGTTTCGTCTCCCGATATTTGAATCGTCCAATCTCCCGGGCGCTGACCCGCCTTCTCCTGCGATTTCCCACCACGCCGAATGCGTGGACTCTTTTCATCTTGCCGATTCCGATCGCGGCGTTTTTCGTGTTGCTCCAAGGCACCTACTGGCCGTTCTTGTGGGGCCTCGTCCTCTTTCAGCTCTTCAGCGTTCTGGATGGTTGCGACGGGGAACTCGCGCGCGCAAAATATCTGGAAAGTGAAAGAGGACGCCGGCTGGACGATTTCTGCGATGTCCTGAGTAACATTTTGCTGGTCGCCGGCCTGGGGTGTGGACTTTCCCGCCAGGCGATTCACGCCGGGTCTTCCGGCTGGTTCTATCTCACGGAAGGACTGCTGGCCGGCGCTTTGATCGGCCTCAATGAGTTTTTGCTGGCGAGGCGAAAGCCGGATGGGGATGTGGCACAAGCACCATCATTCGGCGGCGCGCTCTATGCGCGTCACCGTGAATTGGTGGAGCGATCCGGCATGTTGAGGCTGGGCGAGCCGTTCGCGTACTGGGCCATGCAGTTGACCAAGCGCGATGTCGCTGTCCTCTTTTTTGTTTTCCTGGCGGCGATCGGACAGCCTGCTTTGATTTTGCATCTGCTCTTCGCCGTCACGGCGATCAGCCTGGCGCTCGTGGCGAAAGCTTTCAGGCCACGGCGCTTGGAATAGGATCACCTCAGAGAATCAGACGCTGCACTTCTTGCTCGGCCCGCTGCAACATTTCAGGCGTGTCGACGTCCTGCCACCAGGCTGCGTGGATATCGACGGCCAGTGCGTTCCCCTCCGCGGCCATCAATCGAACGCCGTCGGCCAGGCTGCAATCGCCCTCCTTGAGCGCGCGACGCAGGTAATCAAACATGATCTCCGGGCAGAGAAATATTCCCGTGTCGATCGCGTTGTAGCTCTCGAGTTTTTTCCCGATTCCGACGATCAGGTTATTCTCGACCTGGACCTTCATGGCGTCCTCCAAATCGAAGATCGAAGCGATTTTTCGGTCGATCGCCAGGTTTAGGCGAGCAGGGTCCGCCCGCGCCACGAGTTCATCGAGAATCGACGATTCAAAGAGATGATCGCCCATCGCCAGAAGGAACGGCGCGCTCACTTTTTCGGCGACCGTGAGAAGTGAGACGCCGTTTTGTTTCTGCCAATCAGGATTGGAGATCGGACGAAACTGCATGTGCGAGGGAAGCAGCGGCGCGACCGCGGCGGCCAGCTTGTCGCCATTGGGACCGACCACCCCATACAAGGTCTTTACCCCAATCTTCTCAAAGGATTGGATCACATAGGAGATCAGGGGCCGCCCCCCAATCGGAATGAGCGGTTTCGCAATAGTGTCGGCTGACCCGCGCAGACGTGAGCCGGTGCCTGCCATTAAGATGACCGCGTCGGTGATCGCGCTCAATGGTTATAGCCGGTAATATTTTCTCAAGCCCCAGAGCTGAACGCGTTGCGGCAGGAAACGAAAGATGAACGGCGCGATGATGGCCTGAAACGGATCGCCGACCGTCACGCGCGGGGGCGGATTCGCCTCGTCTATCAGGCTCGCAATCCGGCGCGCGACTAAATCCGGACTGGGTGCGGCTTTCATGTTTCGATCGAGCACGCGCCAGATGTGCTCACTTCGCGCAGCATAAGGCCAATCGTTCGCCTCGGTTCTATCGACGGCGTCGTTAAAATTGGTGCGGATATCGCCGGGCTGCACATCGATGACGCGAATATTTGAATTTCCCAGCTCCAGTTGGAGGGTCATCGTGAACGACGCCATGGCTGCTTTGGCGGCGCTGTAAGCCGCCATAGACGGAATGGGGAGGCGCGAGGCGAGCGAGGTGACGTTGATGATGCGGCCGGCTCCCTGTTTCCGCATTGAACGCAAAGCGAGGCGGCAGAGTTCAATATGGGCGAAGACCACGGTCTGAAATTGGTCGCGGACCGCATCCTCGCCCAGAAGTTCGGCCGGCCCGAAATGACCACTGCCGGCATTGTTGATCACGGCGTCGAAATGGCCGGCTTCCTTAAGCGTCGCGTTGAAACTTTCGCGTAACGATGCCGTGTCGCGGAGGTCGAGACGAACGGGGTGCAGACGCGGCCAGTCCGGAAGGCGCGAGAGATCGCGCGACGTTCCCCAGACTTCATCGCCGCGGCCGGCGAGCAGCTTTGCCGTGGCCAGGCCTATGCCCGTGCTCGCGCCAGTGAGGAATATCCGTTTCATGGAGTAGGAGAAGCGCGATCAGGCATCGAGGAGGGGCGGCCTCCAGACCGCCCGCCGCTCCGCGGCCACCCATGGGGCGGTTTGGAAAGCGCCCCTCCTTGATGCGCCTCTGAGTTCATCCCTGAAGCGAACTAAAGTCCTTGCCGGCAGAACGGCGGTAGTAAAGCCATGCTCCACCATAAACGAAAAGGAATGCGGCGGTCGCGATGATTTGACCGGGGATACCTTCGATCAGCAGGCGGCAGGCGAGTGCGGGCACGGCGGCGAGGAGCGCAGCCATCAGCGGATGACCGACGTCCCCCCACGGATTCCGCCAGCGAAAGACCATCCGCAGCGCACGATACCGCAGAATTCCTTGCAGCACGTACGGGAGCAAAATCCCGAACGCCGCGCCCGTCACGCCGAAACGGCTGATGAGCCAGAGGTTCGCGGTCAGCGCGACGGCGCAGGTAATGATCGAGTTCAACAAATTCAACCGCGGCTTTTGCACCATGATCACGGTTTCGGCGAGGCTGACGAAGGCGTTCGTCGCGCAGGCGGTCGCTACGATGCCGAGCCACATTCCGCCTTCCCGAAACGCCGGGCCGTAAATCCCGAGAATGACGGAGCCGGCGAGAACCATGACAGCCACGAGCGGCAGGAGAATCCAGAGCATCCATTGCGCGACGCGAGAGAATGCGGCCGCGGCGTGCTCTTGATCGCCCTCCGCCGTCAGGCCGGCCACGATGGGGGCAAAGATGGGATTGAACGCCTGGTTGATTTTGCGCAGGCCGCCAGCGACTTCGACTACCGCTCCATAAATACCTAAGGTGGTTAATGTTACACCAGGCGCTCGCCCGACGAAGCAACCGAGCATTACCACATCCAGGCGAACGATGACAGAGTTCAACAAATCGTAGGCGCTGATCGGTGCGGCGTAGGCAAGCAGCCGGCGAGCTTCCGGGCGGAAAGAGACAGCCACCGGCTGCGTGGGCGCCGAGCGAAAAAGCGATGCCGCCAGAAACAATGCGATGACACCCGATGCCCCCATCCCCACGATCACTGCGATCTCGGGCGCGAAAGTCTCCAGGCCAAACCAAAGCGCGGCCAGAAACGCGAGGGTCGTCACGATCGTTTCGGTCAGGCCCCGCGAGAAGATGTCGTGCCGCATGACTTTCATGCCGCGCGACACCGCGGTGTTAATGCGATACAGGGCGACGACCGGCATCGCGCAAAGCATGACCGAAAGCGCCGCCATCATTTCCGCATCGAGGCCCAGCCGGCGGCCGAAAAGGCGGACGAGCGTGATCGAGACGACCGCAAGAATGGCGCATTGCAGCACGCCCAGCAGAACGGCCAGACGAAAGAGCGCGCGACTTCGGGCGCGGTCGCCCGCCGCCTCGGACCGGGCGATGAAGGTGATGATCGTGTCGTCGAGGCCGAAGATGCCGATCTTGCTCACGAGATCGGTCGTCGCCCATGCGACGGAGAACACGCCGAGCGCGGCCGGGCCGAGCAGCCGGGCCACGAGGAAGGTGAAGACGCCGCGGAAGTTTGAGGCGAGCAGCGCGATGAGGTTCGTCCACGCTCCGCGTTTCAGTTCCGAGCCGTGATCGACTGGCGCGCCCAGCCCAAGGTCCCCCGGGGGGCTGATGGGCCGGAGCATGGTCTCGGAAGCAGTCATGGAACGCGGAGACCGGCGGGCTTCATCGACTGCCGCGGGGATGGCTGCCGACGATGACGCCATCCTGCATCTCGTGGATCCAATCGCACGCTTCGGCGATTTCCGGATTGTGCGTCACGAGGAGCAAAGCTTTGCGCTCTTCCTGGACAATTCGTTGGAGCAACTCGAAGGCGCGCCGGGAATTGGCGCTGTCGAGATTGCCGGTCGGTTCGTCGGCCAGGATCACGCCGGGATTGTTGGCCAGGGCGCGCGCGACGGCCACGCGCTGCTGTTCACCGCCGGAGAGATGCCGGCTCGGCCGCTTCAACTTGCTGCCGAGCCCCACTTCGTCGAGCAGGAAGGCGGAGCGTTCCCGCATTTCCGTTTCGCTCAGAACGGCGAGCCGGCGCATCGGAATCATGACATTTTCCTGCGCGGTAAAATCCTCGAGGAGAAAATGAAATTGGAAGATAAACCCGAGAAATTCGTTTCGTTTTCGCGCCAGGGCATCGTCGTCCAGGTGAGAGACCGCCTCGGATTCGATGGTGACCCACCCGCTGTCGGCCTGATCCAGCAGACCCAGAATGTAAAGCAGCGTGCTCTTGCCGCAGCCGGAGGGACCCACCACCGCGTGCACCGTCCCCCGCTCGAGCTGGAGCGAAACCCCTCGCAGAGCGTGGACGCGCGAATCGTCTTCGCCCAAAAAGCGTTCGATGCCGTCGCAACTGAGCGAAACTTCGGCGTTCATGAATTTTTAAGGTAGCGTCAGTCGCAACGGCAGTGAAACCTTTTTGCTCCGGGTTCTTGGCTCCATGGAATCGTCGCGACCGCAATTACTGATCCTGGCCGACGCTCCCTCCGCGCTCCGGATGCTCTTTGGCATTTCGCTTCTGGAGCGGCTGCTTCGGATGGTGCAACGGCTCGGGTTCCGCGAGGCCCTTATCCTTTCCCATTCGCCGGACGAGATCGCAGCCGCGCTGGCGAAACCCTCCGGGGCCCGCGCGGGAGTCGCTCTGAGTTTCCGCCCGCGAATGCCGGGCGCCGTGCGGGTGAGCGAAGTCGCCACGGGCGCGGACCGCGTCCTGGTTGTCTCGGCCGGATTTTATTACGACGCGCGGTTGCTGAAAACGATGGCCGAGGAAAAGGCGACGACGCTCCTGGTCGATTCGGCGCCACCCGCGGAAGGCGTGGAGTTGTGGAAAGATCGGGGCGGCGTTTTCGGTGCGGCTGCCCTGGTGGAGAACGATTGGCTCTCGCGCCAGGATCACACCGCGGCGTTGATGGACCAGCTCTCCTCCGATGCCGCCACAGGCCGGATCGGAGTGTGCGATGCCGCGCGCCAGCCGGCTTACATCATGTCTCTCCGCCAACAGGTGCGTCCGATTTTTTTCCCGGCGCCTCCGCCGGAGCTCCTTCCTCTGGCCGAACGATTCCCGCGGGCCGCGGCCCAGCCCGGCGTCCAGGCTTTCGTGGAACGGCTCAACGCACCGATTGAGGATTGGATCGTCGCGCGGTTGTGCCGGACTTGCGTCACTCCAAATCAAGTCACGTTCGTGACGATGCTGATCGGTCTGGCGGTGACGGCGTGCCTGGCCACGGGCCATCTTTGGTCCGGGGTGGCGCTGGCCTACACCGTCGAAGTGCTCGATGGCGTGGATGGAAAGCTCGCCCGCACGAAAGTGGAAACGACCGCGGGCGGCGAATGGGAGCACGTCATCGATTATTGCATCGAGTTGTCGTGGTGGACCGCGCTCGCCTTTCATTTTCAGGGTGCGGGGATGCGCCACGGCTACGGGCTGCTCGTCCTACTGGTCGGCTCCGACCTGATCGATCGGCTGGCGAAGAGAGCAGTGAAAAAGAAAGTTGGGCGAAATCTGGATGACGTCGCCAACTTCGATCGCTTCGTGCGCTGGATTGGCGGCCGGCGCTGCATCAATATCTGGATCCTGGCCGCTGGTCTGCTTCTCGGCGATCCCGCGAATGCGTTCGTTCTAATTTGCGGCTGGATGGCGGCGACGGCCGCCGCGCATGTGGTTCGCGCCCTACAGATTCGATTCGGACCACCAATGGCGTCGTAGCCGTGGCTACAACTACACCGCCGCAGGCTGGGGCGGTTGGCTTGGCTCCGTCGGTTCGGGTGGTCTGGCCGGCTGCCGGAACAAGCCTGGAATGCGTCGCGCGCGCGAGACGATTTCCCGGGTCAGCGCGGTGGCCGGGCGCTGGACCATCAGTGAAGTGCTCACGGCGCAATAAACGCCGCACCCTTCCTGGCACGACTTCTTGCGGTTGTTGGCATAGAGATCGTCCAGCGTGATGTCCATGATGTGTTTGTCGGTGTGCACCATGCTGCAAATCCAAAATTTCCCCTGGGCCGAGACGAAGAAAAGCTTGTAGCCCGCCATGCAGGTCCAATCGACCGGCTCGTTGCGCAGGAGGCTTCGCTGGTAGCTCAGGATCGCTTCGTTCGTGTGAATCTTTTCGCCGCGGCGTTTCCGCTCGATCATGGAATCGACAAAGCCTTCGAGCTCCTCCTTCGAGCCGCGCGCCACGCGAAACCGGCTGAGCGGATCGGCATGGACCAGGCGCACCTCCGTCGGAATTCCGCGGGACAAGCCGGTTTCCAGGACCGCCTTCGACTCCGGCAGCGTGTCCTGGCAGATCACGCCGGTGATGTGCAGGCTGATCTTCGAATCCTTGAAGTATTCGAGCTTGGGCAAAATCGTCTTGAACGATTTCTTCGTCACCGGGCTCGGCGTCATGCGGTCCACGCTGATCTGCATGACCTGCAATCCGGCCTCTTCGAGTTCCTTCAACTTCGCGCGGGTGAGGAGAAACCCGTTCGTCGTCAAGCTCGTGGCAAAGCCGAGCTCGCGGCAGTAGCGGACGATCTCGACCACGTCCGGATGCATGAGTGGTTCGCCCCCCACGAGCGCGATCCGCATTGTCCCGAGATTGCGAATCTTGCGGATCCAAAGCTTGAGGTCTTCAAGCTTCGGATGCGGCTTCGAGTTATCGTATTCCGTGCAATAGGAGCAATCGAGGTTGCACTTATCGGTCAGGTAAAGGCTGCATTGCAGCGGCTTGCGGTCGAAGAGGCGCTGGCCCGATTCGAGCAGGTTATAGCCGGAGAATTCGCGGCCGATTTTGGCGAGCACGTTCATGCAGGTCCTGACTGGGAGGGACTTTAGGCGGCCTGGCCATGGCTGTCATCCATTAAACAGGCAGGGGAGGCCTCCGGGCCGCCCGGCTAACTCCGGGTCATCGTGCGATACCGCAGGGACGGGACACGATCCAGCTCATGGCGGTTTCTTTTGCGCGCGAAGCTGTGCCGCCTGACCGGCAGGAAAGTTATTTGTTACTCTTCTTTTTGCGGGAGCCGTATTTCACGGAACGATGTTCGGCGTTGGTCACCGCGTCGTTGTCCTTCTTTTCGTTCATTCGAAGCTTGGCCTGCATGCCGGCTTCTTTGTAAAGGACCTCCCGGATCGCGGCCGACTTGTTCCCGCAATGTTTTTGATCGGCGAGCGCCTGAAGAGCGCGGTCGAGGGCAACAGGAAGGGTGATCGTGATGGCCGTCGATTCCTTGTTTCGCACGCCGCCGACCTTGTCATAGGCAATATGACAGGGCAAGGAAATTCCGGGCTGACACAGTATATGATACAATAATATACCTTGGTTATGCCCAGAACGAAGCTGAAATGTGGCAACCAATAGCAGGCGGGCGGCTAGCTATGCGGCTTAATCAAACTCTTGAGCGAGCTTCTTGAACTCGGCTCCGCGAAACGCAGATGCGTTGTTCTTATCTACCGGACGTTTCCCCACAAGGGCCTCCCACATCCAGTGCTGTCCCCGCCAACCGGAGCTCTCCCAAACCGCCCAACGTCTGGTGGCATTGTGGGAAAGACTCTGCGAAACGGGTGAGAAACGCGACTCCCCAAGCTATGGAGCGAGCAAGATGCGTTTGACCGGCGCGCCAATCAATTTGGAAGCGGTAGTCGCCCGCCAGGGCGTGGATGAAGGTAGGCGATTTGGTGTGGGTCCGCGGGTTTCAATCTTTCTTATTCGGTGAGACTGCCCGCGAGGACGTAAGGATCAGCCCGGAGTTGCTCGAAGAGGGAGCGGGCCTGTTCAAACAAAGGAAGCAACTGCGGCGGGATCCGGTCCGGATCGTCGTCGCTGAGGTCCAGGATATGGAGAAGCACCTTGCGGCACGCCGTGATTTGGCCCGCGGCGATCAAGTCTCGTAACTGCTCAGGAGCAGTGAACCATAAGGTCGTCGGCATGTTGTCGGCCTTGGTGGCGACATCACGCATGGCGTCGGTAGGATTCAACCACTCCAGGGGAGCGACCCGCGACCGGGCCTCCAGCAGGTTGTAGATGAGGACGGGCATGACCTTTTTCCGGAAGCGATCGTCGCTCATGACCGAGGCGTAAACCAACCGCCGGATGCGCCGCATGAAAATGCTGCTGGCCAGCGCGAACAGCGACGAGATGCGCAGTTCCATCATATCGATGAACTGATTGACCCGCAGGTTCTTCACGTAGCGCCAGACGCTGCCATCCACCTGGGGAACCCGGCAAAGCGCGCCGGCGATTTTTTTCCTCATCCAAATGAGAGCGAGGAGAGTGCAGGCCGGCGTGATGAGCGGGACCCACGACAACAAATCCTGGGCTGATTGCAGTGGCCAAACCAAAAAGCGCACCGCCACCATCATGGTCGACAGGGCCAGGATCAGCAGGCCCCACCAAAGGACCTTGAGATGCCACAACCGGACCCATCCCGCGGGACGTGGCTTCGGGAGCTGGTAAAGGTCGTCCTGCCGTGGGTCGGTATCGGAGAAAATGAAGAGCCCAAAGTCGTCGCGGCGCGAGTCATCGAGGATAAGGCTGCCCATGCCTTGATTGTCATAAACGCCACCGTCCATTAAGGGCAGAGGAGTCCACTCTTTCGCCTGCAATTCTTTCAAGGTGTCTCTGCCTTCCGTGGTGTCGGGCCAGGCAAAATCGTCCGGGAAATTGAGCGGCTCGAATCCTCCCGGAAAACAGGATGAAGCGGCCGCGATGTCCGCGAGCCGGATTTGCCCGGCCTGGGACTGGCTGATGGAGACTTTGCCATTTCCGATGAGCCCGTTTTTCCTGGTTTGAAAACGGAATGCGATGGCGTTGCGGAATTCCGTGGCGTTGAAAGTCAGATCGGTCAGCGGCATCGGCGGCTCTTCCCAGAAGACCTCGAAACGTCGGCCGGCAAAAAATTTTTCGTCATAGACCTGGGCGCAAGCGGTGATGACGTCCCACCGGCAGGAAGGAATGGAAGGAGGGCTCGCGGTGAGCTTGGAGAGCGCGAGGTTCACCACGTTGACCGAGCGGAGATCGCGACTGAACCGCTCGAAAAAATCGGGGAACGCTTCTCCGGTTTTTAGCGCGAGAGCGTATCGCATCCCGGTGAAGGTACCGCCCGAGACCGTAGAAAGCGCCGAGACATCCTTGAGCAGATCGAGACGATTGAGCAGGTCGAGGACGCCGAGATGGAAGCCGGCAGCGCGATAACCTCCGCCGGAAAATGAGAGGGCGATGGGGCCTAAAGGAGGCTGCAGTGACATGGGATCCTCCCGCCCAGTGCTATCGGGCAGCGGCCGAGGTGACCAGCCCTTTCTGATGAAGGCGAACTAGGCGCTCGAGCCGCGGAGCGTGGCGACGGGGGCGAGTTGAGCGGCGCGGCGGGCTGGGACGTAGCTGGCGATGAAAACAGCGATGATGGCGAGCACCGTCGCCCAGAAGTAATGGCGCCAATCCCAGGTGACCAGGAAGTGGTTCGCGTAGATCAAACCGCGGACCTGGATCGGAATCTTGGATACGCCCCAGGTAAAAAGGGCGCCCATGAGGCAGCCGATCACCGAGCCGGCGACGGCGATCATCGCGCCCTGCCAGAGGAAAATCGCGCTGATGTCGCGGGCCCGATACCCGATCGAGCGCAAAATGGCGATTTCCTTGATCTTCGAGAGCACGGACATCGTGAGCACGTTGAAAATGCCGAACCCGGCCAGCAAAATGATCAACGAGACTGTAATGGCGGCGGATATTCGCAGCGTAAGAAAAAGCTGAAGGTTGGCTTCCTCGCGATCCTGCCAGCTTTGCGATTCGTGTTGAAAAAGCGTTTCGAACGCCTGGGCCAGCGCGGGCGCGCGGTCCGGGTCGCGCAATTTGTAAACGATCATGGAAGCGGGAAAGGGTTTGCGCAGCAAAGTCTGGGCGACCCGCACATGAGAATAAATGCGGACGGCATCGACGACGCCCACGCCACTGCGCGCGATCGCGGCGACGGTAAAGCGGCGATATTCTCCGCCCGGTGACAGCAATTGGAGCGCGTCGCCGACGCTTACCTCGAGGGCGAGGGCCAGGCGCGAGCCGATGATGACCGAGGTCGGATTGTTACGAAAATCGTCGAAGCTCCCGGCGATAAGCTGCTGGGCCAGATTGGTGGTCTGAAGATGGAAAACCGGCTCGATGCCGAAAAGGTCGGCCGTGGCGTTCTCGAACCCCGCGCGCGCGCTAAGCGTGCCGCGCAACACGGGCGAACAGGCGGCCACTTCGGAAAATTGGCGGCTGATGCGCATGATCTCCCGGGCATTCGTGATTCCCGCAAGATAATGCCGGCGCGGCACAGTCCCGCTCCTGACCGAGCTTTTCGGGGGGACCATCAGCCCGGCGGCGCGGGGTTCGAAGCGCGAGCGCAGGACCAGGGCGCCATTACTGCCGAGGGTGGAATCGATGAAATTTTTGGCGAACCCCTGCGTCTGCGCCTGGGTACAGATAAAAATGCCCACGCCGAAAACGACGCCGCTCAGGCTCAAGCCGAACGCACGCTTGCGATGGCCCAGGAAGCGGAGCGCAATGTAGAGGGGCGGCGTCACCGGAGATCGGAACGAGGCGCGATCTTCGCGACTCTTTGTCGCACATGTTTTCCCGGGCGCAGCTTGTCCTGGTCGGAGAGGATGGCGCGGTCGCCTTCTGAAAGGCCGGCGACGATCTCAGAGAAATCGAGCGTGCGATAACCGACCTTCACCGTGCGGGATTGGACGATGCCGTTTTTAACGATGAGCGCTTGATCGACGACCAGGGCGCGGCTCGGCAGCAGGAGAACATTCTGGTGGGTGCCGGTGATGATGTTCATCTCGCCGGTCATGCCGGCCATCAAGTTCTCGGGCGGATTTTGCAGCTCGAGCACGACGGTGTAGCGCTGGGTTTCGGGATCGGCCGCGGGCTGGATGGCCGAGACTTTCGCGCCGAATTGCCGGGTCCGGAACGCATAGACTTGCAGGACAGCTTCCATCCCGATTTTCACTTCGCCGACATCCTCCTCGTCTACCTCGCCGCGGACGTAATTCTTGCGTGAGGAAACGGTGAACAGCTCGGCCCGATCCGCGACGAGCTCCCCATCGATGGTCTTGATGGCGGTGAGCAAGCCGTCCATGGGAGAACGGATCTCCGAGTTTTTCATTTGGGCCTCGAGCTTCTTACAAGCGTCCTCGAGCATCGCCAGGTTGCGATCGCGCTCGATCCTTTCGTTCTCGAGCAGACCGCGGAGGCGTTTCACGTCGCTCCTGGCCCTTTCGTATTCAACCGCCGGCACGTTGCTGAGCGCCGTCAGTTTGTCGAGGCGGTTCAGATTGTCCTCGGCCACCTTGAGCGCTTCAGTGGAAGGAAGGGAGAGCTCCGCTCGCTGCCTGGCGGCCTGGAGGTCGACGCGAGCCTGCTTCAACTGGCGGGCGGTGGGTTCATCGGAAATCGTCGCGAGCAACTGGCCTTTCTCGACCGTCCGGCCGATGGCGCCGCGTCCCGCCGACAACGTTTCCGCCAGCTGAATAAACCCGGAATTTTGCGCGCGGACCGGGACAAGAAGCGTGGGCTCGATGCGCACCGTCCCGTAAATCGCCGAGATGGCCGTGCCCCGCCGGACGACCGCGATCTCCGCGACCGGCAAGGTCAGGAAATAAATGAGGCCGAAGACCACCAGAAGCGCGGCGGCGGAGGCCCAAATGAATTTCTTCGAACGCGGAAGCTTCAACGTCTGGAACTAACGTGAATTTCCCGCGGTGTCCCCGGAAAATTGAAAATAGCGGCCGGTCGCGCGGTCCCATTCAGCGCGGGCCACGTTTTGTTGATACACCGTGGAGAGAAGGGCGCTTTTGGTTTCCAAAAAGCTGCTCTCGGCGTTGCGAAATTCCAACTGGGACGAAAGCCCCTCGGCCAGAGTTCGCTCGACCACGTTCACGTTCTGCTCGGCGCTGGCGATCGCCGCGCTCAACGATTTCCAGCGTTGCTCGATCGCCTGAAGATTATTGCTGATGCGCCTCAATTCGAGCGCGACGTTGGCTTCGAGTTGTCGCAAGGAAATCTCATTCATCTCGCGAACCGCGCGCGCCCGCACCACCCGGCCGCCGACCTGGCCATTGTCCACCACCCGCCAGGTGAAGGCGACGCCGGCAGTCGCCTCCGAAGAAATGATGTCGTCAGAACTGCTCCCGGCCCCTTTGTTTGCCTGGCGAATGGTGACCGGAATGTAAGTGCCCGAGAGCGTGGCATCGAGCGCGGGATAGTAGGCCGCCTCGATGATTTTCTGGTCCTCTTCCGCCGCGCGAATCAGGAGCCGGGCAAAATTCAAGTCTGGCCGGCGGCTCAGCGCCGTGGCGGTTTCAGATTTCAGATCGTAGCCCACGGCCGCGAAGTCCAATGCTCCATCGGGTCGAGTGATGTTTGACGCCGGGCCAACGTCCTGCCCCATGAAGTTAGCGAGGGTAAGCAAAGCTCCGTGATAGCCGCGCCTGACCTCCTCGATGCGCGGGTCGAGTTCCCGCTCGAGCAGGCGCGCGCTCGCCACCGCCCCACGATCCGATCGCCCCGCCTCGTAACGCTCCGCCTGGGTGTTGACGTTTTCCGCGAGGCGTTGCCGTTGCGCTTCGCCGAGCTCTCGCAACGAATCGTTCAAGAGCGCGGTGTAAAAGGCGATTCGGGTGCCGTGAAGTTGTTCGACTACGGCGACGTTCAATCGCTGCTGCGCGAGCAGGACTTCGACGTCGCCGCGCCGGCGCGAGGCGGGGACGGCGGCGTCGAACAACGGTTGCGCGAAAAACCCGCGCGCCAGTCCGAAAGGCTGCGTGTCCGGCTCGCCCGCGCGCTTGCCGCCCTGGACGCCGGCGAGGCCTTGTATTCTTGCGTCGGGGAGGCCGGTCGATCGCAAAACGAGCCGGCGGCCCGCGGCCAGCTCGAGCGCGATCTTTGCCTCGACGATGGCCGGGTTCTTCTCGAGCGTGGTGGCGAGGGCCGCGTCGAGACTGATGGCGTTCACATTCGCCGCGCATAAACCCATCAAGGCAGCGGCAAGTTGGAACGTCCGTCTCATCTCGAGCCTCCCAAACTTGAGGGCGGCGCGGCCACTTCCGCGATGGCCTTACCGGGAGACGGCCTTGGCGTTTTCCCGGCAAACCCGAGCGCCTCGGGTTCGCGGGCGGACGCCCGGGCCAGGCGGGCGAGCGCGACGTTATGAAGATAGAACGCGCCCAGGCGCGTGGTCCGCGTGCGCGTCACGTCCGAAGCGGCCTGAAGAATGTCGAGCTGCGTTCCCAATCCGGCGCCGAGATTTCCTTTTGCGATCTCAAGGGATTCATCGGCATTCTGGACATTGCGGGTTTCCGATTGCAGGACCCGATCGGCTTGCTGGAGATCGAGGAACGCGCTCCGGACCTCCGAGGCCACCGAGCGGCGGGCGGCTTCGAGGGCATGGAGGGCGGCGTCTCGCCGGGCGCGCGTGGCCTGCATGCGCCCGCGTGTCGCGAAACCGTCGAAGATATGCCAGGTCGCGTTTAGTCCCACGATGTAACCGTGGTTGAATTCAGGGCCGACCAGGGGATCGCTCTCGCTATAGACTTCGTACCCCGTAAAGGCTTCCACCCGGGGACGCGTCTCACTCCGGTCCAGGATCAATTGCTGGTTTTCGATTTCGACGTCGATCTCGCGAGCTCTGATTTCCGGGCGGCTCACATCGGCATAGGCCAGACACTCATTCAAATCGGGACGGCTCGAATGATATTGCAGCTTTCCGGCGGCTTCGAACCGCAGCGGCGCCACGCTGGAACGGGGATCGGGGCCAATGAGCTGGCTCAATCTCAAATAGGAATTTTCCAGCCGGGTCTGCGCATCAATCAGCTCGGGGTGTTCGTTGGCCAGCGCCACCTCGGCCCGGCTGACATTCAATGCGCCCACCAGCCCAGCCGACAAGCGCTCCCGCTGCGTCTTTAGTTCCTCCTCCAGGACACCGACCGATTGCTCCCGCACCCGGATCTTTGCGCGACCCAAGAGCACGTCGTAGAACGCGACTCGCACATCCAGCGAGACGCGGTTGACGACCGCCTGATACTCGAGCGTTCGTTTTTCCTCGATGAGCCGGGCAATGGCCCGCCGGCTGGTGACCGCGCCGCCGGTGTAAAGATTCTGCACGATGCGCAACGACGCGTCGTAATCCTCCGGGCGCAGCCGTGACGGCTCCTGGCGCTCTCGCCTGCGAAGCAAGCCGGTGGAGACCACCGAAGGCAACAGCCCGGAACGTGCTTCAATGACACCGCCGCGCGCCGCTTCCACCTGCTTCGCGGCAATGGCAATCTCCGGGTTTTGTTTTCTGGCGAGCGCGACCGCTTCCTCGACCGTATAAGCCGGCGCCGCTGGGCTCCCTCCGGCCCACGCCAGCAGCAAAATGACTATCCAGGCACTGCGGCGCATCAGTTCTATCTGCGTGGCACGGCCCCGTTTTTCAATCAAAATCCCCCTGCGCCAGGCGTTGGCGCGAGCGTTTGCTACGATTTTCGAGCCTGGCGCCGGTCGTGCCTTCGGGATTGCGCCGATCAAATATGACAATATGGTGACAACTTTCTTGCCCCGATCGCGAGGCAGCCGCTAGTCTGAATTTTCCTGCAATGAACAAGATCAGAATTGCCATCGTTGGAGTCGGGAACTGCGCGAGTTCACTTCTCCAGGGGATCAACTTCTATGGGAATTCCGCCGGCAACGGCAACGGCGCCGACGTCGGGTTGATGCACCGGCAGATTGGGCCTTATCAGCCGCAGGACATCGAAGTGGTGGCCGCGTTCGACATCGATCGCCGGAAGGTGGGGCTCGACATGGCCGAGGCGATTTTCGCCCCGCCGAATTGCACCAAGATCTTCTGCGAAAAAATCAAACCGACGGGCGCGATCGTTATGATGGGGTGCGTTTTCGACGGCTATGCCGCGCACATGAAGGATTACGACGCGCAGCGCACCTTTCTTCCCCTGGAAAAGGAATCGACCCGCGAACAGATCATCGAGGAACTGCGCAAATCGGGCGCCGAAATCATGGTCAATTATTTGCCGGTGGGATCGGAAGATGCGACGCGCTTCTATGCCGCCTGCGCGCTCGAGGCCGGCCTCGCTTTCGTCAATAACATCCCCGTCTTCATCGCGAGCGATCCCGTCTGGGCAAAACGGTTTGCGGACAAAAATTTGCCGATCGTGGGGGACGACATCAAAGCCCAGATGGGCGCCACGGTCCTCCACCGCACCATCGTCGATCTCTTTCGAAAGCGGGGAGTGAAGGTCGAACGCACCTATCAACTCAATACCGGCGGCAACACCGATTTCCTCAACATGCTCAACCGCAGCCGGCTGGCATCGAAGAAAACCTCCAAGACCGAAGCGGTGCAGTCGGTCCTGGGCGAACGTCTGGCGGATGATAACATCCACATCGGGCCGAGCGATTACGTTCCCTGGCAGTGCGACAACAAAGTTTGTTTTATCCGGGTAGAGGGAAAGCTCTTTGGCGATGTGCCGATGGAACTGGATGTGAAACTTTCCGTCGAAGATTCACCCAACTCGGCCGGGGTGGCCATTGACGCCATCCGCTGCTGCAAACTCGCCCTGGATCGCGGGCAGGGCGGCGTCCTGCATTCCGCCTCGGCGTATTTTTCGAAACATCCGCCCGTGCAAATGACCGATGATGATGCGCATCGAAGCGTCGAGGAATTCATCAGCGGGGCGCGTGCTAATTAACGATGTCACGGCGCGGGATGGCGGGTGCTAGCGGCGAATCGCCTGGCCTGCGAATGTCCCACGCGTTTTTTTCCCGATGCGAATCCTGCTGATCGAAGACGAAAAAAAGACCGTGGCTTTCCTGGCCAAAGGGCTGCGGGAAGCCGGCTTCACCGTGGACGTGGGCCGGGATGGCGAGAAGGGATTGGAGCTGGCACGGGCCACGCGCCACGACCTTCTTATTGTCGATGTGATGCTGCCCAAGAAAGATGGTTGGGCCGTTGTGGCGGAACTGCGGAGCGAGGGCCTTCATACCCCGATTCTCTTTCTGACCGCGCGTGACAGCGTCAGGGATCGCGTCAAGGGCCTGGAGCTCGGGGCGGACGATTACCTGGTAAAGCCGTTCGCATTCGCGGAACTGCTCGCCCGCGTGCGGTCGGTCTTGCGCCGTTCTCCGACGCGTTCTGAAGAACAATTGCGAATCGAGGATCTCGACATCGACACCCGCCGCCACAAGGCGGTTCGTGCCGGTGTTGCGCTCAATCTCACGGCGAAGGAATTCCTTTTGCTGGCTCATTTGGTTCGTTCGGCCGGCGAGGTGGTGTCGCGCACGGAAATCGTGGAGCACGTCTGGGACATTAACTTCGAGACAGAGACGAATGTGGTGGACGTGATGGTGCGACGATTGCGGGCCAAGGTGGACGATCCGTTTAAGATTAAGCTGATCCACACGGTTCGCGGTGCCGGCTATGTTCTCAAAGTCGACTGAACCGCGGTCGATCGCTTCCCAACTGGTCTTCTTCTTTACGCTGGCCTCCTCGTTCTTGCTCTGCTGCGGCTTGGGCGTTTTGTACTGGATCTTTGTTCGGCACGCCTTCGAGGAAGACACGGCAGGTTTGGCCGACAAGGTCCTGGCCCTGCGCGCTGACTTGACGACAGCGAATGATCCCACGGCCCTGAACGAAGAATTGAAGAGCCAGCAGGCCGGCCGTGAACGGGTTGTTTACTGGGTGCGACTGGTTGATTCCGAGGGTGGCTCGGTGGCTGAGACGCCCGGAATGCACGTCTTCCTCCCGGCAAGCATCTTTCCGCCCCCACCCAGCCCGGATCAATCCGGGGTCAGCCCGAAGGATTATCGAATGGATGGCAGGTACTTTGCCCTGGTCGCTACGGTGGAAGAAGCCGGCGGCCGGCCTTACACGATGCAGGTGGCGCAAGATCGCTCGGGCGACGAGCAGTTCGTGAAGAAATTCGGCGCCCTTCTCGCTATCGTGCTCGCCCTTGGCACCCTTGCCTCGGCGGCAATTGCGATCACGGTCACGAAACGTGGGCTGCGGCCTTTGCGGGAAATGGCGCGCTCAGTAAAAAGCTTCGGCCCCGAGCGCCTGCACGAACGGATCCCGCCGGAAGGATGGCCGCGTGAGCTTCAACCCCTCGCCGTTGCTTTCGACGAGATGTTCGACCGGCTCGAAGATTCGTTCACCCGCCTTTCGCAATTTTCAGCCGATCTCGCCCACGAGCTCCGCACTCCCATTGCCAATATCCGCGGGGAAGGGGAAGTCGCCTTGACGCGCGCTCGCACGCCGGAGGAGTACCGGGAAGTCATCGAATCGAGCGTCGGAGAATGCGAAAGGCTCTCCGGGATTGTCGACAACCTCCTTTTCCTCGCCCGGGCGGAAGCTGCTGAAGGCCATATCGAGCGGACACTTTTCAACGGCCGCGCGGCGGTCGAGAAAATCGCCGCCTACTATGAACCGATCGCGGAAGAGCACGGTACCGCCATCACTTGTGCCGGCGAAGGCGAAGTGTATGCCGACCCGACGCTCTTTGGCCGGGCGGTGAGCAATCTGGTCGAGAACGCGTTGCGCTTCACGCCGGCCGGGGGAACCATTCAAATCTCAGTCGCGGCCGGCGCCGGTCATTCGCAAATTTCCGTGAAAGACACCGGCTGTGGCATCGCGGCGAACCACCTGCCGCGCGTCTTCGATCGATTTTATCGCATCGATTCCTCTCGCAGCTCTCAAGGTTTCGGCCTGGGCCTGGCCCTGGTAAAATCGATCGTGGCCCTGCACGGGGGGTCGGCGGCGGCCGAAAGCGAGGTTAGCCGCGGCACGACCGTCACTCTCACGTTTCCGGTCGCGCCTGGCTAATCCTCGCCCGCTCCCGCCGCAATGGAACGGCGGGAGTTTTCGCCCACGCTCAAGTTGCGCCTAGAACTTGAGCGAGACGCCAGCGTAGTAGTTCCGCCCATACGCTGGAACGATCCCCTCGTCGCGAGCCTCGGCCCAGAAATCTTCATCGAAAAGATTGCCGACTCCCGCGAAGACGCCGATGCGGCCATGGCAGAAGTTCACTTCGGCGGTCAGGTCCCAGACTTGATAAGCCGGGATGAAGCGCTGGTAGGCGTTATCGGCCGTGGCATAGTGATCGTCGATCATCGTGCCGATGAAGCCGACCTTAACCGTATCTTTCCAGCGATAGATGGCGCCGGTCTTTAAAAGGTAGTCGGCCGCGAAGACCGGAGTGTTGCCCTCGAACGGGCCGGCGATGAACTCCGCATCCAGGAAAACCACGTTGGCGTAGAGATTCAAGCTTCCAAAGGGGCTCTCCGCCCCGCCATTGAGCATCGCGAGCACATCCAACTCCATGGACGCCTCCACGCCCCAGTAGCGCGCGTCGCCTACGTTATCGGTCACGGTAATCTGCGCCGGAGGCGGAGCCGGATTTGTGGCGGTGAATTCGGCGATCTGATCGTCGAACCGGATGTAAAACCCACTGAGCTCGAACTTCAGGTAAGGCAGAGGCCGCCCGCGCAGTCCGATCTCAGCTTCCCAGGAGTGGCCTTCCTCCAGATTGCTATTCACAAAGCCGTTCGCGCTCGTCGGAACCAGCTCTCCATAGGTGCGGGGACGATACCCCTGGGAGACATTGCCGAACAGTTCGAGCCGCGGCAGTCCGGCCTCGGTTACGGTGGCGACAGCCGACTTCTTCGAATCGTAATGTTTCGGATCAGTGGTTGCCGGCTCAGTGGTGGAGGTCTGCGTGCCTTCGACCAGAACGTAGGAGATACCCAGCCCAAAAAGCGGGACAACCGTAAAGTCGGACTCCTCCCCTAATGGAAAGGGCGGATTCGCCGTCGTTTTGGCGACATTTATCTCCTCATCCAGGCTCGTATCGAGGAACTCGAAACGGAAGCCGGGCACAATCGAGAGCCGGCCGAAGTGGAAGCGGTTCTCGGCGAAAATCGAGCCATTCCATGTCTCGCCCAAGGCCAAATTCCGCAAGTCGTTGCTGTCTTCGGCGAACGGCGTCGCGCCGCGTTTGTCGGTGCGCTCCTGGAGAGCGTGGTAGAAATAGACGCCGCCCGCGAAGGTGGAGGTGTCGCCGGCGAGTTGGTAGTCATGTCGCAGGCGCGCATCCACTCCTTCATTCCATACCTTGCGATCCTGAATGGTGTTGGTGGCGGCTGCGCCGCCTGTGGGGATGGTCCCAAATCCGCCGCCGCGTTGCCGCTGGCTCCAGCGTGAGAGGTACCCGCCGAACGCCGTGATATCGAGCTGCGTGGCCTCGGAAAAATCCTTCTGGTATTCGAGACTCCCATAATAACGAGTCAGGCGAAAGCGGTCGAACATGCGCGAGATCTGGTTGCGCCCCTCCTCGTAGTAAACACCGGTGCCGCCCAGCAAAACCGAGAGCGGATCGCCAGCGGGATCTCCAAAACGGCGCAAGCCGCCCGGCTCGCCGTGTTCTTCGTAGTAGAAGTCGCCGGTCAGGATGAGGCGGCTGTCCCCGCTCAGGTCGTAAACAAACTTCCCGCTTCCGGCGTTCAAATCGTAATCGCTGTTTTCACGGAAGCCTTCCCTTTCACGATGATCGTAGAAGACATAATAGCCGAGCGGACCACTCGTTCCGTCGATGGCGGTGTAGCTGGTAAACAGGTCATCCGTGCCATAGGCGTTTTTTGTCTCGAAATGAAAGGGCGCATCCCGGCGCGGCATTTTCGTGATGAAATTGAGGGCGCCGCCGGGCTGGCAACCATATTGCAAGGCGGACCCGCCGCGCACGAACTCTATCCGCTCGACCGAATCGAGGATCGGCGCGTAATGCGATTCCGGAAATCCGAACTGCTCGTTCTTGATCGAGATGCCGTCCTTCAGGAGTTGGGTGAACTCGGAGCGCTGCGAATCGAAACCGCGGTAACCGAAGTTAACGATCGGTGAGCTGGGTTCCTCGCTCACGATCAGGCCGGGAATGGTCGCGACCACTTCGCGGTAGTTGTTGTTCACCACCGTCGGCAAATCCTCCGGCTTCGCGAAATTGGTCTTCTTGCCTGAATTGATGCGCGTGCCCTCTACCTCGGGAAGAGCCGGGTAATCGGGTGGATCAACGTAAAACCCCCGCACGGTCACCCGCTCCGTTTCGGCCGTTTGAACTACGGGTGCCAGCGAGATCGGCGTGTCGGAATCCAGACGGGTGGAATCGTTGAGATTAACGTCTGAAAGGGCCGGGACAATTGTTTCTTCCGCCAGGCTGGTTTGGCTGAAGGTGAAGAGCCCGGCGGCCAGGAACGCCAGACCGAGGAAAAGTTTATTTCGTGAAAACATGGGCGCAGAAAAACACAAACGGCGGGAGCCATGCAAGCCTTTTCTGACAAATATGTAATCTTTTTGTCATCTCCCCGTAATTCGACGTAATCCCCCGCTGCCAAATGATTTGCAACTATCGTAGTGGAGTTCCCCGGATATGGGCCGAAAGTGAGCAACTATGAAAATGAAGCACCTCTTACTTACAGCAGCGGTCAGTGCGGGCCTGATGTTCGGCGTGAGCGCCCAGGGCGGCGAACATAAGGGCGAAGTGGTCGATCAGAAGACTCTGCCGGCGGCAGTGCAAAAGACGATCACGGAAAAGGCGGCCGGAGGAGAGATCGTCCGGGTGCAACGGGAAGACGACAAGGATGGCAAGTGGAACTATGAGGTCATTGTCAAGACGGACGGGAAAGAATGGGGATTTGAGGTCGATCCCAATGGGAAGTTCGTGAAAAAACACGACGATCACCACACGACGGACAAACACTAGGTTGAGCTGTCATGGTTTTGGAGCAGGTCGCTCAACCTGACTGGTTGGTGAGAAGTTTGGGCACGCTCAATGCCTTGGGCCGAGCCTCACTTTTCTAAAATCAGCCACCGCCCCCAAGCCTCATCCTGAGCATGCGCTGACTCGACGGGTCAGCGAAAGCCGACAGCCTTCGCTCACCCTTACTGCTTCGAGCTTGTTTCCGCTATTTTGCCGCGTCGAGGAAGGCCGTCGATTCGCGCTGCAGCTTTTCGCCCATAGCGCGGGCTTGGTCGTCGAGCGGATTGACTTTGCCGTCCGCCATCACCGCGAACAGTCCTTTGTCGTCGAAGTAATACTTGGTGCCCTTGGCTTTGGCGTCATGCCCTTTTTTCCCGGCTCCGGCCGGCTCGATGAAAACAAGAATGAGCTGACCGTTATCGTAATAGAATTCCTCGGTCTTCGGCGAATCGCCGGTCGGATAGACTTTCAGGCGCTCACGAACGGAGGCGAATCGCTGGCAATGTTCGTGCCGGTGACCACTACGCGATTCACCTCAGCTTCATCCGGGAGATGGGACTCCTCCGTGGGTTGGGTGGTCGCCTGCGCGATGGTCAACGACGATGGCCAACTTCCCGTGTTCTGAAGCGAGGGCGATATCTTCTGCTTTCGAGATCCGTTTCCCTTTTTGTCGAATTCCGTAAAAAATCCGCTTGCGCACACATTGCAAATTTGTAATTCAAAGGGCGTGCCGAAACTCTCTTCGCTCGGAAATAGCCTGCTTCGAACGGCCGTAGCGCTAGGTTTTTTCGGTTATCTGGTCGTCCACGGAACGCTTTTTAGCCACACTTCGACGAGCAAGTCTCCGAGCGGATTCTTTGCCAGGCCCTCCGATCAGAGCGATGCGGTGAGCTCCGATTCCACGCTGACCGACCAGGTGAAGATTGGCCTGCCGGACGAATTCGGCGTCGCTTTTGAAGATGACGATTCGATCGAAATGGTTCGCGTAGATGTTCCGCTGAGTCCTTTCGGCGGAGATCGGGTAGAGAACGGACCCAGGGTTGTCTCGAAGGGCGCTCGGATTGCGCGCCCGGATATCTCGCCGCCACTCTTGCTCTGATCAGCGACCAGCCGAGCACCATCTTCCGTGGTGTTCTCGGTGTCATTCGGTCCAGGCGAATCGCCGACATTCGGAGCCGAGCCGTGATTCACGCGGCTTGGTCGAATCCCGGCGCCAAATCGCCGGGCTTCGAAAGCGCAGCCGTGACTCAACCGGCCTGCCGCAGCCAACCAACCCAACCTTTAATCACCTTTTACTTATGAACCATATTTTCAACTCACGACCAAATTTCCTGACGATCCCAATCCTGCTCTCCATCACCCTTTTCACGTGTCCTGGCGTAGGCCGGGCTCAAACCCCCGACGCCGCGACGACGCAACGTGTTGTCGTCACCGCGCCAGAACTGACGCCTACTCCCCATCCTCACGACGACACGCGCCCCAAACTGGAGCACATCATGAGGGAAGTCTCGGGGACGCAGATCACCGTCACGAAGAAGGCGACCGTCATCAAACTCGACAAGCAACCGCCGGTCGCGAACAACAACCTGCAGGAACTCTTCACCAAGGCGCCGGGATTATTGGTTTCGGAACAACAGAACCCCGGTCAGTTCAATTACAGCTATCGCGGCCTGGGAAATCCGCAGGAATCCGAATACACGCTTTTTCTCCAGGATGGGTTGCCCCTCATGAGTGAGTGGATCGGTTTCCCCACGCTCTACTATCAGCCGTTTCCGCAGAGCGTGAGTGAGATCCAACTCATCCGCGGCGGCAGCAGTCTGCTTTACGGACCGGAACCGGCGCCGGCCGTTAATTTTGTCTCAAAACGCCCGGCGCCCGGCAGCCCGTGGCAGGCTTATATGGAACAGCTTGGCGGATCGGACGGATTTTATTCCAGTTACGCCTCCGTGCAGGAAGCCACGGGACCGTTCGAAATGCGCCTCGATGCCGGCTATCAACATTCCGACGGGCAGCGAGATAATGGCGAATATGATATCTGGCAGGCCGACGGGTATTTCGGCTACCGCCCCGATGATAAGCAACTGATCGCGCTCGACGTTCACGCCAGCCGCTTCAACGGCGGCGACCCCGGAAAGATGAACATTTTTCAATTCGACGCCGATCAGAATTTTTCGACCACTCCTTACAATGAGAATTGGGTCGATCGCTACACCGCGGTTCTCCGCTACGAATTGGAATTCGGAGACGGCTGGCTCATGCAGGCCAAGGGTTGGTACACGCACCAGGACATTGACTCACGCTCCGGTGCCAACCTGGGTCCGCCAAGCGTGTTCGTGAACCCGACCGTATTTCCTACCAGCACCACCTTCGGATACGAAGCATTCGACAACGGTGGAGTCGACGTGCGTTTTCGGAAGAAATGGGGCGACGGCACGATGTTCCGGGGGAGCGCTCTCACCTTTGGCGGTGTCGTTTATCATGGCGATGCGCCTTTCACGCGCTACACGCTGAACAACGCCAATACCGGCGCCAATTTTCTCTTCGCGCCACGCGGCACGACCTCGCCTCTCATTCCGCTCGACCAGGAGCGCACGGCTGATTACCAGGCTGTTTTCATCGAAGACCTTTTCCGGATCGGGAGTTTTCACATCGTTCCGTCGTTCCGCCTCGATCATGAAAATGTCGAAGTCGATTCGACCCACGCCCCCTTCGTGGGGAATGGGCCGCCTCAAACTATCAGCGCCGATCACTGGATTCCGCTTTGGGGCATCGGGCTAGGCAATGATTTTGGCAAGAATAACGAGACGTACTTCAGCGCTTCCACTGGCTGGCGGCCGACCCGCTTTTTTGACATCGCCGGAACGACTCGGACAATCGCGCCCGGAGCGGACATTCCGGACCCGTTTGACTCGCTCGATCTCGAGCTGGGCGTGCATGGAACGCCCGTAAAAGGCTTGTGGTACGACGTTGGTTTGTTCTGGATGGAATTCAGTAACCGCACCGAATCGCAAAACGTCAGCAACATTGATTTCATCATCGTAAACACGGGCAACACGCGGCATCGTGGATTCGAAGGTGAAATCTCGTACGATCTGCTGGCGCCTTTCCATCAGGACGTGCTGCCAGAGCCGGATTCGAAGTCCTCAAGCAAAGACATGGCGGTGCCGCCCGTTGTCTCGCGGCCCCTGCAGTTGGTTGTCTTTACCAACATCCAACTTCTCGACGCGGAGTTCACCGAAAGCACCCAGATCGTGCCCAATAGTGGGGGCAGAACTTTCGTCGGAAACGAACCGGCTTACGCGCCCGATGTCATCTGGAAGGGTGGGATCAGTTTCCGAAAGGAAAAGTGCTTCAATTTCACCCTGTCGGGCGTTTACGTGTCGGATCAGTTCTGGGCTGACTCCAACGCGCCTCTCTTGACGAACGGCGTCGTGACCGTTCCGGCAGTAATCCCGTCATACACGGTCTTCAATTTTTCGGCCGAGTGGTACCTCACCAAAAATGTGCGCCTTATCGGAGGCGTCTCGAATCTGGCGGACGAGAAATATTACTCGCGCGCGTTTCTGACTGGTTTGATCGATCCCGCTCCGGGCCGCTCGGCTTACGCCGGCCTCTCGGTCGAATTCTAATTTATTCGGGAAAACATGCGGCGGCTGCGGCTTTCGAGCTGCAGCCGCCGTTCTCGGCCAATTTCGAGGGATGACATGCTTTCCCTCCGGCCCCGGTTCGTTGCGTTGCTGCGTCTCGGGTGTTAGCCTCGCCGCTCCGCGCATGAGCCAGAATTACAAAGAGACGCTCAACCTGCCGAAAACGGATTTTCCGATGAAGGCAAATCTCGCCACGCGCGAGCCGGAGATGCTCAAGAAATGGGAGGAAGCCGGCCTCTACGAAAAGATCCAGGCTGCTCGTGCGGACGCGGAACTCTTCGTCCTCCATGACGGTCCCCCCTTTGCGAACGGCGACGTTCACATGGGCACGGCGCTCAACAAAATCCTGAAGGACCTCGTCGTGAAATCCAAAACCATGGCCGGTTTTCGAGCGCCCTACGTCCCCGGCTGGGATTGCCACGGATTGCCGATCGAATACAAGGTCGTGAAGGAGTCGCGTGGCTTGTCGCCGCTCGAAGTGCGGCAGAAATCCGAAGCGTTCGCGCGCAAATTCATCGACATCCAGCGCGAGCAATTCAAGCGGCTCGGCGTCTTTGGTGATTGGGAACACCCGTATCTGACGCTCGACCCCGGCTACGAAGCGGAGATTCTCCGCGCCTTCGCCGTCTTCGTCGAAAAGGGCCTGGTTTACGAAAGCATGAAGCCGGTCTTTTGGAGCACCGGCGCCCAGACGGCTCTGGCCGAAGCCGAAGTGGAATATCAGGACCGCGAGGACACCGCGGTCTACGTGAAGTTTCCCATCACCGCCGGCGACCTCGCGGGCAAAGCGAGCATCGTCATCTGGACGACGACACCGTGGACCCTGCCCGCCAATCTCGCGATCGCGGTCCATCCGGAGGAGCTGTACGTGGCGCGGGAGTTCAGGAAGGCCGGCGTGTCGGAAACGCTCGTGCTCGCGGCGACGCTCGTCGAAGCGTTTTGCGCCGCCACCGGTTTCGAGCCGGCCGGCGAGCCGATTAGCTCGTTTCCTGGCAGCAAGCTGGAAGGTCTCGCGGCCCAACACCCATTTCTCCCGCGGGCGTCGAGCATTTTCACCGCTGACTTCGTGACCATGGATACCGGCACCGGTTGCGTGCACATCGCACCGGGTCACGGGGAAGACGACTACTCGTTAGGTAAGAAGAAGGGCCTCCCGATCTTGTCGCCGGTGGACGACCACGGGCGTTATACGGATGAAGCCGGTTTGCCGGAACTCACCGGCAAATATGTCTTCGATGCGAATGCCGACATCGTCGCGCTCCTGCGCGAGAAAGGGATGCTCGTCAGCGAAGCACCGTACCAGCATTCGTATCCGTATTGCTGGCGGTCGAAAACGCCGATCATCTTTCGTGCGGTCGAACAGTTTTTTATCCGCATCGATGATCTGCGCGCGAATGCTCTCGCTGCGCTTAAGGATGTGCGCTGGATTCCTCCGTGGGGAGAGAACCGCATCTCTGGCACGGTGGAATCGCGTCCGGATTGGGTGATCTCCCGGCAGCGGAGCTGGGGCGTGCCGCTGCCAGTTTTTTATTCAGCGCAGGACGATGCCATTCTCGATCCTCCATTGATCCGCAAGCTGGCCGATCTGGTTGCGCAACGCGGCTCGAACGTCTGGTTTGAGCTGGATGACGCGGCCCTCGCGCGCGAGCTGGGATTGCCCGAAGGCACGCGCCATCGCAACGATACGATCGACGTCTGGATTGATTCCGGCGTTTCGCACGCAGCGGTCCTCGCGACGCATCCCGCCCTCCGCGATCCCGCCGACATGTATCTCGAGGCGACCGATCAGCATCGCGGCTGGTTCCAGTCCTCGCTCATGACGAGCGTAGCGCTGCACAATCGCGCGCCCTACAAAACCTGCGTCACGCACGGCTTTGTCGTCGATGTCGACGGGAAGAAGATTTCGAAATCGAGCAGCTACAGCAAACCGATGGATGCCGGCCATTTCGTTGGGAAGCACGGCGCGGACATCGTTCGGCTCTGGGTGAGCAGCATCAACTACACCGACGACGTGCCCTTCTCGGAAGAGATGTTCACGCGGCTCGGCGATACTTATCGCCGCATTCGGAACACGCTGCGGATTTTGCTCGGGAACCTGTCGGATTTTTCTGGCCAAGGAGGTGCGCTTTCCCAACCGCCCGTTTCCGGCGCGACCACAGAGAGCGGTTTGGAAAGCGCCCTTCCTTGGGAAGAATCCTCTACTTTCGTCGACCGCTGGATTCTCGATCGGCTGGAAGGCGTGATTGCCGAGTGCCGCTCCGCTTATGAGGCCTACGAATTTCACAAGGTCTATCACACGCTCAACCAGTTTTGTGCGGTCGATCTGAGCAGCCTGTATATCGATATCACAAAGGACCGGCTGTATTGCGACGCACCTGATTCGCCGCGTCGCCGCGCGACGCAAGCGGCCATGCGTCGCCTTTTCGACGCGCTCTGCCGGCTCCTCGCGCCCATCATGGTCTTCTCGGCCGAAGAAGCGTGGGGCTATCTGGACGCGTCGGCCTCGGTCCACCTGCAAGTGTTCCCCGAGCAGAATGCCGAACTCCGAAATCCGGCCGTAGAAAATCAGGTCGCACAGTTATTGAATTTGCGCGCCGCAATTGGCCAGGCCGTCGAGCGCGCACGGCAGGAGAAACTGATCGGCAACGCGCTGGAGGCGGCTGTCGTCTTGCGTTGCGACCAGGAAGCCATTTCCTCGATTCCGAACGACCAGCTCGAGGAATTTTTTATTCTGAGCGAGCTTAAGATCGAATCGGCCAAAGAGCCGGCCGCCTTGATCACGAAGACAACCCATGCAAAATGCGCGCGCTGCTGGCGGCATCGACCCACCGTTGGGAAGAGCGCGGCGCATCCGGAATTATGCGACCGGTGTGAGGGCGTGGTGGCGGGGAAGTAAAGAGTTAAGAAGTTACAAGGTTACAATGCCAAAGCAGCGCTCTTCACCTTTGTAACGCTTGTAACTCTGTAACGTTTGTAACGATCCCATGAAGTTTATTCTCTTAATTTCTCTGCCGCTTTATGCGCTCGACCAGATCACGAAATGGTTCGTCCTCCGCCATGTTCACGCGGACGAGCTGCGTGTTGTTGTTCCCGATTTTTTTAGCCTCGTGCACGTTACCAACACCGGCGCGGCTTTTGGATCCTTCAGGAATAACAACCTGTTTTTCATCGTCCTTTCCTGCGTCGCGTTTGTTTTCGTCCTCGCGTTGCTCCTTCGTCGGCGCTCCCGGGACACGTTGCGCGACGTTTCGCTCGCCTTGCTCCTGGCCGGCATCATGGGGAATCTCACCGATCGTTTTCTGCATGGCCACGTGATCGATTTCCTGCTCTTCGATCTCCATATCCCTTTCGCGCATCCCTGGCCGGCCTTTAACGTCGCCGACTCCTGCATTTGCATCGCGGTGGTCTGTTTCATTATTCAGTCCTTCAAGCAGAGCCGGGAGAAAATCGTCCCAGCCGATAGCGCGTCGTAGCCGCGGCGCTCCGTCGTCGCAGCGCCGCGACCGAGCGGGGGCTACGGCGCTGGCACCAGCTCAACGGAACCCACGTGAGGTTCCGGCAGGAAAAAGAAGAGGATCCCAAGAATCAGGTAAACGGAGAGGAGCTGGACGCCCTCGATCCAGTTCGTTTCGCCGTCGCCGCTGATCTGAAAGAGGATGTGAACTGACGCGACCACGGCGAAGACTTCCGGGAGGGTAAACTCGAGGTCCATCGGGCGTCCAAAAGCGTAGGAAAGAAAGAGAAGCACGGGCGCGACGAAAAGCGCGATCTGAAGGCTCGAGCCGATGGCGATCCCCATGCTGAGGTCCATCTTGTTTTTCATCGCCATGATGATCGCGGTTGAGTGCTCGGCGGCGTTGCCCACGATCGCCACGATGATCACGCCCACGAATACTTCGGTGACTCCGAACGTGGTGCGCATGCTTTCGATTGTTCCAACGAGAAACTCCGAGAGCACCGCCACGACAGCCGTCGCGATGACCAGGATGGTGATCGCCTTGCCGCGCGACCAATGCTCGCCTTTCTCCTCCAGCTCACCCTCGGCGCTGACGAAAAAATGCCTATGCGTTTTGAGCGAGAAAGCGAGCATGCAGATGTAAGTAAGAAAGAGCACAATGGCGATGCCCAACGAGAGCTTGCGCTCGACGACTGCGCTCCAGCCGCCTGGGCTCGCGTCCGCGGTCAGATGGAAAACCGTCGGAATAATGAGGGCGATGGCGGCGAGCGAAAGCGAGATGCCGGACGTGCGCGCTCCGGTTTTGTTGAAGCGCTGTTCCTTGTGCTTCGCTCCGCCGAGCAGGATGGAAAGGCCGAGCACGAGCAGGATGTTCCCGATGATCGAGCCCGTGATCGACGCTTTTACGACATTGATGTGGCCCTTGTAGAGCGCAATGCCGGCAATGATCAGCTCGGCCGCGTTCCCGAAAGTGGCGTTCAACAATCCGCCCAGCCCTTCTCCCACGCGCGCCGCCAGTGCTTCCGTTGCCCGCCCAATCCAGCCCGCGACAGGAATAATCGCGATGGCCGAACAAATGAAGAGCGCCGTCGGGTTCGAAAGGCCCGGCCAGAAGCGGATGACAAGGGCCACCGGGACAAAAATAAGAAGCCAGTTCAACGTCGGTTTCCAGTTCACAGCATTATTCCTTCGGATCGCACCCAAACCGCGGGCGTGGCGAGATTCTCGACAGCACGCAGGGCAACGGCGAGAATAAAAAGAGCGTAATGAAGATGGAGAAGCAGCCCGATTCGATCATGGAAAGCACCGCGCACGAGATTGTGCGCAAGCTTCGCGCCGCCGGCCATGTGGCGTACTATGCGGGCGGCTCGGTGCGCGATCTCTTGCGTGGCCAGGGTCCCAAAGACATCGACGTCGCAACCGACGCCCGGCCGGAAGCCGTGCAAAAAATGTTCCCGCGAACCTATGCCGTCGGCGCGCATTTTGGGGTGATCGTCGTGCTTGAAAACGGCCTTCAGTTCGAGGTCGTGACCTTCCGATCCGACGGCGCTTATCTCGATGGCCGCCGGCCCGTTGAAGTGCATTTCGCGACGGCGGAAGAAGACGCGGCCCGCCGCGATTTTACGATCAACGGCATGTTCTTCGATCCGGAGGCGAATGAAGTCATCGATTTTGTCGGCGGCCGGGCGGACCTCGAAGCACGGCTGATCCGTGCCATCGGCGAACCGGCACAGCGCTTTGCGGAAGATCGGCTGCGAATGCTGCGAGCGGTTCGGTTTGCGACGGTGCTTGGCTTCGAGATCGAGGCTTCGACCTGGGACGCTGTCGTAACTTACGCGGCTTGGATTAACGACATCAGCGCCGAGCGAATCCGGGAAGAGCTGGTGCGAATCTTTATGTCTCCACAGCGTGTCCGGGGCTGGGATTTGCTCGATGCGAGCGGATTGATGCGGGCAATTTTGCCGGAAGTCGAGGCGATGAAAGGCTGCGAGCAACCACCGCAATTCCACCCCGAGGGCGACGTGTTCAAGCATACGCGGATCATGCTCGACCTGTTGCCGGAAGAAGCCTCTCTGCCGCTCGTTTTCAGCGTGCTCTTTCACGATATCGGGAAGCCACCAACCTCATCCCTGGATGAAAATGGGCGCATCCGTTTCAACGGTCACGACCGGATCGGCGCGGAGATGACCGAGGCCGTGATGCAGCGTCTGCGATTTTCCCGGGCGGAGATCGACGCGACTGTCGAAGCCGTCCGGCAGCATATGGTTTTCAAAGATGTGCCCAACATGCGCGTGGCAAAGCTGAAGCGTTTCATGGCCCGGCCCACCTTCGACGATGAGCTTGAGCTGCATCGCGTCGACTGCGCGAGCAGCCACGGGATGATGGACAATTACGATTTTCTCCGGAAGAAAAAGGAGGAGTTCGCCAATGAGCCAATCATCCCGCCGCCGCTGGTGCGAGGAGATGATCTGATCGCGCTGGGACTGAAGCCGGGACCGCGCTTCGGCGAAATTCTCGAGGCCGTCGAGACGCGCCAGCTCGAGGGAGCGCTGACAAATCGCGAGGAAGCGCTGGAGTGGGTAAAAAACGAATTTTTGGCCACGGATAAACACGGATGAAACACGGATTCAGAGTGAGGATGTTGTTCGCTTTCCTTTCATCCGTGAAAATCCGTGTTAATCCGTGGCTAGACTCTTGATCGTATGCGTATCCTGATGATCAGCGCCGAAGGACCGCCGCTCGCGCGGGCGACGGCGCTCGTGGATGTGCTCGAAGCGCTGCCACGCGAATTACGCGCTCGGAAGCACGAGGTCGGGATCGCGATGCCGTTCTACCGCGAGATCAGGGAAGCTGCCTTCGAAGTAAAGGATACGGGCGTCACGGTCGACGTCCCCGTCGGCACTAAGAGCTACGTCGCGGAATTCTTGGAAGGCCGGACGGCCGGTGGCGTTCAGACTTTCTTCGTGCGTTGTGATGAGTTTTTTGACCGGCCTGGCATCTACGGTGAGCACGGCGTGCCCTACGAAGATAACGCCGCGCGCTTCATTTTCTTTTGCAAAGCCGCGCTGGAGCTGGCGCGCCGGATGACTCCGACCCCGCAAATTCTCCACCTGCACGATTGGGCATCGGCGCTTGTTCCGGTGTTGGTGCGCAACCAGCAATTGCCCTTCGCCACCGTGCTCACGATTCATCACCTCGCGGAACAAGGCAGTTTCTGGGGCCTCGATTTCGACCTGACCAATCTTCCCGAGAGATATTTCAAGCCGCGAGGCGTCGAGTTTTTCGGCCGATTGAACTTGCTCAAGGGCGGAATTGTCTTCGCGGACAAGCTCACCACGGTGAGCGAGCGCTATCGCCGTGAGATGCTGGGCTCCGACGGTGGCCTCGGGCTGGACATCGTTTTGCGGGAACATGCCCAGCGGCTGGCCGGGATTTTGAATGGAGCCAATTACGAACGTTGGAATCCGCAGACGGACGGCTTGTTGCCCCGGCAGTTCGGTCCCGGCCAACTTGAGGCAAAAGCCGTCTGCCGCGACTTGCTCCTCGACGCGCTTGCGCTCGCGCCCGCGCCCGCCGGGCCGGTCTTTGGGATGGTTACGCGGCTGGTCCCGGAAAAAGGATTCGATCTGCTCATGCCTTTGCTCGATCGATTACTCTCGGACGACGTCCGGTTAATCATCCTGGGAGAAGGCGACCCGGGATATGAAACCGCGCTCGCGATCGCGGCGAGAAAATATCCCACGAAGTTTGCCTATCGCAGAACTTACGACGAAGCGCTGGCTCATCTGATCGAAGCCGGCGCCGACGTCACGCTCATTCCGTCGCGGATCGAGCCGAGCGGTTTGAGCGCCATGTACAGCCTGAAGTACGGAGCGCTCCCGGTCGCCCGCGCGACTGGCGGGATCCAGGAGATCATCGAGGATTACGATCCCACTCTGGGCATCGGCTACGGATTTCTTTGCTACGAGAATACGCCGGACGCATTCTGGGATTCGATCAAGCGCGCCCGCGAGATTTTCCAGGACAAGGCGCTTTGGGAGACCCTGGTGGAGCGAGCGATGTCGCGTGATTTTTCCTGGGAAGCTGTGGCGGAGCGCTACGAAGCCCTCTATGCGCAGCTGGATCTGGCGCGAGCTGCCTAGAGCAGGAGCGCCCGGGAATGGCTCGGCTCAGATACAAGCGCCCGCTCGCGCCCGAGGAGGCGCCACCGGAATTCCACCACAATGTTTATGTGATTCTGCTGGATGGAAAGGTTGCAAAGCATCGCTCAATTCTACGGCTGAATCCGAAGCGCGATTCGCTGAAACCGTGCGTCTATGTCGGAATGAGCGGTTTGCCGCCCGAGCACCGCTTCGAAAATCATAAGCATGGCTACAAGGCGGCCTGGGTCGTGGAGAAATATGGCGTGCGGTTGATGCCGGAGCTCTATGCGCATCTCAATCCGATGCCCTACGAGGCCGCGCTTCAGATGGAACTGGAACTGGCTGAAGACCTGCGGAATGAAGGTTACACCGTGACAGGCGGGCACTGAAAGAGACTGTGAACAGTGATCGGTGAACAGTAATCGGTGAATAGAGATCGGATTCCATTCACTGATCACCGCTCACCGATCACTATTCACGCTTATTTCCGAGCCCGACCCGAATAAACCCCCGGGACGGCCGTCCAACTAGGCTCTGAAACCCGAAACCGGCGTCCAGCTCTTAGAACCGATACGATTCCAGCCTGCCCACGAGGATGGGAGGAAGCCTTGCATTCGTGAGGGCTTTCGTATCTCCTCACCGGTTCCGCAGCCGGTCGTAATGAATCCCAAGCCAAGCGCACTCAGACCATTGCTGGCGGGGCTGCTCGTTACTCTCACGCAGATTTTCGTCGCCGTCGTGCTCATCGCCCCGCCAGGGCCGCTTTCCTTTCGCTACGACACCCTTATCCAACACGATAGCCACTGGTTCGCGAATATCGTGGACCGCGGTTACGGCACCACGCTTCCGCCGAGCAGCCCCAAGATGATGGAAGTCTCCAACGTGGCGTTCTTCCCGGCTTATCCCGCTCTCGCGGCGCTGCTCCGTTACGGTCTGCACTTGAGCACCTACGACGCGCTGCTAATCATTGCCCAGATCGCGGCCTGGGGTTTTTGGAGTTACTTTTTTCTCTTTTGCGCCCGCTGGAATATCTCGCCCCTCCTGCAATTTCTTGGCGCTCTCGCCATCTTCGCCCATCCGACGGCGTTCTTCCTGGTGGCCGGTTATTCCGAATCACTCTTTCTGATGGCGCTGTTCGGCTTTATGTATTGGAGCAGTACCGAGGGCCGCACGGCGAAATTTCTAGCGGTGCTCCACGGGTTTGCCATGTCGGCGACGCGGATCGTCGGGATTCCCTGCGCGGCCTATCCGGTCGTGCGGGCGGTATTCGAGAACGGAGGGCGCGGGCTGCGCGAAGTTCGTTTTTGGCCGGAACGGTTTGGCCCTGCTGTGGCCTTGTCGTTGGGCGCCATGCTGGGGGCAGCCAGCTTCTTCATCTACTGCCTCGTGGGCTGGGGGCGCTGGGATCTTTATATGCTGACCCAGCAGGCCGGTTGGGGACTTGTGCCGGATTATCTGGCGATCTTTAAGGCCGGGAGCTACCAGTGGTTTGTTCCTTCCCTGAGAGATCCCACCCAGATGAGCCAGGTGGCCACGACGCTGGGAGCCGTGCTTTTCGTCGCAGTTGTCCTCTGCGAGTTGCTGCCGGCCGTCCGGCGAAGCGCGACCTGGAGAACGCGAATCGGCTTTTATTTCTGCGGCGCGATTATTTACTATATCTCCCTCAGTGGCGTGGCCTGCGTGAAGATGGAGAGCATGCTTCGCTACGAATTTTGCCTGCACGCGTTAATCGTGCTGGCATTTGTCCATTTTTTGCATCAATTACGCCCTCCGCCACTGCTGGTGCGTGCATTTGGCATGGCGGCCATTGGGCTCCTCAGTGCCGCCGGACTCAGCATCCAAGGTTGGTACGTTTGGAATTTTACCCGGGGCAACTGGATAGCGTAGGGAAAACATGAAAACTGACGTAGCGATTATTGGCGCCGGGCCCGCTGGATTGACGGCAGCGTACCTCCTCTCCAAGAACAATGTGGAGGTCACTGTTCTCGAAGCCGATCCGGTCTATGTCGGCGGCATTTCACGCACGGCGACCTACAAGGGTTTTCACTTCGACATCGGCGGGCACCGCTTCTTCTCGAAATCAAAGGCCGTCGAAGATCTCTGGATGGAGATTCTACCTAACGACATGCTCGAGCGGCCGCGTTCCTCACGCATTTTTTATGGCGGAAAGTTTTTCGCTTACCCGCTGAAAGCATTTGAGGCGCTGACCAAGCTCGGCGTCTTCAATTCGATCCTCTGCGTCCTCTCCTGGCTCAAGGCGCGGCTTTTCCCCGTGCGCAATCCGAACAACTTCGAGGATTGGGTGAGCAATCAATTTGGCAAGCGCCTCTTCAACACTTTCTTCAAGAGCTACACCGAGAAAGTGTGGGGGATGAGTTGCCGGGATATTTCCGCCGATTGGGCGGCGCAGCGGATCAAAGGTCTCTCGTTAGGCAGCGCCATCAAGAATGCGCTTTTCCCGCAGCGGCGCCAGCCGGCAGACAAGACGAAGGTAATCAAAACGCTGATCAACTCGTTTAAGTATCCCCGCCGTGGTCCGGGTATGATGTGGGAAGCATGTGCCGCCAAAACCCAGGCCATGGGCGGCCAGATCAAGATGGGAAGCAAAGTGACCGGCTGCGCCTACGACGAGAAAGCCGAGAAGTGGCAGCTTCGCTATCAGGATTCACAGGGCCAGACGCAAACAGTCGAAGCCGATCATGTGATCTCGTCGGCGCCCATGCGCGAATTGGCCCGCGGCCTGACTCCGCCAGTCTCTCCGCGGGCGAAAGCGGCCGCCGACAGCCTTAAGTACCGCGACTTCCTCACCGTCATGCTGATTCTGAAGGAACGGCACATGTTCGATGACAACTGGATCTATATCCACGATCCGAGCGTTCAAGTCGGCCGGATCCAAAACTTCCGTTCCTGGTCGCCCGAGATGGTGCCGGACCCGGACAAAGCTTGCTACGGTCTCGAGTATTTTTGTTTTGAGCATGACGGGCTTTGGGATTCATCCGACGCCGATCTGATGGAGCTCGCGAAGAAGGAACTGATGCAGATCGGTCTCGCGCAGGAAGGCGATGTCGTGGATGGCTGTGTCGTCCGGCAAAAGAAGGCGTATCCGGTTTACGATGACGATTACGCGCAACACGTCGCCACGATCCGGGACGAAATCGAGGAGCGTTACCCGAATCTCCATCTGGTCGGCCGCAACGGGATGCACAAATACAATAACCAGGACCACGCCATGATGACGGCGATGTTGTGCGTGGAAAATATCCTGGCCGACACAAAGCTTTACGATCTCTGGCAGGTCAATGGTGATGCCGAATACCACGAGGCGGGTCAGGCTCCCGCCGAGGAAACGGGCGGAAGCTCGCTTCGTCGTGTGCCGACTCGCGTCACGGCCCCGCCCGAGCTGGCCTCGGAGCAGACGTAACGGAGGACGCGCTTCTGCGTTTGTCGCCGCCCGGCCGCCGGCTCGTTACACCGCAAACGCTTCCATCGGCGGACACGAGCACATGAGATTCCGGTCGCCGTAAACGCTGTCGATACGCGAAACGGCCGGCCAGAATTTGTATTCCCTGGTCCACGGCGCCGGATAGGCTGCCTGCTCTCGCGAATACGGCCGGTCCCATTTATCCGAGATAACTTGCTGGGCGGTGTGCGGTGCGTTCTTCAGCACGTTGTTCTGCCGATCGGCCTTCCCGGCGGCGATCGCTTCGATTTCCGCGTGGATGGAAATCATCGCTTCGCAAAAACGATCGATCTCCGCTTTCGATTCACTCTCAGTCGGCTCCACCATCATCGTTCCAGCGACGGGGAATGAAACCGTCGGCGCGTGAAATCCGTAATCCATCAGGCGCTTGGCCACGTCTTCCACTTCCACGCCCGCGCTTTTCCATTGGCGCAAATCCAGAATACACTCGTGCGCGACCAGACCGCGCTTGCCCTTGAAAAGAACCGGGAAATATCGATCGAGCCGCTTGGCGATATAGTTCGCGTTCAGGATCGCGACCTTCGTGGCCTCGGTCAGGCCTTCCCCGCCCATCATTCGGATGTACATCCACGAAATGGTGAGAATGCTGGCGCTGCCGTATGGGGCCGCCACGACCGGGCCGACGCCACTTTGGAAGTCGGAAGTCGGAAGTCGGATTTCGGAAAGAGCCGGCAGGAACTCGACGAGATGAGCGCCGACTCCGATCGGTCCGACTCCAGGGCCTCCGCCGCCATGAGGAATGCAGAAGGTCTTGTGCAAATTCAGATGGCAAACATCCGCGCCAATGTCCCCGGGGCGGCAGAGTCCCACCTGGGCGTTCATGTTCGCGCCGTCCATGTAAACCTGGCCGCCGTGCGCGTGAACGATGTCGCAAATCTCGCGGATGGTCGTTTCGAAGACGCCATGGGTGGAGGGGTAGGTGACCATCAGCGCGGCCAGGTCGGCCTTATGCGTGTCCGCCTTCGCGCGCAGATCGGCGAGATCGATGTCGCCATCTTTCAAGCAGGCCACCGGCACGACCTTGAATCCCGCCATGACCGCGCTCGCCGGATTCGTCCCGTGGGCGGATGTCGGGATGAGGCACACCTTGCGATGCGTTTCGCCTCGCGCGGCGTGATACTCGCGAATCGCGAGGAGCCCGGCGTATTCGCCTTGGGAACCGGCGTTTGGCTGGAGCGAGACCGCGGCAAAGCCGGTGATCTCGGCCAGCCAATCTCCGAGTTGATCGCACATCTCGCGGTAACCCACCGTCTGCTCATCGGGTGAAAACGGATGCAGTTTTGCGAATTCCGGCCACGAGATCGGAAACATCTCGGCCGTCGCGTTCAATTTCATCGTGCACGATCCAAGCGGGATCATCGAAGTGGTGAGCGAAAGATCGCGGGATTCGAGCCGGCGGAGATAGCGCAGCATCTCAGTCTCGGTGTGGTGGGTGTTGAAGACCGGGTGCGTCAGGTAAGTAGAATTGCGGATTGCGGATTGCGGAAACCGGAAATTTTCTTCGCTCGTGTCGCTTTCAAAATCGGCGCCGAAGACTTGGCAGATGTTCGCGAGATCGTTTTCGCTTGTTGTTTCATCCAGGGAAATGCCGATCGCATCTTCATCGAGCTGTCGCAGGTTTATTCCGGCCTTGGCCGCAACAGCCATAACAGCGCCCGCATTCGCAACGCGCAGGGTATCGAAAAAATCATCGTGCGTGACTTTGAATCCAGCCCTTCGCAAAGAACCGGCGAGTTGACTCGTTAGGCGATGAACGCGTTCCGCGATGGCCCGCAATCCGCGCGGACCATGATAGACGGCATACATCGACGCGATCACCGCCAGGAGGACTTGCGCCGTGCAGATATTGCTGGTGGCCTTGTCGCGGCGGATGTGTTGTTCGCGGGTCTGAAGCGCGAGCCGGTAGCCCGGCCGGCCGGTGGTATCGTGTGAAACGCCGACCAGCCTTCCCGGCATGTGGCGCTTATAGGCGTCGCGCGTCGCAAAATAGGCGGCGTGCGGTCCACCAAAACCGAGGGGGACGCCGAAGCGTTGCGTGCTCCCTACAGCGACGTCGGCACCGATTTCCCCGGGTGGCTTCAAGAGAGTGAGCGCAAGAATGTCCGCCGCGATCACCAGCAAAGCGCCCGCGTCGTGGGCAGCCCTGGCGAAAGGTTCATAATCGCAAATCGCGCCGTCGGTCGCCGGGTATTGGACGAGAGCGCCGAAAACGCCCTCGTCGAAGGTGAACTGCGAAAAATCGCCCACCACGATGTCGATCCCGAGAGGTTTCGCACGCGTCTGAACAACCTCGATCGTCTGGGGATGACAATTATCCGCGACAAAGAAAGTGTTCCGGCCGGTTGCATTCGCGTGGCAAAGCGTCATCGCTTCCGCGGCGGCGGTCGCTTCGTCGAGGAGCGACGCGTTCGCGATATCGAGCGCCGTCAGGTCCGTGATCATCGTTTGGAAATTCAAGAGCGCTTCGAGGCGGCCTTGGGCGATCTCGGCCTGATAAGGCGTATAGGCGGTATACCAACCGGGATTCTCAAGGATGTTTCGCTGAATGACGGGAGGTGTGATCGTGTCGGAATAGCCGGCGCCGATAAACGACCGGGCCACCGTGTTTTTCTTCGCCAGACCACGAAGTTCGGCGAGTGCGTCCCACTCGTTCGCCGGGGCCGGCAGATCCAGGGGCCGATCGAGCCGGATATTCGCCGGAACGGTGGCGTCGATCAAAGCGTCGAGGTTTTCGAAATCGATTTCCGCGAGCATCGCGGCGCGGGCCTGCTGATTGGGGCCGATGTGCCGCCGGGCGAACGAGTCTACGCGGTCCTTCTCGCGAGCGGGCGCGGTGCCCTGCTCGGGTTCGGGTGCGGCGTTTTTCGCGGGCGAGTCCGTGTCGGCGATGGGCATGCGGAATCCTACGGAGTGCTTCTGCCCGTTCAAGCGAAACGGTTCGAGAGGCAGGTAAGCGTGTCAGCAAGACCAAGGAGAGGCGGTTTACAAACCGCCTTTTGGTGGGTTCGGCGGTTTGTAAACCGCCGCTCCTTGATGCTTCTACGTTTTCACCGCCGGTTTGAAACAGATTGCTTCCCCGGGCCACGGACGCGTGATGCTTGTGCGGCGGGTGACCGCAAATCCCGCGTTCTCAAAGGCGCGAATTAATTCGTCAATATTCTTCCAAAAAAAACTCTCGAAAAATCCCGGGTTTACTCCCTGATCACGGCCCTGGACCGCTTCGACGATGAACAGCCCATCCGGCTTCAAGACCTTTATGACCTCCCGCGCGATCCGGTCGATATCGAAAGCGTGATCGAGTGAATTTGTGTAGACGACGTCCACTGATTTAGGCGCGAATTGCAAATCGTGAAAATCGCCGTGGACTACGTATCGATTTTGCTTTCCGGGATTGAGATCGATGCCGATCGCGAAGCAGCCGAGATCGAGAAAAGCCTTCACCTCAGTGCCAATGCGTGCTGCCAGGCAAAGGACAGTCCGCCCTTGCCAGGCAACGTCCAGCGCGGCCAACCGCTCGCGGAGTTCCTTCCGGAAAGCGGTATCGTAATCCGCGAAGTCGTGGGTCTCCAGCTTCGCCTTTTGATGCTCCAAGTACGCTTCATAAGAAGCGTAACTGCGGTTTTGAAAAGCGCTCCTGGCGTTCCACTCTTCACCGAATTTGCGGTGGAGCGCGCGCTTCCGGAACGAACGGATCAGCCTCGTGAAAGGCCGAAGCGGATCAAAGGCGCGCTTTTCTTTCCCGCTCATCGGAAGTCTGGATCGCCCGGGGTGCGCTAGTTCGAATCGAAAGTTTCGACGCCGTGGTCTTTAAGCAGGGCGCGCAGTTCCGTCAGGTGTTGCCGGTCCCGCGTTTCCACGGTGCACAAGACGTGGACGGCGGAAACGTCGGCGCCCGCGAAGGCGCGATCGTGGACGACCTGTTTGATGCTGGCGCCCGTCGAGGCAATTTGAGCGGTGAGATCGGCCAACCCACCCGGCCGATCGCTGATAATAGCGTTGAAGCGGCAGAGGCGGCCATCGGCGACCAGGCCGCGTTCGACCACGCGACTCAAGACATTTGGGTCAATATTGCCTCCGCTGAGGAGAAGAACGACGCGCTTGCGGGCTAGTTCGGGCAGTTGACCCGACAGGCAGGCAGCGAGTGGGGTGGCGGCCGCGCCTTCCACCACGCCTTTCTCCAGCTCGACGATGCGTAAGATGGCAACCGCTATTTGCTCCTCGGTGACGGTGAGTGTGCGATCCACCCGCGGCGCGGCGATCTCGAAGGCGTTGACTCCCACCTGGGCGATGGCGAGGCCGTCCGCGAGCGTGGGGGAGGTGGCAATCGGGACTGACTTTCCCTTCTGAATCGCCGCCGAAAAACTGGCCACGTGGTCCGCTTCGACGGCCACGATTTTGACGCCGGGTCGCAGGCTTTTCACTGCGAGTGCGACGCCGGCCAGCAAGCCTGCGCCACCCACAGGCACGATGACCGCATCGAGATCGGGAACTTGCTCGACGATTTCGAGCCCCAGGGTGCCCTGCCCGGCGATAATGGCGGGATCATCGTAGCCATCGATGTAGGCCAATCCGCGCTCTTTGCCGATGCTGTGCGCGTGTGCCTTCGCTTCGGAGAAATCTTGTCCGTGTAGGATAACAGTGGCGCCGAGCTTCTGGCAGTTGCCGATCTTGATCAGCGGCGCGTGTTTCGGCATCACGACCGTCGCGGGAATGCCGAGCAACTTGCCTTGATAGGTGAGCGCCTGGGCGTGATTGCCGGCGGAGGCCGCGATCACGCCGCGCTCTTGTTGTTCAGGTGGCAACTGCGCCAGGGCGTTGCGCGCGCCGCGCTCCTTGAAACTGCCGGTCCGCTGCAAGTTCTCGAGCTTGCAATAGATTTCCATGCCCGTGATCTCACTCAACGGAATCGAAGGCTGGCAGGGAGAATAATAGACGGCGTCCTCGATTCGCTTCCGCGCTTCCTCGATTTCCTTCAACGTGATCACGTGAAGTTAACTATACCGGGCGGGCGGGGCGTTAAAGCGTTAAAGCGTTAAAGCGTTGGAGCGTTGGAGCGTTGGAGCGTTGGAGCGTTGGAGTGTTGAAGTGTTGAAGTGTTGAAGTGGGGAAGCGTCTGCAATGCCGACGGCCTTTGACGCTTCAACGCTTTAACGCTTTAACGATTCAACCTGCCTTCCCCGAATCGAGCGCTTCGCGGATTTTCGCGGCGAGTTGTTCGGGATCGAAGGGCTTGGGCAGGAAAAACATCTCCTGGTCCCGGCGATCGCCGGGGAGAAGCGATTCCTCGAGATAACCCGAGATGAAGACAACTTTTGTTTGCGGGCTCGTTTTGCGCAGCCAGTCGGCGAAATGCCGCCCGCTCATCTGCGGCAGGACCATGTCGGTGAGGAGCAGATCGATCTTCTTGTCCGCGCTCTTGCCGATCAGCTGTTGGGCGTCATCGCCGTTTGCGGCTTCGATCACGTCGTAGCCAAGGCCGCGCAGAACTCGCACCGAAATGTGGCGCACGCTGATGTCGTCCTCCAGGACGAGAATGCTTTCGACGCCCGTGGACATTTTGTTTCCACCGGCTCGTTTGTACGAAGGCGGGGGCGGAGCAGGCACCTTGGGCAGAAAGATTTTCACGGTGGTGCCCTTTCCCAATTCGCTCTCCACAGAAATCTGGCCACCGCTTTGGCGCACAATCCCGTAGCTCGTCGCGAGCCCGAGACCACTCCGGCGGCCATCGTCCTTGGTCGTGAAAAATGGCTCGAACACGTGTTGTTTTACTTCCTCGCTCATCCCGACACCGTTATCGGTGACGCTGATCCGGACGTACTCGCCGGGTTCGAGTTCCCGGGCGTCGATCTCATGTTCTTCGGAGGCATCGATCGTCGCCAGAGCCGTTTCGAGCGTAAGGCGGCCGCCATCTCGCATCGCATCGCGCGCATTTACCACCAGGTTCAGGATGATTTGCGTAAGCTGGCCGGGGTCTACTTTGGTGTGCAAGCCGTCCTTGCCGCGCTCGAAATGGCATTGCACCGCAATGTCTTCGCCCAGAAGACGCAGCAAGGAGCGTTCGAGATTTGTCAGAAGCGAATTCACTTCAATCACGCGCGGGGCGAGGGGATGTTTCCGGCTGAAGGCCAGGAGTTGAGCGGTCAGGACTGAGGCCCGGCCCGCCGCGCCTCGGATTTCGCTAATGTGATCGGCGACCGTGCCTTTCATCTTGAGCTCGTCAAGAAGCAGATCGCTGTAGCCGAGGATCGTGGTAAGGAAATTATTGAAGTCGTGCGCGACGCCGCCCGCGAGCTGGCCAAAGGCCTCCATCTTCTGCGAACGGACCAGCTGATCCTGCAATTGCTTCCGGGCGGTCACGTCCATGAGCGAACCGACGAAGCGAATGGCCGCGCCCCCGGAATCGCGAAGAATCAGAGCGCGTTCGAGCAGGTCCAGATACGATCCGTCAGCGTGTTGAAAGCGGTATTCTCCCGTCCAGTGGTCGCCTGAGCCGGCGAGCGCATCGCGGATGCTGCCGGCTGTCCGCGCCCGATCCTGGGGATGAATTTGTTTTTGCCAGAAGCCGATGTCACCGCTGGCGCTGGAGCGGTCGTATCCGAGGAGCGTGTCGAGACCCTGAGGCCAGGAGAGCGCGCCGGTTTTTACATTCCAATCCCGAAGAGCATCATTCGTAGCCCGGGCAACGATCGCAAAATGTTCCGCGCTTTCAAACGGGCCGCTTTCCGGAAGTTCATGGTGAATTTCATCTTGTTGAGTGGAATTTCTGGAGCTCGGGTTTTCGTTTCGGGTTGGATTTGCCGTGGATGCCTCGCCTCCCTGAATTTCGGTTGCTAATCGCATCTTCAGGTCGTTTGGATCCCCGGCATCTGGAGAGCTAGTTCTATGCCTGTGACGACGTGGTTACGTGAATCGAAACCGCGGTCTTGGGCCTACTCGAAAATCTAACGAAAGGTCTCTGCCGCCGCCACGCGCTTAGCCGCATTCTGCGAATCGTGAGCAAGCAATTTGTGCGTGGCTGAAGTCAGAAGTTGCTGTTCCTCTGGGAGAAGCGCTGCCTCGTTGGCCGCCGAAAGAAAAGAATGGGCCCGTTCCATTTTTCCGTTCTCGACCAGCATGACAAAATAGTACGCGGCGATGGCCGGATGGCGAAGCTGCGCCTCTTTCAACGTCTCCATCGTTCCTAACGCCTCGCCTGTTTTGCCGTCCACCTGCAGCGCAAAAGCGTACGTCGCGGTCAAGACTGCGTTGGCCGGATTTTCGACGTGCAATTTCGCCGCCAGGCGGCGCGCCGAACTATCGCCGGTCAGGAGCAGGCCCAGGCTTGCGCAATTATTCGCCGCGACGAGATCCGCCGGATTCAACTCGAACGCGCGTTGTGCGACACGCAGGAGACCATGGCTGTTTTGCTTCGATTTGTAGAAACGTTGCAATACCGCAAGCGCTTCGCCCGTGCCTTCGTTCCCGTTGGCAATCATCCACCAGGCCTCTTCCGCCTCGGCGATGTAACCCCAGCCTTCCGCGAGTTGCGCGATCGCAGCGATCCGTTCGGGCCGAGACTTGCTCGCCTTTAACGCCGCGCGCCAGACCGTTTGCGATTCCGTCGACGCACGATCGGCCGGCCCGAGACGGTGTAAGGCATGGCTGAGCACGGCGAGGCGGAAGCACTCGTGATCGGCCCAATCCTTGCCCTCGACCCAAAGCTGCAATCCACTCCAGTCTTGAAGGAAGCTGTACGATTCCGCGATCGCGAGCGGAACGGGCTGGGTTTCCAAGGTTTGTTTTGGAAGCGATAAGCCCCATTCGATGGCGAGTTTGGCCATCTCATGGCGGTTCATCCATGTGATCAGCGCAGCTGCTGCCGCAGGTGATCGGCTGGCTTTCGCTTTCACCTCGAGCAGCGCAGCGCCCGCCGCGTCGCTCGTTTGCATTGCTTCCAGATAAAGCAACGCATCCGGGAAGGTCGCTCCCGTTTCGGAGTTCAAACGTGTGGCCCAGCGTTTGGCGTCCACTTGAGACTTTCGGGAGAGGGCATCGGAGGCGAGCGCGCGAAGGGATTCGAGCCGGACGGACGGTTGCTCCGAAAGGCGCACCAGATCAGCGCGGGCGTTTTCATTCGTCTGCACGTTCGCCACAGCCAGTCGGATAGTTGCGAGGTTGAGGGTGAGCCGGGGGTTCGCCGGCTCGAGCCGGAGCGCCGCGGCAAAATGGCTTTCGGCCGTCGCAGGCTGCTTCTCCGCAACCGCAAGTCCGCCACATAATTCGTGATATTTCACGCTGCCACGCGTGGTCTGCGTAACCGAATCGAGGAGTTTGTGGGCGAGATGGAACTGTCCGAAACGAAGCGCGGCGGCGGCGAGGGCGAGTTCATTTTCGGGCACGTGAGGTTGGAGCGTCGCGACGCGCTGCCGCCAGGAGAGCGCTTCCGCGCGGCCCGCAATCTCGGCCGCCTCCGCCATGACCCGGCACGCCGCGACATTATTCGGGTTTAGCTGGAGGACACGGCGAGCGACGAGCACGGCGCTGCGATAGTCTCCTCGCGCAAGGAATTCCTGCGTCTGTTTGGCAAGATGCTTTTCTCGCAGCGCGCCATAGCCGCGGTAGCAGCCGAAACAAAACGCGAGCAGGGCAAGAAGGCAACCAAGGCGGCGGCCCCAGCGCACCAGCAAGGCACGTTGCGCGGGCCCCCACGCGTTTTTTGGGTGACTATCGCGGCCTTCGATGTCGGGCATTGTGGCGGAGCACGAGCAATGTTGCGCCAATGCAGGAGAGAACGGCGCCGAAGGCGGGATTCACTTCGGGGACCGGCGTGAAGGTAATGTCGTGCAGTCCGATATGCTGGTAGGTCGGATCGGCGACCGTTCCGGTCCCGCTCCCGTAGGTAAAGGTGAACGACCGAATCGCAGCCGCCCCAAAACTAATCGTCACGTTCCCGCGGCCGGAATTGGTCCCGGTATCCGTCGTGCTGGCGATGCCGTTGACGACCTGGTTCAGGCCTGTGCCGCTGAGCGTGTTGTTTACGCTTGTGGTAATAATCGGGGCGATCAGCGATCCATCGATCCCTACCGCCCTGATCGAGCTAAGCTGGTCCTGGTAGGTGTTGCCGCTGGTGTTCGAAAAATCGACATCGAAAATGGTGAACGAAACATTTGAGACTCCCTGGGCATACTGGGCCGAAAAATCGACCGTCACGGTGATGGTCTGGCTTTGATTGGTGAAATCGACGGCGAGAGAAAGCGTCCGTTGCCCTGGGCTAAGGCCGCCATCGAAAGCTCTCGTGACCGCCGGCGTTTGGGGATTTGGCGAGGCCAGTTCCGGCTGCAAACGGGACGTATCCCCCGAGACGGTGACGGTGACGTCATTACCGGGGCGTGCGGGATCGACGTCCAGAGAATTGATGAGACTGCCGTCCGTCCAAAGCACCGTATCCCAATCAATGGTAACGGCTTGGGAAACTGGGCCGACTCCGGCAAAGAGGAACGCGGCAGAACAGAAGAGGAGAAAACGGGAACGTGATAGCATGGAGAAGCCGAGCTTTCACTTAGCAGTGGCTATGCCATCCCATTTGCCAGAAAAGCGTAAGATCTTGCGCGCGTAGTAGATCGGCGCACCGCATTAGGAATTGGTCTTCGCATCGACAACCGTCATGCTGCGCGAATGATGCTCCGGAATCGTCTGCTCGACTGGATCGTTCCGAGCGTGCTTTGGCTCTGGCTCTTTTGCCATCTCCACTTTGAATGGACGCTGAACCCTCAGTACCACTACGGCTGGGCGATCCCATTCGTCGCCGGCTTCATCTTCTTCCTTCGCTGGCGAAGCCGACCGCCTCCCAGCGCCCCAATCACGGGCGGGATCACCACACTCTCGTCCTGCCTCATTTTGCTGGCGCTGCTGCCGCTTCGTGTCATCGAAGAAGCGAATCCCGATTGGCGTTTGCTTGGTTGGGTCCTCGCTCTCCTGGTCGGGTTGTTCACGCTGGTTTCCCTCGCGCGGGCCGGAGGCAAGGAATGGATCAGGCACTTTACGTTTCCGATTTGCCTTCCGCTGGTGGCCGTCCCGTGGCCAGTTCGGATCGAGAACTTTGCCGTCCAAAACCTGATGCGAATTGTGACCTTTTGCGCGGTGGAAATCGCCGGCTGGATCGGAGTGGGCGCCTATCAAGTCGGGAATGTGATCGAGCTCCGAAATGGATTCGTCGGCGTGGACGATGCCTGTAGTGGCGTCCGAACGCTACAAGCGGGCATCATGGTGGCGCTTGTCCTGGGCGAACTGCTTCGGCTCCCACCGATACGGCGTCTGGCCCTGGTCCTCGTCGGGTGCCTTTGGGTGTTTGCCTGCAATATATTTCGCGCCACGGCCCTGGTGATTGTGACCGCGAACAGCGGGCCGGATTCCCTTGCGCGCTGGCATGACTTGATCGGGACGCTCGCGATGATTGCCGGCATGGCCGGTCTTCTTGGCCTTGCCTGGCTTTGGAAATCCGATCCACTCCCAGCGGCCGCCCGAACCGAATCGACTGCGCGCGAAAGCTCCTTTGCACGACCATTGATCGCACTGGCCTGGGTGGTCACAGTTTTCGGCCTCACGGAGTTTTGGTATCGCAGCCACGAGCGTCAATTGGTCGAACGCCCCCGCTGGCATGCCGAATGGCCCTCCGGGAACGACACCCTTCGTCTCCTGCCGATCACGGAAGCAACCCGCGTAATTTTGCGTTATAACGAGGCTCGCAGCGCGGCCTGGGAAGATCCTCGCGGCGTTCGTTGGTGGAGTTTTTTTGCACGTTGGAAGCCGGCCCGCACCGCCTTGCAACTGGTCCGCAGCCACACGCCCGAGATTTGTTTGCCCGCTATCGGCCGCACCTTTCGCAGCGAACAGTCCCCGGTAACGATGCAGGCAGGATCGATCACGCTCGACTTTCGCGTTTACGAATTCGAGGAAGCCGGGCGTCCGCTCTTCGTCTTCGTCAGTATTCAGGAGGACAAACGCGGGGCTTCAACTCCCAGGGCGCGTGCCGAGGAATGGAACACGCGTGGACGCTTGCTGGCCGCGTGGGGGGGCCGGCGAAACTTGGGTCAGCGCTTGCTGGAAATTGCCGTGACTGGCTTCGATGACTGCGATCAGGCCAAGGAGGCAGCCGCTAAAACGGCGAACGAGATTGTGCGGGAGGATCAGCCTACGGGCTGACTATAGCGAGCACAGGGGGAGCGGCGAGCGTTCCGAGGTTGTTGCTGAAATCGGGACCGCCTTCACCAGTGAACCGCATCTTGTTCAAGTTACTGGCGTAGACATCGGGGACGCCGCTGAGATTGAGCATCGCAAGCGGCATCTCGCCGAAAGCATTGATTTCAGCCACCTCGAATCCCCGACCAGGGTCTGCGGAGGCGGGGGTCCAGCGCAAGGCGACATAACGCGCGCCCTGAGGATCAAAATCCACCGCCGCTTTTCCCTGGGCGGCCCGGTCTGTGACCGATGCGATGGATTTCGCCCCGGTCAAATCGGCAGGATTCTTCCCGAGCTCTTTCAACAGATAAACATCGAGCCGTCCCGCCTGCATTTGGTAGAGCGCGCTCACACGATGGAGCTGCTCCCAGGCGGCCAGCTCGACGATGACCGTCGGTTGCGGGTCGGACGACGCGAAGCGAAACGAGGTCATCGTGTCGTCGTCGATCATGTTCGGGGCTGCCGAGGACACACCGGAACTGACAAAGACGATGCGTCCTTTGGCATAAAGGTTGGCGAAATTAAAATTAAGCATGTCTTCGAGGCGCTGCGTTGGAAGCATGTTCGTGACGCGCGCCAGGCTGTCCTGTCGGCTCGCATATTTTTCGAGCGAAACACCCCCAAAGAGGCCCAGGGAAGCAATCCGGCCCCCTTTTGCGACATGGAAAGAGAGCTTCACATAGCGCGCTTCCACGCCGACCATCGAAAGATTGAAGAGCCGCTTACTGGTGAATTCCGTCTTTCCGCTGACGTCGGTCCATTTTGGACTATCGGCGGGGAGCCGGTAGTTGGAGACGGCAATTCTCATTTCGCCCTGCACCGCCGCATTCTCATTTACGAAGGTAAAGCGGTCGAGGAGTGAGGTTTTCGGGAACGAGATGATAAAGGTGGTTTCTCCCTCCTGAAGCGGGCAACTGAGGGTGTCGTCATCCATGATCAACGCCGCCGCACTTGAGTTCTTCTCGCTCGCAGTGGGCACGGCGACGAGCCGGCCGTCCGGCGTGATGCAATCGATCTTCGCGCCGCAATTCATCCGGGCCAGATTTTTAGCGGTGTTGCCCTCCTCTGGGGCGGGGGCAGATTCCCCGGCAAGACCGGGCTGGATCAGGACGCCAAAGATGGCGAGCGCGCCGAAAATGGTTGGAATGCGACCGGAAAGGATTGGGCGGAATCGTCTCATAACGGGATTCCACCCAAGCTTAGACCGCGCCAGCGCGAATATTTTTTACGAGGTCTTCGCCATTGACGCATCTTACCCGATTCCGGTAAAACGAAAAAAATTACGTGGTCGGGCCCGTTTCATAGAGAAATGCAGGCGATTTAGCTTGCTGTGGCTGGCTTCTCTTGATAGAGAAATCGCCGTTAACTGAGAAACATCTGAAACAACAAATCCTTATTCCAAATCAGCCTTGGCCGGAATCGGTCGAGGTGCTGGGACCGCTAATTTGCGTTCCCAACGTTTGGTATCACATCTGCTAACCTACACCGGATTGACACCCTATGAGCCGTCAAGCAAACCTTAACTCGCACGCGTTTTCCCCCGGAAAGATTGCCCTTGCCTTCGCTTTGCTGCTCTCCGCGGCGCCGATGGCGCTGGCCCAGGACGCCATCCGTCCTTCGCTCGCGGGAGAAGCCGCGGCCGAAGCGCGCCGTCAATCCATCGACAACATTCCATATAACTTGCAGCTCGGGCCGATGAGGTTGCGGTTCAGCGCGACCTTGGGCTTCGAGTACAATGACAACGTCAACCTCTCGGAGGACGCGACCGCCGTCTTCCCCAACCCCTTTGGGGGGACGTTCGTCGTGGTGACAGAAAAGCAGAGCGATTTCATTATCCGCCCGCAGGTCAACATCAATCTCTTATGGCCCATCACGCAGCTCAATACCTTCAAGTTGGATTTGGGCATAGGTTACGCCTTTTACATGGACCATTCGGAATACGATACCAACAGCCTGCTCCTCTCCCCGGGCTCCCAGCTCGCCTTCGACATTTTCGTGGGCGATTTCCGGATCAATATCCACGATCGCTTTTCGCTCGAGCAGGATCCCATCGCCGAAGCGAGTTTGAGTAACGTCGCCGATTATGGCCGCTTTCAGAATACTGCGGGCATCTCCGTTCTCTGGGACTTGAATGCGGCAGTCGCGACGCTGGGTTATGACCACTACAACTTCATCTCCACCACCGATCGCTTCGAGTATCTGGATCGCTCGGCGGAGATGCTGAACGGCTCGCTTGCTTTCACCCCGAATTCGGCCATGAGCGTCGGCGTCGAAGGTGCCATGGTCTGGACTACCTACGACCAGAATGTCATGAATGATTCAGACAGCTACAGCGCGGGCGTCTTCCTTGAGACGCAAGTGACCGCCAACGTTAAGTTCCGTATCGCCGGTGGCTACCAGAATATCGATTTCGATAATAACGGGCTGGTTAATGATTTCCACGATCTGGACGATTATTATGCGAATGCGATGCTCTCCCATCGCGTCAATTCTGTGTTGACGCATAGCCTTGCCGCGGGGCACGAGACGCAGTTGGGCATCAATTCAAATTACGTCCAGCTCAATTACGTTCGGCACACTGCGAACTGGAACATTCTCTATCACACCCTGCTTTCGACAGAGTTGTTTTACGAAGACGCCGAAGATTCCGGCGGACTCGGCCAGCCCATTGTTCCCGGTCCCGGGCTACCCCTTCTCAATCCTTTCGCCGCGGAAGACATGACCCGTTATGGCGGCGCGATCACCCTCGGTTATCAGCTGACGCAGCACGTCACGCTCGGATTTCGTTATCAATACATCCAGAAAGATTCAAATCTGCCGCTGCGCGATTACAGCCAGAATCGCGTTTCACTTGATGGGACCTACAGCTTCTAAGATCTAAGGAGACAATTGCAATTGCATGAGAACATGGGCCCTCAAACTCCTCGTCGCTGCCTCAATCGCGGGGCCGCTGCCCCTTTCGGCGCAGGAGACCAGCCCGGGAATGATGCCGCCTCCCATCCCGAAGGCCGCTGCAGTCGAACCTTCCACCACCAGCACGGTCATGCGAACCAATTCCATGGCGGTGCTCGACGACAAGAAGAAACTCGGCTCTAACGATTTCGTCAGCTTCCGCGTTGTCGAAGATCGCGATAACGAGTCTCAGCGTCTGCGCGTCAACGATAATGGCGAATTGGAAGTTCCCTACGTCGGGCTCGTGCAGGCGGCGGGCAAGAGCTGCAAAGAGCTGGCTTATTCCATCAAGGCCTCGCTCGAGCGTGAGTATTATTACCACGCCACGGTTATTATTGCCGTCGATCACATCAGCGAAAAGTCTCGCGGAAAAATCTATGTCTATGGCTCCGTAAAATTGCAGGGGCCGCAGGAAATTCCCGCCGACGAATCGTACACCGTCAGCAAAGCAGTGATCCGCGCGGGCGGTTTCGGCGATTTTGCCAATAAGCGAAAAGTGAAGCTAACTCGCAAAGGCGGCCAGGATTTTGTGGTGGATTTGAAGCGGGTGATCGAAGAAGGCCGCTCGGAGGAAGATGTGGTCCTGCAACCGGATGATCAGATTTACGTTCCGCAGCGTCTGATCAACATGTAATTTATGCAACCCGCCGCCGCCCAGGATCGTCCCGCTTCCGCCCCTTGGAGCACGTCGTTCATCACGCGTCTCCACCGTTACAAATCGCTGCTCCTGCGGCGCTGGTGGATTCCGGTCTTGACGATTTGCATCGGGCTTTTTGTGCAGGCCTGGCTCATTTACCAAACGCCGCCCTCCTTCCTTTCCACGAGCAAGATGATCCTGGCCGGCAAATTGAATATCAGTCAAAACGCGGTCTACAGCGAAGACAGCGTCAATTTCTACGGCACCCAGATCCAGCTCATGCAGAGCCCGGAAGTGCGCCGAAGCGCCGAGGCGCTCGTCCGCTCGACCCACCCGGAAATGCAGCCGGTCCTGGTCGAGATCACGGTTACGCAGAAGCCGCGCACCTCGATTTTCGATCTGCAAGCGATCGGCAGCACCCCCGATTACACGCAAGCCTATCTCAATGCGGTCATGCAGAAGTATCTCGATTTCAAGAAAGGGATGCGCGAGAACCAGGGCAACAACGTCACGACCGCGATTAGCGAGCAACTCATCGCCGTGGAGAAAGATTTGCGGAATGGCGAAGACGAGATGCTCGAATTTCAGAAGCAGAATAATATCGGCTTCATTCAGGAAGAAGGGAACAGCGCCGCCGCTTACCTCGTTCGGTTGAACCAGCAGTACGCCTCGCTCAAAACCGAATACGATCTTCTCAGTCTGCTCGACCTCGACCAGAATCTGGATCGCACTCAAAAACTAAAGCCGGATGCCGCCGCTGGCGCCCAACCGGCGGACGAAAGCGGCGGAATGCCTTTTTCCGACGTCGGGCCCGAGGCCGACTACCTGAAGGCGAAGCAGGCGCTCCAATTGCTCAAGGCCGAAAAGGATACCCTTTCCAAGGATTTGCGCCCCAAACATCCGAAGATCATCAAGCTCAACGATGAAATCACCAAGTCAGAGAACCTGATCAAGCTCTACCGGCAGGATACCGTGGAAAAGCTCGAGACACGTCGCAAATCCATCGGAAAACAGATGGAAAACCTGCAAACCAACATCAAGGAATGGGAAAGCAAAGCGCTCGATCTGAGTCAGCGGCTCGCGCAGTTCAATCGCGTTAAGGGCAAAGTCGATCGCCTGAAAACGCACTACGATCGCCTGACGAACAACCTCAAGGACGTCAACGTCTCGCAAAGCGTCGAGGGCGGCGATCAGATTTCCATCATGGAAATGGCGGGGCCACCGATGTCCGTGCGCCCCGGCTTGCTCAAAGGTCTTCTCATCGGTCTGGTCTGCGGCGCGCTCGCGGGCGTGGCCATTCTCTTCCTGCTCGACCGGATCGACGACCGCATGGCTTCCTTCGGCGAATTTCAGCATCAGTTCTCCGAAAACGTTCTCGGCCAGATTCCGAAGGAAAAGACTAAGGGCAGAGTCACCTTGCTTCAGCCCGATGATGCGCGCCACATTTTCGCCGAATCGTATCGGAACATCCGTTCTTCGATTTTCTTCATGCCGTATGAAGGACCCCGGCCGAAGACGCTCCTGATCACCAGTTCCGTTCCGAACGAAGGCAAATCAACCATCTCCTCCAATCTGGCGATTACGATGGCGCTGTCCGGCGCGCGCACCTTGCTCATCGACGGCGATCTCCGGCGTGGCGCTCTCCGAGAGGCCTTCGGGCTCTCATCCAAGATCGGTTTCTCGGAAGTGCTGAAGCAAGAAGTGAACTGGCGCGAAGTCGTGGTGCCGACTTCCTACCCGAGCCTTTTCCTGCTCCCGCGGGGCAAGACGCTGGGGCAGCCAAGCGAACATCTGCTGCGTGATTCCACAGACCAGCTCTTGAAGGAAATCTACAATCACTACGACTACATCATCATCGACAGCTCGCCGATCCTGGCGGCGGACGATTCCACCAGTCTCGCGCCGAAGATCGACGCGACACTTTTCGTGGTGCGGCTCTCCTATACTTCCGCGCGCCTGACGAGGAAATCGCTCGAGCTGCTCTACAATCGCCAGGTCAATGTGGCCGGCGTCATCCTGAACTACGTCGATACGTCGCTGCCGGAATATTATTACTACCAGTATTCGGAGTACTACAACACGCCGGCGCCGGTTGAGGAACAGGCGATCACCGCATCGCATCGCGACCAGCCGAGACAGATCCAATCGTCGTAGGGCGCGCGCCAATTTCCGACCGATCTTGGGAGACAGGTCGCGGACGCGGAATAACCGATGAGCTTCTTCGGCATGATTTCGCGGCCAGCGCTGGACGAGGGTCTCACGCCGATTACGTCCCATCGCCTTGCGTTGCGATCGAGCTGCCGTGGCTCCCGCAGTCTGTCTCTCGCACTGCAATGACCGATGCCAAACTACGGCTATCATCTCGCCCGGGCCGAAGGAAGCGCCACGCGGACTATCTATCGATCGCTCCTGCCCTCGATCGCGCGCCGTCGCATTCCGGAGAGTGCGCACGCTGAGTTCAACGTCTTCGCGTATTCGGGTGAGAACAGCCTTCCGGAGCAGGTCGCTTCCGTTCGCTCCTTCCTGAAATATGTCGGACGACCCAATCGCTTTACGATCGTTTCGGACGGAACATTGTCGGACCGCAGCTGCCGCATCCTGAAAAGTATCGACCCTGTGATCTCAGTCTCTCATTTCGCGCAATGGGTGCCGAACGATCTTCCCGCGAGGGTTTATCCATATCTCACCACGCATCCTACGGGGAAACAGCTGGCCCTGATCATGTCACTGCCGGTCGAGGCGCCAACTTTATACATCGATTCCGATGTTCTCTTTTTTCCCGCGGCCAAAGATCTCATTCAGCTCGCCGAAAACGGCGGAGCGCCCGCCTTCTATCTCGCCGACTGCCGGCTTTCCGCGGATGAACGTCTCTGGCGCGGCGGCGAGGCAGGGAGCGGCCAACCGGTCAATACAGGCGTTTTGTTCCTATTCGAGAAGCTCGATTGGAAGCTGGCGCTTCGCCGATTCCTGGACCTCCCGGGATTGCCGAATTTTTTCACGAACCAAACGATGACGCATCTGACCATGCATACGAATGGCGCGTCGCCTCTGGACAAAAGGAAGTATGTTCTACAGTTGGACGACCAATTCGTTTATCCTGATCGTTACGCGAGCCGCGACCTGGCGCTGCGTCATTACGTCAACCCCGTCCGGCACAAGTTTTGGACGGCCATCCGGCGAGGCGTCTCGTAATGCAGACCGGCGACAAACCGCTCCGCATCCTGGTGATGGTCAATCTCCCCTGGGATCCCCGGCTCGGCGCCGTGCGCGTTTACATGGAACTTGCCGAGCAATGGCGCGCCTCCGGCCACCTGGTCGAGAAATATAGTCTTTCCGACGCCTTTCCCGGCGCGCCTGCGTCGTCCGCGAAATTCACTCTTCGACAGGTTCTTTTTCCCCGCAAAGCAGCGGTCTTCGTCAGAAAAAACGGCGCGAAATTCGATGTCATCGATGCCTTGATCGGGGTGCTCCCCTTCTCGAAAAGAAAACTCGGATTCCGCGGTTTGCTCGTCGCGCGTTCGGTCGGCTTGTACCGGCTTTATGAGGAATTCGATCGGAGCGTGGAAAAGCGATGGCCGGGCCGGCCAAAGGGCAAATTTCTCGGGCGAATTTTCTATGCCCTCGCGCGGCGTCGGTCGGTCCTCGCATCGGACAGGGCGGTCCGGCACGCGGATCTGATTAATCTTCCGAATGAAGAAGAGGCCGTTTGTTTGCGCCGCGAGACCGGAGCCAATCTCCCCATTCTGGTGCAACCGTATGGGTTGACCCTCGAACGCCGTCAGGCATTTCTCCAGGCCGCACCCGCGGCGGCGATCCGTCTGGCGCAAAAGAGGATTTCTTTTATCGGAATGTGGGGGGCGAGGAAGGGAGCGCGCGACTGGGCTGAGATCATCAAGCGGATTCGCGCGCGCGTGCCCGAAGCGCGATTTCGTTTTCTGGGCACGATGGTCGATTCGAAAGTGATTCAGCGGGACCTCGGGCTCGACAATGTCGAAGGCATTGAATTCGTTTCCGATTATCAACCCAACGATCTGCCAGGATTGCTGGCGGATTGCACCGTGGGGGCGTTTCCGAGTTACGCCGAAGGCTTCGGCCTCGCCGTGCTGGAGCAGCTCGCGGCCGGCCTCCCGACCGTCGCGTACGACACCGCCGGGCCGCGCGATTTGCTGGGCGGGCGTTTGCGCGAACTTCTCGTCGCGAAGGGCGATCTCATCGCCATTGCCGAAAAAATCTGTGGGATTTTGCAACTCGACCTGAATGGTTATGAGCAATTATTTCAGCGCAGCGCGGATGCGGCCGCGGATTTTTCCTGGCCGGCGATCGCGCAGGCAACCCTCAGCGCCTACCTCACAGCGCTGGCCGGCCGCTCCGCCGGCAAGATCCTGTTCGTCCAGCCCTTCAGCCTGGGCTCCCCGGGCGGCGGCCCACGCATCTTGCGCGCATTGCTCGAGCGCGCGCCGTTTGCATGGCATAGCGTTTGCGCAACGCCCGAGCGGCCCGGCGTCTGGCCGAATGAAACTTATCTGCGAAGCCGCCTATCCTGGGGGCGAATCGAGCGCAGCCGGTTCGCCGCAATTCCCAATGCCACCGGCCCCTTTTTCGCGCCGCTATTTCGCAAGCAATTAAGACAACTCTGCGGAGAGGTTCGCGCGTCGGCGATCCACGTGGTGCCGCACGCCGGCCTCGATTTTGCGCAAGCCCATGCCGTCGCCCGTGAGCTGGGGCTTCCTTTTTTTATCAGCATGCACGATGACCTCGCCTACACGGCGGGGAGCGCGGCGCGGCGCGAACAGCGCGAGGCCGGCATGCGCAGCGCCTGGCGGGAGGCTTCCGCCCGTTTCGTTATTTCCGAGGCGTTGGGCCGCGAGTATTGCGCGCGCTACGGCGCCCGTGATTATCACGTCGTTACGGACGGCCTCACCGGGCTGGTCCAGCCTCGCGCCAACCCGGATCCCGGCCAGCTAAGAATCTACTTCATGGGGCTGTTTCACATGGTGTATGAGCGTAATTTCCGTGCCCTGCTCGATGGTCTCATGATCTTTGAGCGCCAGCACCCCTCGATCAATGTCCAGGTGACATGCCGCTGTGAGCACATTCGCGCCCAGGTCCTGGACGGCACGAAAGCTGTGACCATTTTGCCATTCGCGAGCGAAGTCCAGGTCGCGAAGGATTTGGAGAGCGCGGACCTGCTTTATATGCCGCTTCCCTTTGGCGAAGCGTACGAAAAATTCGCGCGCTATAGTCTCTCCACCAAAATGGTGACCTATGCCGGCAGCGGCGTTCCGATTTTGTATCATGGCCCAACCACCTCCGCGGCTTACGATTTATTGCACCAGAACAACGCCGCGATTCTTCTCACCACCCTGGAGCCGGAAGAAATCGCCCGGGTGCTTTCCGAGCTGACCTGGCAGCGGCGAGCGGACATTGCCGCGAACGCACTCGGGCTCGCGGGGCGCGAGTTCATGCTGGTTGATCAAACGCGCAAATTCTGGGACGGATTTGCGAGTGCGCTTCCTCGAACATGAGCGCGCCTCCGGCCGTCATCATCACGACGCGGCTTCCACCGCAGATTTGCGGAATCGGCGCCCATAGCTGGCTCGCGCACAAACATCGGCCCGACGATTCCGCGCCTGCCCGATTCCTCGTCCTGGACGGCGCCGCCGAATCCGGCGCGTTGCTGGGCTTGGATGCGATCACCGATTTCAACGGAGACCCGCGCCGGCTTGGGCAAGCGCTCGACCGCGCCGGACTGGCAAATGTTCTCCTCCATTATGCCGGCCGGGCTTACCAGCGTTTCGGATGCCCGATCTGGATGCCTGGCGTTCTGAGGAGGTGGAAGACGAAATTTCCGGAAGGGCGTCTCACCGTTTTCTTTCACGAAATACCCGGCAGGCTGCCGCGGTTGTCGCGGCATTTTTTGTTGGGGAAGATAAACAGCCGGATCATCCGCCAGCTTGCCGCCCTGGCCGACGCGCTGGTCACGAACACCGAACATCACGCAACGCTGCTTCGCGAACTATCGGGCCGGGACGATGTCCATTGCATTTGCGTCGGCTCGAACATCGAGCCTGTCGCCAGTTCGCCAGAGCCGCGGATCAAGACGGAATTCATCGTCTTCGGCCTGCCTTTCGGGCGATTACAAACCCTGCGATTGTTCGACTTGGAGATACGCCGCTGGCAGGCCCGCGGCCGTTTGACCGCGCTTCACCTGATCGGTCCCGAAGATCAAAAATTCACGGCGCAGGCCAACGAGTTGATCGACGCCTGGCCCACGCCCACCATCGCCGTGCGGCATGGTTTATTGCCGGACGCCGCCGTTTCGCGCCTGTTCGCCCGCGCCCAGTTCGCCCTGACCAATGTTACGGCGGAAACCTGGAGTAAATCAGGCGCGTTCATGGCGTGCGCGGCGGCCGGTTGCGCCGCGGTCATCAAAGCGGGAGACCCGCAATCGGTCCCGCTTTCCTTCGCCATCCTGGCTGACGAGGTGGAGAAGATTTCGGAGGCGGAACTCGCGAGCAGAACTGTCTCTCTCAAAGCATGGTATTACCAGAACGCCGATTGGAATGTCACCGCCAGACGCCTTGCCGCCCTTTCGGAACCGAGGGAGCCGGCCGCGTGACGGGGGAAACGGTTATTATCTGTCCGGAACTCGCCGCGGGTGGAGTGGGCGATTACACCCGGCGGCTGCTGGAGAATTTGCCTGGCCTCGCGGGTTTGCGATTGATCGTCCCGAAGACCGGAAACCGTCCGATAAAATCTTTCGGGCAATATCCAGTCGAGGAGGCCGATGGGACCGTTCGGGACCTGCGCGATCGTTTGCCCACTCGTGAGGGAAGGGTGCTCGTCCAGTACAGCGCCTACGGCTTCCATCGTTATGGTTATCCGCGCTGGCTGATCAAAGCGTTGCTCGAATGGAAAAAGGAATCGCAGAGCACTCTCGCGATCATGTTTCACGAGATTTGGGCCTTCTGGCCGATCTGGAACAAGAACTACCTGCTCCAACAGCTTCATCGCCGCGATCTCGGCCGCCTCTTGCGGGTGACGGATGCACTCTTCACCAGCACCTCGAGCCAGGCCGCGCATCTCGCGGCACTTTCGCCGCGATGCCCCATCCAGGTTTTGCCTGTGGGATCGAATATTCGTCTTGTCCAAGCAACGGACGGAGACAGGGAGGCCGGACTCGCGGTGCTCTTTGGCCTGCAACGCTCACGTATTCGCGCCCTCCGAGAAATGCTTCCTGCCTTGAAGTCGCTTGCGGCGGCGGGGCAAATCAGAAAAATCGTGACTGCGGGTGCGGGACAATCGCAAGAAGGAGATGGCGAAGAGCTTGCACTTTTGATGGAGCTCGACTTGATCGACGGGTTCGATCAGCGAGGGCCGCTTCCGGAGGAAAAAATTTCCCAACTGCTTTCAAGCGGTGAGTTTGCTCTTTCGGCGCAGGATGATCTCAGTATTACGAAATCAGGGACTTTCATGGCCTGCGCCGCTCATGGGTTGAATATTATCTCTGGTTACGCGGACGCCTCGAAACCCGAGCCTTTTTCTCTGATGATCTCGCCGGCCGAGTTGCTGAAAGGCGTCACGCCCCAGGAATTGCAGTCGCGCGGCGAACGGCTCCGTCTGTGGCAGGAACAGACTTCGGCGTGGCCGCACATCGCCCACGAAGTTGCGCGGGCCTTGAAAGCGTGAAACGGACAAAGCTACTTCTCGTTAGTCCTTGCCAGGGCGCATACGGCGGCATTGAAGCTTTCGTCCTCGCCGTGGCCGCCGCGGTTCGAAGCGAACCGGATTTCGAGGTTAGTGTCGTCTTCAAGAAGACGAAATATTTTACCCGGCAACCCAGCCTCAAGGCGATGCTGGCGGGTGAGCCGGTCGAGTTTTGCGATCGGGCCGATAAAGATTTGGCCCGGGCGATTCGCGGGGCGGACATCGTCCATCTGCAGAACGCGTCGCCGGATGTTGTTGCGCTGGCGAAACTGTTCCGAAAACCCCTCGTGCTCACCATCCACAATTACATGACGCGCGAATGGAAAGCGCATCGCCTGCTGTGGCGATTGAGCGCAAAATTCGCGGACGCGCGCTGGTATAACTCGAACTTTGTCTGGCAAACATGGGAAGGCGATCGAAAGCGCGCAGGCAGCCGGAAAGTCGCCACCACGTCGAAATTGCCCGAAGGATGGACGCCTCCCGAGGAGCGCGCGGGCTTCGCCTTCATTGGGCGTTGGATTGCGAACAAGGGAATCGAAACGCTCCTCGACGCCTACGCCCAGGCGGACCTCGATCGCGAAAAATGGCCGCTCGTTCTCATGGGCGACGGACCGCTGCGCAGCCTGATCGAATACGCCATTCAAAAGCGGGGCGTTGATGGCGTTCGCGTCCTCGGATTCGTGGACGAGGAAACGAAAGCGGAACAGATGAAGAAAGCGCGCTGGGTTGTCGTCCCGCCAAACACCAGGGAAGATTTCGGGCTCACCGCGATCGAAGCGCGTCACCTTGGAGTGCCGTGCATCATCACGCGCGATGGTGGATTGCCCGAAGCGGGCGGCCGGCAGGCGCTTATCTGCGAGCCAGGCGATGTGGCCGGCCTCGCGAAACTGCTCGAGCAGGCTGCGCAGATGAGCGAACCGGAATATGCGGAACGCGCGGAGCGCACCAGGAAAGAGCTCGCCACCGAGCTGGAGCCGATGGATTTTTACGCGCGGGCCTATCGCCGCATTTTGCGCGGCGAGCCGGTGGAAGGCGCCTGATGATTCTAGTTTCCCACCCTTTTGGAAACGCGAACGTTCGCGCGGTCTTGAGCGCCCTCGATCAGGCCGGCGTGCTCGCGAAATTCGTTACCGCCCTGGGCTGGTCGAATGCTTCGCCGCTCGTGCACGAGCTTCCGCCGAATCTGCGCTCGCAAATGGCGCGGCGCGGTTATGAATTGCCGCACTACAAGATTAAGATTTTTCCGGCACGCGAGGTCGTCCGCCTTCTTGCGCAAAAGATGCGGCAACGCTGGCTGGTGGAGCACGAACGCGGGTGGGCCAGCATCGATCGGGTCTGGCGCGAACTCGACAAGTTCGCGGCCGCCTCCCTGCGCCAATCGCACCAGCGAGAAAACATCCAGGGCGTTTACGCGTATGAGGATTGCGCGGAGCAATTATTTGAAGCAGCGCGCGATCTCGGCGTGCGCCGGATTTACGATCTGCCGATTGCTTATTGGGAAACGGCCCGGCGCCTTCTGCGGGAGGAGGCACAGCGTTATCCGGAGTGGGAACCCACGCTTGGCGCCACGCGCGATTCCGAGGAAAAGGTCGCGCGCAAAACACGTGAGCTCGATCTCGCCGAGCTCGTTATTTGCCCGAGCGCTTTTGTCCTGGATTCTCTTCCGGCAAACGTGCGCGCTTCGAAACCCTGCGTGGTGACTCCCTTCGGCTCGCCTTCGGCCGACCAGGTTGAAACCGCGGAACGCAAACCGGGCGATGGACCCCTGCGCGTCCTCTTCGCGGGCGCTCTTACGCAACGGAAAGGGCTCGCCGACCTCTTTGCCGCGATGAAGCTTATTGGCTCGAAGGAGATCGAGCTTGTCGTTATGGGCTCGCTCTTGCGCCCGCTGGCCTGGTACCGGGAACGATTTCCCGGCTTCATTTATGAACCGCCCCGGCCGCATCAAGATGTGCTTCGGTTGATGCGGTCGTGCGACGTGCTGGTTTTGCCTTCGATCGTGGAGGGCCGTGCCCTGGTGCAGCAGGAAGCGATGGCCTGCGGCCTTCCCTTGATCGTCACGAAGAATGCCGGGGGCGACGATTTGATTGCGGAAGGCGAGACCGGGTTTCTCATCCCGATTCGTTCGCCGGAGGCAATTGCGGAAAAAATTAACTGGTGCGCGGCGAATCGTGCGAGCATCTCTGGCATGGCGATTGCAGCCCGAAGACGGGCGAGCGAGCTTACCTGGCAGGGTTACGGCCAAGAGGTCCTCGCCGCGATCCGATCCCTAACCGGCGAATGAATCCAACCAGCCCTGAGAATCCAACCCTCCGCAATATCCGGCGGCTGATCTGGCTGTATTTCTGGCTGCTCCTGATCGAGGGGGCGCTCCGCAAATGGGTGCTTCCTCAACTCTCGAATCCGCTCCTCATCATCCGCGATCCGGTCGTTATCCTGATTTACATTCTGGCTTTTCACGCCCGGGTTTTCCCCCGCAATGCCTGGGTGTGGTCACTCGGAATTATCGGATTTTTTTCGCTGGCCATTAGTTTCCTCGCGCTCTGGCCTTACCTTCCACCGGGCCGAATCGCCCTCGTGAGCGGCTACGGCTTCCGCTCGAACTTTCTTCATTTGCCGCTCATCTTCGTGATGGCGCAGGTGCTGCGTCCCGAGGATGTCAAGCGGATCGGGTGGTGGGTCCTGATTCTCATCGTGCCGATGTCTTTGCTCATGGTGGCGCAGTTTAACGCGGCGCCCGACTCGTTGCTCAATCGAACCGCCGGCGGGGAGGGCGAACAGATCACGGCTGGATCTGGAAAAGTTCGCACGGCTGCGACGTTCTCCTTTGTCATCGGGGTGGTCGCTTACTTCTCCCTGGCCACCGGGTTCCTGGTCTGGGCGGCCCTGAAGCGCGGCGTCTATAAGAACTGGGTGCTGCTTGGCGCCGGGCTTGCCCTCCTCATCGGGATCGCTGTCTCGGGCAGCCGGTCGGTGGTGGGAGCGTGTGCCGTGGTCGTCGCCTCGCTGATGGTCGTGCTCTATTTGCGTCCCCGCGCAGTTAACCGTTTCGGACAGATCTTGGTCGCGATGGTCGTCCTCGGTCTGATTTTGACGCAAACACCGGTCTTCAAGGAGGGCCTTGGCGTCCTGTCGGCGCGTTTCGCCGATGTAGCGCAATCAGAAGAGAAGTCGATCACGATAGGTCTCATCAACCGGGTGTTCGCCGGTTTCACAGAAAGCATTCACGTTTACCCCAACGCGCCATTTTTCGGTTACGGTTTGGGCATCGGAACGAACGCCGGAGCAAAATTCCTCACGGGCGAAAACATGTTCCTTCTTTCGGAAGGCGAGTGGGCCCGCCTTCTTCTCGAGAGCGGACCGGTGCTGGGCCTGGCCTTTCTGCTCTGGCGGTGCGGTATCGTGGTCCACCTTGGAGTGCTCTGTGTGCGCTCGGTGCGGCGCGGCAACATCCTCCCGCTCTTGATTTATAGCTCGAGTTTCCTGCCCCTGTTAAACGGCCAATTCGGTCCGCCTACGATTGTCGGCTTTGCTGTTTTCGGCACCGGTCTCGCCCTGGCCGCGCGAAATGCGGATGACGAAAGCGAGAGCGCCGTGGCTGTCCCAGGAAGACGCGGAGCGATGCGGCGCCGCTCGGCCTACGCCGACCGGATGCATCGTCCCGCTGCTCCACGCGACCATACCAATGGTTCTGTTGATCGGTAATTATCCTCCCGATCGTCAGCAAAGCATGAGTCGCTTCGCCCTGATGATGCTCGACGGGCTTGCCGCCGCAGGCGTTCCGGCGGAGTTGATCGAGCCGCAGCCATTCTTCGGACGCTTTCGCTATGCAGGCCGCTTCGTCACGAAGTGGCTGGCTTATGTCGACAAGTTCGTTCTCTTTCCCCTGCGGCTGCGGCGCCGGTTGAAATCGGCGCCGGCGGTGGTCCACATCTGCGATCACTCGAACGCGATGTATGCCCGGCGGATTCAGGGAATCCCGGTAGTAATTTCCTGTCACGATCTGCTCGCGGTTCGCGGTGCGCTTGGCGAGCAAACCGATTGTCCGGCAAGTCTCACGGGGAAATTGCTTCAGCGTTGGATCGTCGCCGGTCTGCGCACGGCCACGGTAGTCGCCTGTGTCTCAAAGGCGACGCTCGAGGACGTGCGCCGGCTTGTTGCGCGCGGGGAGGGAAGGCCCAAGCTGGAACTGATCCCGCTGGCGCTGAGCTACCCGTACCGAAAGATCTCGACGGATGAAGCCCAGGGACGGCTTGCGCAAATTTCGCTTCTCAAGCCGGGCATACCGTTCGTGTTGCACGTCGGTTCGAACTTGCGGCGGAAGAACCGCGAAGGCGTCCTGCGCATTTTTGCGCAGTGCAAAGGGCAATGGAATGGGCTTCTTGTTTTTGCCGGCGAACCGCTCTCGGAGGCGCTTCGTTCGTTAGGCCGGCAACTGGGCGTCCTCGATCGCGTCGTCGAGGTCCCCGATGCGACGAGCGAAGTGCTGGAGGCGCTTTATAATTGCGCGACCGCTTTCCTGTTTCCGTCGCGTTTCGAGGGCTTCGGCTGGCCGATTATCGAAGCGCAGGCCTGCGGATGCCCGGTGATCTGCGGCGATCGCGCCCCCCTCCCGGAAGTGGCAGGCGATGCTGGATTGATCCATCCGGTCGAGGATGAGGAGTCGTTTGCTGCCGGGATAATTCGCCTGACCGATCCCGAGGAACGCGCGCGCTGGAGCGCGAAGAGCCTGCGCAACGCCCAACGCTTTTCGACGGAAAGAATGATCGCGGAGTATCTCTCCGCCTACCAGAACAGCGGAGCACGAATCTGAGCACCTCTCTTCTCAGTCGTCTGGCCGGCTGGATCACGAATCCGGCGGCCTTGGTGCGCCGCGTTCGTTTTTCCCTCACCCTGAATCGCTGGAGGCTCGAGCTGCTGCATCGGCTAAAAGGGGGAACTCTCTGGACCCGGCGCGGCGGGTATTGGCTGCCTTTCCATGCCGATGGCGATGTTCAGGAAATCCAGTATCAGCTCGAAGGCGAGTTGTGGTTCAAATACGAAACGGAACGTTTGCGTGAATATTTGCCGAAAGATGGAGTTGTGGTCGATGTCGGCGCGAACCTTGGCTTTACGGCCTTGTTGTTCGCGAAGCACGTCGGACCAGGCGGAAAGATCTACGCTTTCGAGCCGTCCCCGCCGATTTACGCGAAGCTTCTCCAGGTGGTGGAAAAGAATCACCTGCGCAACGTGCAATGCTTCAATCTCGGTTGTGGGATGGAGCGAAAGCGGGAGACTCTTCTCGTGCCGGCCTCGTCGGGAAACGCCACGATCAGGCGGAGCGGCATGCACCCGGTGGAGGCCTGCCGCGAGATAGACATTGAGATGGACACGCTCGACCACGTGATCCTCCCGCTCACACCCAAAGTCGACCTCCTGAAGATCGATACCGAAGGCTTCGAAGACCAGGTGCTCGCGGGAGCGAATGAGGTTGTCGCGCGATATCGTCCGGTCGTTTACATCGAGCTTTCACAAGAATATGGCGACTCATCCGCCCGGGCCATCGCCTGGTTGAAAGCCCGCGGATACACCTTCACCCGCGATCCCGACCTGGCTTCCGCGCATAACGGGGACAACTTTCTCGCCATCCCATGAAGAAGGTTCTTATGCTGTTCATTCTGCTCCTGCCGTGGAGCATTCGGCGCCGCTGCCTCGAAAGGCAATTCGGCTACTCGCTGCATCCGACGAGCCGCATCGGCTTCTGCTGGATTTTCCCGCGGCGATTGATCATGGAAGAGCACTCTCGTATCGGGCACTTTACCCTCTGCAAGAACATCGACCTGCTTCATCTCGGCGCCCACGCCATCATCGGCCAGTTGAATTGGATCACCGGCTTTCCCAGCGGCGCGAGCCGGCACTTCGCCCATCAACCGGATCGGCGGCCCGAGTTGATCGTCGAAACTCATGCGGGAATCAGCAGCCGGCATTTGATCGATTGCACCGCGCGCGTCCGCATCGGCGCGTTCGCCACCATTGGCGGATTTCGATCGCAGCTCATTACGCACAGCATCGACCTGGCAGCCGGCCGGCAATCGGCGGAGCCGATCGACATCGGGGAATACTGCTTCACCGGGACGAATTCCGTGATGCTGGGCGGAAGCAGCTTGCCGCATCATTCCGTGCTCGGCGCGCAATCCCTCCTGAACAAGAAATGGGAGGAGCCTTATCGCCTTTACGGCGGCGTCCCGGCGAAACCGTTGAAGGAACTGTCGCCGGAGATGGAATATTTCCGGCGCACCGAGGGTTTCGTCTGGTAACCGGAAGGTTCAACCGCGCTCGATAAAACAACATGTGCGGGATTGCAGTTCACTTCAGTCTAAACGGTCCGGCAAAGCCGCTGGATCTTCGGCTGATCAGGCATCGTGGTCCTGATTCATCGGGAGAATGGACCTCCCCGGATGGCCGATGCTGGCTGGGCAACACGCGGCTTGCGATCATCGATCTTTCCCCTTCCGGTGCGCAACCGATGACAGACCCGGCCACGGGCAATGTGATCGCGGTGAACGGCGAGATCTATAATCACCGGGCGCTCCGCGCTCAATTGGGCCCAAATGTGATTTGGAACGGAACGAGCGATACCGAGACGCTCTTGCAAGGTTATGCCCGCTGGGGCCGCGATGTCCTCCATCACCTCAAGGGAATGTTTGCCTTCGCGGTCTATGACGCCGCGCGTCAGGAATTGTTTCTCGGGCGCGACCGTCTCGGAATTAAGCCGCTCTACTACACGATGGAGGCAGACGGCTTTCGCGCGGCCTCGGAAGCGAGGGTGCTGGTCGCCGCCCCGTCGCACGGGATCACGGCGCGGGCTCTCTCGGGTTATCTCCAATGGGGGGCCTGCCCCGAAAGCAATCTCCTTTACCCCGGTCTTCAGGCCTTGCCTGCCGGCTATGCCGCGACGGTTGGCAGTCAGGGCGAGCTCAAAACATGGAGATACTGGCCGTCTCGCAAAATCTTTCTTTCGTCTGTCCATGGCGTTGTCCGGCAAGTGCGCGATCGCATCGACCAGGCGGTCGAGGAGCATCTCCTCTCCGACGTCCCGGTCGCCAGTTTCCTCAGCGGCGGAATCGACTCGTCCATTGTCACCGCGGTGGCCGCGAAGAAATTAGAAAAAAAGCTCCAGACCTTCTCAGTCGGTTTCGACATTGCTGAATTCGACGAAACATCGATCGCACAGGAAATCGCAGAGCGTTACCGCACCGACCATCATCGAATCCAACTTTCAGAAGAGGAAGTGCTTCACTCCGTCACCGAAGCGGTCGCAAAGCTCGATTTGCCATCGGTCGATGCCATTAACACCTTTATCGTCTCGCGCGCGGTGGCCGCGCACGGAGTGAAAGTGGCTCTGTCTGGCCTCGGCGGCGACGAGTTGTTCGGCGGCTATCCCAGTTTCCGCGATGTTCCTCGACTCCAGCTAATCGCCGGATTGCCCCGTCCGCTTCGTCGGACCCTTGGCAGCTTCGCCCGGCTCGGCGACCGCCTGGCCGATCTGCCCGGCAAGAAAGATGCAGGCGAGCTGGCCAGATGGCGACGGCGCTTTTTTACGGACGATATGGTCCGCCGCGCGGGGCTCCCGGGTGCGCCCGCCCCCTTCGAGTGCCCCGTCGAGTTACCCGACGATTACGCCCGCATCAGTTGGGCGGAACTGACTGGCTACATGCGCCGAATGTTGCTGCGCGACGCCGATCAAATGAGCATGGCGGTTTCCCTCGAGCTGCGCGTGCCGTTCCTGGATCACGAGCTCGTCGAATACATCCTGGGACTTCCGGCGGCGGCGAAGAAGCGGTACGGGGGAACCAAGGGTTTGCTCGTGGAGGCTTGCCGCGATCTCATTCCGCCTTCCGTGTATCGCCGCCCGAAAGCGGGCTTCGTCTTGCCCATGAAAGTTTGGATGCTCGGGCCGCTCGCTTCTTTTGTGGACGAAGGGCTTCGTGAAACGATTTCACGCCGGCTGCTCCCTGAGGCTTTTGTCGACGAAATCAGCAGCGGGTTTCGGCGAGGGCATCTGCACTGGACGCGCGTGTGGAGCATCGTTGTCCTCGGCCACTTCGCGAAGCGTTCACAACTTTTTCGCTCTTCGGATGAGAATACTTCGATCCATCCACTCAGTTAATCCTGCGCTTGGCGGTCCGATTGAGTCGGTCAAGCAATCGTCCGCGGTGCTTGTCCGCCGGGGACATGTCGTCGAAATCGTTTCGCTGGATGCCCCTAAGGATTCCTGGGTGCGCGATTGCCCGGTGAAAGTCCATGCGCTTGGCCCTGGCCGCGGCAATTACGGATACACGCCCGCCTTCTCCCGCTGGATCAAGGAGCGGCATGCGAACTACGATGCCGTGATCGTCCAGGGCCTCTGGCAGTACAGCAGTTTTGGCGTCTGGCGGGCCCTCCGCGGAACGGCGACGCCGTGTTTTGTTTTTCCGCACGGAATGCTCGACCCGTGGTTCAAGCGGAATTATCCGCTCAAACATCTGAAGAAATTACTCTACTGGCCCTGGGCCGAATATCGCGTGCTCAAGGATGCCGCCGCCGTCCTTTTCACCTCGGAAGAGGAACGGCGTTTGGCGCGAGAATCTTTCGCACCCTACCAATGCAATGAATTGGTCGTGAACTATGGAACCGCCGGACCGGAGATCGAACTTGCTGATGCGCGCGAGGATTTTTTCCACAGTTTTCCTCAACTCCGTGGCAGGCGTTTCCTGCTCTTTCTCGGCCGCCTGCACGAAAAGAAAGGCTGCGAACTGTTGATCGAAGCGTTCGCGGCTCTGCGCAATTCCGCGAGCGCTGATCAATCGTTGGATCTTGTCCTCGCCGGTCCGTGTGCGGACACAGGATATCAGGCGCAACTGAAGCACATGGCGTCGGCGGTCTCCGGAGTGACATTTACCGGCATGCTGGCCGGCGCCCAGAAGTGGGGCGCGTTCAGTGCCGCCGAGGCCTTTATCCTGCCTTCCCACCAGGAAAACTTCGGAATCGCCGTCGTCGAGGCGCTCGCGTGCGGAACTCCCGTCCTGATCTCGAACAAGGTAAACATCTGGCGCGAAATTGCCGCGGCTGGAGCGGGCTACGCGGAAAATGATGATCTCGCGGGGACCGCGCGTTTGATCGAACGCTGGGTCGGCACCCCGGCGGACGTTCGCGCGACGATGAAAGGAAATGCGAGAGAGTGCTTCGCCCGGCACTTCGAGATCAACCGCGCCACGGATTCACTCCTCGCGGTCCTTGAGGGCCGGCAGAGCGCACGGACTGAAATCGCCGCTCCTAATCCATGAGAATCTGTGTTCATCTGTGGCTTCTCATCTGCTTTTTGATGATTGGTCCCTAATCACCCGATCTTCGCCATGGAGGAAAAGAAACTCGTAAAGCCCGGCCAGGCCTCGGCCCAGGAATCGCCCTGGCCGGTTGGCGATCGCCTGCTTCGTTTGCTCTGGGAGTTTTCCTGGTTCGTTTTCTGTCAGTGGACTCCGAAGCCTCTGAACCCTTGGCGCCTCTTCTGGCTTCGCGCGTTTGGCGCGAAAATTCACGGCACGCCTTTCGTCCATCAGCGTGCGCGGATCGCGATTCCGGGAAACTTGACGCTGCACGACCTCGCCTGTCTTGGGGATCGGGCCAACGCCTACACGCTGGGCGAGATCGAAATCGGCCCGCGCGCGACGGTCGCTCAGGAGGTTTACCTGAGCACGGGCACGCACGATTTCGCGCGGACAGAATTGCCGCTCGTCACCGCGAAGATCACCATCGGCGAGGACGCCTTCATCGGTGCGCGCGCCTTTGTCATGCCGGGCGTGACGATCGGCGCTCGAAGCATCGTCGGCGCCTGTTCCGTTGTGACCAAAGACGTCCCGCCAGACGTCATGGCGGCTGGCAATCCATGCCGTGTTCTCCGGCCCAGGACGCCGCTCATCGCAGAATGAATCTAATCGAAGCGCTTGGCCGTGGCACTCACCCGTTGCACGCTCTGCGAAAGAGCTCTCTCTTTCGGGGAGTCACCCGGAAATTCGATCCGATTATCCGATGGCGTTCACCGCTGCTGGCCCGTCGCATCTATTTGCGCCTGGTCTCGAACGCCTCGTTAATCGTCGACCCGAAGCGGCAGGAGGACAGCGTTCGCCAAACACTCATCGCCATTCTCGCGGCTTTGCCTCGTTCGGCCGGCGGAGTGTTTTGGGATATCGGAGCGAATATCGGTCTTTACACCTGGTATTGCGCTCAGACCCGACCCGATTTCCACATCGTTTCATTCGAGCCTGACAAGAAAAACCTCGAGTGCCTCCGCCGGACAACTGCATCCTGGGGACTGACCGCGCATGAGATTGCGCCTTGCGCGGTGGCGGAGGAGACCGGACGCACGACTTTCTTCATCGATGAGATCTCACGTGCGACCGGGACTCTCGAGCCTGCCGCCGGAACCTTCAACGCGTTCCACTACGGCTTCCTGCCGCGAGGAATGGAAGTCGAAACCGTAAGTCTCGACCATTTGATCGCGGAAGGCCGGGCTCGCCCGCTCGTGATAAAGATTGATGTCGAGGGGGCTGAACTTCGGGTCCTGCAAGGAGGCCGAGCCTTGTTTGCTGAGCATCGCCCCATTTTGCTGCTCGAAATCTCCGGCGACCGGCCCCGCACGTTGGCATTTTTGGAGGAGTTGGGTTACGACTGCTTCGACTCCGATCGAAGGGAACACGTAACACAAAATAAGACCGTCAACGTATTGGCTTTGGGACGGGATCTGGGGAGTCCGGTCGTCGATGCCCTTGCCGGCCTCGGATATCCGATCGCACATCACCGGCCATGAGCGAGACAACCAGGGTGCCGGTTGCCGTCGGATATAGACGCTTCATTCTGCTTTTCTGCGCGGTCGCGTTGGGTGCTTATCACATTTTCGCGTCCGCGGCCATGTATCCGGTTCCTGGAGGGGATGCGGTTGTCTTCATGCCCGCCGCGATCAATTTGAAGGCCGGACGTGGACTGAGCAATTTCTTGTGGACGGGTCGATATCGCTTCGTGGAACACCCGCCGTTGTTTCAAATGGTGGTGTCGGCCTGCATGTGGAAGTCCGACACGAGAACCGCTTTCATCGTTCTGGCCCTTTTTAATGCGCTCACGCTCACGCTCTACGCCGCCATCCTGGGCACAGCAAAATTTGCCCAAAAACTGATCGCTTCGACCGTGGGCTTTATCGTTTTGGTTTCTTCTCTGTTTGCGGTCGCTTTCTTGATCTTCACCGCATCGGGGCGGCCGGAGACTTTGAGCACCATGGTCCTTACCCTGGCGATCGCCGCGGTGAGGTGGTTGTCCCGGAAATACTGGCCGGTTTGCCTGGGAATTGCGATCGGTGTCGCCGCCGCCATTCATCCCACGCATGGCATATTTGTCGCCTGCCTGGTGGTAATGGCATTCCTGCTCACCGCTCCCGCAATGCAGGCTATCCGCAAAATGATGCTGTCGGCAGCTATTGCGCTCCCGCTCTTCTGGATTCTCCTCAGTTTCGGTCCGTATCCGGTTGGGGAGGTGCTCCGCACGCTATCCTGGCACGCAGCGCTTGCCGCTGGACCTGACTACAGGTTGTCCACGCTTGTTCTCTATTACCTCAAGCTCGCACCCTGGTCGGGCGTCTACCTGATGGGCCTTTCCTTGGTTCTCGTTTGCTGTGGCATCTATTTCTGGCGCGAGGCGGACGATCGAATGACACGTTGGGCGCGGCTGGCCGCTCTGTTTCTGACCGCATTCGTCTTCTGGTACTTTTCGATTCGACGGCCAAATGCGAGTTACTACCTGATAATGCTCGCGCCTGCCTTGGCCGCCGGCGCCCTTTATCTTTTTGGCGTGCGCCATGAATCCAAAGGTCGGCGATTCCCGGGTTTTCCGGTCTTAATATTGGCCGGGTTTTTTGGCATCTTCAGCCTTTGCCTGGCGCGAGATGTTGCCCTCTTTGTCAATTATAGAACTGATGGCGTTTCCTTCGCCGAGGCCCGGAAGGACTTCGACCGCTTGGCGCGCTCGAACGATCAGGTAATTTCCGTCTCGGAATCTCTCTGGGTGCTGGCCGACGAGTTCGACCGGATTAGCATCGTCGAGCGCGGCACCGCTTCCGGCGACTTGATGGTCCTGCAGCAAACCCAGCGAGGATCGTTATCTCCGCCAGTCATTTCCGGATATCGCATGCTCTCCCAACGTTTCATCTCGCACCCGCCGAAATGGTTTGGGTTGCCGATCGCGCGGACGACGCCGGGCTATTCGTTCGCCGTCTTCGCCCGGGAAGACGCCGCAGGAGAAAACGGCCCGCCAGTTTCGGGAGAACCATGAGAGCTGACGGCAAGCGTGTTCCCGTGTCCGTGATCGTGCCGATCAAGAACGAGGCCGGCAATCTTCCGAGATGCCTCCAATCCGTTCGCTGGGCCGACGAAATCTTCGTCGTCGATTCACAGAGCACGGACCGCTCCCTCGCTCTCGCTCAGGAACACGGCGCTCAGGTCGTGCAATTTCATTTCAATGGGACGTGGCCGAAAAAAAAGAATTGGGCGCTCGAGAACCTACCTTTCCGGAACGAATGGGTCTTCATTCTCGACGCCGACGAAGTGTTGCCGCCGGAAGCAGAAGAGGAATTCGCCCGCGCCATCGCAAATGCCGGAGAAATTGCCGGGTACTGGATAAACCGGCGTTTCATGTTCATGGGCCGTTGGCTTCGGCACGCGTATTATCCAAATTGGAACCTTCGCCTGTTTCGGCACTCATTGGGACGATACGAAAAGTTGACCGACGCGGATACGCATAGTGGCGACAATGAAGTGCACGAGCATGTGATTGTGCAGGGCCCAACGAGCCGTCTTCGTTGCGAGATGGATCACTACGCCTTTCCGTCGGTCGAAGTTTTTGTCGAAAAACACAACCGGTATTCGAATTGGGAAGCGCGAGTCTCGGCCGACCGCAGCCTCCGTGGCAGCGCCGCCCAAATCCGGAGCGGCCCGGTGGAACGGCGTCGAAAGCTGAAACTGCTCTCGCAACGCTTTCCCTGCCGTCCGCTCCTGCGTTTCCTTTACATTTACGTCTGGCAAAAAGGCTTTCTCGACGGCCGCGAAGGTTACTATTTCGCCCGGCTGCACGCCGTGTATGAATTCCTTTCGGTCGCGAAAACCTACGAGCTGACCAAAACAAATCGGGCGCCGGACGAGTAACCCGATGCGCATCATTGTCTGGGGGATCAACTACTCGCCTGAGTTTACCGGGATAGCGCCGCACAACGTCGCGCTCTGCGAATTCGTTCGCGCGAAGGGAGACGATGTATCGATGATCTCGGGCTTCCCCTATTATCCATCCTGGGAAAAGCGGCCCGAGGATCGCGGGCAGCTTTATCGCACCGACCAAATCAACGGAGTTCCGGTGCATCGTTGCTGGCAATTTGTTCCGGCGCGCGTCTCCGCTTTGAAGCGAATGTTTCACGAGGCGAGTTTTCTCTTTACCTCCACTCTCCGCGCGCTGTCTCTCCCCCGCGCCGATGTTTATGTGCTCGTTTCGCCTCCTCTTTTGCTCGGGGTCGCCGGCTGGATTGTCGGAAAAATCAAAGGCGCGCCATTCGTCTTTCACGTCCAGGACATGCAACCGGACGCCGCGGTGGGGCTTGGAATGCTGAAAGCGGGCCGGTTGACGAGGGCCCTGTATGCGTTCGAATCATTCGCCTACCGGCAGGCGGCGCGTGTCTCCGGCATTACCCGGGGCATGCTCGAAAGTTTTCGTGGCAAAGGAGTTCCCGAATCGAAGCTCATCTACTTTCCAAACGCGATTGCTTTGCCCAAGAACGACCCGCCTCCCGAGCGCGGAGAATTTCGGCAACGGCATGGCATCGCTCCGGAAGAATTTCTCGCGGTCTACGCTGGGAACCTGGGCGTAAAACAGGGCTTGGACGTGTTGTTGGAAACCGCTCCTCTCCTGCGCGATCCGGGCGTTCGGATCGTGATTTGTGGCGATGGCGCCCAGCGCGAAACGCTCGAGCGGCGGGTGCGCGAGCTGAGGCTTCCGAATGTCACCATGCTTCCCTTGCAGGCTGGCCGGGATTATCGCGCCTTGCTCGTCGATGCGGACGTGTCTTTCATCACCCAGCAAGCGGGCTCGGGGAATTCATTTTTTCCGAGCAAGCTCCTTGGGCTTCTCGCGGAATCGAAACCGGTGATCACGGTTGCGGCGCCGGAATGCGAGCTGGCGCTATCGCTGGCCGAGGGGAAATTCGGCGTAAATGTTCCGCCCGGCCATGCGCAGGAGCTGGCTGATCTGCTCGATGCTTTGGCGCACGCCCCGCGGCGTCTCGCCGAGTACGGCGCCGCCGGCCGCCGCTATGTGGAGCAGTTCGAGAAGAACCGTGTGATGGAAAACTTCCGGCGAGAATTGGTCGGTGTCCTATAGGTCACATAGGACCGATAGGACCTATTAGTACGCGCTCCGCGGCGGGATGATCACGTGCACGAAAGTGCGCAGGATGATTCCGCATTCGAGGGAGAGGTTCCAGTTTTCGAGATACTCGATGTCGCACGCGACCCGGTTTTCGATGTCGGCGCTGTTTCGCGCCTCGCCGCGAAAGCCGCGCACCTGGGCCAGGCCGGTGATCCCCGGTTTCACAAAAGCGCGGACGTGATAATTCGCCATCAGTTGGGAAAATTGCTTGTTGTGCTCGATCAAGTGCGGTCGGGGCCCGACGATGCTCATGTCGCCGATGAGCACGTTCCAGAATTGCGGCACTTCGTCGATGCTGAGCTTCCGAAACCATTTCCCGAGCGGATAAATCCGTTCGTCTCCGGCGCGCGCCTGGCGTGTCTCTTCCGCATGGTCGGGCCGCATGGTGCGAAACTTGTAGATCTTGAATTGCCGGTTTTGCATCCCGGCACGCGTCTGGACGTGAAAGAGCGGCCCGGGCGATTGGAGGCGCTGCGCGATCCAGACCACGAGCGTGAGAATCGGAAAGACAAACAGCATCACAGGCAATGAAATCGCAATATCGATCGCACGCTTGAAACAGCGGTTGAGCGGGTTTTCCAAAGGCTCTTCCCGCAAACCGATAAAGCGAAAGCCGTCGTCTTCGAAGTGCGTCACGGGATGGCGCAATTTCTCCTCGAGATCGCTCACGATCAGCAGCCGGACACCCAGGTGATCGCAAACGCTGATGATCTGGCGGTTGATCTCGGTAAAGAGCGGAAACTCCAGCATGATGATTTGCGTGATGCCGCGCTCGACGATGATCCTTTCGAGATCATCCGAATTGCCCAGCACGGGGATGCCGTCCTCGGTCTGGTCGATTCGCTCATCGCAAACCAGACCGACCGTGCGCAATCCGATATCCGCCTTGCGCCGCAGCCAGCTTCGCAATTGCGCGGCTTTTTCGGTCGACCCCACGAGAAGCGTCTTTTCCTCGCGCGCTCCGGTAAAAATTCGGCGGGCCAGAAAGGAAGGCAGATAATGGTGCGAGAAGAGCAGGGCCACGTAGAGCCACGGAACAAAATTAAAGAAAAAGATTCGCGAGATGAAGGCGTCCTTGGTCGCGATCAGATAGAGGACGAGGGTGCCGATGCTGGCGAAGACTTGCCGCAAGCTGAGCCGATGCTGGCGCAGCAGCTCGTTCTGGAGGAAATAGTTTTTCGAGCCATCGCGGCTCAACGATTCGATCGTCATTCCCAAGACCAGCAACCCGCAGTAAATGCTGTAGCGGCGCCAGGTGAGCTCCGCCCCTGGAGAATAAAACGTGACCATGACCCAGACGCCGAACCAGAAAAGGACCGCCACGAGCAGGATCTGGCAGAGCAGGAAAACGCGATATAAACCCTGCGTTCTTTGCGTAACCATTGTTATTTCCCGGGGCCGATGAGGAGAGTACGCGATGGCGGCCCGTGTTCAACCCATGGTAAAAACCGGCGTGCCCATATCACTTGAAAGCGCTCCTGACGCTCGATTCTAATTAGCTACTCCCATACCAAGACCCACCCGCGGCCCATGCAAATAAAGCGAACCAGGATCCGCTCAAGTTTTACCGCCGCTCCTGCGCGGTGGTGGAGGAACATGGCCATTCCTACGCTCCCGGTGCTCGCCTGTTTTCTCGGTGGCGCCACCGAGAAATGGAGCGAAGGAATCATCGTTGCCCTGTTCGGCCTGATCCTCCTGGCCGATCCGCCCCGGCTTTCGCTCGGACGGGTCTTGAATGTAATTTTACTCGCGATGGTCGCGTGCGCGGCCACCGCCTTTCTGCCCGAGAGCTGGTTTCTGCGGCCGGCCTGGCGAGCCGTGTTGACGAACGATTTCGGGATCGCCCTGCCCGGGACGCTTTCGCCGCAGCCCTGGATTTCGCTCGGATGTTTTGTCAGCTTCCTGGCCGGCTTGAGCTGGCTCTACTATGTCAGCACGCTCGACCTCGAGCTGCGCGAAGTGCGCCAACAGCTTCGATTTTTTGCCGCTGGCATTGTCCTGCTCGCCACGCTGTGTCTCACCCTCTATTACGCCCAGACCGCTCTTCCTTTCTGGCACAACCAGCGAGGATTCGGGCCTTTCCCCAATCGAAATCAAACGGCGAATCTTTTCGGTCTGACCGCGATCGTGATCCTGGCGTGCGGCCAGGAAGATATCCGGCAGAGCCGAAGACGCTGGATCGTCTGGCTGCTGGCACTGGCCCTCATCGTCGCCGCGATCATTCTCAATTTCTCGCGGGCCGGCATCCTCATCCTCGTGTCGGGGAGCGCGCTCTGGCTCGGCGGGTTCGTCCTGCGCAAGGGCTCCGCCGCGCGGATCGCGCTCGGGCTTTCCGTCTTGCTTGTTTTGCTGACGGTCATGCTGATCTTTGGCGGGCAAACATTCGAACGCTTCAATCTCCGCGCCGGCGAGGGGGGAGACATGGCCGCGGATCTTCGCTGGGCAATTTTCCGGGACGCGCTTCAACTCATCCGCGCTTCGCCCTGGTTTGGCCTTGGCCTCGGAAATTTCGACGAAGTCTTTGCGGTCTTTCGCGATGCATCGCTTACCGGCGCCCGGACGATTCATCCCGAGAGCGATTGGTTTTGGCTCTGGGTCGAAGGGGGGTGGCCCGTTATCCTCCTGGCGATCGCCGGCCTTGCGCTCCTCGTTTGGCGGGTTTTTCCCTTGCAAGAGGGGACCAATCAGCGTTTCCGGCTCGCGGCCTTGATCGCAGCGCTCCTTTTCGCGCTTCACGGATTGGTCGACGTTTCCGGGCACCGGGTGGGGACCGCCTTCTCGGGAATATTTTTCCTGGGGATGGCGCTTCGCCGCCCGGCGGAGCTGGTGGCCAGCTCCTGGCTTCCCCGATTATTCCGGCTGATAGGCCTGTTGCTCCTGAGTTTCGGGATAGCCTGGGTTGTTGCCGCCCGTTACCAAATGGCGCTGCCGGGAGGCGTGGGCGCCGAGAATGAAATGCGGAAGGCGTCCGCTGCGAGTCAGGGCCGGAATTTCAGCGAAACGATCCAGCGCACGACGCGCGCTCTCGAATGGGCGCCGCTCAAGTGGCAGCTCTATTTTTCCCGTGCGGTGGGAAAGGTCGGGGCTAAACTGCCGCCGGCCGAGGCGCTGGATGATTTCCGGCGCGCGCGGTTCCTGGAGCCAAACGTTTACGAGGTCCCGTATCAGGAGGGGATCGTTTGGCTGGCCCGGGAGCCAGCCCTGGCCATCACGGCGTGGCGGGAAGCGTTGCGCCGCGTTGGCGTGCAGCGGCTGGAAGTGTACGGGCACATGCTTGCGCTCGCCTCCCAACACAGTCCGGCGGTGCGCCAGGGCCTCGAAGAAATCGGGATGGCCCACCACGATCTGGCGCTCGTCTATCTCCAGGGCGCGGCCGGCGCGGATTTCATGAAGGCGCTTCATCGCCTTCTCGAACTGGATCCGAATCTGCAAATATTTTCCGGGGAAGAGAGGGTCAGGTTCTTCGCCGTCTGGGCGGAGCGCGGCGACCGCAAGGAACTGCTTTCCGCGGTCGAAGCACACCCCGAGTGGATGAAAGATGCCTGGCGCTCGGTAGCGAAGGACCACGCCAGCCGCAATGATTTTCGCCGCGCGTGCGAGCTCGTCCGGCGCTTTGGCCAGGCGCCGCGGCTGCCCGAAGCTCCAGCCGGCTCTTCGATCGACCAACTCCGGCAAGCTTTCCACGCGAACCCGGACAATTACGGCGCCGGTTTCCAGTTCTACCAGGAACAAATGCGACTCGGCAAAATCGACGAAGCCCTGATGACGGTGCGGCATTTCACCGAGCAGCCGGGAGCGCCGGGCTATTTTCATTTCCTGGAGGCGGAAGCCTGGGCCGCGAAGGCAAGTTGGGAGCGCGCCTGGAAAGCGTGGGAGAAATTTGACGCAGCCAGGAAGCCATGAGTTTGCAGATATTGGCCCGGAAGTTAGCGAGCGCTCCGGCGCGGAGCCGGCTCGCGCCTCAAGGAGCAGCGGTTTACAAACCGCCGACCGGCCCTACGGAAAACGCCCCTTTCGTCGGCAAGCCTCGGCGGTTTGTAAACCGCCGCTCCGTGATTATCGGCCTTCTCGCGGTCTGCCTGTGCGCGACGGTCGATGGGTTTGGGGCCGGCACCCGGCGTCTCGATGTT
>DASZDO010000016.1:0-34984 GCA_035941955.1 Chthoniobacterales bacterium
CGATGTGCTTTTTCGGATGCTGCACACGCACCTGGAGAATTTTACCTCCGACTTTCCCATCATTGCGGTGGTGCTGAAGGCCGAGCCCACAAAACCTTCTTTTCAACAATTCCATCTCTTTGAGACTGCGTTGCGCGATCCGGGGCGCCTTTCGGAAACGCTTGCCCGGTTGACCGGCCTCCTCGGCCCCGACCGTGTCGGCACGCCGGTTTTGGAAGAGACGCATCAGCCCGATGCTTTCCGGATCGAACCCTTTGCCTGGCAGTTGAAAGAGGGGGCAGGCGAAAGAGAGCCGTTGCCTTCCTGCGCTCTGCGCCGATTTCGCTCGCCGGTACCGGCTGCGATATTGCTGGTCAAAAATGGCCCGGCCCATCTTCGCAGCGTCGAAATCCAGGGTGAAGTGCTCCGGCGGCAGGGTCCTTACAAAGCCTCGGGAAATTGGTGGGACAAGAAAAGCTGGGAACGCGCGGAATGGGATTTGGAACTGGAAAATGGCGCTCTCTGCCAGTGCCATGCTCACGAAGGCCGATGGGCCCTCGATGGAGTTTATGATTAGGGAGGCGCGTTGAAGCGTTGAAGCGTGGAGAATCCTTCAACCCGTTATGTATAACGCTTCGACGATGTACCGCTTCAACGATAAATGTAACCCTTCAAGGATAACCCCGTGTCTTATGTCGAGTTACATGCGTCCAGCGCGTTTAGCTTTCTGCGGGGAGCGTCTTTTCCGGAGCAATTAGCCGCAACCGCGGCCGAGCGCGAGATGCCGGCGATGGCGTTGCTCGATCGCAACGGGGTCTACGGCGCGCAACGATTTTCCGTCGCCGCCCGGGAGCAAAATGTCCGGCCCATTGTCGGCTGCGAATTGAGCATGGAGGATGGATCTGTTTTGCCGGTGCTCGTCCAGAATCGCACGGGATATAAAAATTTGTGCGAGCTGCTGACGCAGGCCCACCTGCGCAGCGAGAAAGGAAGTTGTCTCGTCCGCTGGAATGAACTGGCGGAATTCGCGAGCGGACTCGTCGCGTTGTTCGGATCGCACCAGAATTCTGTCGATCGCGCGCAATTTCTTATCGGCGTCTTCGGTCGCGACAATGTCTTCGTCGAAATTCAGCGCCATTTCCTGCGCGGTGAAGACCAGATCAACCGGCAATTTTGTGATCTGGCGGAACATTACGGACTGTTGGTTATCGCCACGAATGGCGTGCAGTACGCCCGTCCAAACGGCCGGCAGGTTCTCGATGTTTTCACCTGCATCCGTGAGCACACGCATCTCGACGCCGCGGGAAAATTGCTCAGCCGAAACGCGGAAAGGTATTTGAAGAGCGATGCCGAAATGCGCGCCCTCTTTCACGATCGCCCGGACGCGATCGAAAACACGGCGCGCCTCGCTGAACGCCTCGAATTTTCTCTGGAAAACATCGGTTACGAGTTTCCCGAGTTTCCTGTCCCCGCTGGCCACGACATGGATTCGTTCCTGCGGACAATCACGCTCTTTGGCGCGCAGCAGCGTTACTCGGCCATCAGCAAGGCAGTGCAGCGGCAGCTCGAGGAAGAGCTGGGCCTGATTCAAAGGCTCGGGTTCTCCGGCTATTTTTTGATCGTCTGGGACATCATTAATTTCTGCCGGGAACACAACGTCATGGTGCAGGGCCGCGGCAGCGCGGCGAACAGCGCCGTCTGTTATTGTCTGGGAATCACTCCGGTCGATCCGGTGAGCAACCACCTCGTCTTCGAGCGTTTCCTGAGCGAAAGCCGGAAAGGCTGGCCTGATATCGACCTCGATCTGCCCAGCGGCGATCGCCGCGAAAGCGTGATCCAGGAAGTTTACCGGCGTTACGGCAAGCATGGCGCGGCGATGACCGCGAACGTGATCACTTATCGCGGCCGGAGCGCCGCGCGCGAGATTGGCAAGGCTTTAAATTTGTCGTCCAATGTCCTGGACCGCTTTTCTCATCTTTTTGCGAATGGCGATTTTCCTCACACCCTCGATCTCGCGGCTCAGATCGAGCAGGCCGGTCTGCCGAAAGGACATCCGCGTCTGCCGGCCTTCATCTCGTTGTATCAGGGGATTTACGGATTGCCGCGGCATCTCGGCCAGCATTCGGGCGGGATGATTATCTGCCAGGAGAAACTGAGTTCCTTTGTGCCTCTGGAAAATGCCTCCATGCCGGGCCGGGTCGTGGCGCAGTGGGACAAGGATGATTGTGAAGATCTCGGCATCGTGAAAGTGGACTTGCTCGGGCTCGGGATGATGTCCGTGATGCAGGATGCCTTTGAGCTCTGCCGCGAACGCGGACGGCCCCTCGATCTCGCCCACATCCCGACGGATGATGCGGCGACATATGAAATGATGCAGAAAGCCGACACCATCGGCGTTTTTCAAATTGAGAGCCGCGCTCAAATGGCCACGCTGCCGCGGATGCAGCCGAAATGTTTTTACGATGTCGTGATCGAGGTCGCGATCATTCGGCCGGGGCCGATCCAGGGCGACATGGTGCATCCCTATCTGGCGCGGCGCGCCGGACGCGAAAAAGTCACGTATTTCGATCCGCGGCTCGAGCCGGTCCTGAAACGCACACTTGGTGTGCCGTTGTTTCAGGAGCAAATGTTGAAGATCGCCATGGTCATGGCTGATTTTTCCGGCGACGAAGCGGAAGAGTTACGGCGGGCCTTGAGCTTTCACCGCTCGGGAGAACGCATGAATCGCGTCAGCGTGAAACTCCGTGCAGCGATGGAACGCAAAGGCGTCGCGGCGGACAGGATCGAGAAGATCATTCAATCGATCTCCTCATTTGCGCTTTATGGATTTCCCGAGTCGCACGCGATCAGCTTTGCGATCCTCGCCTATGGGAGCGCTTACTTGAAAGTGCATCGCGCGCCGGAGTTTTACGCGAGTTTGTTGAACAACCAGCCGATGGGATTTTATGCGCCGGCCACCATCGTGAAAGATGCAAGCCGGCATGGGATTCGGATGCAGCCGGTTTGTGTGATGGAATCGGAGTGGGGTTGTACCGTCGTTTCGGATGATACGGTCCGGCTGGGGTTTTGCGTGGTGAATGGGCTGCGGAAGGAACATGGCGAAGCGCTCGTGGCGGAACGCGCGCGCGCGCCGTTCGAGTCGCTCGATGATTTCAAGCGGCGCATCGAGTTAACGAAAGAGGAACTGCGCACTCTCGCGGAACTGGGCGCGCTCAATTGTTTCGCCGAGCATCGCCGGGCCGCGATGTGGCGCGTGGAGGAGCAACCACCAGCACCGTTATTCGACTCGTATCAAGCGAGCCGTCATCCCGCGACTTCGCTCGGGATGACGGCGGCGCCGCTCCTGCCGATGACCCTGCCGGAACGGGTGAAAGCCGATTACGATGCGATGAATCTCACCACGGGGCCGCATCCGATGAAGTTGCTCCGGCAGCATTTGCCGGATATCTGGCGCGCAATCGATCTCCCATCCGCCCGCCATGGCGACACGATTCAAATTGCCGGGAATGTGATTTGCCGTCAGCGGCCTGGGACAGCGAAAGGCTTTGTCTTTGTCAGCCTCGAGGATGAGACCGGAGTTTCCAACGCGATTGTCACGCCGGATTTATTCGAGCGGGTCCGGCTTTTGATCACGGAAGAGCCGTTCCTGATTATCCAGGGGAGGGTGCAGAATTCCGAGAACGTGGTGCTGATCAAGGCCGAGGAGATCCGTGCGCTGGCGCACCTGCCCGCAGTTGCTACAGCGTTGCAGGCGGGCGAACAACTGGTCGGGACTGATTCGCATGATTTTCATTAAGGGAAGTTAAAAGGGTTAAAAGAGCTACAAGGTTACAAGCGGTGATTGCTCTCTCTTTAACAATGTAACTCTTGTAACCTTTTAACTTCCTTCCGCTAACAGCAGCCGCAGCCCGAGCCGTGCGACCCGACCGAACCAACCGACGGCCCTGTCGATCCGCCCGGAACGTGAACACCGTAGCCGCCTGAAATGACGCGCCTCACGGCTTCCCCGGTTTTCGGATCCACCCGAAGCGGCTCATCCTTCATGCTCTGCTTCACTTCGAAACGGCGGATTGGTTTCGACGTGTCCGTCGTTTCGTAAACGTAGATGGGCATTGTGGCCTTACTCGGACGCGCGTGATTGCTCTTTGGGCTGGGCTGGTTTTTCGCTCGACTTGGCTTCGGATTCCATCCACTCGGTGTGAAATACACCGGGCTTATCGATGCGTTCGTAGGTGTGGGCGCCGAAGAAATCGCGCTGAGCCTGGAGCAGGTTCGAAGGCAAACGCGCCGACCGGTAGCTGTCGAAGTAGCCGAGCGAAGCGCTAAAGGCCGGGACGGCCACACCATGTTTCACCGCGGTGGCGACTGCCTCCCGCCAGTTATCCTGCGTGCGCTCGAGAATTCCGGTGAAGTACTGATCGAGCAGCAGATTATCCAGCGCGGCATCGCGCTCGTACGCTTCCTTGATCCGGTTCAGGAACTTTGCGCGAATAATGCACCCACCGCGCCAGATGGTGGCGATATCACCGAAGTTCAAATTCCATTTCGAACCGGCGCTGGCCGCGCCGAGCAGTTCCATCCCTTGCGCATACGAGACGATCTTCGACGCGTAAAGCGCATCCCGCACAGCGTCGATCAAACCGGCACGATCGCCGGCAAACTTCGGCGCTTTCGGGTGCGGCAGAATTTTTGAGGCCGCAACGCGTTCGTCTTTCCGGGACGAGATAACGCGCGCTTCGACCGCGGCGTTGATGGTGGAAATTACCACCGACTGATTCAGCGCCGACTGCAAGGTCCACAGACCGGTGCCTTTCTGCCCAGCCTTATCGAGAATGACGTCGACCAGGGGTTTGCCGGTGTCCGGGTCGATTTTGCGAAAAATCTGCGAGGTGATCTCGATCAGGTAACTGTCCAGGTCGCCTTTGTTCCACTCGGCGAAAATGTCAGCCAGCTCTTTTGCCTCGAGACCGGCCACGTCTTTCAAGATCGCATAGGCTTCGCAGATCAACTGCATGTCGCCGTACTCGATCCCGTTATGGACCATCTTGACGTAGTGGCCGGCGCCGTCGGGTCCCATGTAACGGCAGCACGGTTCGCCGTCGACGACCGCGGCGATTTTGGTGAAAATCGGAGCAATAATTTCCCACGACTCGCGCGAGCCGCCGGGCATGAGAGACGGCCCCTTGAGCGCGCCCTCTTCGCCGCCCGAAACTCCGCAGCCGACGAAGTGCAGGCCGGCCGCTTCCAAATCCTTGCAGCGGCGCTGCGTATCGGTGAAAAGCGAGTTGCCGCCGTCGATAATAACGTCGCCCTTCTCGAGGAGTGGAACGAGTTGATTGATGACCGCGTCAACGGGCGCGCCGGCTTTGACCATGATCATCGCCTTGCGCGGACGCTTCAGCGCGCCGACAAATTCTTCCATGGTCCGCGCCGGCTGAATGTTCTTTCCCTTCGCTTTCCCGGCGGCGAATTTGTCGGTCACTTCAGCGGTCCGGTTGAAGACGGCGACGGAGAATCCCTTCGATTCCATATTGAGGACGAGGTTTTCGCCCATGACCGCTAGACCAATCAGTCCGATATCACATTGATTCGCGCTCATTTTAAGTATCTCCTTGATCACGCCGGCTTCGGCGATGACACACTCTAGCCGGTTTCAATAGCGCATGGCAATTTCCGTTTGTGAAGTCTTGATCACCCGATCGCCGCTTGAATTGCCGGCGCGAGGGGCCGATTCGGCCTCGGGCGCAATGGTGGATTTTTGGGGAGTTGTGCGCGGGCTCGAGGAGGGAAGGGAAATTACCGGGATCGAATACGAAGCCCATCGTGAAATGGCGGAGCATCAAATGCGAGGCATTGCGGAAAGCGCGACGAGCAAGTTTGGCCTGGCGAAAGTCGTGATCCATCACCGGATCGGCTTTGTTGCGGCCGGGGAAGCGTCTGTCGTTGTCCGGGTGGAGAGCGCTCGCCGCGCCGCCGCCTTCGGCGCAAACCAATGGATAATGGACGAGCTAAAGCAGACTGTTCCGATCTGGAAAAACCCGGTGTACCAGGAGATCGGTGCTCCTGTCGCCGCCGGGAATTTGCAGGACAGTTTGGCTTCCCGATCCGTGCGCGCATGAACTGGGCGAACCGTTTAACCGTCAGCCGGCTCGTTTTGACAATTCTATTTGTCGCGACTCTCAACTCGACCTGGATCTACGGCCACACCGCGGCTCTGATCATCTTCCTGCTGGCTGGCGTGACCGACTATTTCGATGGCGAAATTGCCCGCCGCTACGGCGAGGTGACGAACTTCGGAAAATTAATGGACCCGCTGGTGGACAAAATCATGATGGCGGCGGCGTTTATTTCGCTGGTGCCGCTGGGCGCTATTCCGGCCTGGGCGGCGACCACGGTGGTGGCACGCGATTTTTTGATCACCGGGCTGCGTCTGATGGCCAGTGCGCGGGGGCTAATCCTGCCGGCGGAACGGCTCGGCAAACACAAGACTTCGTGGCAGATCGCGACGGTTATCTTTTTCCTGGTGCTGCTTTCCGCGCGTGAGCTGAAATATGCTGACGAAAGCGGCTGGTGGTTTCGCGCGTGGTATCACGGAGGGCCGCTCTTGGTTTGGATCGCGGTGGCCTTTACCGTTTACTCGGGACTTCGCTACGCCTGGCGGCATCGCGATGTCATCGCGCCAGATCAATAGGGAAAGCGCGGTGGTTTTCGCTACGGGGCTCCGAGGCTGTAAACTTCAACGAGACCGACGCCGGTGCCGTTGTTCAATCCCGTGAGCAGGGCGGTGTAAAGGCCCGGCGACAACGTCGCAGCCAGGCCAGACTCGAATGGGTTTGCCGGCGCCAAACCCGCAGCGATCATTTCCGCGGCTTGAGAGGGGTCGTCCTGCCAGTCGTTATTCGCGCCCAGGAGCGCTCCGTTTCCGTCGCGCAGTTCCAGCGTCGGATCTGCCAGCGCATCAGGCACACCCGTCGCAGTGAGGCTTGGGCCGAGGCCACGCACTCCGATCCGCTCATAGCCGATGTCGCCTCCCAGCATGAATCCCGCAATCACGATGTTGTCCCCCGTGCTGACAAAGGCCCTTGTGCTGACATTGGCCAGCTTTGCGTCAACGGAATGGCTCAAATCGTAAAGTTCAACCAGGGCGACGCCCGAAGTGTCACCATTGCCTCTCACGATCGCCGTATACGTGCCTGGAGGCAGCGTCGCATCAATCGCTGCTTCAAGGTCATTGGGAGGGGCGATGCCGGTGGCCAGGATCGCGACCTCCTGGTCCGGGTCGTCTCTCCAGTTGTTATTCGTGATCGTGACAAACGGGTCCGGTCCGTGCAATTCGAGCACCGGATCAGCCAACGCATCGGGGACACCGGATTGCGTCAGCGAAGGTCCAATAGCGCGGAGGAGCACATGTTTCGGCGCCGTTCCCGTGATGATGAATCCGGCGATGCCAACATTGTCACCGGTCTGAACTCGCATCCGGGTCGAAAGATTGAGGGGCTGCGCTTCTTGGGTCGGCCCCGCGAGAAAAGCCCTCCGCACCGATTCCGTGATGCTCTCAGAGCCGTTCAGGTAGCCGCTGCGGTAACAACCGCGAGCGCGGATATAGAAATTCTGCCCAGTCGGCAAATTCAAACCAGTGAGGGACCAATTGCTGCTCCCGCTCTGCGGGATGCCGTGACCCAGGAAAGTGTAGTGCACTTTGTCGGGTGACGACTCAAACGTAACGCGCGTGAGTTGCGGACTGGAGCCTCCATGCGTCCAGGTGATGGCGCCCTGCGTCACAGCCAAATCTTGCAGCGCGGCGGTGCCGTTGCTCAGGCGAGCAAACAGGGCGCGGGGCTGACCACCGATATTCGTGACGAGACCGCCCGCCAGGACCTTGCCGTCCGCCTGCACCGCGATTGAAAAGACACTATCGTTCGCGTTCGGATCGAACGAGTCCGCCAGGCCCGTGGTGGCATCGAGCCGTGCCAGGTGGTTGCGCGTCTCTCCGCCGATGCTGTTTACCCCGGAGAAAAGGCCGCCCGCGAAGACCTGGCCGTCCGCCTGAATCGCGATTGAATAGACAGCCTCGTTCGCGTTCGGATCGAACGAATCCGCCAGGCCGGTCGTGGCGTCGAGCCGGGCGATGCTGTGGCGCGCCTGTCCACCAATGCTCTCGAAAAGGCCGCCCGTCACAATCTTCCCGTCGGCCTGCAGCGCGATGGAAACGACGGCAGGCCGGGCAGGGGGCGGCCCACATTCCGTGCAGCTCACATTTGGGTCGAACGAATCAGCCAACCCCGTGTTGGCATCGAGCCGTGCCATGCGGTGGCGCGTCGCCCCGCCGATACTCGTGAAAAAACCACCCGCTAAAATCTTGCCGTCCGCCTGCACCGCGATGGAAAAGATATTATCGCTCGCGTTGGGATCGAACGAATCCGCCAGGCCCGTGGTGCGATCGAGCCGGGCGATATAACTCCGCTCCTGCCCGCCCATGTTCGTAAAAAAACCGCCCACTAGAATTTTGCCGTCCGCCTGCACCGCGATCCCCGCGACGTCAGCATCCACGCTCGCGTTCGGGTCGAACGAATCCGCCAGGCCGGTCGTAGCATCGAGCCGGGCGATGCTGCGGCGCATTTGTCCGCCGATGGTGCCAAAACTGCCGCCCACTAAGATTTTGCCGTCCGGCTGCACCGCGATGGAAAGGACAGCAGGAAACGCCTCGTCGGTCGCGTTCGGGTCGAAGGCGGTGTCGACCGTGCCGTCCGTGTTCAACCGCGCAATATTGTTGCGTGGAACGCCCAGGACGCTGGAAAAGGAACCTCCAATGAGAATCTTGCCATCCGGCTGGATGGCGGTGGCGAGAACATCGGTGCCGACGATGCCAAGATTGAGCGTCTGGTCGAGCCTGCCGTCGGTTTCCAGGCGGGCAATATGGTTGCGCGTCACGGCCGCTCCTCCATTGGGCGCGAGCGTGGTGAAATTACCGCCCACCAAAATCTTGCCATCCGCCTGCACCGCGATCGCTTCGACCGGCTCGCTCGCGTTCGGGTTGAACGAATCTGCCAGGCCGGTCGTAGGCTCGAGACGGGCGATCCGGCTGCGGACCTGGCCACCGATGTTGGTAAAAATGCCGCCCGCCAGGATCTTGCCGTCCGCCTGCAACGCGATCGACCAGACTGTATTGTTTGCGTTCGGGTCGAACGAGTCCGCCAGGCCGGTCGTGGAATTGAGTCGAGCGATGTGGTTGCGCTGTTGTCCGCCGACGCCCTCAAAAAAGCCTCCCGTTAGGATCTTGCCGTCCGGCTGCACCGTGATGGAGAAAACAACACCGTCGGCGTCCGGATTGAACGAATCCGCCAGCCCCGTCGTGGGTTCGAGCCGGGCGATGTGTCGGCGGAATGTGCCACCGATGCTTTTGAATCCACTGAAGCTGCCGCCCACTAAAATCTTGCCGTCGGACTGCACCGCGATGGCATAGATCGCAGCATTCGCGTTCGGATCGAACGAATCTGCCAGCCCGGTGGCGGCATCGAGCCGGGCGATGCTCTTCCGCGCCTGCCCACCGATGGTGGCGAAATAGCCGCCCACCAGGATTTTTCCGTCCGCCTGAATCGCAATGGAATTGACACTAGTCTCGAAGTTCGAGTTCGGGTTCGGGTCGAAGGAATCTGGCAGTCCGGTAGTGGCATCGAGCCGGGCGATACAGCTGCGCGTCTGTCCTCCGATGATCGTGAAACGGCCGCCGATCAAGATCTTGCCGTCTGCCTGCACCGCGATTGAGTTGACCTGACTGTTCGCGTTCGGGTTGAAGTCGGGGTCGAGCGTGCCGTCCGGGTTTAACCGGGCGATGTGGTTGCGCGTGACCGCCGCTCCGCCATTGACGGAAAGCGAGGTAAAATCGCCGCCGATAAGAATGCCATCTGGCTGGACGGCGATGGTGTAAATCGGGCCGTTCGCGTTCGGGTCGACACCGTCGAGTGCGGATTGCCCGTGCACCGCTGCCGCGCCGCCGGCGAGCAGAAACAGGAAGAGCGCAGCGCGTCTGGCTGTGGTGGCCCACTCCCATGAAATGAACGCGGCAATGTGACTGGCTGGGAGCAGGGAAGGCATTGTGCGCAAACGGCGCGGATGACTCCATACTCGGCCCAGCCCCATCCACAAGGCAACAATTCCTCAATAAGCGGGAAATTTCAGATGGCCTGCCAGCCGTAGTTTTCGGTTTGGGGGTCCGCCTTCGCACAAGGCTACGGCGGACGCTCCAGCCTTCGCTCTGCGTTGCGCTCAAAGCGAAGGCTGGAGCGGGTGAAGGGAATCGAACCCTCGTCAGTAGCTTGGAAGGCTACAGCTCTACCATTGAGCTACACCCGCGCGCCGGTAAAGCTGACGCGGCTCGCGGCAGCTGCCAAGTCCTTTCTGGATTTGGCGCGCCATAGCGCGTCTTGCCTTTTCCGGGCAGGCGATCTAGCTAAGTAGCACGCATGAACGTCCCTGGGCTCTGCCTGATCGTGACTGCCTTTTCGTTGGTCACGGCGCGGGGCGACCTTTCTCTTGTCCAAAAAATTGAAGGAAGCGGTTCGGTCAGCCAAATCATAATCAAACTCAAAGGCGACAAGGCGCGCGTCGAGGTGACGCCAGAGGTGACCACGCTCATCGACCGCAACAGCGGCGATATGCTCACCTTGATGAACGCACAAAAGAAATTCGTGCGCATTTCGGCCGATAAGTCCAAGGCGATCGCCGACATGGCAAGCAAGTACTCCGGTGATCCCGCCGCCGCCGCCGAGAAATCGGCGCTTCGCCCCACCGGCAAAAAGGAAATGATCTACGGCTACGAAGCCGAGGAATACGTCCGCGAGTCTGCTTCGCTGAAGGAGAGTTATTGGATCGCCCTTCAGTTCCCCGATTCGGCCGCAATCGTAAAACAACTTCAGTCGGTCATTCCCGCCGCCTGGAATGAGGTTGCCAAGGGCATGCTCGATTACCGCGATTTTCCCGGCCTGCCGCTCCGGACGATCATAAAAACGGAGGGAAGAGAAATCATCAGCACGATCACGTCGCTCAAACAGGACGCGTTGAGTGAAGCGGAATTCTCCGTTCCAAAAGACTTCCAGGAACTAAAAGTCCCCAACCTTCAGGAATTACTTGGCGACAAGCCGTCAGTTGCACCGTCGACGAAGCCGTGACGGCCGGCCATCCGGGCCCTGTTTCGTTCTCGCGTCCGGTTCGCCGCGCCGCCGGGATTTGCTCGAAGAAGCAGGCTATGAATTTGAGACCGTCTCACCGCCAGTCGAAGAAGTCTCGCACGACTGGCTCACGCTCCGTGAATTGACGATTTGCAACGCGACCCGAAAAGCCTGGCACGTGGCGCAGACCCGGCCCGGCGCGGTGGTGCTGGGCGCCGACACGCTCGTCAGCATCGACAATCACGTGCTCGGGAAGCCCGCGGATCTGAAGCAGGCGAGGCAAATTCTGCGGCAATTGAGCGGACGATCGCACGTGGTCGGGACGGCGGTTTGCCTTTGCCATTTGGCCTCGGGAAAATCGCAAACTCTGTACGTTATTTCCCAAGTAGAATTTCACGACCTGACGGATCGCGCGATCGAGCGTTACCTCGCGAAAGTCAATCCGCTGGACAAGGCGGGAGCGTACGCCGCGCAAGGATACGGAAAGGAAATCATCCGGCGGATCGAGGGCTCTTACAGCAACGTGGTCGGTTTGCCGATGGAGGCCACGGCACGCACGCTCCGCGCGTTTGGAATCAATCCGCGGCGGTAGCGCTCTCGCGGTGGCAGACTTCCAGTTTGTTTCCGTCGGGATCTTCAAAGAAAACGGCGTAGTACCCAGGGCTGTATTCGAGACAAAGCTCAGGGCCTTCCAGATTCTTGCCGCCCGCTCGACGAACGACTTCAGCCACTTTATCGACCGCTGCGCGACTCTCCGCCCAAAACGCGATTCGATTTGCGTTCGGCTGATGATCGGCCTCTTCCTCGAAGCAAAAAAAATCGACCGCCTTCCCGCCTTCCGCCTCAAAAAGGCCCCATTGCTCGCCACTCTTGTCGACGCGGAAACCGAGCGCCGGCAGGACCTCGGAATAAAATCGCTGGGCGGTTTCGCGGTTTTTTACCCGGAGATCGATATGATCGAAAAGACGTCTGCTCATGCGCAATTCTTCCATGGTTTGGCGGGTGCTGTCTACCGGTGGGGCCCGGTGTCACCGACGCAGGGCTACCTTTGCAAATTGTGCTTCCGCATTCGGATTCCGCGACGGATTATCCCCGTCTCATTGAAGACGATCATCTTCTTGTGTTTCCTCGCCTGCGCCAACCAGACGTTTGGCGGACTCGACAAATATCCCGGCCTGATCAAGGCCGACGAGCCGTCGGCGATCTCCGGGCCGCCTCGCCGCGGAGTGAGAATCACTTACCTCGGAACAAACGCCTATTTGTTCGAGACGCGCGATACCACGCTTCTCGTCGATCCCTATTTTTCGAGGCAGAACTTGTTCCGAATGGCCTTGCAGCTTCGTCCGGTTCTCCAGACGGAATTGGTGGCTCAGTGGCTCCGCGATCATCCGAAGATCGACGCCATTCTTATTACCCATGGACATATCGACCATCTTTGCGATGCGCCCCAGATGGCGCGCGAAACGGGGGCGAAATTGATCGCATCCTCCACCAGCGTGAAGTTAGCCGAATCACTTGGCGTGCCCGCGAAGCAAACGCGCGCCGTGAAAGCTGGCCGGACGGAATCCGTGAACCGTGCCACCATCCACGTCCTCCCGGCCCAGCACGACCGGCTCCTTGGCGCCGTGCCGTTCAACGGTCCGCAGAGGCGCCTGCCGCCGCAAACAATCGGTGATTGGGTTACCGGCGATCCGCTTGCCTTCGTGATCGAGATCGGCGGAAAGCGCATCTTCATCAACTCCGGCGGGCGCCCCAACGACGTCATTTCCCCTCGCTGGAGCGGAGTGGACCTCGCCATTCTCGGGGTCGCCGCCGGCGATTCGATCCGTGCTGTTCCGCGGGCCGTCGAGCAATTGCGGCCGCGCTACGTTCTGCCCAGTCATCAGGACGATTTCTTCCGCCCGCTTCGCCACGGTTTTGTTTTTCTCCCGCTCACTGATTTTCCCGCGGTGCGGCGCGCCGTGGAGGCCGGCTCCGGCCAGTTGATTTTGTTGGATTACTCCCGGCCATGGACGCTGCGTTAAGAGTTCCACCGCGCCGGGCGCTACTGATCACCGCGCTTGCGCCGGTGGTGCCCCAATTGCTGGGAAGCGCGTTCAACATTTGGTATAACCTCACCGTCGTTGAGCCGCTGTTGGGCACCGAGGCACTCAAGGCCCGTTTTCTCCAGACCTGCGTGGTTTACAACGCAATTGTTTATCCCATCGCGATGTTCCTTTGGCTTCAGCAGGTCTTTTCGCTCGGGCCCGTGGTCCGAAAGCTGGCGGCCGGTGTGCAACCGGAAACGAGCGCGCTGGCGCAGGCGCGCCGGCGAATAATCAACCTGCCGTGGCGGATTGCCGAGATCTCTGGAGCGGCCTGGCTGCTCTGCGTTCCCGTTTTTCTGGTTTCGCTCGGTCTTCCTTCAGGTTCGCTCGATCACCGCTTGCTCTGGCATCTGCCGATCTCATTTCTCGTTTCCGCTTTCATCTCCGTCACGCACAGTTTCTTTCTCGTCGAGCTGGCGAGTCACTGGGGACTTTTCCCCGCGCTGTTTCAGGACGCCCGCGCGGACCTGACGCCGGGAGGACGAGCGCTCTCGCTCCGCGGGCGCGGATTGCTCTGGGCAATTTCCGCCGGCATTTGCCCGATCGGTTCGCTTCTTCTCTTGAGCTTCGCGCCTCCCACGCCTGGAACCGATCCGGCGTGGTTCGCCGTTTTCGTCGGCACTGTCGGGGCCGCTTTCGGTCTTTGCACGGCGCTGATGATCGGCCGGCTCGTGTCGGAACCGATCGATCAATTGCGCGTCGCCGCCCAGGGAGTCTCAGAAGGCCGGCTCGACACGAATGTCCGTTTGCCGCGCGCGGACGAATTCGGGCTGCTCATTGCCGAGTTCAACCACATGCTCCACGAACTGCGCGAGAAAGAGCGGTTACGCCAAACATTCGGCCTGCACGTTGGGCGCAAGACGGCCGACCAGATTCTCGCCCGCGACCCCGGGGTCAGCGGGGTCGAGCAGGTCATCACGATCATGTTCGTCGATATCCGCTCGTTCACCCAGCGGAGCGCGGACCTCTCTCCGGGAGAAACCGTTCGAATGCTCAACGAGTTTCTTCGCGTGATGGTGAACGTGGTGGAGACGCGCCACAACGGGATCATTAACAAATTTCTTGGCGACGGTTTCATGGCCCTTTTTGGCATCGGCGCGGATGCGGCGAATCATGCGGACGAAGCGCTGGCCACCGGGCGCGACATGCTCGCCGCGCTCGAAGAACTCAACGCATCTCTCGTCCGGGAAGGCCGCGAGCCGATCGCGATTGGCATCGGCATTCATACCGGTCTGGCCATCGTCGGCAGCATTGGCTCGCCCGAGCGGCTCGAGTTCACGGCGATCGGCAGCGCCGTAAACATTGCCTCGCGAATCGAAGGGCTGACGAAAACCATCCATCGGCCCTTGCTTCTCACGGAGGAGACCGGGAAGCATTTGCTCGAGAAAACGGCGCTCGAGGAATTGCCGCCGCAGACTGTGCGCGGCGTCGAGAAACCGATGCGGATCTATTCTGTGAGCGGGATCTGAGCTCGGATCGGCTCAGCGCCGATTTTCGCGGCGGATCATCAGTTTCAATCCCGACCACGTGTCGTCTACGGCGCAAACTTTGATGTCCACGAAGCCGAGCGGCAGGCAGACCTCGCGGATGACGTCCTCTGTTATGTCCGTCTTCACCCCGGAAGATTTCTTCGGCCAGGACACCCAAAGCACGCCGGTGTCCGCGATCGATTTCCGAAGTCGCTTCAATTCCTTCTCGAGCGCGGCGCGTGTTGAAACGAAAAGGTGAAGGAAGGCCGCGTTCCGTTCGACGTTCGTCGCGAGCGAAACCGCGTCGGGCAAAGGCGAGAGCAGCTTCCGGTAGCCGGGAGGCGCGCCGATGGTGACGACCTTCTGCCCGGCTTTGATGCCAAGCTTTTGCGCCAGCGGTGTCCCAGAGTAACCGGCCATTTCCTTTCCTAACGTTTCCGGCACATAATGTCGCGCAAACTTTGATTCGATCGATGCGCTCCACCTTTGCGACGATTTTCTGGGCGACTGTCTGTGTCGCGCTTGCCCTGTTCGCGGGATGTCATCGCCCGGGCAACGCCGTCTCCGGCACGATCGAGGTGGATGAAGTGCACGTGGGGCCGCGCATGGGCGGACGAGTGGAGAAAATCTTTGCGCAGGAAGGTGACAATCTGCGTGCCGGACAGGCGATCGTGCAGCTCGATGCCGCCGAATTGAAGGCGCGGCGGGACCTCGCCGCGGCGCAAATCAACAGCGCCATCCACGACACCGAAGCCCAAACCGCGCAGCTCGAATTCATGCGCGATGATGCGGTCCGCCAGCAGGACTTGCGCAAGCGGAACGTCGTTTCTCCGAGCGACGCGGAGCGTGCCAGCAGTATCGCGAGAGCGCAGGAAAAGATCGTGGAAGCCGCCCGGATGCGCGTGGCCCAGGCGCGCGCTCAGCTGGCCGATATCGACGCCCAATTGGCCGAGATGCAAGTCAAAGCTCCAACCGATTCGATCCTGGAAGTTTTGAGCGTCAAGGTGGGTGATGTCTTGGCGGCGAACCGTGAGGTAGCCACGCTAATTCTTCCGCAGCAGTTATGGGTGCGCGTTTTTGTTCCGGAACCGTGGCTCGGATTGATCAAGGTGGGGGAGCCGGTTCGCATCCGCGTCGATTCGTTTCCCGGGAAGGATTTCGGCGGAACGGTCGAACAGATAAATCGCCACGCCGAATTCACGCCGCGCAACGTCCAGACAGTCGAAGACAGAATCCGCCAGGTCTTTGGAGTGAAAATCCGCCTGGAGAACAAGGAGGACAAACTGCGCGCTGGAATGTCCGCCGACGTCTTCTTCCCAAACGTCGAAAAACAATGAAGCCTCAAGAGCGGCGCTTGCCAAACCGCCGAACCAACAAACCCGGCGGTCTAGAGACCGCCGCTCCTTGAGGCTTTTCTGATCGATTCCGAGCCATGAGCGACGCTATGATCGAGTGCGAGGGGCTAACGAAGCGCTTCGGCACATTCACGGCCGTCGACCGCGTCAGCTTCTCCGTTGCGCGCGGCTCGATCTTCGGATTTCTCGGGCCGAACGGTTCGGGAAAATCCACCGTCATTCGAATGCTTTGCGGCATTCTCGAGCCAACGGCGGGCACGGCGCGAATCGCCGGTCACGACATCACGGGCGAGGGGGACGCCGTCAAGGAAATGATCGGTTACATGTCGCAAAAGTTTTCTCTCTACGACGAGCTGACCGTGAATGAGAACCTGATTTTTTCCGGCAAGCTCTACAGCCTGGCCGAAAAAGAATTGAAGCAACGGCGCGACGAGCTGATCGCCATCACTCATCTCGAGCCTTATCTCGATCGCCGCGCCTCGCTTCTCTCCGGCGGCTGGCGTCAACGCCTGGCCATGGCCTGCGCGCTGATGCACCATCCCACCGTCCTGTTCCTCGACGAACCGACCGCGGGCATCGATCCCGTCGCCCGCCGCGAGCTTTGGGATCTGCTTTTCGAATTCGCGGGGCAGGGGATGACGCTCTTCGTCACCACGCATTACATGGACGAAGCGGAGCGCTGCTCGCATGTCGGCTATATCTACATGGGGAGATTGATCGTGTGCGGCGAGCCGGACGATTTGAAACAGATGCCTGAGGTCAGCCCGCCGGGGACGCGGCGCCTGGATGTGACCTGCGATCATGTCACCGTCGCGTTGCGGGCGATGCGCGAAGTGCGCGGCGTGCTCAGTGCCACGGTCTTCGGGCAATCGATGCATCTGCTGGTGGATGAACGGGTGCAGCGCGCGGAGATCGACGAGAAGCTGCGCGGCGTCGGGATCGCGAGTCCGCAAATTCACGAGATCGGGCCGTCGCTCGAGGATGTTTTCGTTTCGCTCACGGCGAAGCATGCCAATCAGCCTGGACTGGCAGCATGAACGGTCTCGAATCGCGTCGCTCCCCGATGAAGCGAGCCCCCTTTCGCGGCCTCGAAGCGATCCTGTTCAAGGAGTTCATCACCGTCCTGCGGGATCCGCTGACGCTCTTCTTCATGCTCTTTCCGCCGCTGGTCGAGATGATCGCGTTTGGGTATGCGCTCGATAACGATGTGAAACACATGGCCATGGCGATCCTGAACGAGGATCGCACCGTCGAGAGCCGGCAGTTTCTCGACCGCTTCGTTAACACGGAAACATTTCGGATTGTCGGTGAAGTGCAAAACGTCGAGCAGCTGGCGAGCGAGATTCGCAGGGGCCGGGCCTATATCGGGTTGCAGATCCCGCCGCATTTCACCCGCGACCTCCGGGCCGGTCACCCCGCGCAGGTGCAAATGTTGATCGATGGCTCCAGCTCCACCATCGCGCTCCAGGCGCTCAACACCGCGCTCGGGGTCGCCTTGACCCAATCCGTGGAAATGATGATGCGGGAGACTGGCCGCCGCACGGTGCCGATCGAGGTCCGGCCGCAAATCCTTTATAACCCGACGATGCGCAGCCCGAACTTTTTTGTGCCTGGAGTGATCGGCATTGTTCTGCAAATCGGAACGACCTTTGCCACCGCCATGGCCGTTGTGCGCGAGCGTGAGCGCGGCACGCTGGAGCAACTGCTCGTTAGTCCGCTCAGCCGCTGGGGTCTCATGCTGGGCAAACTCGTGCCTTATCTCTGCATCGGAATGCTCATGGCCTTCCTTCTCTTCGCGATCATGCGTTTCGTCTTTTTCGTGCCCATCGCCGGAAGCTTGATCGCGATGGCGGTCTCGACCTTCATTTACGTTTTTGCGCTCCTCAGCATCGGCCTGTTTGTCGGGACGAAAGCGGAAAACCAGATGCAGGCGTTGCAAATGTCGATGGCGTTCATTCTCCCGAGCGTTTTCTTCTCCGGTTTCATTTTCCCGCGCGAAACGATGCCGTGGATTTTCTACGCCATCGGCGCCCTCCTTCCGACCACCTATTTCATCGATCTCATGCGCGCCATCATCCTGCGTGGCGCGAGCTTCCTTGAATACTGGCCAGCGCTCGGAATCCTCTCGGTCATGGCCGTGCTGCTCTTCAGCGTCTGCTCGCTGCGGTTCCGGAAAAAGATCGGGTGATATGAAGACGCGCGACCTCGGTCCTTTTCGGCGCATAGGTCTTAGCGTTTTGCGCATAGCGCTCGCAGTTCTCGCGTTCTTTTTCTTACTCTGGTGGTTTGGGATGAAGATGCCGGGAAGGAATATTTCGACCGCGGCGCCGCTCTCAGCGGAGGAGACCGCGCTGAGCGCGGAACTGGCCGCCGACGTCCAAACACTCGCCGGCGAAATCGGGGAGCGGAATATGCACCGCTATCCGCAACTCAACGCCGCGGCCGCCTTCATCGAAAATTCTTTTTCACGCGCCGGACTGCAACCTCGGCGCGACACTTACGAATTGGATGGACGAGCCTGTCACAACATCGAGACGGAAATTCGCGGCGTGCGTCCGCAAATCGTGGTCATCGGCGCGCATTACGATTCGGTCTTCGGCTCGCCCGGCGCGAATGACAACGGAAGCGGGGTCGCCGCCCTGCTCGCGCTTGCCCGCCGTTTTGCCGGAAAGCCATCCGGGCAAACCTTGCGCTTCGTTGCCTTCGCGAATGAAGAACCGCCCTATTTCCAGACTGGGCAGATGGGAAGCCTCGTTTACGCCGGCCGATGCAAAGCTCGCGGAGATCAGATCGCCGCCATGATCAGTCTGGAGACGATCGGGTATTTTTCCGATGCGCCGCGCTCGCAAACTTATCCGTCACTTGGAATCGGCGCGTTTTATCCCACAACAGGGAATTTCATCGGGTTCGTGGGCAACGTTCGATCGCGGGCGTTGTTGCGCCGCGCCGTCGCGCTGTTTCGGCAACAGGGAAAACTTCCCTCCGAAGGCGCGGCGCTGCCCTCATTCATCCCGGGGGTCGGGTGGTCCGATCAGTGGGCTTTCTGGCAGCATGGTTATCCGGGAATCATGGTCACAGACACCGCGCCGTTTCGCTACCCTCACTATCATGCCGACACCGATACGCCGGACAAACTCGATTACGATCGCTTTGCGCTCGTGGTGAGCGGGCTGGAGAAGACGATCGCGGAACTCGCGCGATAAATTCGGGGAACTTGGGCAATTCGGTCCCTTATTATTATGTTTAGGAGTATGGTCTTGCCGTCGTCTTGCCGATTCAGTAGACATTGACTCCCTCTAATCCCCGCCTCTCCACGCTAATATTCCATTATGAAAAAAGGCATCTCTCTTCATCTCGGTCTTAACTACGTTGATCCAAAACATTACAATGGCTGGGACGGCGAGCTGTTCGCTTGCGAAGCTGACGCCATGGACATGACGGCGCTCGCGAAGTCCCGAGGGTTCAAAACGCAGACCCTTATCCGGAAGCAAGTGACGGCTAAGGCGGTGACCGCTGCGATCTTGAAGGCCGCGCGAGCCTTGAAAAAAGGGGACACGTTTTTTCTGACTTATTCCGGTCACGGCGGCCAGGTCCCCGATCTAAACGGCGACGAGGGAAGATTCGGCGCCGCGGCCGGCGATACTCTTGACCAGCAAGACGAGACTTGGTGCCTCTACGACCGCGAGTTGGTGGACGACGAACTGGCCGCTCTTTACGCAAAGTTCAAGGCTGGCGTCCGCATTCTGGTTCTGTCCGACAGTTGCCACAGCGGCACCGTGACCCGCAGGGTAGAGCGAATGCCGCGAGGGCGGGCCCGCTTGTTGCCTCCTGCGCAAGCCAAGGCCGTTTATGAGAAGAACAAAAAACTCTACGATGGCATCCAGGAGCGGTTATCCGGCGCCGAGGAGCAGGAGATAAAGGCCACCGTTCTCCTGATCTCCGGTTGCCAGGATCGCCAGCTTTCCCGCGATGGCGACCTGAATGGCGCCTTCACCGGAACGCTGAAAACGGTTTGGAAGGATGGGGCTTTTCAAGGCGGCTACCGGTTTTTCCGGGATTCGATCGCAGCACAAATGGACCAGGACCAAATTCCGAATTATTTCGTGACTGGAGCGCCAAACAAGGATTTCGAAAACGAGCAACCGTTCACCGTTACAGCAAAAGCGGGGTGATCTCGGCCCGGCTCAGGAAAGGTCCAGGACCGCGAAAAAGGCCAGCCCCTTCTCTTGGGAAAATGTCTCTTCCCCAGCACCAACCTAATCAAATCCTATGTCCAGAGAATTACCTATATCGCTAGGCAGCGCCCGCAAAGCCACGAACTGGCTCATGACCAACTTCGGAGGAAGCATCCGCTCCGCCACGGATGGCACTCCGTTTAATTCCGCCTTGCTCTGCGGAATCGCCTGCCAGGAGACAGCTTATTTCTGGCTGCCTCTTCTCACGAAAGCCGGGAGCACTATCACACCGGACGAAGTGGTCGCGCGATGTGTGCTCGATGCCTCGGGCGATGCCCCCAACGCGCCACGCAGTGCCTTTCCCAAGAATACCGCAGCCTTTCGAGCGAAATACGACCGCGCCTTTTGCGACATGCTGGTGGACGAAGCCAACGCCACTCGAGCACTTCGCGGCTTTAGCCCGAAAGAGTGGATCTACAAGGGCTACGGCATCTTCCAATACGACCTCCAGTTCGTCGTGGAGGATGAGGACTACTTCCGATTTAAGCAGTGGCACGACTTCGAGCTCTGCCTCAAACGGGTGATGAAAGAGCTCAAAACCATTTTTGCGCGTAACGGAGGGAATCTCTGGGAAGCCGTGCGCGCTTATAACGGCGGCGGTCAAAGCGCGCGGGATTACCGCGACAACGTGAAACAATTCGCCGCTGCCGCGCAGGAGGAAATTGACTCGATGGCTGCTCCCCGGACCCGCGGCCGGGCACGCGCCGCTGCGGCGCCCGCCAAGGCCCGCCGCCCACAGCCGGGGGACGTCCTTTTAATGACCAGATTCATGCGTGGCGGAAAAGCCCGCACGCGAGGCGGCGAGAAACCTGCCTCGCGGCCTCAGCTCTCGCGGGCGGACCTCGCGGCGAAGCTGGCGCCGTTCGGGCTCGACCGCACCAAGCACCCACTCATCGTCGTCGGCATCCGCGGCTACTACCGCGACACCATGGGCGCTCCAGGCGTCAATGACCGCGGAATTTACGACGACGCCATTTTCATCGATGCCGGCGAGAACTTTGTCGCGTTCAATGGCAATACCGATCCTTCCAAGTTTCGCCCCGGCGAAGGTTTTTCGGAGGCAACCAAAGGCATCGCTTCGCTTGATCCCGGGGCCTGGCTCGTCCATCGCTTCGACAAACATAAGGGCGAATACCTCGCGCTCTGCCAGCGGGCAGGAAAAGTCACAGTCACTCGAGATGGCAAGAAGGAGAACTACAAAGACACGGGCGAGTTCGGGATCAACATTCATCGCGGCAGCTTCAACGGCACCTCCAGCCTTGGTTGCCAAACGATCCATCCCGACCAATGGGAAGGTTTCATCGGTCTGGCGGTCGACCTGGCTCGACGCTTCCACGGCGAGAAATGGAAGCAGGTCGTGATTCCCTATGTGCTGATGGAAAATGCCTAGACCTCGCGGGTCGACGAGCCGCTACTCTCTCGGCATAAGCCAATCCAGCGCGTCGTGAAATTTCGCGAGCGCCGCGCCTTCCACCGGCGAATTGTGATCCGATCCGGCGAGCGGGATGACGCGCTTTTCTCCGGCGTAGGCATCGACGACCAGGCGTTGGAACCTCGGCGCAACCACTTCATCCTTTTCCGCGAGTAAGAAAATTGCGGGCACGCGGACGGCCCGGGCATTGGCGACGCTGTCCAAATCGGCTGGGAGCTTTTGAGCGAGCGGCCCGGCCAGCAACCATAGGTTCCACCAACCGAACTGGCGCAGGATGATCTCCCGCAAGGGCGGCGGGTTGTGCAGGATCAGGCCGGCAACCGGACGATTCGCTGCGACATGCAGCGCCGTGGTGGTGCCCAGGCTGGCGCCAAAGACAATGGTGGGGCGATCCCCTGCGGTGCGCTTCATGGCGTCGAAGGCGGCGAGCGCGGCCGACCCCAAACGGGCGAGCCGCGCCGGCCCCGTACTGCCGCCGAAGCCCGGATAATTCATCCCCCATACTTCGACGGCCCGGTTGTTCCACATCTCCGCTTCCTCGGCGACCCACCGATCTGCGCGGTCGGCATTGCCATAGAATCGCAACACGTAGACGCCGGGTTGGCCGCGTTGCTGCGCTAGTTTGGAAGCTGCCCTCCAAATTTCCAATTCGCCGTCTTCGAACGGAATCGGCTTTCGAACAGCGGCGCCGGCATCAAGGCGATGCGTGGTCGGGAACAAGATCAGCCGGTCTGCAAGAGGCGCCAGGGCAATCATCGCAAAATACAAAACCGCTATCACCAGCACGACGCGCCACCGGATCAATGGTTTTCGCGGTTTCACGTCTTGCGGGAAAGCTTCTTCGTCAAATGGAGGCAATAGAGAAGCGGAATCGCGCCTACAATCCCGAACGAGCAATCAAGTAATCGCCACTCGAGCGGAATATGACGGCCGTATCCGCAAATGAGCGCGAGCGGAATGACCGCGCCGCAGGAGATCAGGCCGCAACGCAGCACCCAGGCGTTATGAATTGGATCGCGAAATGGGCCGATGAAAAACAACGCGATGATCAAATGGCCGAACGCGAGCCAGTCGGTGCCATAACCGATAAACGGAAATGCGGTGTAAGTTTTTTCCAGACCAAAGAACACGAATGCAATCCATGCCCGAAATCCCGAAAGGGTTTCATAGGCAGCGGGGTCGTCGATGCCCAGCCAGCGGCAAAGAAGAGAAAGTTCGTGGAGCAACGGGAACGCCGTCAGGCCACTCAGGACCAGACCGGCGATAAAGAGGCCAAGACTTATCCGGTAAGCGAGAAGCGTGCGTTTCAACGTGTTTAGCCTACCATGACCGGCACAACTGCCACGCGGCTAATGATCGGCCCATCCATTGACGTTACCGTGCACGATTCAGTGAGATGTTCCGCTGGATTATTCGGATGGTGGCGATCACCTTTGTTTCCAAACTCGTGGCCAGGTATCTTGGCCCGCGCGGTGTTCGGCCGCCGCGGTAAGGCAATCCAACGCCAGGAGCGCACCGTCACCGGTCCGCGGCCTTTTCGCACCGCTCGAGCAGCCGTGGCGCCTCCATCCGCTCCGCCCACGCCGCAAACGCCGGCGTCGCACCGCGCCAGCGCAGCGTCTCGACCTTCTTGAAGAGTGGCGCATCCGTGCGCAGCGTCGCGAGCTTCTTGAAGAGCAGCGCGAGCTTGCGCTGTTTGCCGAGAATGTCTGGCGGAAAGTTTTCGACCGGACCGTGACAGTTCAAAAGCTGGGCAGCGGTCTTGGCGCCGATGCCAGGGATGCCGGGGTAACCGTCGGCCGCATCGCCCACGAGCGCGAGCAAGTCCGGAATGAGCTGTGGGCCAACGCCGAACTTTTCCCGTATCCCGGCGGCATCGCGAATGATTTTGCGCCGGCCGTCAATCTGCACCACGCGTGTATCCCGCACGCATTGCGCCAGGTCCTTGTCCGGCGTCCAGATCGCGACTTTCTGCACCTTCTTGTCCTTCGACGCGATATGTGCGGCCGAAGCGAGTGCATCATCGGCTTCGAGCTCGATCATCGGCCACACCACAACGCCCATCGCCGCCAGCGCCTCCTCCAGCGGATGGAACTGCGCCAGCAGCGCGCGCTCGATACCGGCTCCGGTCTTGTATCCCGCCCAAAGCCGATTGCGAAACGACTCGATCACGTGGTCGGTGGCGACACCGAGATACGTGTCGCCGCTCTCGATCATCTGGAGCACGCCCTGCAGCACGCCGACGACCGCCCCATAGGGACGGTCCACCCCTTTGTTGAACCGGCGCAGTCCGTAGAAGTGACGGAAGAGCTCGTAGGTGCCGTCGATAAGATGCACCACGTAAAAGCGTTCGCTCACGTGGCTGAAACCGAGCCGCTGACGGGCGCGGGAAATCGTTTGAGGTAGTGACGCAACTGCGTGCGCCAGAAACGGCGTCCGGCCCCGCTCTTCAGGAATTTCTCTCGGCCCTCAGCGTCTTCGCGCTCCGTGTAAGCCTCATAATAAATGAGTTTCCACGAACCTCTGGATTTCGTGGCGAATGAAGCGCCGCGCGTATGCTCCGACAACCGTCTCTTCAAGTCCGTCGAATAACCGATGTAAAACCCATTGTCCTTCGTGGAATGCAACAGGTACACATAGAACACGCTCTAAGAATAGAATGATGAGACCCCGTGAGGCGAAGCCTTTTACGGGGAAACATCCGCTCTCTTTCTACCGCCCCAGCCGCGTGAGGCGAAGCCTTTTACGCGGCCAGTCCAGCGTCGCCTTCGAGAACCGATGTTCTTAGCTGCGGGCGCTCTCCGCTCTTCCACAATGCAGCAGTGTGTAATACCCGATACCTGATTGGCCCGCCGTCCGATCTTTCGCTCCGCGCAATGGGACGCGGGATGCAGACAAACTCGGTGCGCATCGCATCTGCCGACAATCGGACCTTCGCATATCCGTGTCCTCCAAGATCGACGAACTCGAGGTGCGGAGCCAGATCCGGGTTGGACAGCGACCGGGCGCGCTTCAGGTCGAAGCTCTTGGCATATTCCAGGCACGAACGGACGCCATGCCTCACCAGCATATTGAAGGTCCAGTCCGGCTTCTCTTGTCCTGGCCTGTCGGCGAGAAAGAGCGATCGGAGCGGATTGTCTTTCTTAAGATTGTGCTCGTTGCCCTCCATGGGGCCGGGGCTGGTGAGCGACGCACCGACGAAACTCAGGCCGACCGGCTCGAACTTGCCGGGCGGAAGTTCCGCAGCCGCATAGCCGGCCCAGAAGCTGTGGAGATCGCCGGAGACGATGGCGAAGCCGGTGATCTTCGCGTCGCGCACGAGATTGTAGATTTCAGCGCGCTCCAGGTAGGCGGTGCCGAAATCGCCCCCGCCCATGTTCGCGTAGCCGCCGTCTTTCGGCCACGATTCCTTGGTGAGACCCGGTGGCAGGTTCTGCGGATCGGCGCGGTGATCCAAGACGCCCATCGAGTTCGCCCAGATTTTCCAGGTCGCCTTCGCGCTCTTGAGCTTTTCCTTGAACCAAGCCTTCTGCTCGGCTCCGAGAAGCGTTTGCGGCGGCGCGTTTCGTTGCGGGTTAGGGACGCGCGCATCGTTGAACCGGACTTCATCCGGCGGCTTGCCGCCGTTGAAGGCACGGCCGCCGTCTAGAATCTGCATCAACGACTCAGGAGCCATCGCCGTGAACTCCTCGCCGCCCAGCTTCCCGAGGGAGGGATCGCTGAAGCAATCGGCGCTCCGATAGCTGTGTTGATCGGTAATGATCAGGTCGAGGTGCTGGCCGTAGCGGAACGCGCGATAGGCCTTGAGGCTGTTGATCGCGATCAGGTTGTTCGGTTCCGTCCCCAGCCCATCGCTATCCCACTTGTCGATGGGAACATTTTTCACCGCGGGTGGCCCGAAATGCTCGAGTGATTTACTCGGCGCAGCGACCCGCGAGGGGAGATATTCGAACCAGGCCTGGTTCGCCGCGATCTTCACGCTCTGGCCGGGCTGCTCGAACTTCCCCGCCTTGACGATGCTTTGCCAGCCCATCCACGAGAATTCGTGGTTGTCCCAGATGCAGACGAACGGCCAGCGCGCGCGCGCGTCCTGGAGGTCGGGGTCGGCCAGGTAGCCTTTGTAGACGGCGCGGTAGCCATCGACGGTCAGCGGGATGTGGAAGTTGCCGACCTTGTGGCTGTCGGCGTCAGAAAATCGCGCCACCTCATAGATCGTGCGGTCGTAGCGCGTCTTCACTTCATCGGGATACTCGACGACCTCGTAGATGAAATCGCCAAGGTGCAAAACGAAATCGAGCTGCTCGGCCTCGGGCGCGCGTTCGTCTTCGTAAATCATCCGGCGATAGCCGTTGAGCTTGCCCTCATTAAGATCCTGACAGCTCACAAAGGCGAAGTTCACCGGGCGCGGATCGTCTGGCGCCGGCGCTGTGATCGTGCGGCCAACCCGGCTCCCGTTTCCGTCGGTGTCGGTAAACCGATACCAGTAGGTGTGCGCCGGCTTGAGTCCGCCAATCAGAACGCGCGTGGTCCAGTCCGCGGCGCTCGAGACCGGCGCCTGCGCGTGCGCAATGACTCGGCCGAATGCCTCATCCTCGGCTACCTCGACGGTCAGGAGGTGGCGTGTGCCCTCGGCGAACGGACGCCTCGTCCACAGGATGACGCTGTGCGGGTCGGGATCGCCCGAGGCGACCCCTTGGGGATAAAGATCACGCCGCTCATGCCATTTGACCCGCGAACCGTGGGCCGGCCCGACCCATGCGAGCGAAGCACCCATTGCCGCTGCAGCTTTGAGAAAGGATCGCCGGCTGATCTTCATCGTCCGAGTGATAGCAAGCGAAGCCGCGTGAGGCGAAGCCTTTTACGCGGCTCTTCCTGTCTTACGTCAACGCCAAGAGCTGGGCGGGGCATTGTCAACTTTTCCCTTGCCAACGTCACCCTGATCTCGCTAAAAGACCGGTGTGCTCCCCGACGAACCTCGGCGACGAGATTCACGGACTGACACCACCGAATCTCATTATTCTTATTGCCCATGGCCAAGCAAGGTTCGTCCGTAGATAAGGAACTGAAAGCAATCGGCGCCATTCTAGCCGCATTGGATACTTTGGACGGCGATTCTATACAGCGCGTACTTGATTATGTCTTCGGTCGTTTGAGTCTGAGCAGTCATACTCGGAATGTTCCGGCAGTAACGGCCGTTCCGACTTCACAATCTTCGGTGGATAGTTCGCCGAATCGGCAAGCGAGCATCCGTGATCTAAAGGACGAAAAACAGCCCGAGTCGTCGAACCAGATGGCAGCGTTAGTGGCCTATTACCTCTCCGAGGTTGCCCCAGATGCCGATCATAAGGAGTCAATCAACACCAGCGACCTTGAAAAATATTTCAAACAAGCGGGGTTTCGGTTACCAAAACGAATGCCGCAGGTTCTACCCAACGCCGCTGCTGCCGGTTATCTCGACTCGGCTGGAAGCGGACTCTACAAACTGAATCCTGTGGGATACAATTTGGTAGTCCACGGGTTACCGCGTGCGCACGCAAGCTCGGAAAAATCTTCGAAGCGGTCAGCCAGAAGAAAGAAGTCGAAGAAGAAGTCTTAGCGACCCGCTATGGCCGACGCTGTTCAGGCGATCGATTCCATCGGGGGGTTACTAACCAGCCTCGAAAACGAGGCTGCGGCTACTCGGTCGAAAAATATACCCGGCCATGTAGCGCAACCGATCGCACGGGCGATTGCAAAAACATATTTTGAAATTGTGCGCGGCGAGCTGAAGACCGTTGCCACCCGTCGGCCAATTGTCGACGAAATAGATTATGTTGTTCAGACGCTCCTCCAACTCGCGACGGCCACTTGCGAGAAACAAGCTTATTTCGGTCAAATAAATGAACTGCGACCGTACTTGCTTGAAGCAACGGTCGACCTGATGAAAGCGCGTGGATCGCGCCTTATTCTTTCGGAAATTGAGCGCGCGATCCTCGAAACACTCGCAGCTTTGATACCGGCAGCTGCCGCCTCATACGAACAGGCCCTGCGCGATATTGCACGCGGGGCACGCGTTTCATGGCGTGGAACCGCTCTTGAATTGCGTGAATGCCTGCGTGACGTCATTGACCATTTTGCGCCCGATGACAAAGTGACCGCTTCGCAGGGATTCCAGCTTGAGGCGGGTCAATCTCAGCCAACGCAACGGCAGAAAGTGAGATTTGTTCTGCGCGCACGGCGGAGCTCAAGCGGAGCACGGACGGTTGCTGAAGCATCGCTGGAAGCCGTTGAAGAGTCGGTGGCAAATCTTGCGCGCTCGACATATCAGCGTGGTTCTGTTTCGACGCACGTCGGAGCCAACCCGAAGGAGATCCGAAACCTAAAACGGTACGTAGACGCGTTGCTTGCGGAACTGCTAGAGGCCGGATGACTTTCGGTTACAACGTGATCCCATAAAATTCGGAAAACTTCCAAGGGGCAGAGCTATCTCGTTGCTAGAAAGTGTATGCCAATACGTTGGAATCTGGAGGGGGTTGGAGCTCACTATTAACAATTTGTGACGAAAGTACGCTCTAACCCGAACCCTCCCAATTCAACTATCTTCCCTGATCACTCTGGGTGATTGTGGTTGGTTTCTATGAAAGCTCAACTCCCCCTGCGTCACCTTTCAATTCGTGTTCCGTGGCATGACTCCGGGTGGGATGGCACCGTCTGCCGGAAACCTTTGAGCAACAACGCATGCCTCTGTTTGAAAGGCATCAGTGAAAGCCGAGACGATCCTTGGGAGACGGAACACGCGGGCGAATCGATCGCGGATTTGGGAGACAAAGTGCCGCCATGTCTGCGTGAGCGCGCGGGTTTTATGTGGAGCTTCCCTTATACAATGCGACTCACGCATAAGCTGGGTCACGATCAGGATTATAAACACATCATGCCCACGCCACTGGAGATGCCTGCCTATTCCGCGCCGGGCGTCCCTTTCAACTGGCTGAATCGGGACGGCGCTGCGGCGCGCGAAGAACGACTAGCGATTGGCTACGATCATGGGAAAGAGCCAATGGAGCGTTGGAAGGAAAAGGGTGCATGGGTTTTACACGCGGATAATCAGCGCGCCTGCCTAGAGTCCTTTTGGAGCGCGATCTCGCCAAGGCGGTCGCTAGTATTTTTCTATGCTAAGGCGATTCCAGGCATTGAGGACAACCGGCGGGTGCTTATCGGGGTGGCGCGGGTGAGCGAGCTTAAGCCGCTGCGCGAATATATAAAAGGCGATCCGGCAGGCGTCGGCGCATGGATGTGGGAGAGGCCGGTGCTGCACACCTTACGGCCAGATTTCCGAGACGGCTTTTTGCTGCCGTATCACGCGCTGATCAAAGCAATCGACGAAGGACAGTCGCTCCATTTACCGGACTTCGTTGCCTTCGCCCCGGACGAGCATCGCGCAGAGTTCAGTTATGCCACCGAGCATGTCACTGGCGATGCGGCCCTCGGTGCTCTGGAGGAGATGCGGCGCGCTCTCCAGCGGTGTGCGGAAGTAGTTCCGGGTTCATGGGACCGCGTGCACGCCTGGATCAATGACCGCGTCATCGAGGTGCGACGCCAACGCGGAGCTTGCCCTGGGCTTGGGGCGGCACTGACGGCGTTTGGAATTCCTCTCGGCGAAATCGTCGCTGCAGCGTTGACCGCCGACTTGCGCGATGATGAAGATCCTTGGATGCGAGTAGATGCTTGCTTGTCCGACAGTAAGCGTCTCCCAGCTCCGCTGCGATCAGAAATTACGGTATCGCTAAAGGCAAAGTGGAACACTCTGGCGAAGGACCGGCGCAATTATCTCCGACTCATCTCGCGGATGGCGCTGACGGCAGACCAAGCGGGGATATTATGGCAGGAGACCGATCGAGTCATGACTGGCATCCGCGCTGGCGAGAGCGATTTGCTAGCAAACCCTTATCTCATTTGTGAATACTGGACGGGGCCAACGGCGAAAGTCGTTGTATGGGAGGACGAGGATGGCAACGAGGAGGAGTCGACGACCGTAATCCCACCACCGTCCTTCTGGACGGTGGATCGAGCGATTTTTCTACCTAAGGCGCTGGCGTCCTACCATCCGTTACCGGGAGCGGAGCCGGCTTGGGAGCACGATGATGCCCGGCGGATTCGAGCATTGCTCGGGCATGTCTTGCGCGCAGGCGAGCGCGATGGTCATACGGCGCTGCCACAGACCGCACTCATTGAACGTGCTGCCGCGCTCAGAGTTGAACCGCCGGTGCAGGTAGACGCCGAACTCATCGCCGCCCTACGGAAAACGTGGGAGCCTAGTGAGGACAACGACGAAGCGCCGGCGCCCGAACTCGTCTTCCACGAGCTCGCCGACGACGAGTTCCTAGTGCAGACGCGCGACCGCGAGCAGGTCACGCGGATAATCCGCAACCTGACTCGGCGAGTGCGGCGACTAAAGCGCCTGATAGTGACTGCCGACTGGGCGGCGCGGCTGCAACAGCACTTGCCGCTTGACGACGGGTCGGCGCGAGAGCGTAAGGCGCGCGAAGAAAAAGCAGCAGCGCTCGTAGAGATCGCTGCATCACGTTTCTCCGTCCTCATCGGACCGGCCGGGACCGGGAAGACGCGAATCCTGCGCGCGCTGCTGAAGGAACCAGGCATTCACCAAGGCGGTGTCCTGTTGCTGGCGCCTACCGGCAAAGCCCGCGTGCGTTTGCAGACACAGACGGAGCACCCGGCGAAAACGGTCGCACAATTTCTTGTGGCGCTGCAACGCTACAATGCCGCGACTGGCGCTTACTTCCTGAACGAAACCGCCGATGGGGCAACACAGTTCAAGACCGTTGTCATCGATGAAGCTTCCATGCTCACCGAGGATCAATTGGCCGCAGTCCTCGACGCAGTTAAAGCGGCCGAGCGTGTCGTGCTCGTTGGCGATCCGGGGCAATTGCCACCTATTGGCGCGGGTCGGCCCTTTGCCGATGTTGTAGAGGCGCTGCGGCCCGCCGAACCGTCTTGGCCCCAGGTGGCGCAAGGCTATGCCGAGCTCACTCAGCGCATGCGGCAAGACCAACGCGATGGTTGTGAGCCGGTCGACTTGCAGCTCGCCGAGTTCTTCAGCGGGCGCGTGGCGGATGACGGAATCCTTCATCATCTCGCCGCATCTCCTGCGAACGATCGGCTGCGGTGTGTGCGGTGGGATGATATCGAAGATTTTCGGTCCAGGTTCCGGGTGGTGCTGCGCGAGGAATTTCAGCTCCCGAACGACGACCTCAGCGGCCTATGTGGCACGCTCGGCGGCACGCTCGATGGGGCTCTTTGGTATTTCAATCGCGGCGCCGAGCTCAGGATCGAAGACTGGCAGGTTCTGTCACCGACAAATCTCGCCCCCGCTGGCGCGGAGGAGCTGAACCGTATTCTCCACACTGCTATGCGCGGAGAGATGGTGAAATACGCCAATGGATGGCAGGACCTAAAATTTCGCGTGCCAAAGCCAGTTGGGGCACAGCAGATCGTCTACGGGTGCAAAGTCATCAACACCGTTAACCGCCCGCATTGGGAGAAATACATCTGGCCACGTCAACGTGAAGATGGGTCCAAGCCTTTGTGTTACTTGGCGAATGGAGAAATCGGCGTGGTGACTGGCCGGACGTTGCTCGCAAAGAACGGCAAACAACCATGGTTTCCAAGACAGATCGAAGTTTGCTTCGGGTCGCAGCCGGGGTTTGCCTATTCTTTCCTCGCATCAGGATTCAGCGACGAAGGCGAAGCGCCGCTGCAGCTGGCCTATGCCGTCTCCGTTCACAAGTCCCAGGGTAGCGAGTTCCGCAAGACGTTCGTTGTCTTACCGAAAACGGCGGCCACGCTTTGCCGCGAGCTTCTCTACACGGCCCTGACTCGTCACCAGGAGAAACTTATTCTCCTACACGAAGGCGATCTTCGCGATCTGGCGCACTGGGCGTCGGGCTCAGCTTCGGCGACCGCTCAAAGATTCACTACGGTCAATTTGGAAGAATCTGACCCGATGCGCCGCCCTCATCCTGTGAAATTGAAAGATCCCGCCAGTGGGCGGGAGGGTTGGTATGAGCAGTATCTGATTCACCGATCGCGTAGCGGAACATTGGTCAGCTCGAAAGCGGAAGTGGTTGTTGCCAATGAACTCGACTACGCCCGGGAAAAACGATGGCTCACCTACAAATACGAAGAGCGCCTCATCGCTGCGGATGGCTCAAGTCGCCTGCCGGACTTCACGGTACGGGACGAACTTGGCCGCACGTTCTATTGGGAGCACTGCGGTATGCCTGAAAACGCCGCTTACGCCGAGCGTTGGCAGGAAAAGCTTGCGTGGTACGCGCGGCAAGGGATCGAGACGTGGGATGCAACCAAACAGCCCGATGGGCAACTGATCGTGACACAGGACATCGGCGGCCGGTTGGACGCGGTGCGAGTGAAACAGATTATCCGGGAGATCTTCGCTCCGTGACTTGATCATGCATTCCGCAAACTATTCGGTTCATCATGGGCGCATCGGTCAAGATTCACAGACTGACGACGGAGATATTGAATACCGATGCCTCGATGTTTTCACCAAGGAACATGATAGATGGCCCTTTAAGGCTTCGACGGTGACGCAGGTTACAAAACAATAGTGCGTCAATAACGTTACGTTCACATAATACGCGGTAAATCCAGATGCGGTACCCCGAAACAATTTGCTCGTGTGCGGTTTCTCGAATTTCCTCTTTGATCCTAGTAGAGGAACGTGTTAGACGCTCGTCATGAGTTTCAGCGTCAGACAGATCGCCTTTGCCTTACTCCTCACAGTTAGTGTCTTCAGCGTTAGATCAAGAGCCGAAAGCACCAAGCCGGACTACATGGTCCCATTCGAGAAAGGCGTAGCTGCGCAACGGGCAAAAAACTGGAAAGAAGCAATAGAACAATATACGCGTTCACTAAAGTTATTTCCGGGTTTTATCCAGGCTTTGCACAATCGGGGTGCCGCTAAGGCGGGAATGGAAGATTTCGACGGGGCTATCGCGGATTTCACGAAAGCTATCGCACTCGACCCCAGATCTGCCGCATGCTATGGCGGCCGTGCAAAAGTGAACGAGGAGAAAGGAAAGTATGAAGTGGCCGTAGCAGATTGCACCCGGGCCATCACCCTCACGAAAGACGAGGCCTTTGAGGATATTCACGGGATAATGACAAAGACAATGGTGCTCTCTTCTGCGTACCTGGTCCGCGCAAAGTCATATTATGGTCTAAAGCTTTACTCAAAGTCTTTATCGGATTGCGACAAGGCGATCGAAATAGCTCCGAATGATGCGGAGGCCTGGATCCAACGTGCGTTAGTAAAAGTGGAGCTTGGTGACTTAAAAGGCTCGGAGAGTGACGCGGCGAAAGCTAAAAGTCTAGCGGGGATCAAATGAGAGACGAATCAAAATGACATCAACGCGAACTGAGTGCCATCCAGGCTTTCGCGACTCCAGCGACAAGAAAGTGAAATGCTAATTACGATATGAAATCCATATTCCTCTGTGCGCTGGTAGGCCTGAGCTTAATATTTCCATTTCGTGGCGTCGCTCAGACTAACTCCGAAACGCACAAGCTTACCGCCAAAGATTACTACAACCGTGGGCTTGCGAAGGTGCGCATAGAGGACTCGAAACGCAAAGGCGACTACAAAGGAGCGATCGCCGACTATACTCGGGCAATTGGGATCCATCCTAATTACGCAGAGGCGTACTACGAGCGCGCGGAGGCCGAATTTAGAGTAGAGGACGACTCAGAAGAAGTAGAGAATAGCTGGAATGATAAGGCCATCGCCGACTATACGCGCGCTATCGAGATCAACCCGCAGTACGCGGACGCCTACTTTGGGCGAGCTCTTGCCAGAGAATTAAACGGTGACCGTAAGAGCGCACTTGTCGACTACAACCGCGTTATCGAACTCGACCCTAAGCGCTCCGCTGCCTACATCAATCGGGCGGCACTCAAATGGGAAACAAACGATTTGGAGGGCGCAATGGCCGACTACAACCGCGCTATTGAACTCGACCCTAAGTCGGCCCTCGCTATTTACAAGCGCGCGGATCTCAAGCTAGAAAGGGAAGACTTTGAGGGCGCAATCGCCGACTACGACCGGGCGCTCAAACTCGCTCCGAAGGATTTGTATGCGGGGCCGGCCCGTACTAGTCGCCTCAAGGCTCAAGCAGCAGCAAAGGCTCGTTCTCCGTAAGGAACAGCGACCTGGGTTGGTCTAACGGAGAGAGGGTCGGTCTGTGAATCGCGTCATTGCTGCTCGGCGCTGAGCCGGGAAAAGGCGAGGAGGGGTCAGAAAGGCTCGAATGCTCGGGGACGTCGCAGTTGCCCCGGCAAAAAACCATCATGATGGGCTTCCCCCTTGCCCAGCACCCACCGTGACTGAATATCGATGACGAGGAAAGTGACGTGTAACATGTGACGAGATGGAAAGTTGAAAGCCGGACTGACCATCCTGTCCATCGAGGAATTTACTTTTCACCCGGGAAAAGACGCGCCAGCGTGCGCATCTCATCCTGAGACCGTAGAAACGCGGCGGGCTCGAGGATTTTTCTCGGACGAAAGAGGACGAGATGACCGCCGCAACCTTCGACCACTTGGAGCAGCGGCGAACCTCAAAACCACATCGGTGACCAATTGGTCACACTTTGCAAAGTATGACATGCTCGTAAACAGAAACAGCACGAAAACCAAGCCGGACTGACAGTGCTGTCCATCATGGAATCTGCAATTCACCCACGAAAAGACGCGCCAGCGCGGCGGGCTCGAGGATTTTTCTCGGACGAAAGGGGACGAGATGACCGCCGCAACCTTCGACCACCCGGTCGGCAAATCGCTCGAGTTCTTCGAGCGGCAGCGGTACGAGAAAACGGCGTGCGCCCGCTTCGAGAACGACGATTCAGTAACTCAAACCCCTCAAACCACTGAAGTGACCAATTGGTCACACTTTGCAAAGTGTGGACATGACTCCCGCCAGCGAAGTGAGAAAGGGGGACAGAGCTTACTATTGACTGAAAACGGAAAGTAGAAGCAGAACGAAAAGCAAACGGACCGACAATGTTGTCCATCAAGGAATCTGCATTTCACCCCGGAAAAGACGGGCCAGCGTGCGCACCTCATCGTGAAACCGTGGAAACGCGGCGGGCTCGAGGATTTTTCTCGGACGAAAGAGGACGAGATGACCGCCGCAACCTTCGACCACCAGGTCGGGAAAACGCTCGAATTCTTCCAGCAGCCGCGGA
>DASZDO010000017.1:0-30805 GCA_035941955.1 Chthoniobacterales bacterium
CTGAGCCGCTGCGCCGTTACTGCTGAGGGCATACAGCACGCCCGTTGAAGGACGGAAGTCGAGGCTGCGCAGGCCATGCCCGGCGACCACGCCCGTGAACGGACCGATGGTTGTCACCGTTCCAGGCGAGCTACTGAGGAACGAGACCAGGTTCACGCCAGGGACCTCTCCGCTATTGGGTTGCGTTATTCCATAGATCAGCTCGCTCGGAGTTGCCGAAGGAGTGGCCGACGGTGTGGCCGTTGGGGTAGCAGACGGTGTCGCCGTCGCCGTTGGGGTTGGTGTCGGTGTGGCCGTTGGGGTCGGACTCGCTGTCGGTGTAGGTGTCGGAGTTGCCGTTGGGGTCGGACTTGCTGTCGGCGTAGGTGTCGGAGTTGGAGTAGGCGTTGGCGTCGGAGTAGGTGTGGGCGTCGGACTCGCTGTTGGTGTCGGAGTTGGTGTTACCGGCGTAGGAGTGGGTGTAGGCGTCGCCGTTGGGGTTGGCGTCGGCGTAGGTGTCGGCGTTGGCGTCGGAGTTGGAGTAGGCGTTGGGGTCGGTGTTGGCGTCGGGGCGATAACTACCACCGTGAACTGCCGCGTGATGGTGTCGTCTCCGCTGTTGAGGATACCGCCATTGTCCTGAACCGTGACCGTGATCTGGGCCGAGCCGGACTGCCCGGCCACCGGCGTATAGCTCAACGATCCAGTCGTGTTGGGATTCGTGTAAGTGACCGTTGGGTTCGGAATCAATCCGGTATTGTTCGATACCGCAGTGACGGTGACCGTTTGCGCGGACTCATTCGCCGGACCTTCAGTGATACCGGAGAGGTTGACCGTTTGGAGCCCGGAATCCTGTGGGATCGGGGCCGGATCGGGAATGGGATTCAGGGTCGGCTCATCGTTCACTGCCGTGACGTTGATGTTAAAGGTCTGGATGGCCGACGTGTCGACGCCAGGGGTGGTGCCGCCGTTGTCGTGGATCTGGACGGAAACAATCGCGGTGCCGTTGGCGTTAGCGGCCGGCGTATAAGTCAGGGTTCCTGTCGCCGAGACCGCGGGCTGCACTTGGAACAGCGGATTGTTGTTGTTCGTGACAATGAAATCAACCACCTGGCCCGACTCGTTCCCTGGGCCGGGGGAGATATTGGTGGCCCAGCCGGGAACGCTCTGCGCCCCGGCGTCTTCCAGCACGGTCTGATCGGCTCCCTTGGTGAAGCTCGGGACGTCGTTGACCGGGTTGACCGTGATATTGGCCGCCGCGGGGCTGGCCGCGAAGGCCGTGCCGTCGGACCCGTTCCAGTTGAAGCTATCCGGGCCGTTGTAATCTGGATTCGGCGTGTAGGTGAGGGTGCCAATGTTGGCGCGCAAGATGTCCTGCGGCACCGTGAAGGTGGCGCCGCTGATCTTGAGCAGGCCATTCGCGGGCAGCGAGGTGATGCGCAGGATCTGAAGTATGTCGGCCGGGGCATCGGAGTTCGGATCGGAGAAGCCGGCATCAAAATTCGCCGCGGCGAAAGTGAGAATGGCGTCCTCGTTTACGCTCGGGGAGATGTTCGCCACCGTCGGCGGTTGCTGGACCCGGGTCACGGTGGGATTGGCGGGAGCGCCGGGCAATTGGAGATCGTCCGTCAGCACGTTGGAGAAGTTGCTGCCGCTCACGGTGCCCTGATTGGAGATCGTGGGCGCGGTCATGCCGATATTGATCGTGACCGTATAGGTAACGACGACGGACTTGCCCGCGGGCAGCGTTCCGATAACGACCGGTGAGGTGAGGAAATGCATATCTCCTCCGGCGTGCGGCGTCGCGTCCCGGGCCTGATCTTTGGCCGGCAGGCGCCGCTCACCCTTCGTCAGGTAGCCATACATCAAGCTATCCCGATCCTGCTCGAGGTAGGAATCGTTGAGACCAAGCGCGTGACCCATCTCGTGCATGATGGCGGTGAGCAAATCGACGCGACCCGCCGGCGCGTTCGCCGGATCGGTATAGCGACGGGTCGCAGAGTTTACGCTGGCAAAGAGCGAATCGCTCTGCGCACCAGTTTCGATGAACCAGCCGTTGCCGCCGGCATTCCTATCGACGCGAATGTGATTTCCGTTCGCCTCACCCAGGCGCAAGTCAGACAGATCGGCCACTTCGAATTTCAGATGGCGCAGGAGGGCGCTCTGTTTTTCTGATAAGCCTGTGGTTTCCCAACGCTGAATAGCATTAGCGACCAGAGAATCCAACGTGTCTTGATTGAGAAGTGTATCGCCAGGCAATACGGCGTTGGTAGTTCCGGGAGCTTCCCCTGGCGCCGTAACAGTGGCGGTGATGCCATTCAGTCTGTTTTGATTAGTAAGCGTGTCGACGCCGCCGGGAGCGAAGAGCAAAGGCGGCGTGGGCGGAATCGGCTGGGCGCAGGGGGCGCCGCCGGCAGTGTTGAAGTAGCCATCGTTCGCTGTGCCCGAGGCGTTGCTCGAGCCGGCAGCGACGCTCGTCAGAGTATTGCGGCCGGTCATGTAGGTCTGGACCGCCGTGCTATCGAACGCGGTGCCGCCATACCCGGGCATGTTGACGCGCACGGCCTGCCGCTGACGCGGGCGCACGTCGGAGCCGCCCGCGCCCTCGTTGGCAGAGCTCGGGACGTTATTCATAAGGGCGCCCGCCCCGCCGACGTCGGCGCAGACCGTGTTGTTGTCGCCCGGCAGGATGCCGGCGTTGAGGTGAATGCCATGCAGCGCGAGGGGGCCGGGCGTGTCGACAGTGTTTCCGGTGACGGTGATGTCGAGCGAGGCCGCCGGGCCGCTGGTCGCGGTCCCGTTGGAGTTGTCGGCCACGCCTCCGTCCTCGCCCGCTTCGAGATTGACGCCGAACTCATCCGTCTGATGGATCACGTTGTTCGAGACGACGGCCCTGTGCAGGCCGGCGTTACCCCGGGAGGCGACGGTGATGCCGGAGGATTCCGACGCGCCCGACTCAGGGGTGCCCGCTACGCCAATGGTGTTGCTCGAGATGGTGCCTTCCATCGTGCCGCCGCCCGGACCCCCCTTGTTCGTATGGATGGCGTGGCCCTGGCGAGTGCCGGACATGATGTTGTTCGAAATGTTGTAACGGCAGGTGCCCGTCCACGTCCCGCCGGCGATGAGGATGCCCATGCCGAAGCGGGTGGCGGGCTTGGCGCTGCCGACCCCAGTCATCGTGTTGCCGGTGATGGTGAAGTGACCGATTGCGGTGTTGACGAGGTTGCCCTGGATGTGGTCGCCGCTCGTTTCGCCGAAGGTCGAGCCGGTGATGCTGACGAAGCCGGTGGCCGTTGTATCAAGCTCGATGAAGATGTTATCGCTGGCGTCGGCTGCATCAACCGTGTCGCGGAAGGTGCTTCCCGAGACGGTCAGGTTGAGCGTGCCGGCGCTATTGTCGACGCGAAGGTTGTCGCTGCGTCCGCCGCGGATATCGCAGGTGGTGATGGACGCGGTGCCGACGAGCCCTTGCGCGGGGCTATGGCCCGTCCCGTCGAACACCACGCTGCCCTCGGTAAACGGCGCGCCGGGATTGGTGCCGTTCGTGCCATTGACGACGCTGTTGCTGAGCACAAAGCCGTCGACGTTGACGCCGCGGATGCCGTAGTTCTGACAGTCGTTCACCCTCATCCGCGTAAGCGAAACGCTCTCTGTGTTTCTCAGGAAGATGCCCGTGCCTTGGGTGGTGCTGCCGTCAGCGCCTGTCTTGCTGGAGATTGTGCCGCCGGTGCAGGTCGGTGTGGCCACCGTGCAAGTACCACCATTCCCGGTGACGGTCAGACCGGCGGTCGTACCAGTGCCATCCAGGATGATGCCGCTGGGCGCGCCGCTGGTGGTGGAAGTAATGCTGCGGAAAGTCAGTCCGCTCGAACCGATGTTCGTGCTGGTGACGTTGAGCGCCGTGCCCGTCGTCGTCGTCAGTGTGTTGACGATACTCGTGTTGTTCTGGGTCGCGTTGACGATGCCCCCATTGGTCGCGGTGAAGGCGGCGTTCGTGCCGGTGCTAAGACTCAGTCCACCGGTGAACGTAAACGTCGCGTCCCCACTCTGATCGTTGTTGTCGAGAAAGATGCCGGCTGCGGTATTGGAGATAGCCTGGTTGAAACTCACAAGGCCCGCGCCGCGGCCAGAGATGGAAACCGAACGCCCCGCGCTCGAAGTGATCGGCGCACTGATCGGGAAGGCCCCGCTGCCACCCGCCAGGGAGATCGCGCCGCCACTCGTGCCGGAACTGCCCAGCGTCACGTCGCTGGTGGTGGCATTGCCGATTGTTCCCGTGTTGATGCCTGTGCCGATAATCGCAAAATCCGTGGCTCCGCCGGTATTCGCGATCGCCACACCCAGGATGATATTAGCTTGGGCAAGAACGATGGTATCGTTAGTCGAGTTGGTGATGGAGGGCTTGGCTCCGGCATCATTCAGGGTCGGCCGCGCCGGGGTGTCCGCCGGCGGAGTAATTCCCATCAATGTATCGAAGTTGTCGCTTGCCTCGAACGCCGCCTGGCCGACGAGCCAGCCGTTGTCCCTGAGGATGAAATTCCCGCTCTGCGCCGGGCCGCCGCTGTAAATAAAGATGCGGTGGCCGGTGTTGGCACCGATCGCGGTGATCGCGGAGGCGAGATTGTTGAAGGGATTGCCTAATGTGCCGGTGCCGTTCGAACCGTTATTTGGGTTCACATACCAGATCACCGGTCCGCCTACCGTGAGGTTAACGGTTCCGACGTTGCTCCCCGCCGGCACCCCGCCTACACCGTTGGTGATGGTGTAGGTAAAACTTGCCGGCCCAGTGTAACCAGCGTCGGGCGTATAAATGAATTTGCCAGCATCTGCGCCAGTAGTGGTCATGACCACACTTCCGTGGGTCGCCGCGCTGGTGCTGGCCGTAATAGTGACGCCCGTAAGCGTTACTGGATTGCCTCCGGAGATTCCGAAGTAATCGTTGCTCGCGACGGTAAACTCGGAGCTGGCGTTCGTGTCTACGCTGGTGTTGGCCAGCACGACCGGCGCATATGTATCGTTCAGCGCCACGGGAGTGACGTTGAGGCTGCCCGCCACCTCGGAAGTGTTGGCCGCCGTGGGGTCCGTCAGCGTGACGCCGCTGGCATCAGCAGCGCCCGTGCTATTGATTTGGATCGTGTAGGTGACGGTGTCGCCCGGGTTCTTCTTCGTCGCCGCCGGCACGCCATCGTCGTTCGTCGCCGTGACGGTAACCTGCGCGGACGCAAGTTGCGCACTGGCCAACAGCGCCAACGCAACCACGGTGTTGCGAACGCCGCGCAGGGCCGCCTTAAGCGAGGTGGCGGTCAGTTGATAATTTAACGGGGTAAAGTGGGATTGCATAAGGGTCGTGAGTTGAGCAGATCAGGTGCCGTCAGAGCCGGCGATTTTACGTAAATTCAGAATGTGGAAATTCGGGGACAAATCGCTGAGGGAGCACAGGATGGGTTTTTAGAGAAAACGCGGAGACATGTCCAGATTTTATTTTCAGGTGGGATGTTACATTTGTGAGGCGGATGCGCCGGACGTGCCCCGGCGCCGGCTCCCGCGAGTCGCCGCGCCGCCCACTCTCTCCTCATTTTTCCTAGCCGGACTCGACGCGGGCCGGTTAGCATCGCGGCATGCTCGACCTCGCCAAAGTTCAGTGCGCCGACTTCGCTGCCTGTGTGAATGAGGATTTCCAAATCGTTACTGATGCGGGGCCGGTAGTCCTGCAACTTTTCGACGCGCGTTCGCAAACTGCGCCGGACGCCGGGCGCGATCCGTTCACGCTGACGTTTCGCGGGCCGGCGCCGCTGCGTTTGCCCCAGGGCATCTACCGGATGAGCAACGCGCAACTGGGTGAGATGGAAATTTTTTTGGTCCAAATCGCTGCCGATCAAACCAGCAGCACGTTCGAGGCGGTGTTTAACTAACGGGGCCTCACACAGAGGCCACAAAGGTCACAAAGTCTTTTTGGATTTTGTCCATTGTGACCGTCGGGAGGCTCGTTCCGCGTTCGTCATTCGCCATTCGTCATTCGTCATTCCTACCCGCTCCACTCCATCAGCAAATAAACTTCCTTCTCCTCGATCCGCTTGAAACCGAGCCGCTCGTAAAGCCGCAGAGCGGGATTGAAACGCTCCACGTGAATCCTGAGCGGCTTTCCGGCAGCCTTTGCCTCCTCTTGCAGCTCCCTTAGCAGCTTCGTTCCGAGACCGGCGCCGCGATGCTCAGGCATGAGCGCAATGTCAATCACAAGGACTGCCTCGTCGGAACGCATGACCAGCAGTCTCCCGGCCGCGACGCCGCCGCGCTCGATGATCTGGCAGGAAGCGTCAGGATAATTTCGCCGGTAATCCGCCGTTTGGGCCTTGAACTGCATCCGGCAGAACATCGTTTTCTGCTCGTCGCTCCAGTTGGTCAGGGCGAGCTCCTCCGCGCGGGTGCTGGCATACAGGGAAGCCAGAAATGATTCGTCCTCCGGCGTGATGGGCCGGAGGACGATCAAATTTTCCTCGTTGGCGGATGCGGCCAAGGGCGCCAGCGCTAGGTGCGGGGCGGAAACACGCCTTGCAACGCGATGCAGTAGTTCAACGTCAAGTATGGCTGCATGTTGTTGTGCGGCAGGCTGCCGCCCGCGGGCGTAAGCGCCTGCGGGGCCAGCTGCACAATGTTCGCAGGGGCCGCGGTGTAGGCGCTGCCGCCGCCAGAGCGGCCCAGCGCAGTGTCTACCGTGGGCGTCTGGACGTCCGAAACCTCGGGCACAGCCATGATCGAGTGGGTATGGAACGGTATCTCGGACACGAGCAACGTGATCGTCTCCGCCCCGGATTGCTCGCCAAGATCACGAAGCGACAATCCCTGCCCCTGGCCTGGGTGCATGGCTGCGTTGCCCTGCAGGTCCGGTAGCGCGAAGGTGCTCTGGCCGTTGCCGCCGTAAGTGGTGCCAAGCAAGGAGAAGAGCGCGGTGTTTTGCGAGATGGGCAGAATCTGCCCGTTGCACTGCGCCCAGCCGGTAGGGGCGAAGTTAAAACCGAAGATGCGAATTTCAGCTACAAATGGTGATGACATGGTTATTTCCTTAAGATTGGCGCGGGAAAATTCCGAAGAGTGAAATGATGTAGTTGATGCAGAGGAATGGCTGGCAATTCTCGTGCGGCTGGCTGCCCCCGACGGGCGTGACAGAGTTGTTGTTCAGCGCGCCGGTTGGCTGGTCCGCAAGGTACATCTTCACCGAGACTGATTGAGAGGTCACGTTACCCGATGGCGTGTTGGCGGTGCCGATGGCGGTCGAGGCCAGCAGAGCGTGATTGTGAATGGGAATCTGTTGGACGGTGAGCGTCTCCTGCTCGGTTCCGGCCATTTCGGCGAGCTGGTAAGTTGTCCCGCCGGGTCCCGTTCCTGCATGGATAGGGACGCGGCTCTGCAGGTTGGGGAGGGCAAAGGTTTCCTGCCCATCGCCGCCATAGGTCGTGCCGATCAAGGTAAAGAGCGCGTCGTTCTCAGAAATGGGCAGTAATTGCCCATCGCAAAACATCCAGCCTGCCGGGGCGAAGTTGCCGGCGAACATTCTGATCTCACCAATAAAGGGTTGTGACATAGTTTTCTCCTTAGTTTCGGCTCGGGAAAATTCCGACCAGCGCGATGCAAAAGTTAAGAACCAGATAAGGCATCATATTATTATGCGCCTGGCTGCCGCCGACGTTGGTCACCGAGTCCGGCCTCAGCGACTGCAGGTTATCGGCCTGCCGATAGACGTTGAGAGCGCTCGCCAGCAGATTACCGATGGCCGTCGGGGTGTCGCCGCCGTTGGACGAGCCCTGCGCGAAATGCAGGTGCTGCGCCATTGTCTGCTGCGAGATGGTGACACTAGTGCTTCCAGCGGTCTCGCCCTGAGTATGACCGTTGCCTACGTGAAGAGGCACCTGACCGCGCAAGTTAGGCAGCGCGAAAGTAGTTTGGCCATTGCCGCCGTACGTTGTGCCGAGGAGCGAAAAGAGCGCCTGGTTCTGGTTGATGGGCAAGAACTGTCCGTTGCAAAACGCCCAGCCTACCGGGGCGTAGTTGAAGCTCACGATTTTGATTTCGCCAAGAAATGGTTCAGCCATGGTGTTTTTAGCCGGTTGAAGTTATGCGAGCGCTTTGCGGGAATTCGTTCGAAAATTGTTCGGTGATTTGCCTTAATCGTCTCTCTTTTGCGCGGTGTTTCTGGCCAGAAACACTTTCCAGCTTCGTGCGCCGAAGCAACGTCTTACAGACGCGTGGAGTCGTTGTTAGCTGCCGCGCAAAAACGTGTCGAGCTTTTTTTTCGAACTTTTTTGCAGACCCATTCAGACCTCGCTCGGAGGTCACAACGGAACACGAAGGGAAGACCTTGACCGCGGATTGCTGGAAGGGGAAAGAAGGAAAACCTTCGTGCCCCTCCGTGACCTCCGTGTGAGACCTTCCCTACATGATGGGCTTGATGCTGTTCAGAATGGCGCCCAGGGCCTTGTCATGTTTCTTGGTGCCATCGGGCGAGCCCCAATAGGTTATCAGGAGAACTTTGTCTTTTTTCGCCTCGAGGACAGTGAGACTAATGATTGCGGCGCCTTCCTTGTCCTTGCCGTTCCAGGTCACGTCGACCCCTTCCATTCCATTGATCTTGCCCTCGCTTTGTTTCATCGTCTTTTCATCGACAGTGACACCCTGCTCACTTAGATATTCGACCGCTTCCGCGATGGCCTTGTCCATCCCCTTGGCATCGGTGGCTTCGACCGCGAAATAGACTTCGTCATCGGAGGATTGCGCCTCCACGCCAGCGTCGATTTCCTTGGACTTCCAGTCATCGGGAATCGTGATCGAGGCAAAGGACTCCTCATCCGGCAGCTTGAAAGTCTTGGCGAGAGCTGGCGTGAGCAGGGCGAGAGCGAACAGGACCGCGAGTGAAATTGTTTTCATGGACTCGTTCTACACGTGCGGGAATCGTTTGTAAACCTTTGGCGAAAGCACAGACAGGATACCGGAAAGAAAAAGGCCCAGTATCCGAAATTCTTCTCCTTTCCGGTTTCCGGTTTCCGAAATCCGGTTTCGTTAAGGCACGGGATCATGCGTGCCCGCGCGCACCCAGGGCATGCAGCGGAATAATCGCGCCGTCGTGAGCCAGAGTCCTTTGGGGAAACCGTGAACATGCATCGCTTTCTCCGAATACATGGAGCAGGTCGGCTGAAATCGGCAGCGGATGAAACGGTCGGAAAGCGGCTTGAGGATGACTCTATATCCGCCTATCACGATCCTTTGGTAAAGCGCAACGGAGACTTGCCGCGAGGGCGGCCGGCTCCAATCGCAAATCGCCGCCGCGGCAAGAACAACCGCGGCGATCAGAACGATCCAAACCCGAAGTCTTCGTTTCTCGATCAGATCTCTCACCAAGTCCGCACAGGTCACAAAGGTGGTGTATCCTTAGTGTCCGTTGTGACCTCTGTGTGAGGCCCCCGAAGCGGCAAAGCCCGCTTTACGGATTAGGCGCGCCCGGAATCGTCTTTGGCCGTGTCACCAAGTGAACGATCAGCCCTATGACGGTCGTAGCCGGAATCCAGGCCAGGACCGTGACTAAGGTCGCATTCGGCGACTGGCGGCGTTTCGCGTCTTTCATGACCCAGATGGCTATCCAGAGCCAGATGACGAGGCAAACGATCCAGAACAAACAAAGGCCTCCAAACAGCGCCGCGATTCCAGCGGCGGCTTCAGCGCTGATCTCCGGCGTTGCGCTGGCAGTCGCGTCGTCAGGACTGGAGCTTTGCGCGAGCAGGATTGTGGCAGTGAAAAGTAGTGGAAGACCAGCAAGAAGTCGCTTCATAGAGGCTTGATTACAGATTTTCGCGACCCCCTGTCAACGCAATAATTCACCTGATTTCTCGCCCACTCGGTTCCAAAAAAGGGTGCCGGACGAAATGGCGCGGGGGTTATTTGGGCATGCCTTCAGCGATCCCCTGCAACATGGCGATGCCGCCGAAAAAGAGTAGATAAAGCAACCAGGAAAGAGCGGCGAAATATCCGATAATCAATCCCGCCAGGGCCAGGCCTCGGCCTTCCAACTGGGGTCTTGCCTTGATTTTCGAAAGCGCAAGGTGCCCGCAAACCACCGCCCCGATCCCGAAGGCCGGCCCACAACAAAAGGAAAGCAGCCCGACCAAACCGAGAACGAGCGACCAGATGGCGAGCGGCTCCGTTTGGCTGGAGGGGACCGGCGCAATCACGGGACCTCCCACCGCAGGCGAAGTGGCAGCCGGCACGCTCGGGGTCGTCGCCTCCGCCGGGGACGGACTGCCTGATGTGCCGCTCCCGCTTACACCGGGCACAGTGGAAAGGGGCGCCCAACCAGCCGCGCCTTCATACCAGGCCTGATCGGCCAGGGTTAGCGTCCCCGCAGCCAGTTGACGGTTCACTTCATCGAGCGAGAAAGGGCCCATCGGCTGTCCGTTGCGAGCGATATGAATCTGCATCTCGGGAGTGTGTTGAGACCTCGAGGAGAGCGTCAAGTCGAAACGCAGGTGGAAAGAAACGCTTGTCAGACTTCCCGCCGGTCGCCAGCGTCTGACTCAGAATGGAAATGAAAGAACGTCTCGCCCTACTCCTGAAACGATATCCGGCGCTGCAAGCGTGCGAGAGGGAGCTTGAAGCTGCGTTCGAGCTTCTCGTTGCGGCCTACCAGAACGGAAACAAGCTGTTGATTTGCGGCAACGGGGGGAGCGCAGCGGACAGCGAGCACATGGTGGCGGAGTTGATGAAGGGTTTCCTGAAACATCGTCCGATTTCTCCAGCCCATGCAACGCAGCTCGAACAGTCGGGCGGACCGGCGGGCAAAGCGATTGCCGGACGGCTGCAAGGTACGCTGGCTGCAATTTCGCTGCCGTCGCAGGTCTCGCTCATCACGGCGATCGCTAACGACATCGATTACGACATGATTTTTGCCCAACAGATTTATGGGCTCGGGCGCGCCGGCGATGTTCTGCTGGCCATCAGCACGTCCGGAAAGTCGAAGAACGTTTCAAACGCCGTTCTCGTCGCGAAGGCTTTCGGCCTGAAATCAATTGCTCTGACCGGCCGGGCTGGGGGAGACCTGGCGCCGCTGGCGGAGGTCGCCATCAAGGTGCCGTCCGATAACGTGGCCGAAATCCAGGAGCTGCATCTGCCTGTCTATCATTGGCTGTCTACTGAGCTGGAAGAGACTTTCTTTCCCGAATAAGGACGGGAATGCTTTCTTCCCAGGCGCGTGCGCTCCCCTAAATAACCCGGTCGTTTCCGCCATCGACCGGGATTTGCGCGCCGGTGGTTTTGGCAAAGGTCGGTCCGCAGAGTTCGGCCGCCATTTCCGCGACATCGATGCTTCGAACTTCCGTCTTGAGGACGTTGTTCCGTTTGTAGGCTTCGCTCGACAAACCATAGCTCTGGGCCCGCGCTTCGAGCACTTCCTTCGTCCAAAGAGCCGTATCGAAAACCGCATTGGGATGAAGCGTGTTTACGCGAATGCCTGCCTCACCCCACTCTAAAGCAGCCACCCGCGCCAGCTGGGTCAGCGCTGCTTTTGAGGCCGAGTAGGCGGCTGCGCCGGGCCCGGGAGCGGCGACATTTTTCGATCCAATGACTACAACACGTCCTCCTTTGGGGGCGAGCTTGAGCAGCGGATAACACTCGCGCATCAGCACGAGGTTGGCGTCGCAGTTAACCCCGAAAACGCGCCGCCATTCTTCGATCTGCAGCGCTTCGATGGGCGTCCCGCCGGGGAAAACTCCGGCATTCAGGATTAGCATGTCCAGCCCGCCGTAAGCCCGGACTCCAGCCTCCAGAGCGGCAGTCACGGCTTCCGCAGACGTAACGTCGCACGGCAAGCCAAGGAAGTCGGGCCGGGCGCCGGCACAGGTGGAGACGGCCGGATCGATATCCAAACCTATCACTGCCGCCCCACGTTTCAGCAGAGCCTCCACGCAAGCTCGCCCTATCCCCGAGGCCGCACCCGTGACCAAAGCGATTTCGCCACCGAAAACCGGCGGTGTTCCCGCGCGCCGCAGCTTTGCCTGTTCCAGGTCCCAGTATTCGAACTCAAATAACTCCTGCTCGAAGAGCGCTCGATAACCGCCGAGCGCTTCCGCCCGCAAGATCACGTCAATCGTATGCGAATAAAGGTCGCAGGCGATGCCGGCCTCCCTGGCGGAGCGACCGATACCGGCGAGGCCCAACTCCGGATCCAGGATTAGGCGCGGCGCGGGATCAAGCATCGTCTTGGGCTCCTTCGCGCGAGAGGCGTTACGCGCAAAATAGGCGCGGTACGCCTCCGCAAACGCGGCCACATCGCGCCCCAGCATCGGAAAGCGTTTGGTGCGCAGGATGTGATCGGGCGTGGCTGGGCCTCTTTGCGAGAGATCCGTGGCCTCGCTGGAGCGGGCGAAGGCCCGAAACTTCGAATTCGAATGGGTCGACATTACTACCGGCGATCCGGCGGCCACCGCGATATCATGTCTGAGCCCGGCCAGCTCCAACCGGAGCTCCTTCTCCGAGTGAGCCGTTTCCGGAAGCGAGAAGTCCCACGCTTTCTGTTGTTTTAAATACGCTTCAGCCCGGTCCACCAACGCGATCATTCGGCCGTACGATTCCTCGGCGGTCGCTCCGAACGAGAAGATACCGTGTTGCATCAAGACCATCCCGAGAGTCCCGGGTTTCGCCTCGGCCGCGAATTTCGCCGCGCAAACCTTCGCCAAATCGAATCCTGGCATGACGTACGGAACGACCACGACATCGTCGCCATAGATTTCGCGGATGCGCGTTTCGCCCTCGGCCGTGTTGGTGACGGCCAGGACTGCGTCCGCATGGGTGTGATCGACAAATTTGTGCGGCAGCACCGCGTGCAGGATCGTCTCAACCGACGGGGCGGGCGCGCCGGCACGAGTCACCTGAGTGGCGAGCTCGTTCACCATTTCCGGATCCGACAACGCGTCGACCTTTGCGAGTTTCAATAAATAGGCCAGCCGGACCGGAGCGAACCCCTCCGCCTGGATTGTTTCCAAATCCCAACCGCTGCCTTTGACGTAGAGGATTTCTTCCTCCTCGCCCAGGAGATTGCGTTCCCTGATCTTGACGGAAGTATTGCCGCCGCCGTGCAGCACGAGCGCGGCGTCCCGTCCCAACAGCCGGGAGGAATAAACTCGCTGCTCAAGGTCGGACTTGCCTTGATCTGCCTCGATCGGGTCCCAAAGATTCTTCATTACGCCTGGGTGGATTGAACAGATGCCGGTTCAATTTCCAATCCTAAAAACAGGAGGGCGAGGGAGCCCTCGGCCGGGACGGAGCTGGATAACCCGGAAGGAACGGAAAAAGAAGGGAAAAGAGTTGTTGATGCTTTTGAGAAATTCTGCGTATTCTGAATTCTCACTTAGTCATACAAATCCTCAACCAGGAACACGTCTCATGATCACATCCAGAATAATTCGATTCTTTTCCATCGCGGCTCTCGTAGTCGGCTTCTCAACGGTAGCGCACGCGCAGGCTACCCGAACCTGGGTCTCCGGCGTGGGTGATGACGCTAACCCATGCAGCCGGACGGCGCCGTGCAAAACGTTTGCGGGTGCAATTTCAAAAACAGCCAACTGCGGCGAGATTTCCGTACTTGATCCGGGCGGTTTCGGCGCCGTCACGATCACGAAGGGAATCACCATCAATGGTACTGGAACCCTGGCGGGGATTCTCGCGGCCGCCCAGAATGGCGTGATCGTGAACGCTACCGCCAATGACACGATCATTCTTCGGGATATCTCCATCAACGGTGCTTGCACCGGCTTCAATGGCATTCGCTATCTCGCGGGAAAAGTGTTGATGGTGGACCACTGCTGGATCTACGGCTTCAGGGGCACAGCCACCAGCCGGGGCATTGACGTCGCGATGGGTGTCGCAGGAAAGTTGAAAGTAATTGACTCAGTCATCGAGAACATCCTGGAAGATGGCGTGCACGTGAACATGACGGCCGGGCAGCTCACTGCCACGATCGACCGGACCCGGATCATGAATTGCGACCAGGATGGGATTGATACCACGGGCAATGTCAGGGGTGCATTCAGCAACTGTCTTATCACCCACAACACCACGAACGGGGTCATCGCTAGTGCCACGAATTCCCTGCTGAATATCGACGACACTCAAATCTCGTTTTCCTCGGTCGGCGTGAAGTCCATCGCCGGTTCCGCGATTCGCGTCTCGGACAGCATTATCGCGCAAAACTCGACCGGGATAGATCCCAATGGCGGCACGATCGATTCTTTCCAGGGCAACTCCCTGATCGGTAATACCGCTCCCGGGGTGTTCTCCACGACTACAAACAAGCAGTAGAACCCGCGCTTTCGCGGACAGAAACAGGCAGTTAAAACGGCGGCGTACAAACCGCCAAAACCAGAAATACGTACATGATCACATCCAAAATTATTCGGTTCTTTTCGACTGCGGCTCTCGTAGTCGGCTTCTCCACAGTAGTGCACGCGCAGGCCACCCGAACCTGGGTCTCCGGCGTCGGTGACGACGTCAACCCATGCAGCCGGACGGCGCCATGCAAGACGTTTGCCGGTGCCATTTCAAAAACGGCCAACTGCGGTGAGATTTCCGTGCTTGATCCGGGCGGCTTCGGCGCCGTCACGATCACCAAGGGCATCACCATCAATGGGACCGGAACCCTGGCGGGGATTCTCGCCGCGAACGTAAATGGCGTGATCGTGAACGCTACCGCCAACGACACAGTCATCCTTCGGGATATCTCCATCAACGGCGCCTGCAATGGCCTCAACGGTATTCGCTATATCGGTGGAAAAGTGTTGATGGTGGACCATTGCTGGATCTACGGCTTCAGAGGCAACCCCGGCCGGGGCATTGACGTCGCGATGGGTGTGGCCGGAAAGTTGAAGGTGATCGACTCCGTCATCGAGAACATCCTGGAAGATGGCGTCCACATCAACATGACCGCCGGCCAGCTCACCGCCACGATCGATAAGACCCGCATCATGAATTGCGATCAGGATGGAATCGATACCACGGGAAATGTCCGGGGAGCATTTAGCTTCTGTCTGATCACCCACAACACCACCACCGGGGTGAAGGCGAGCGCAACAAACTCCCTGCTAAATATTGACGACACCCAAATCTCGTTTTCCTCGGTCGGTCTGCAGTCCATCGCCGGTTCCGCCATCCGAGTCTCGGACAGCATTATCGCGCAAAACGCGACCGGCTTGAATCCCAATGGCGGCACGATCGATTCGTTCCAGGGCAATTCCCTGATCGGTAATACCGCTCCCGGGGCGTTCTCGAGCACGACGAACAAACAGTAGACCTCCGCATTCGCGGACAGGAAGACGCAGTAGCAAGGCGCGTAACAAACCGCCTCCACCCGAATTATGTACATGAACACATCCAGAATAATTCGGTTCCTTTCGACTGCGGCCCTCGCAGTCGGCTTTTCCACGGTCGCGCACGCGCAGGCTACCCGCACTTGGGTCTCCGGCGTTGGCGCCGACGAAAACCCATGCAGCCGGACGGCGCCGTGCAAGACGTTTGCCGGCGCAATTTCAAAAACGGCCAACTGCGGCGAGATTTCCGTGCTTGATCCGGGCGGCTTCGGCGCCGTCACGATCAATAAGGGAATCACCCTCAATGGGACCGGAACCTTGGCGGGAATTCTCGCGACCCTCACCACTGGCGTGATCGTGGCCGCTACCGCCAATGACACGGTCATCCTTCGCGATATCTCCATTAACGGGGCCTGCAATGGCCTCAGGGGTATTCGCTATAACAGCGGAAAAGTGTTGATGGTGGAGCACTGCTGGATTTACGGCTTTCGGGGCAACCCCGGCCGGGGCATTGACGTCGCGCTGGGTGCCGCCGGAAAGTTGAAGGTGATTGACTCCGTGATCGAGAACATCCTGGAAGATGGCATCCACCTGAACATTACCGCCGGGCAGCTCACCGCCACGATCGACCGGACCCGGATCATGAATTGCGACGGGGATGGAATCGATACCTCAGGGAACGTCCGGGGTGCGTTCAGCAACTGTCTTATCAACCACAACGCCGCCACCGGGATAAAGGCGAGCGCGACGAACTCCCTGCTGAATGTCGACGACACCCAGATCTCGTTTTCCTCGGTCGGTCTCCAGTCCATCGCCGGGTCCGCCATCCGAGTCTCGGACAGCATTATCGCGCAAAACGCGACCGGCTTGTCACCCAATGGCGGGACGATCGATTCGTTCCAGGGTAATTCCCTGATCGGCAACACCGCTCCCGGGGCGTTCTCGAGCACTACGAACAAACAGTAGAGACCGCGCGCTCCGCGGACAGAATAAGCAACGCTGGCGGGCCGAGGGGCTCCGGCTGGATCCGTCTCGCCGGAATCCGGCCCGGCTATCTGCTGACACCGCCAGCCTCAGCGCCGGAAGGCGGAGGAATCTCGTCGCCATGCTCGGCCGCGAAGCGGATGATTGCGCAGATTTTTTGAATGTCCCCCTCGGTCACTCCGGCCCCGGTGGGCAGGACCAGGACGCGGCCGGCTACTGCTTCCGTCGTGGGCAAACGCGAACCCGCTTCGGGATAATCCGAACGATAAGGCTCCATCCGATGGACACCGGGATAAAAATATCGGCGAGCCAGAACGTTTTCGGCGTGGAGCACCGACACCAATTGATCTCGGGTGAGGCCTAGCGCGCCAGCGTCAACTTCCACTACGACATACTGGTAGTTCGGCGAGTCGCGACCGTCATAACGAAGGAGTGAAAGGCCGCGCATTCCACCAAGATGTTTTTCGTACGTCTCAAAGTTCGCTCGATTCGCGCGAACAAATTCTTCCGAGCTCTCGAGATTGGTCAGACCCATGGCGGCGGAAAGCTCGTTCATCTTGGCATTGGTGCCGATTGAGATCACGTTGTCGTAGCCCGAGAAGCCGAAGTTCTTCATTAGCTGCAGGCGTGCCGCGAGCTCGGCATCGTTGGTCGTGACGGCGCCGCCTTCACCAGCGTTGATGAACTTGGTGGCGTGAAAGCTCAACACTTCAGCTGCGCCAAAGTTCCCTATTTTTCGAGCACCATATTGACAACCAAAAGCGTGGGCCGCGTCAAAGAAAATGGTGAGTCCATTGGCGGTCGCTATCGCTTGCAATTCGTCGATGGCACACGGCCTGCCCCAGAGATGCACAGCCAGAATACCGGTCGTGCGGGGCGTGATGAGGCTTTCGACCTTTCGGGGATCCAGGTTGTGCGTCAGCGGGTCGATATCGCAAAACACGGGGGTAATCTGCTGCCATTGCAAGGCATGCACCGTGGCCACGAAGGTGAAGGAGGGCACAATGACTTCGCCCCGGAGATTCAGCGCCCGAATCAGTATTTCGAGAGCGACGGTCGCATTGCACATGGCGACACAGTGTGGCACGCCGAGCCTTTCGCAGACGCGCTGCTCGAATTCCCGCTCGAGAGGACCGCTATTCGAGAGATATCGTGTATCGACTAATTTGTTAAGACGCTCGAACAACCGTTCCCGGCTCCCGATGTTGGGACGCCCTACGTGGATTTTTTCCGGGAACGCCGGAGGCGCTCCCAGAAGAGCGAGGCTTGTCACCGCACTGGCTCTCGAATCCTCCATGTCTGCGTCCCGGCCAGAGCACTCGTTAGGTTCGAGCGGCAAAGACTTCCCGAACTTCGTTCGGTGAAGGAAAATTCGGAGTAATCAGCTCTTCCTGCGGCTTGTAAAGGTAGGGATGAGGGAACCCCCGCCTGACAAACGTTGGGTCCAGCAGATTGTTGTATCGGAAATGGCACGACCAGCGAATGGACGGCGAAACATTTGTCCCGGATTGATGGACCAGGAGGGTGGAGAAGAAAAGCGCGTCTCCACGCTGGACTTCGACCGAGACGAGTTTGGATTTATCCAACCCGGACCGCAGATGTCCGTAACCGTCCACGATATCCGCTTCCAACAGCCCCCATTTATGACTGCCGGGGTAAACTTCCAAGGCGCCCAGGCTCTGGTTGATGTCGATTAGGGGCAGCCAGACCACCACGGAGTCGAGAGAGCCTTGCATGCTACGCCAGTCCTGGTGGACATCCAGGCGCCAGTAAACCTCCTTCTTGGCGAGTCGTTTCGCGTTGAAGTAGAGCAACGGACGCGTGCTGATGTTTGGGAATTCGAGACCGAGATCTTTCAACGCAGAAATGATGCGTTCGTCCAGCGAAAGCCGATGGAGGGAAATCAGGTGTTGCGCCTGTTTGCCGCAATTGGTGTACGTTTGCAGGTCCAGTTCGAAGAGTTTGAACATGCCTGCTTCAAACTCGGCCTCATTGGGTGTGCTCGACTCCAAGAGACCGGCCTTTCGCATCTGGAGGGCGAAGACTTCCTTCGCTTCCAGGAAAATCCGCTCGACCTCCTCTTTCGGAAAAAACCCCTTCAGGAGAATAAACCCGTTCTCTCTGTAGTCGTTTACATCGATCATTTGATCCTCTTGTGCCTGAGATTAGCGGTCGCGTTTGGCCCAGAGAGTGCCGTTGGTTCCGGAGATTGGCTTGAGGTGAGTAACCGTAAAGCCGCTCCTTGTAAAGAAACGTTTCAGGCCCTCAACGTGGCGCTCATGCGAATCCAGGTTGTGATACTCCATCCGGATTTCGGCAATTCTCTCCAGGTGCGAGGGGGGAGTGGAATACAGAATTTCATACTCCGCACCCTCACAATCCATCTTGAGCAGATCGACGCGTTCCAGATGATTTGATTCCATGATCTCCATGAGGGTCGTGCAGGGGACCTCCATCTGTTCCACGTTGTCGCCATTCGTCGCACGAACAAGAGTGGGAAAGAAAAATTGTCCGCTTCCCAGGTAGAGATCCCTCGTTCCCGTCTCCGAGGCCACGGCAGCATTGAAGCAGTGAACAGTTTCATCTCGCCGGTTAAGACGGATGTTCTCTTTAAGCACCCTGCAAAACTCAGGGTGCGGCTCATAAGCATAAACCACCACATTTCGGGCAGTCGTCGTGGCGTAAATGGTGAAGACACCGATATGCGCGCCCAGATCGAGCACGATGGAGTCATCGGCAATAATCCCGTAGTCTTCGTTGAGGAAGATCTCAAGGATAGGAACATGATCGACCCCTCGAGTGATCATCAGCTGAGCGCCATTCCGAAACAAGTAGGCCCGCCTGGGCTTAAGACCAAGGGCATAACAGAAGATGAATGCCGGCCAATTCCTGATCATCCTAACAGCCAGGGGAAGGCATTTTAGCCGGCGGGCTATCTTCCGGGGTGAACGAAAGCTTTCAGTCATCTTCTTTCAGGACGGCGTAGCCAATCCCTGTTTCCCCAAAGCCATTGCCATTGTAGAGCAGGTATTTTCGCCCTTTATGTTCGTAGACGCAGGGGTATTCCATCATGACTGAGTCCCACCCATCTGCCGACCTCTCGATGCCGACCTCGGCGTCCCTCCTGTCCCAATGTATTCCGTCGCGCGACTCAGCGTAGCCGAGGCGGTAAGCCTGCTCCTTGTCAGTCCGGTAGTCGACACTGCCCCTGAAGCAGTACCACATCCGATACCTCCCGTTTTCCTTGATGACACACGGCCTTGCATTCGCTTCCCCTTCGAAAGTGTACGCCAGACAGACCGTGTTTTTCCTCTCCCAGGAAACGCCATCCTCGCTTTCGGCATACTTGATTTGGTAACGCGGTTCGGGACGGCCGTGCACCACTGCCCAGCCGGTGCTCGACGCGTACCAAAGCTTCCACTTTCGTTCCTCCTCGTCGTAGAGCGCGAAGGGCGACGCGCAAAAGTACGGCTCGGCCGGCGTCCTATCTGCTATGGGACCTTCGCCCACTCGTTCGAAGGTCAGCCCCCCGTCATCGCTTACCGCTAACCCGATCGCGTTCCGGTAGGGAACCGTCACGCCCTTATTCCAACCGATATAGTAAAGGAACTTCCTTCCGCCGTGGTTGACAATGCAGGAAGGCATCGCCCCGCTGTCATCGAAAGTGCCGAGCTTGCCCAGACCTAGAACAGGACGGTCGTGCACGTAACGCACCTTCGAGGGATTATCCGCCTCCACTTCAATGAAGGTCGTAGTGGTTCTACCCTCCCGGTCTCGCGGACCGAAGTAGATGCGCAACACCTCATCGTTTAGTTTGTCCGCAATGGGCACGCAGGCGTGGTGGGCCATCCATTCAAAGTCATGGTCCGGCTCGAAGATGACGCCCTTCTTTTCCCACTTCATCCGCAGCTATCCTTTCGACTTGTGGGAGAGGCTGCGGATTTCATCGCTGCGGAAACCGGCTGGCGGCTCGCCGGCCGCCTTATAAACCTCAAACTCCTTGGTGTCGTTCAGAATCGTAACGCCCATGCCCACAAGCGTCTCGCGCGCAAGAACGGTCTCGTCGCGCACAGTCGCGTTGACGCCGATAAAGCAATAAGGCTCGATCGTGCAGCAGCCGGAGATCACGGCATGCGACGTTATCATAACATGATCCCCGATCCGGCTGTGATGACCGATGTGATTGCCGCTCCACATCACGACATTGTTTCCGATTTCAACAAAAGGCTGGATTGTGTTGTCCTCCAGGATGAAGCAATTCTCGCCACACTTGAATCCGGGCCAGACCGTCGCTCTTGAACTCACGTAGCTGATCAGCTCGTAACCCTTCTCCTTGGCTTGCTGGTATTTTTCGGCACGCTGATGATTCATCTTCTTGAAACTCATCGGAATGAACATCTGATAGCCTCCGGGTGAATAGTGCTGTTCAACTTCGTCGAAGGGCACCACGGGCTGCCCCTTGTACTTCGGGTTCTCGATGAATTCCCGATCCAAGGTGAAGGCGGCGACTTCGTGGGGAGAGTCATGCGTCAGATAAAAGTGAGCCAGCTCCGCCCATTGGCTTGCTCCAAAGATTACAACCTTCGCCATTGTTCGTCCTCTCTCTCTCTTGTCTACTGCCGCTTCCTCCAGAAAGCGCAACACGCCGCGACGCTGCATCGATCGGCCCGTCAGCCGAATTCGCCCTTTCTGTAACATGGAAAGTAGTCATTGCCCATAATTCCCTTGGCGCGCGAAATCTCTTCATATCTCGCGTGGTCGAAGATGCGCCCACAGAGGTACGCCGCGCGTGTATCATTCGCCCAGCCCCGCTTATAACGAGTGAGGCCGTCGGCGCTCCCCGTGTTCAAACCGGCACCGGCACCCCAGTCGAGCCACTGCACCTTGCCCGTAAAAAGTTCGATCGCCGTCCAAGCCAGAGCGTAGGCGGCCATGAGTTCGTAGCCGGTCGCGCTCGAGGCAGTCAGATGCGAATACGCAACGTCCCCCTGGACGTACCAAAGGTGCGCTCCCACGGTTTGTCCTTGGTGCGTTGCGCGCAAAAGCCTAATGCCTGGGACACTCAATTGCTTCGCGAACGAAGTGCGCGAAAACGCCTTGAGACCCGTTAGTCGGTGACGTTCCACCAGGAGATCATAAAGCTCAGACCAATCGTCAAGCATGCCGGCTGGATTGCCGTGCTCTTCAACGGCAACCGCTTTGAGCGCCTTCCGCGCGTAATATTGATGATGTCGTGACACAAAATCGCTCGCGGGCTGCCGGAGATCGGCAACAAAATGCTGCTTAAAAGGAACGGCCATGTCGGGGAAGGTCGCGCTTAGGAGTTCTCTTGAAAATTCCCCGAACGGATCGGCCACGAGGACGAGACTGATCAGCTCTTGGCCGAGGCTTTCAAGATCGGCTTTGAGCATAGACCAATCGCGACAGGAAAACAGTGGATAGCAGCCCATCCCATCGCGGAAGTCAGTTCCCGCTATCTGCCGCTCTAAAATCCAACCTCCGCTTTGAACCAGGTGGCGCGGGCGCCCGAATTCCGATAGCGCATCCGCGTACCTCGAATGCAAGTATCCGCTTTCTGTTCCTGTTTCCACCAATGTGTTCTTCTTACCGCCTGGATCAAAGAAAGGCGAACAGAACATTAGCTGGTGGCGACGGGCCCAAATATCGGGCTAATTGCGTCCATTCTCGCGATGCACGAGCATTAGAAGCCGAATAACAAACCAAATGCCAAAGCCCTTCACGATTGAGTTCCATCTTCCGGCAAGTCCGAACACGCCGTCGTTTTTTTCCCAGATCGGGATGTTCGCACTGTCGCTCCGCGAGTTAGGCCCGCCCTACTCGGTGGCGCCGATTCATGTTTCCATCGGTCACTCCGAACGGTTGCCGATCCCAGACGCGTATGGATTGCGGGAATGCCGCGATCAACTGCGATTTCATTGGGTCAGCGAAGAAGAGTTCGCGGCGAAATCTATTTTTGCCCAGGGGGAGAACCGCTTTCGAGTGATCGGGGACAGTGAGTTTGTTTGCATGAGCGATCCCGACACTCTGATGCTGCGTCGCTTTGACGAACTACTTCAAGAACTGCGAGACAGCCCGGCGGTCGCTGGAGCTGTCGTCCGCGTTCCGCAGTTTCCCCGCACGCCGGAAAAGACGGTCCGTCAGGGCTGGGAGTACACCGCGCAGATGCTTCTTGGCCGAAGCATTGCTTTCCCCTGCCGGCACACCTTCGCGGAAGGCCCGGACGCGCCGGACGAGGAAACTCCCTTTTGTATGAACTTCGGCTTTGTCATCGCTCCCAGGGAGTTAATGTGTGAATTGCGGCAGGACTTTTTCGACCTGCGAAAGGGAATCGTCGATCTCTTTCCGGTGCTTCCGAACGAGCATCCGCCGCAGATGCATCACTACAGCGCCCAAATCGCCCTGGCTCTGGCCATCGAGAAAAACCAGATTCCATGGAGGGCGCTTCCCATGCGCTATAACTGGCCCAATGCCAGTGACGCCGCTCGTTTGTATCCGGAAGAGATTCCGGAGATCCGCGTTCTACACTACTTGCGCAGGACCGAGCTCCAGCGCGATCGCATCTTCTGCGACCGGGAAAGCTTTGAGCAATTCCTGGAGACGCGTTTCTCGGAAGTTGGAAATCAACTCTTGCAGGAGCGCGTCCGGAAACTCACAAACGGAGTCTATTTGGGCCCCTGAGGCCAGGCCACACGCTGATTCTCGGCTTTATTGAGGCGTTTCTCCGAGGACTTGCATTCAATCAGGTCACGGCACAAATACGATTCGAGCTTTTGAGCATACTGTTGATTCACAATGGCTGTGGGATGGCCATCGTATGCATTCGCGTTTCCCGGAATAGTCAGGTCCACCGAGATATCCAGCGTCATTATTCCTGACTTCCGGCAATGCTCCAGCATCTCCGCTGTTGTCGGATCCATGGATATTCCAGCGACAACCAGTGGAATACCATTGGCCTTGCATTGACGATCAAACTCTTCGATCACGGCTGCGGAGACCTCATGACTCTTGTAACTGCCCTCCAGCGACCTGTTATAAGTCTCGTCAAGAAAGTTAAAGAATGCCGACCGCCGCAATACGGGGCTCCAAGAATAGGTGGACGACTTGTAGAGAATCTCGACCTTCCGATTTTCCGACAAAGTAGCATAGGGAAGCTTCAATGCCCCCAGGGCATTACCGCCGGTAGTGCTCAGGCGCCGTTTGATCCAGCCTCGCGTGACGGTATTTCTTATATCGTGAAAGGAGCCGTAGGCTAGAACTGCCACCGCGGGCTTCGCGCCGCGAGCAATGGCCTCGCGACATTGAATCAACGACTGCACTGTCCCGTACCCGGCCACTCCGAAGTTGACGACCTCATAATCCTTCAGCCTTTCTTGTAAGGACCAGGCGTAGGTCTGATTGTCGTCCAAGGTCCAGCCTTGCGTAAACGAGCAACCAAAAATCCAGATCTCGCGTTTGCCATCGTCTGAGTACGTGTCCAAGGGATGCGTTATCCGCAGGCCGTTGGGCCGATGCGTCATGGTAAACTTGTACGCGCCCGGCTGGCTAAATCGGAATGTCCCGGGGTTCGTGAGGTAGCCCAGCGTTGGGTGCTTGGAATTATAGCTGCCGGGGCTTTCCAGGATGACGCTGGTTCGACGGACGGTCCATGGACGGAGGCCCTTCCATCGCGAGACTGCTTCCGCCGCTACGATAGCTACCAGTAGGAACAGGATTAGAGCGACCAGGGAAAACAGGCGTTCCTTCTTGCGGGAGAGGGGCTGTGGCTCCGGGGTAACGACGGTCATAAGGTTCCTATCTTCGTGCGCCTGCTTAGGGAACTCTCCAGACATTTATCGCCGCGATCTCTGGCCCGGTATTTCCTGCTGTCCTTGTGCCGTCAAATCTTCCCGGACCGATCCGGGAGCCGCAAAACGAGAGGGACCTCGAAGACCTTTTCATGCGCGATGCCATGTTCCCATAGCCCGTCCTCGCCCCAGCAGTCGCCGTGGTCGCCGCATAAGATGACCGCGGCGCGTTGAAAGGCCTTAAGAAGGGGAGCTAGCGCGGCATCTACGTACCGAAGACATTCTCGCTGTCGATCCCGGCATTGGATCGCGTCATTTGTTGCACCTCCAAATGGCAGGCAGGGACAGTATTCGGGATCCCAGGGTGCCCCTTCGAAGTAGTATGGGACGTGTGTTTCGCCGATGTTCAAAAAGAGAAACACCGGCTGAGACGTTTCGTTCAGGCGTTCCTCAATCCAGGAAAGCTGCGGGCGTAACGAAGCGTGGTAGCTGCCCCCATGATAGTAGAATTGATCGAAATGGGAAACGAGCGCCTTAGTGGCTGGCAACGCAGGATTGAACCAATCCACCGCCCCCGTTCCGAGCGCCACAAACCCACGCCGGCGAAATCCTTCCACGATGTTCGCCCCTTCCAGTTCGAAATAGGGCTTCCTGTCTCCTTGGTGCCCAGGAGTCCATAATTTGAAAATGCGGGTGAACTTCGGGTTAGCGTAGGGAATCGGCGCTCCGTCTGCGATACCTGGAGTGAAGCCGACGAAGAAGGAGGCATGCGATCCATAGGTGAAATGACTGGGAGCCATGGCACGATAGAGCTGGCCGATGCCCTTGAGGCTGGGCACATCGGTCTCAAGGAAGGTGTCGTATCGGCAGGAATCCAGCGTGATGAAAAGGACAGACTCGTCGGCGTGAGCGAAATCGATCATGTCCTTCGCACTGTGCCGCTCCCGATCAATCGCTGCAATCAGAAATGGTGTTCTCGCGCGCCGCTCCAAGCCTCGGCCATATCGCACCTCTCGCCGCTAGAATCGCTTGTTCAGCCCGGGTGTGACTGGCCCGCGCCCGGATCACTCGTTTCCAGGCAGTCCGGCTCGAGTCTACCTCAGCCTGTATTGACGCATCGAATCGTCTCACCTATCCTAGCGCCTATCCGTCGGCACATAGGTTGGCGCGAAGTATTATTTGGTCAATATGGACGGCAACCTCCCGGCAATTACCGTGTCGCAAGCGAGCTCATCCTCTCCCGTCGTGGTGGCCGGGATGCATCGCTCCGGCACCTCGCTGATCGCATCCATGCTTTCCTCCCTTGGCGTCCGGCTGGGAGATCGTTTAGTGCCACCGGATCGCAATAACCCGCGCGGCTACTTCGAAGACACGGAGATCCTCGCCCTCAACCGTGAAATGCTCGGTGCGGCCACAGCCGCTGATGACGGTGGGCATCCGGATTGGGGCTGGACTGAGAGCGAGAGGCTGGACCCCGACATGTTCGACGCCTATCGCGCCCGCGCTTCCGACCTGATTGAAGCGCGGATCAAGCGTAACGCCAAAGGGTTGCGCTGGGGCTGGAAAGACCCGCGGACGACCGTCGCTCTGGACTTTTGGGATTCGCTGCTTCCTGAGGCCCGATTTGTCTTCGTTTACCGGCACCCGTGGGAAGTGGCAGACTCGATGCAACGCCTGGCCGCGGCGGTCTTCCTTCGACGGCCCGACTATGCCTGGCGAATATGGGCGTTCTATAACCGGCGCCTTCTCGACTTCCATCGCCGCCACCCCGAACGCACCCTGCTCATCAGTTCCGACGCCGCGCGGCGCGATCCGGAAAAGTTGAGCGCGCTGCTCCAAGCGCGCCTGGGTTTGGACTCGGTGGCGCCAGGCCGGCCAGCACAGGAATTAGTCGATCCCGATCTCTTTCAAACTCACGATAAGGACGATCCGCTTATTGCCCTGACCGTCGCGGCCCGGCGCGATTGCGCGGAACTTCTGGCGGAACTCGATCGCGCCGCAGACCTCTCGGGCGCCGGCCTCTGGTCGCAAAGTCCACCACGGCCTCGCCTTGCCTTTTCGGCTTCGACGGTTCCCCGGCTTTCGGTTGTAGTGCCTTGCTATGACCAGGGTGATTACCTGATCGAAGCCGTAGCTAGCGTCGAACGTTACGTAAAGGAGCCGAGTGAGCTCATTCTGGTTAACGACGGTTCTCGTGACCCACACACCGTGGCAGTTCTTAGCTTGCTGCGTGACCTCGGTTACCAAGTCATCGACCAGGAGAACAGCGGCCTTTCCAGCGCGCGAAACCGCGGCATCGAGATGGCTCGAAGTGCCTATGTTCTGCCTTTAGACGCCGATAACCGGCTAAGGTCTGGCTTTGTCACCGCCGCCTTGGCTGTGCTCGATAGCCGGCCTGAAGTAGGAGTTGTCTACGGCGACCGTCAGGACTTTGGCCTGCGGAACAGTCTCATCGAAATTCGCGAGTTCGATTTTGACAGCTTGCTCGCCTGTAACTACATCGACGCCTGCGCCCTGATGCGGAAGGAAGTTTGGCGTGCGTGTAACGGTTACGACCCTGCTCTGTCAGCTTGGGAAGACTGGGACCTGTGGATCTGCGCGGCCAAGCAGGGATGGCAGTTCCATCACTTGCCAGGCGCGGCCTTCGACTATCGCGTCCGTCCGAACTCGATGAGCGCCGTCCTAACAGAAGAGCAATACCCGCAGATCAATTCCTATGTCATCGGCAAACACCGCAGTCTCTATACGGAGCGCCTCCCTCAAATCCTGATAGCCGCACAACGCGCGACAGCCGAACTTCTGGGTCTTACCATAGATCATAGGCAGGCCAGGGCCAGGCATGATTCCCATGTCGAACAGGCCAGGCAAAAGGACCGGGAGCGCGATGAAGAGTCCCTCCTTCTCCAACGCGATCTTGAGGAAAGGTCGCAGCAGATAGCTCTGCTCCAGGAGGAAATCCAGGAGAGATCGCAGCAGCTATCCACGCTAGAAGCCGTGGCCGATGGAAATTCCAGGCGCATTACTCAACTTCAACGCGACCTTGAAAAGAAATCAGACCAAATCGGCCGGTTCCGACGCGAGATCGGCCAACAATCCGAGCTCCTCGAGCAACTCAGGAATCAACTGGAAACAGCAGGCGGCCGGCTCCTGGATGCCGACGGCGAGCTTCGCTCCGCCCGATCGAAAGCCTTGGCCTTGCGTAGAGTCCTAGACTTTGCGCAGACAGTCCGCGCCGGCCTTGAACGCCACAATACGATTCTAGAACGGCGGGTGCGCAATGTTTCCCGGCTAATCCTCAGCCCGGGTCAGGCGCCGGAGCGACTCGAGCCCGACATACCGGCCGTTATTGATTCGCTCTCGGACGAGATCGATCGAATCGGCCGTCCATCTATCTGGTGGAAATTAGCCAAAGCCTTCGGCCTCCTCCAATGGGCGCCACCCGGCGTGCCCCGGACCACACCCGAACGCAAGGCGCTTGCGTCTCGTCTCAGCCGCGCGCTAAAGGAAATTAGCAAAGCTCTCGCTTCGGAGAAAGCCTCGCCTGAGAACACGGCGATCGAGATGAGCCGTCTCTTGCAGCTACGGAGTAACGTGCGGGAGATTGCCGGTTCAGTTCAGCTACCAACCCTCTTTCGATCGAAAACGCCGTCATCGAGCATGGTGGCTTCTCGACCGAGCACTAACCGCCTCGATGGTGAGGTCGCAACGGCCGCGCTTTTCGATGCACCGTGGTATCTCGGACAATATCCCGACGTCGCGGCGTCCGAGGTCGATCCTTTGAGACACTATCTCGAATTGGGGTGGCGCGAAGGCCGTAACCCAAATCCAGTCTTCGACACGGCTTGGTATCTCGCTCGTAATAAAGACGCGGCCGGCGGACAGCCGAATCCACTGCAACATTACGTGGAACACGGCGCGCGCGAAGGCCGCGATCCCAGCCCGCTTTTTGATACGAATTGGTATCTCGCGAACAACCAGGATGTGGAAGCTGCGGGCCTGAATCCGTTGCAGCACTATCTGGAGCACGGAGCGCGGGAAGCACGCGCCCCTCATCCTCTTTTCGATGCAGTCTTTTACCTGAAGCGAAACCCGGAGCTCACCGGCCTGAACCTGGTGGAGTATTATGTCGAAAGGGGCGCGGCCGCAGGAGACAGCCCGCATCCGCTTTTCGATGCGGCCTGGTACCTGGCGCAGAATCCGGATGTGGCTCAGGCGGGCGTAAATCCGCTTCTGCATTATCTGGATCGCGGCTGGCTCGAAGGCCGCGACCCCCATCCGCTGTTCGACTCGAATTGGTATCTGGCCCAGAACCCGGAGCTATCCGCCACGGGCATGAACCCCTTGGTCCACTACGTAAAATGCGGGGCCGCCGAAGGTCGCAATCCCAATCCGCTTTTTGATTCCGCGTGGTACCAAAATCAGAACGCTGAGTTGGAACCAAAAGGGATCAATCCATTGGCGCATTACTCATTACGGGGCGCGGCGGAAGGCCGCGATCCGCATCCAATCTTTGATTCGAAATACTACCTCGCTCAAGATCCCACTGCCGCGAAGACGGGATTGACTCCCTTGGAACACTATCTCCGTCTTGGCGCGAAGCTCGGGCGAACAATCCATCCACTGTTCGACGCGGAGTATTATCGGACAACTTACCTGGCGAATATGACCGAGTGGGTTGATCCAGTGCAGCATTACCTGACCGCAGGATGGAAGCTCGGCTACCGTCCTAATCCGACTTTCGATCCCACCTTTTACCTGCACGTTCATCGCGACGTGGCGGAGGCTGGTCAGGAGCCCTTCGGCCACTACCTCCAATCTGGCCAGGCTGAAAAACGGATCACCACCGCCGCGGCCATTTCCTTCGAACTGCGCCAGCCGGAATTCAAGATTCCACGTGAGCCGGCTGCCGTGGACGCTCCGGCGACATCCGATGTCAAAGCTATCGCCTTCTATCTGCCGCAGTTCCACACGATTCCACAGAACGACCTATGGTGGGGCAAAGGGTTCACCGAGTGGACCAACGTCCGAAGGGGAAAGCCAAATTTCGAAGGACACTATCAACCGCACGTCCCTAACGGTTTGGGTTATTACGACCTTTCCCAGGAAGGAGTCCTGGAACAACAAGCGGAGCTAGCCCGCACCGCAGGAATTCATGGCTTTTGCTTCTATTACTACTGGTTCGGTGGCGAAGTCTTGTTGGATCTCCCTGTGAGAAGAATGGTTGAAACGGGGAAACCTGCTTTTCCCTTTTGCATTTGCTGGGCCAATGAAAATTGGACCCGCCGCTGGGATGGCAAAGACAGCGATATTCTTATTGCCCAGCGGCATTCAGAGGAAGATGACTTTGCCTTCATCAGCCATATCGAAAAGATCATTCGATCGGAAAATTACATCCGAATTGACGGCAACCCGGTCCTCCTCGTTTATCGTCCGTCGCTCTTGCCGGACGCGAGAGCGACCCTCCAACGCTGGCGAACTCACGTCCGCTCGGCCGGACTGGGCGAATTGCACCTGGTCATGGTGCAAAGTTTTAGTGAAGGCATCTCTCCAGCCGGCTATGGATTTGATGCCGTTGTCCAGTTTCCTCCACACCTTCCCTCCACGCCGGTCACGGCCGTCATTCGGAGCAAGGCCGCGGATTTCACGGGTTACATTTACGACTATGACGAAGTGCACCAGAGAGCGATTGGGCAGCTCCGTTCCGCCTCTCCGGGCTCGACCCTGTACCCCGGCGTCATGCCGTCGTGGGACAACACCGCGCGGCAAGGGGGAAGGTCGAGCATTTGGGTAAACTCGTCGCCGGAGACTTACTCCGAGTGGTTGGCTGAGGCAGTAAGTCTGGCCCGGGCCAAATTATCGCCGGCCGAACGCTTCGTGTTCATTAACGCCTGGAACGAATGGGCCGAAGGCTGCCATTTGGAACCTGACCAACGTTTTGGGTATGCCTGGTTGAATGCCACGGCCCTTGCTCTGAATCAGTCTTCCCCCGAGCCGGCGTCATCGCCCGAATTGCCGCCGCAACCGAAACTACCGCCGCAAGCCCCAGGCATCCAGCCTCTGGTTGGCCCGATTCGGCTGGTTGTCTCTGTCCTATTTTACCACCGCGAAGATATCCTGACCGCCTTCGTGACGAACCTCTTGCCTCAATTGAAAGCAGCCGCCAGGACGAAAGATCTTTCGTGCGAGCTTTTCCTGTCTTTTAACTACCGGCCCTCTCCGGAAGCGCTAGAAGAACTTCGGGAGTTGATCGGCCGGCTTTTGCCACGGGAGAGCAACTCGGTTCATATTGTCGAAAATAGTTTCAACCTCGGTTTCGGGGCCGGTCACAATGCCATCTTCGAAAAGACGGATTCGGATGTTTTTATCACCCTCAACAGCGACCTCCAGATCGAAGATGAGTATTGGTTGGCGAAGTTCGCGGACCGATTTCGACACTCGGATGCGGCGATCATGGGCCTGGCTGAGAACGCGTCACGGCTCCGGGAGGATGGTTGCGGAGTCCTGGTCGAGGAAACTGGAGCGGACTTTGATTTTGTCGATGGCTCACTCCTGGCTATCCGATCCGACCTTGCCGCGCAATTCGGCCTCTTCTCTCCTTCTTTCGACTATTTCTATTTCGAGGATGTCGATTTGAATTTGCGATACCGGCAAATGGGTTTTCGCATCGAGACGCTGGATATTCCGTGCCTCCATGAG
>DASZDO010000018.1:0-8579 GCA_035941955.1 Chthoniobacterales bacterium
GTAATGACATCGAACTTGCCCGCGTGTTTCTGCTTCAGAACATCGCCCGTCCGAAGTTCGACGTGGCGGGCGCGGTTGGCGCGCACATTTCGCTTCGCCGTTGCGCAGGCGAGGGGATCGTTATCGATGGCCAGCACTCGTTCCGCGCCGAAAAAATCTCCCGCGATGGCGAGAATGCCGCTGCCTGTCCCCGCGTCGAGCATTCTCCAGCCGGGTGCGAGACGCCGTGTGACACCTTCGAGCAGGCGCAAACACATCGCGGTCGTCGCGTGATGGCCCGTTCCAAAGGCTGCTTCAGCCGGAATAACGAGAGTTTGCGCCGCGACGCTTTGCCGCGCCGGTGCGCTTAGAATCATAAGGCGCGAGCCGATGCGCAACGGCTTGCCCTGGGCTTGCTTGGCAAAACGCTCCAGCCAGTCCGGCCGCAACTTCTCGACGGTCCCGCCAAACTCGCGGACGAGTTCATTCGCTCGTTTCTTCGTCCGGCAGGAAATTTCCAGTAACGCGCCCTCGCTTCCCGGACGCTCAACCAGCGCAAGCGCGCCGCCGAAGCGCCGTGCCATATCTTCGCCGTGGACACGCAGCCATCGCGCTCCCGCGCGCTTTCGCCAGATATGCATCGAATTAGTTCAGTATAGTATGTTGCAGCCAAGGAGGGGCGGTTTGAAACCGCCCATTTAGAAATCGGCGGTTGGAAAACCGCCGCTCCTTGTTTCGGATTAGCGCCCTATGGACTTCACGCATCGCTTCATTCGCGGGCCAGAGAGCCCGCCGCGCCGCACTCTTTTGCTCTTGCATGGAACCGGCGGCGACGAAAACGACCTGATTCCGCTCGGCCGCGATCTGGATCCAACCGCCGCGCTGCTCAGTCCGCGCGGCCGGATTCTGGAAAACGGCATGCCGCGCTTTTTCCGGCGCCTGGCGGAAGGCGTCTTCGATGAGGAAGACGTCATCCGCCGCGCGCACGAGCTGGCTGATTTTGTTACCGCGGCTGCGGCGCGATACGAATTCGATCCGAAGCGCATAACGGCGGTCGGTTTTTCCAACGGCGCGAACATTGCCGCAGCTCTCCTGCTCCTCCGGCCCGAACTGCTGGCCGGCGCGGTCTTGTTTCGCGCGATGGTCCCGCTCCTTCCACCCGCAGTGCCCGATCTGTCGCATACGCGTGTGCTTCTTTCGTCCGGAGAACACGATCCGATCGTGCCGAAGGGAAATGCCCAGCGGCTCGCGACAATGCTGCGGGATGCCGGCGCGAAGGTCACGACGCGTTTCGAGCCCGCCGGACATGCTCTCGCTTTCGGCGACATCGAAGCGGCGAAAGCGTGGATCGCTGAGCGCGATCCGTAAAAAGGTGCAATTGCGCGCGCCTTAGAAGGCCCAGGTGCCGTGGGCAAACTTCATCGCAAAAAGCGCAAGCAGGAGCAGCGAAGCCGCGGTGAGGATGCGGCCAACCAGCGGCCGTGCCGCGGCGAGGCCTGCGAGAAGGATGAAGATGGGGAAAAGGGTCAGGCAATAGCGCGGCACGCTGACGACATAGGTGGTGCTGTTAACCAGGAGCCAGTTAAACGTCATCCAGATCGCATAAGTCGGGCGCAATGTGATCCAGCACCAGACCGTGCCAAGAAAGGAAAAGACGATAAAGACGAATTCGAACAACCCCTCCTGCAGGTTGAAGCCGGGAATGCGCAGCCAGACATCACGGATACCGACCCAGGGAAAAGTGATCTTCTTGTACCAGTTTTTCTCCATGATGGGAGAGAACGCGAACGGATCGCCCGTGACGCGATAGTTGATCGCGAGGTAACCCAGGAAGCCGAGGCCGGTGGCTGCGATCCAAAGCCAGCGCCAGTTGATCCGGCGCGTGACCCGATATTGCAACCACGCTTCCACGAGCAAAGTGGGCCCGAGCAGAAGCCCATTCACGCGGGTGAAACAAGCCAGGGCCCCCAGCGCTCCTGCGACCGCCCAGAACTGCATTCGTGCCGCCAACAAGCACCCGAGGACGAGGGCAAGGAAAAGGCTCTCCGTATAACCGATGTGCAAGAAGTAAGCCGTCGGAAAAATGAAAAGGAACCAGACGGCCAGCCGCGCCACTTTCGCCGGCTGATCCAGTTCCGCCAACCGGCGCAAGAGAAGCCCCGCACAGATCGAGGCCACGCCTGAAACCAGGATCGCCCCCCAAAAATAACTCCGGCAAACAAAAGCAACGGCGCGCACCAGCCACGGGTAAAGTGGATAAAAGACGATGGAAAACTTCCCTTCGCCCTCGGCGGAATAGCCATGCTCCGCCAGTCTCAAATAATGTGTCGCATCCCAGCGATTCCAGAGCGTCTGCCAGGTTTCGTATTGATCGAAGAGCACCCCAATACCCAACACCGCCAGGTACAGGGCGAGACCCTTCAGCGCGGCAACCAGAAGCGCGGTCTCGCTATCGGCGGTCGTCCAGTGCAGGAACGCGGGACGCGCGGGCGTTGGGATTGTCGCATCCGTATTTTCCACTTTGTTCGAATACCGGAGTCTAGGCCCAGCGTCCAGCTTTTCGCCCGCCACAGCAACGCCAAACTCCGTGCCGTTAAATCTGCGGCGCCCTCCCACTCCCGCTCCGCGGTGATTCCGCGGAGCGGTCGGTGAGTGGAAGAGTATTGTCAGGCTATTGCGTGGCGTAGACTTCGATTAATCCGACTCCGGTGCCGCCGCCCTGGCCCGCTTCCACCGCGGTGTAGAGACCCGGTGGCAACATGGCCACGATCGCGGCTTCCGCCGGATTGGTCGGGGCGAGGTTCAGCGCCTGGAGCTCGGTGGCCTGCGCCGGAACATCCTGCCAGTCGTTATTGCTGGCTACCAGTTGTCCGTTGTTGTCGAACAGTTGCAGGCTCGGATTGCTCAGCGGATTGCTGATCCCGGCTTGCGCCAGCGACGGCCCCATGCCGCGGACCACCACCTTGGGAGAATTGGTGCTATTCCCGCCCAGGACAAAGCCCGCGATCATCACGTTGTCTCCGAGCTGAACGGAACCGCGCGTGCTGATGTTGCCCAGCTTCGCGTTCGCGGCGGAGTTGAGGTCGTAGATTTCGACCAACCCGACGCCAGTGCCGCCGTTCATCCCGGACACCGTGGCGGTGTAATTCGCCGGCGCCAGGGTGGCGACGATGGCCGACTCGCGCAGATCCTGCGGCGGAATACCGGTCGCTTCGATCTCGGTCCGCTGAGTGTCTTGCCAGTTGTCGTTGACCGCAATGGGCGATCCGGTCGGGCCGAAGAGGCGCAGGATGGGATCGCTGACCACGCCGGGAATTCCGGAGCTGGTCATGGAAGGGCCGATGCCGCGAATGATGACCCGCTTGGGTTCGTTGCCTGTGACGATGAAGCCGCCAATCATGACGCCGTCGCCCGCTTCCACTCGAACACGAGTGGAGATATTAATGGCCTGCGCGGCAGGGCTCGGGCTCGGTGAAGCGCTTGGGCTTGGCGAAGCGCTCGGGCTTGGCGATGCGCTTGGGCTCGGCGAAGCGCTCGGGCTCGGGGATGCGCTCGGGCTTGGCGAAGCGCTCGGGCTTGGCGAAGCGCTTGGGCTCGGCGAAGCGCTTGGGCTTGGGGAAGCGCTCGGGCTCGGTGAAGCGCTCGGGCTCGGGGAAGCGCTCGGGCTTGGTGAAGCACTTGGGCTTGGGGAAGCGCTCGGGCTCGGTGAAGCACTTGGGCTTGGGGAAGCACTCGGGCTGGGTGAAGCACTCGGGCTGGGTGAAGCACTCGGGCTGGGTGAAGCACTCGGGCTGGGCGAGGGGCTTGGTCCGCCGGTAACAATAATAGTGGCCGTGGCACTGCCGCGGGCATCTTCGATCTGGAAGGTGCCGCCGTTGCAGAAGGTAAAGGAAAACGACTGGCCGGGCTGGATGTCGCCGCTGTCGAGGAAGCTGTGGTTAACATCGCGCACACGTGCTCGGCTGCTGCCGACGTTGGTCCAGGTCACCTGTGTCCTCGCAACAATGGTCAGCGAGGTCGGGTTAAACGAACCGCCGCCGCCCGCGATGGTCATGCTGGCGTCAGCGATCGGGCTGCAAGCCGGCGTTGGGCTCGGGCTCGCGGAAGGGCTCGGGCTCGCCGAAGGGCTTGGGCTTGCTGAAGGGCTCGGGCTCGCCGAAGGGCTCGGGCTCGCCGAAGGACTCGGGCTCGCCGAAGGACTCGGGCTCGCGGAAGGACTCGGGCTCGCGGAAGGGCTGGGGCTCGCCGAAGGACTTGGGCTCGCGGAAGGGCTTGGGCTCGCCGAAGGACTTGGGCTTGCCGAAGGGCTCGGCGAAGGACTTGGACTCGGACCCTGAGCGAGCGTCTCGGTTGCGCCGGTGCTTAGAAAAAGCACGCCGATGGCAACGACCAACCATTGGATCCAAAGTGGTGGTTTAACGCGTCGCGGTTGGGGACACTGAGGGAATTGCGCTGAGTGATGATTCAAGATGGTCGTCATAATGTTTTCTAGTTCGTCGTGGTTGAGGCGGACTAAAGAACGCGACGCAAGCTCGGTCGAGAGATCAAAAGTAACGCGGTTGTTACTTTCGATTTCGCGGGAAGACGGGCCGCTTTACCGAGGGAAAACGCGGTTTCGAGGGGACAATGCGGAACCGTGGCGGGTGAGCGGAAGGGCTCAACGAAAGTGACGTTTTGCGAAGGCCCTGCCGGAACCGGATTTTAGATATTTCTCGAATGCCGTCGCCGTCTTTTGTTGCTGAAATGCGAAGTAGGCCAGGAGCTGCCAGGGAATGAATTTCGCAGTGTGCGGGGAATCGCCGCGGTTGTGGTCGAGAAGGCGTTTTTTTAGATCAGTTGTGCACCCGACGTATTGCTCTTCCGGATGGGATTTGGATCTTAAAAGATAGACGTAATACATCGGTTCAGGGTGTTGGGGCAACGAATGGTGATCTGGCTGGCTTGCCAGCCGTAGCTTGGGTCGCTGCGGGGGCCCGCCTTCGCCAAGGCTACGGCGGACGCTCCAGCCTTCGCTTGGCGCTGCGCTTCAAGCGAAGGCTGGAGCGGGTGACGAGGCTCGAACTCGCGACGTCCTCCTTGGCAAGGAGGTGCTCTACCACTGAGCTACACCCGCATCTTGAGGGGGATGGAATAATGTCCACACCCCTCCGGGACGCAACACTTTAATTGCCGCCGATCCTCACAGGCCGCCAAAATATTGAATCCAAAACGCAACCCCGCCGCATCTCACTGCAAAAGGATAACTATGAAAACAACGTTTCTTATTTGCTTCTGCTCGATCGCTCTCGCTTTGAATGCGTTCGGCCAAACTCCGACGCCAGTCATGTCGCCGTCTTCCCAGTCAACGGTTTCCGCCACGACGGCAGCAAGCCCGGCCACCGTCGCGGCGACTCCCGACCCCGAGGAATCGATCGAGGCGGAGGTGGCGCGAAAGCTAAAACGCAAGTTTGGGATCACGATCGACCGCGGTGATCGAAAAACCCGCATCGATCGCCACGGCGACATCGACGTCGACGTCGATGATGACGATTTCGGCGCGTTTATGGCCATCCCGATTATCGGAATCGTCTTTTCGACGCTCTTTGGGGCGCCCGTCATGATTGTCGCGGCGATCATGTTCTTCAGTTACCTGAAATCGCGTTCCCTGCATCGCACCGTTCGCTCAATGGTCGAGAAGGGCCAGGAAGTGCCGGCTGCGCTCTTTGCGGCCCCGCCGGTGGTGCGCGCCCGCTCCGACATGCGGCGCGGCGTTGTCCTCCTCATGGTTGGATTCGGTTTGATGGTATTCTTCGGCGCGGTGAACGATTGGGAAGGCGGCGCCTGGAGCCTGGGCATCATCCCTTTCCTGATTGGCCTCGGCTATCTGCTCGTCTGGAAGATGGAGGGCGGTAAAGACAAAGCTCCGCCGTTGCCCTAAGCTGCGGAAGTGGCGCTTACCGATGCAGACCTCGTCGCTCGCGTTCTTCTCGATGACGACCACCACGCCTTTGCGGAGCTGGTGCGGAATCACCAGTCGAGCGTGCGTGGTCTGCTCCGCCAACTCGTCCGCGCCGATGTCTCGCTCGCGGACGATCTGGCCCAGGAGACGTTCTTGCGCGCCTACAAGAACCTCCGCAGCTTTCGCGGGGAGGCGCGTTTTTCGACCTGGCTCTACCGGATCGCTTACAACTGTTTCCGGGAAGAGGCCCGCAAACGAAAAGAGCTTGTTGGCATTGATGAAGCTCAACTAGAGGCCACGCATGATCCGCAAACCACCGACCCCGCGCTGCGCCACGATCTCGCGCACGCCCTCCAGCTTCTCCCCCTGCACGAGCGCACCGCGGTTTTACTTTGCTGTCAGAATGGTTTATCGCATGATGAAGCAGCGCGCGTTCTGGAGATTCCACTTGGCACTGTGAAAACGAATGTCTTGAGAGGCCGGGAAAAACTGAAACGCTCGCTGGCCGCGTGGGGACCTAATTAAACATGGACGAAAACAGCCAGGAAGACTTGCTCGACGCGCGCTTGCGCGAGGAAGCGGCTTACATTGACGATGCGGGCTTTACCGCGCGCGTCGTGCAAAAATTGCCGGCTCGTCCCGTGCGGCACTGGCTTCGTGCGCTCATTCTCCTGGGGGTGACTCTGGTGGCTTCGGTGGTCGCTTATTTTCTCTCCGGGGATGGATGGTTCATCGCCGAAGGAGTGGCGCGTTTGACCATGTTGCCGCTCTACATGATCTGGCTTGGCGCGGCGGCGGTGACAGCTTTGGTCATGGCCGGGGGCCTGGCCGCGGCGATATCCAAGTCCGGCGCGCGTCTCAAGTAGGTTGCTCTTCAGCCTTTCGCGCCTGCGCTACATCCCGCGCAATCTGCGCCGCGAGCGCCTCGACATTTTCGAACTTCTGCTCGGGTCTGAGATATTGCAGGAATCGGACTTCGACTTCTGCGTCATATATGTCTCTATTCAGGTCAAAGAGGTGCAATTCCAGCAACCGCTCTGGTTCTTCCGCGGCTACCGTGGGCCGGTAACCCAGATTCGCAACCCCCCGATAAAGCACCCCGGCGAGCCTGGCCTCCGCGACATAAACTCCATCGGGGGGAAATTGTTCGCTGTGCGCGCTCAGGTTCGCCGTGGGAAATCCCAATTTGCGGCCCAGCTTTTCTCCGGCCTTCACGGTTCCGAGAATCGTATACTCGCGCCCGAGCATTTCAGCCGCCCTGGTCAGGTCTCCGCCGGCCACGGCGCGGCGAATGGCCGTGCTGCTCACGACCTCACCATTGACGGTGACTGCCGGAACGCCGACCACATTGAAATTGAACTGCACCCCGAGCTGCTTGAGCAGAGCAAGATTGCCCGCGCGCCCTTTGCCGAAGGACCATTCGTGGCCAACGCAAATCTCGCCGAGCGGCTTGGAATTCGACACCAATTGCCCGACAAAATCATCTGGCGCGGTCGCGGCAAACTGCCGGTCAAAATGAAGAACCAGGAGATGAGCGACGCCGAGGTCGCGGATGAGGGCGATCTTGTGCTGCGTCGCCGTCAGTAAATGCGGGGCGTCGTTGGGGCGCAAGACCTTCGCTGGATGTGGGTCGAACGTCACCACGACCGGCGTGCCGCCGGCCTCTCCGGCGTGCCGGGCCGAGGTGGAAATGACCGCCTGGTGGCCCAGATGCACGCCATCGAAGACGCCGATCGCGAGGAAGAGCGGCCCGGGAAACTGGCTCAATTCCGCAATCGATCGAAAGACCTGCATCGGTTCTGTTAGGCGCCCCGCATCCGCGACACTTCCGGCAGCGTCAGAATCCGCCCCAGAATGTCCACCGGTTCTAACGCTTTCAATTCGTCCACGGTGATGGCGCCGTCGACGCTGAACCGGCCTGATTTTGTCCGGCGCAAATTCTTGAGATGCGCTCCGCAGCCGAGCGTCTCGCCGATATCGTGCGCGTAGGTGCGAACGTAAAACCCTTTGCTGCAGACCACGCTGAAATCGATCTCGGGCGACTCGATCCGGCCGATCTCATATCGATACACGTGCACCAGGCGCGGCTCGCGCTCGACCGTTTTTCCCTGGCGCGCGAGTTTATAAAGCGGGACGCCGCCTTGTTTGATGGCTGAAACCATCGGCGGCATCTGGTAAAAATCGCCGGAATATTTTTCAAACGCGGCGCGCACGCTGGCCTCATCCAGCGGCGGCACTGGGCGTTCTTCCAGGGTCACGCCAGCTCTATCCTGAGTGTCGGTGGAGATTCCCAGCATCATCGTTCCGGCGTATTCCTTGTCCTCGCTCATGAGCAAATCCTGGATCTTCGTTCCGCGACCGAGGGTAAGGAGGAGCAGCCCCGTCGCGATCGGATCGAGCGTTCCGCAATGGCCGACCTTCTTCATTTGCAAACGCCGCCGGACGATCGCGACGACATCGTGCGATGTCATCCCGGCCGCCTTGTCCACGAGCAGAACGCCGTCAGGAGTTGCAGTCGACGACATGACAAATCTCCTTCAAAACTTTCTCTTCCACTTCCGCCAGCGTCCCCTTCACGCGCGCGCCGGCCGCCAGCTTGTGCCCGCCGCCGCCGAACCTCTCGCAAATGGCGCATACGTCGGCTGCGTCTGTTTTCGAGCGC
>DASZDO010000019.1:0-4094 GCA_035941955.1 Chthoniobacterales bacterium
GGGCCCGCCCCGCGGCCGCCGGGCGGGGGGCGCGCGGGCGCCGGCCCCCGCTCGAACCCACCAATGAGGCGTATGCGATCGCGAAAATTGCCGGGATAAAGCTTTGCCAGGCCTACGCCCGGGAGTACGGCGCGAATTTCATCTCGGCCATGCCGACGAACCTTTACGGGCCTAACGACAATTTCGATTTGCTCTCGTCCCATGTTTTGCCCGCGCTTCTCTACAAGGCGCACGAGGCCAGGAAAAGAGGGGCGCGCGAGATGCTGGTCTGGGGCTCAGGCAAACCGCGCCGGGAATTTCTTCATGTCGACGATCTGGCCGCGGCTTGCGTTTTTCTCCTCGAGAGATACGACAGCGCCGAGATCATCAATGTCGGCTGCGGCGAAGACATCTCCATCCGCGAATTGGCGGAATTGATCTGCGACGTCGTTGGATTCCAGGGCGACCTGACCTGGGACACGACCAAACCGGAAGGGACGCCGCGGAAACTCCTCGATGTTTCCAAACTGCACGACCTTGGCTGGCACCACACGATCGGATTGCGGGAAGGGATCGCGCGGACCTACGAATGGTTCCTGCAAAACACGCCGCAGGAGGCCGTGAAATGAACAAGCTGCGCGTAGGGGTGGTCGGCGTCGGCCACATCGGGAAAAATCACGCGCGTCTGTATGCCGCCCTTTCCGGCGCGCAATTCACCGCGATCTACGACACCGACCAGGCACGAGCCCAACAGGTGGCCGGTGAGTTTCGAGTCGCGACCGCCGGTTCTCTGCAAGAGTTTGCGGAGCAAGTCGATGCCGCGTCGATTGCCACCCCGACCAACACGCATTTCGAAATCGCGCAGAAATTGCTGACGCAGGACAAACATCTCCTGATCGAAAAGCCGATCGCGGAAAATACGGCGCACGCCAGCGAATTGGCGGAACTCGCGGCTGGTCGCCGGCTCGTCCTTCAAGTGGGCCACGTCGAACGCTTCAATCCGGTCCTGGGCGCCCTCGAAAAACGGCTGACGAATCCGCGTTTCATCGAGGCGCATCGGCTCTCCCCGTATCCAAACCGCAGCACCGACATCGGAGTCGTGCTCGATCTGATGATCCACGATCTTGAAATTATTTTGCACCTCGTCCGTTCGCCCGTGCAAACGATCGATGCGGTCGGCGTGCCGGTCTTGAGTCGCGGCGAAGACATCGCGAACGCGCGGCTGCGTTTCGAAAATGGCTGCGTCGCCAATATTACCTCCAGCCGGATCAGTCCCGAGCAGATGCGCAAGATCCGTGTCTTCCAGGAGAACGCCTATCTCTCGCTCGATTATCAAAATCAAAGCGGCGAGATGTACCGGCGCACCGCCGAGGGCTTGACGAAAGAAGCCGTCGAAATCGAGCGCGAAGAACCGCTCAAGCGCCAGCTCGCCTCATTTTTGGAATGCGCCCAAACCGGCCGCGCCCCGAAAGTCTCCGGCTTTCAAGCCGCCGCCGCGCTGGAGCTGGCCGTGGAAATCACAAAACGGATCGCTGCATGAGTGGCGTCACTACCCGCTCGGAGGGACGTGCTTCCGCACGTCCCAAAATTGAATCGAACCCGTCACCGAAGAAGAATGGGACGTGCGGAAGCACATCCCTCCGAGGTGAGCCGGACGGGCGTAAGCATCCGATACACTTGTCGTCATTCGAAGCGCACAATCGCCCGGTCATAATTTTCGTGACCACTTGCACGGTAAAACGACGGAAAATCCTCGCATCCGCTTCGGCACACGCAGCCATCCTGGCCGCTTGGGCCGCCGCGTCGGCATGGCTAATCGGCCGATATGTCATCATGCCCGATCACATCCATCTGTTCTGTGCTCCAGGCGTCCACGACGCCCCGTCACTCGAACGCTGGATGCGGTTTTGGAAGTCGCTGGCGACGCGGAACATAGGCGAAAACGCTGGCTCTGTCTGGCAACGTCACCATTGGGATCGCCAGCTACGCTCAGGCGAAAGTTACGATGACAAGTGGGAATACGTGCGCAGTAATCCAGTCCGCCACGGCTACGTGACCAGGGCCGAGGATTGGCCATATCAGGGGGAACTGAACGAGCTACGATGGTGACCAAATGTTCGGAGGGACGTGCTTCTGCATGTCCCAAACTTTCAATCCCGCGAGCTCATAGTGTGGACGTGCAGAAGCACGTCCCTCCGACGAAATGACCATTTACCTTGTCGCCGGCGAGGCGAGCGGCGACGAACACGGCGCCGCCCTGATGCGAGCGCTTCGCACGCTGGCTCCTGATCTGGTGTTCGCTGGCCGCGGCGGACCGAAAATGAAAGCGATTGTCGGCGACGCCTTCATCAACTGGAGCGACACCGCCGCCGTGGTCGGGCTGTGGGAAGTCGTGAAACGGTATGGATATTTCCGGGAGCAATTCCAACGCGCGCTCGACGAGATCGCCGCGATCAAACCCGACGCCGTCGTTCTGATCGATTACCCTGGTTTCAATTTACGTCTCGCCCGGGCACTTCGGAAAAAACTGCCCCCGCTCAAAATAATTTACTACATCAGTCCCCAGGTTTGGGCGTGGAACCGGGGACGAATCGGTCAAATGGCGCGTTATCTCGATTTGATGCTCTGCATCTTCCCGTTTGAGGCGGAGCTCTACAACAAATCCGGCCTGCGGACCGTCTTTGTCGGCCATCCGATGATCGAGAATCTCGCGCTCCGCACCGGCGACGAACGCAATCCGAATGTGATCGGCCTTTTCCCGGGCAGCCGGGTCCGCGAAGTCCGCAAGATTTTCCCAATCATGCTGGAAGCCGCGCGCGAGATTGCAGGCGAGCGCCCGGAGATTCATTTCGAAGTCGCCGCGGCCTCGGAACCACTCGCCTCGGAAATGCAGCAAATGTTAGCGGCGTCGCCGCTGCGGGAACGCATGCGGATCGTCACGGGCGATGCCCCGGGAACGATGCAACGCGCCTTCGCCGCCATGATCGCGTCGGGCACCGCGACGTTGGAGGCGGCGTATTCCAGATTGCCGTTTGTCCTCGTCTATAAGGTGTCGTGGCCGACCTATTTTGCGGCGCGCCTCGTCTTGAAGACCAAACACCTGGGGATGCCAAATGTTCTCGCTGGCCGCGAAATTATCCCCGAGTTCATCCAACATGAAGCCCGCCCGGACACGATTGCTAAGGTGGTCTTGGAATTAACGACGAATCAAGCTGCGCGTGACGTGATGACCTCGGAGTTCGATGCGATTATTGCCAAACTCGGTGAGACCGGTGCGAGCGCGCAAGCGGCACAGGTTATTCTCGATGAGCTGAACCAAAACTAGCTGCGGATGAACACGGATTTTCAATAGCCAAACCAGACCTATGAAAATCTTCGATATCTCGCGCGCGCTTTCGAACGACCTCGCGCCATGGCCCGGTGACACGCCGTTTCATTTCGAGTTGAAATGGAAGATGGCGGAAGGCGCGACGGTGAACGTGGGAGCAATCAACATGGGTGTGCACAATGGGACGCACGCGGACGCAACATTCCATTTTGACGAGGCCGGAGAGCCCATTGAGCGAATGCCACTCGATGCCTACGTCGGCGACGCGGTTGTGGTCGATCTGACGGAACTGTTCGCGGGTGCGAGGGATGAGGTGGTCGATAGGACGCGACAGATCGGCGTGACGGACCTCGAAGCGTTTTCCGACTCGCTCGAGCAAGCGTCGCGGCTTCTGCTGAAGACGGGAGTTTGGAAAGATTCAAAAGTTTTTCCGGATTGGATTCCGGTGATGGCACCTGATGTGCCCGCGTGGTTGCGGGAGCGGAAGGTGAAATTGATTGGGCTCGATCTGCCATCGGTCGATCCAATCGAGGCGAAAAAGTTGACCAACCATTATGCGCTGGCGGCGGCGGGCGTTGCTATCGTTGAGTCGCTCGATTTGAGTGAAGTCGAGGCGGGGATTTATCACTTCTCAGCGTTGCCATTGAAGATCGCCGGGGGCGATGCTGGGCCGGTGCGCGCTATCCTTTGGCGGGATTGATCTCGGAGGGACGTGCTTCCGCACGTCCAGATTTTGATGCGAAGCCTCCGGTCAAACCGGGATAGTGGGACTTGCAGAAGCAAATCC
>DASZDO010000020.1:0-56678 GCA_035941955.1 Chthoniobacterales bacterium
AGGCCGGCTTATCCAGGCCATCGAAGACCTGGGCCAACTCGACAACACGCTTGTCTTCTATGAGGTGGGAGATAACGGCGCGAGCGGCGAAGGCAGCATGAACGGCTTGTACAACGAGATGACCTACTTCAACGCCGTACCGGAATCCGTCGGCGATGTGCTCAAGCACGTCGACGACCTCGGCGGCCCGAACTCGTACGGCCACTACGCCGCCGGTTGGGCGGTCGCGGGCTGTGCGCCTTTCACCTGGACCAAGCAGATCGCCGGCAGCTACGGCGGCGTCCGCAACCCGATGGTCATCCACTGGCCCAAGGGCATCAAAGCCAAGGGCGAGGTGCGCAGCCAGTTCCACCACGTGATTGACGTGGCTCCGACAGCACTGGAGGCCGCGAAACTGCCGCATCCCAAGACGGTGAACGGCGTGGCGCAACGTCCGATGGACGGCGTCTCCATGCTTTATTCGGCCGACGCCCCCAAAGCCGCCGAGCGTCGCAAGACGCAGTATTTCGAGATGTTCGGCAACCGCGGCATCTACCATGAGGGATGGGTGGCCTGCACCCGGCACTCGCTTCCGTGGGTGAACGTGCCGCCCCCCTCGCTGAAGGATGACGTGTGGGAACTCTACAATGTCGACAAGGATTTCAGCGAAGCTGACAACCTCGCCACCAAGGAGCCCGCGAAGCTCAAAGAGTTGCAAGCCGTGTTCGCGAAGGAGGCGGTCCGCAACAATGTCTTCCCCATCGATGACCGCCGCTACGAGCGTTTCAACGCCGCCATCGCCGGCCGGCCCGACCTCTTGGGCGGGCGCAAGTCGCTGACCGTTTACCCCGGCATGACGGGCATGCTGGAGAACGCCTTCATCAACGTGAAGGGCGTGCCTCACACCATCACCGCCGAGGTGGAACTGAAGGATGACAAGACTAGCGGCGTGATCCTCGCCCAGGCCGGCTACTTCGGCGGCTGGGCCCTCTATATGAAGGACGGAAAGCCGCGCCATGAATACAACTACTTCGCACTCGAACACACCACCGTCGCCAGCGACACCGCCCTTGCGCCCGGCAAGCACACGATTTCCTATGAGTTCATGCCAGACGAAGCCAAGCCCGGTACCGGCGGCAAATCCATCATCAGCGTCGATGGCACGAAGGTCGCCGAAGGCCAGATCCCCAAGACCCAGCCGTTCGTCTTCTCCGGCGATGAAGGCGCGGATGTTGGCGTAGACAACGAGACGAATGTTTCGAACGACTACAAGCCGGGACCGCCCAGCGCCTTCACCGGCAAGATCGTGAAGGTGACGGTGGAGCAAAAGTAAAAGCCGCTGAGACCGCGCCGAAAACACCACATGAATCGCTGGCTCAAAGAACCACTGCTGCATTTCGCTTTGCTTGGGATGTTGATCTTCGTCGTAAGCGCGTGGCGTGAGCGGCAGCGGCCGGCGGAGAATGCTGCGGTCCCGCGGATCGAAGTGACAGCGGCGGTGATCGAGCGATTGCGCGCTGCTTCTGAGCGGCAGTTTGGAAAGGCGCCGGATGCGGAGGAATTGCGCGCACAAGTGGCGGCGCACATTCGTGAAGAGGTGTTTTGCCGGGAGGCACTGGCGCTGGGATTGGATCGCGACGACACGATCGTGCGCCGGCGGCTGGCGCAGAAGATGGAGTTTTTGATGGGGGATATTGCCGGCGCGGCCGAGCCGGCGGATGCGGTGTTACGCGAGTTTTTTGAGAAGAATGCGGCACGCTACGCGAAGGCCGGGCGCGTGAGTTTCCGGCACGTTTATTTCAAAAAGGAAAAGCGCGGCGCAGGCACAGAGACCGCAGCGGTCGAAACGCTCGCGGTGCTGGCGAAAGGCGCGAGCGATGAGGCGATGGGTGATTCGTTTTTGCACGGCTTTGAATTTGCCGAGCGCGAACCGGACGACATCAGCGCGGCGTTTGGACGAGAGTTTGCGGAGAAGCTCGCGGTGCTGCCGACAGGTGAGTGGAGCGGCCCGGTGGAGTCGAGCTACGGGCTGCACCTGGTGCGCGTCGAGGCTCGCACGGAGCCGCGCGCGGTGAAGTTCGACGAGGTGCGCGAGACGGTGCTGCGCGATTTCCATGAGGAGCTGCGACGCATCGCGAACAGCGAGGTCTTCGAGAAGCTGCGCGAGCGGTATCAGGTCACGGTGGATGAGGCGGCGTTGGCGAAAGCAGCGGCGCCCGCGATCAAGACGGCACACCGATGAAACGGTGGTTCGCGATCTTCCTGCTGGTCTTCGCGCTGCGTGCGAATGCGCACGAAGTGCGGCCCGCCTACCTCGAGTTGACGGAGCGCGCGGCGGGCGAGTTCGACGTGCTGTGGAAAGTGCCCGCACTTGGCGGCACTGCGCTGGCGGGCGAGGAAATTCCGCATGAGCAGCCAGCGGTTGCCGCGACCGACCCGGACGCGCCGAAGACGATGCCCTGCGGCTGCCCAGTGCCGACAACCGCGCAGCTTTCGCGCGGTGTGACGCCGATTCATCCCTCGATGCCTAACGACGCGGTCATCGTGGCGCCGCCGCGCGTCGAGCGGATCTTCGGCGCGGAGATCAAGCGGTGGACGATCCGCGTGCCGCACGGACTCGACGGCTGGAACGTTACCGTGCATGGACTGCCATCCACGATGGTGGATGTGCTCGTGCGCATCGCGATGGCGGATGGTCGCGTCGTGTCGCAGGTGCTGCGGCCGGATGCGCCCTCGTTTGCGTTCACCGCGGAAACGGCGGGGCCGGCGGCGGGCGGATATTTCCGCCTCGGCGTCGAGCACATTCTTTTCGGCATCGACCATCTGCTCTTTGTGCTCGCACTCGTGCTCATCGTGCGCGGCGTTGGCTTGCTGGTGAAGACGATCACGGCTTTCACGGTCGCGCACAGCATCACACTTGGGCTGGCGACGCTCGGTTACGTACATGTGCCGTCAGCGCCCGTCGAGGCGGCGATTGCGCTGAGCATTGTTTTCGTCGCGTCAGAAATCTTGCGTCGCCGGCGCGGTGAGCGCGGGCTCACCGAGCGCGCACCGTGGCTCGTCGCGGGGACGTTCGGGCTGCTACACGGCTTTGGCTTCGCGGGCGCGCTGAGCGAGGTCGGACTTCCGGGCAATGACATCCCGCTGGCGCTGCTCTTTTTCAATCTTGGCGTTGAGGCTGGCCAGCTCGCCTTTGTCGTGGTGGCGCTCGGCGTCATCGAATCGCTCCGGCGCATCCGGTTGCCGGAATGGGCGCCGATTCTTCCGCCCTACGCCATTGGCAGCATGGCGATGTTTTGGGTCATCGAACGCACCGTCGCGATTTGGTGAAGCCACTTTCTCTCACTCATAACTCCGCACTCATCGAACCCATGAAAAAAACCACACTCGCCACTACCATCGCAGCCTTGCTCGCGATTCCGTTCTTCGCCTTCGCGGCGGAGGAAGCCGTCAACACCGACATCGGCACGATCAATAAAGATACCGGCGGAGAGGCGGGCAAGAAGCGTCCCTACTCGCCTTACGCCGACCGCAAATTCCCAATGCGCCCGTTCTTCGGCGACACGCATTTGCACACCAGTTTCTCGATGGACGCCGGCGCGTTCGGCTGCCGCTTGAGCCCGCGCGATGCCTATCGCTTCGCGCGCGGCGAGCAGATCATGGCCTCCAGCGGCCAGCCCGCGAAGCTCTCGCGTCCGCTCGATTTCCTAGTCGTCGCCGACCACTCGGACAACATGGGTTTCTTCCCAGATCTCTTCGCCGGCAAAGCCAACATCCTCGCCGACCCAACGGGCCGCAAATGGTATGACCTGATCCAGTCGGGCAATGGTAACGCGGCCGCGCTCGACATCATCGGAAACTTTGCCCAAGGCACATTTCCCAAGGCATTGATGTATGCCCCCGGCTCGAAGGCCTACCGCGGCGCGTGGCAGGAAACCATCGACGCGGCCGAGGCCTTTAACGATCCCGGCCGCTTCACCGCCTTCATCGGTTACGAGTGGACTTCGCTGGACAAAGGCAACAATCTGCATCGCAACGTCATCTTCCGCGACAACGCCGACAAGGCGAGCCAGGTCGAGCCATTCACATGCTACCCGCCGCTCGGCAGCACCAACCCCATCGAGCTCTGGAAGTGGATGGATGCCTACGAAAAGAAAACCGGCGGCAGCGTCCTCGCCATCGCGCACAATGGCAATCTCAGCAACGGCACCTTGTTCCCCATCGTCGAGGCCTTCGGCAAAGCCATCGACCGCGAGTATTGCGAGCAGCGCGCCAAATGGGAGGTGCTCTACGAGGCCACGCAGACGAAGGGCGACGGCGAGACGCACCCCTTCCTCTCGCCGAACGACGAGTTCGCCGACTACGAGAGGTGGGCCTTTGGCAATCTCGACGCCAGCGCGAAGAAGACGAACGAGATGCTGGAATTCGAATACACCCGCTCGGCGCTCAAGAATGGTCTCAAGCTCGAAGCGAAGCTCGGCGTCAACCCCTACAAGTTCGGCCTCGTGGGCAGCACCGATGCGCACACCGGCATCATGTCCATCGAAGAGGATAACTTCTTCGGCAAGACCACACCACAGGAGCCTGGCCCGCATCGCATGACCGCTGCGTTTATGGACAATCCGAAGTCCGGCGTGAAAATCATGGACTGGCAGGTTGTCTCCTCCGGGTACGCCGCCGTCTGGGCCGAGGAAAACACGCGCACTTCGATCTATGACGCCATGGCGCGCAAGGAAACCTATGCCACCACCGGCTCTCGCCTCGTCGTGCGCTTCTTCGGCGGCTGGGATTTTGAAGCCGCCGATGCCAACTCGCGCGAGCCGGCCGTGACCGGCTATCGCAAAGGCGTCCCCATGGGCGGCGATCTTTTCGACGCCCCGGCGGGCAAGGCGCCCACCTTCCTCGCTGCCGCGATGAAAGACCCGCTGAGCGGCAATCTTGATCGCATCCAGATCATCAAAGGCTGGCTCGATGCCAAGGGCGGCGTGCAGGAGAAAGTCTATGACGTGGCGTGGAGCGGCGATCGCAAACCCGACGCGAAAGGCAAGCTCCCGAGCGTCGGTAACACGGTCGATGTCGCGAACGCCACCTGGACCAATACCATCGGCGCGCCCGAGCTGATCGCCTTCTGGAAAGACCCGGAGTTCGACGCGAAACTGCGCGCCTTCTACTATGTGCGCGTGATCGAGATTCCCACCCCGCGCTGGACGGCCTACGACGTGAAAAAGTTCGGCGTCAAGCCGCTCCCTGGCACGGCCATGACCACTACCGAGCGCGCGTACACCTCGCCGATCTGGTTCAACCCGGCGAAGTAAGCCCTCACCGTGCCGCACCTGTTCCAACCCGCGTACGTCCCAAATCAGCCGACTCATTATGAAAAAACTGTTCGTACTGACTCTCACGGCGCTTTCGTTCATCGGCGTTGCCACTGTTCTCGCTGCCGACCAGTTACCTTCGTGGAATGACACCGCACCGAAGAAGGCCATCGTGGCTTTCGTCGAGAAGGCAACCAAGGAAGGCTCGCCTGATTTTGTGCCGCCTAACGAACGCATCGCCACGTTCGACAATGACGGCACGCTCTGGGCCGAGCAGCCCTTGTATTTCCAATTCCTCTTCGCGCTCGACCGCGTGAAAGCGCTCGCGCCGCAGCATCCCGAGTGGAAAGAGAAGGAGCCGTTTTCGTCCGTGCTCAAGGGCGATATCAAGAGTGCGCTGGCCGGCGGTAAGAAGGCGTTGATGGAAATCGTCGTCGCCACGCACGAGGGCATGACGACCGAGGAATTCGAGAAGATCGTGAAAGATTGGATCGCCACCGCGAAGCATCCGAGATCCGGCAAGCTGTATTCGGAGATGGTTTACCAGCCGATGCTCGAGTTACTCGCCTGGTTGCGCGCAAACGAATTCAAGACCTTCATCGTCTCGGGCGGCGGCGTCGAATTCATGCGCTCCTTTGCCGAGAAGACGTATGGCATCTCGCCGGAACAGGTCATCGGTAGCGAGGGCAAACTTCAGTTCGAAATGCGTGACGGCAAGCCGGTGCTCATGAAGCAATCTGCCCTGGCCTTTTTTGATGACAACGTGTTCAAGCCGGTCGCCATCCAAAGCCATATCGGCCGACGGCCCATCGCCGCGTTCGGCAATTCCGACGGCGACCTGCAGATGCTGCAATGGACGGGTGCGGGGAAAGGCGCGCGCTTCTGCCTGATTGTTCGCCACACCGACGCCGAGCGGGAATGGAATTATGACGTATCGCCCTTGGGCAAATTGGAAAAGGGCCTTGAAGAAGCCAAAGCCAAAGACTGGACGGTCGTGGACATGAAGCAGGACTGGAAGGTCATCTTCCCGTTCGAGAAAAAGTGACGGCAAAGGCTGGAACCCCATGCTGCGCCTCTACGGCCCGCTCGAAGCGTGGTTCGACAAGACCTGGCGTCCGGGTGAGATCGAGCTGGTGAAGTGACCGATCATTCAATTTACAAGAGCTAACAGAGGACACCGAGTTAGGTTATTTTTGAACCTCTGTTTTCTCGGCGGCCTTCTGTAAATCTTCAGTAGGACCAAAGTCCCATATACGCAGTGTTTCTGTTTTCTGATCATCGCCGGACGCGATCACAACCAGTCGCGTCACCCGCTATGAAAGCAAAATTGCTCGCATTGTTTTCTGCGGTCTTGTTCTGTTCGACGGGGCTGCGCGCCGCGGCGCCGAATGTCGATGCGAACGGTAACACGCTCCCGTCGGCGGAGGGTTCGGAAGATGAGGCTGCGGAACTGGCGAAACAACTTCAGAACCCGGTCGCATCGCTCATTAGTGTGCCGTTCCAGAACAACTTCGACTTCAACCTGGGACCGAACAACGATGGTTTTCGTTACCTGCTCAATTTTCAGCCGGTCGTCCCGGTGTCGCTCAACGAGGACTACAACCTGATCATTCGCACCATCGTGCCGATCATTTCCCAAGACGACGTGATCCCGGGCACGAGTCAGAGTGGGCTCGGGGACATCGTGCAAAGCTTCTTCTTCTCACCAAAGAAGCCGGTCGGCGGATTGATCCTCGGCTTTGGACCGGTCATGCTTTACCCAAGCGCGACTGACTCCCTGCTCGGTTCGGAACAATGGGGCGCAGGCCCGACCGGCCTGGTCCTGAAACAAACCGGCGGCTGGACTTATGGGTTGCTCTTCAATCACATCTGGAGTTACACCGGGGAGAGCGGGCGCGACTACGTCGACTCCACTTTCCTCCAGCCATTCGTTTCCTATACGACTAAGACGCACACAACTTTTGGTCTGAACACGGAATCAACCTACGACTGGCACAACAGTCAGTGGACCGTCCCGGTCAATCTTTTCATTAGTCAATTGATCAAGCTCGGGAAGATGCCTGTCAGCGTCGGACTGGGTGTAAAATATTACGCCGAAGCCCCGGGGGGCTCGGACTGGGGAGTGCGCTTCATTGTCACGCCGCTCTTCCCGACGGGCAAGAAACCGGCGGCGCATGCGACGTCGTTCGCGAAGTAGATCCGAATTTCACAGGAGGAAACAGAGGGCACGGAGGATTGGATTTTCAGAAACCTCCGTTTTCTCTGCGATCTCCTGTTCGATCCCCCTATGGGACCAAAGTCCCATATACGCAGGGCCCCCGTTTTTCTGATCATCGCCCGACGGCGACTACAACCAATCGCTTTCACCCGCTATGAAAACAAAATTCCTCGTCACCGCGCTCAGCCTCGTGCTGATGTGCGTTCTCTCGGCCCACGCGCAATCGCCGGCACCATCCAAGAAACCCGCCTCCGCACCAGCTACAACGGGCAAGCCAAATATCCTCGTCATCTTCGGTGACGACATCGGCTACTGGAACCTTAGCGCCTACAACCGTGGCCAGATGGGCTACCGCACGCCAAACATTGATCGCATCGCCAAAGAGGGCGCGATCTTCACCGACGTTTACGCTCAACAGTCCTGCACCGCTGGACGCGCGGCGTTTATCACCGGGCAATCGTGCTTCCGCACCGGCTTGCTGAAGGTCGGCCTGCCGGGCGCCAAGGAAGGTCTTTCGGAAAAGGATCCGACGATCGCCGACCTGGTGAAATCGATGGGCTATGCGACTGGCCAGTTCGGCAAGAACCATCTCGGCGACCGCAATGAGCACCTGCCCACCGTCCACGGGTTCGACGAATTCTACGGCAACCTCTATCATCTCAATGCGGAGGAAGAGCCGGAGAACATCGACTACCCGAAGAATCCGGAGTTCCTAAAGGATTTCGGGCCGCGCGGCGTGATGAAGTGCAAGGCGACCGGCACGGACGACGCGACCGTTGACCCGCGCTTTGGCAAGGTGGGCAAGCAGACGATCCAGGACACCGGTCCGCTGAACAAGAAGCGCATGGAAACCGTGGACGAGGAGTTCCTCGGCGACGCGATGAAGTTCATCGACCGCAACGCCAAGGAGAAGAAACCGTTCTTCGTCTGGTTCAACTCGACCCGGATGCACATCCACACGCACCTCAAGCCCGCGTCGGTGGGCAAGACTGGCCTTGGTCTCGAGGCCGACGGCATGGTGGAAATGGACGGCATGGTCGGCCAGCTCCTCAAGCAACTGGATGAGCTCGGCATTGCCGACAACACCATCGTCCTGTGGACGACCGACAATGGCGCCGAGAAATTCTCGTGGCCGGACGGCGGCAGCTCGCCCTTCCGCGGTGAGAAGAACACGAGCTGGGAAGGGGGCTACCGCGTGCCCGCCGTGATGCGCTGGCCGGGCGTCATCAAGCCGGGAACCGAGATCAACGCCATCGTCTCCCATGAGGACTGGCTCCCAACGCTGGTCGCCGCGGCTGGCGAACCGAAGATCACGGAGAAGCTGCTGACCGGCTACAAGGCCGGCGATACGACCTTCAAGGTGCATCTCGACGGCTACGACCAAGGTCCGTTCCTAGCCGGCAAAGCGGAAGATCCACGCAAGGAGTTTTTCTACTGGACCGACGACGGCAACCTCGCCGGTTTGCGATATGACCGGTGGAAAATGCTGTTCATGGAGCAACGGGCCACCGGCTTCTCAGTGTGGCAGGAACCGCTAGTAACCTTGCGGCTGCCCAAGTTGTTTGATCTGCGCGCCGACCCCTTCGAGGAGGCCAATTCCATCTCCGGGGATTACGACAGGTGGCGCATCGACCGCGTTTACCTTCTCGTGCCGGCGCAGGGGTTCGTGGGCAAGCACTTGAAGACTTACGTGGAGTTTCCGCCGCGACAGAAGCCCGGCAGCTTCTCGCTCGATCAAGTGCTCGCCAAGCTCCAGGAGGCTGGCGGCGGCAAGTAACGCGCGGCTGAAACACTGAACCAACTCACCGGGCGGCAGCATCCGTTCGAACCGGGTGCGGCCCGCCCATCGGATCCAAATGAAAAAACTGCTCGCACTCTCAGTCACGACGCTTTCGCTCATCAGCATTGCGCCCGCTCGTGCCGCCGACGCGTTGCCTTCGTGGAATGACACCGCGTCGAAGAAAGCAATCGTGGCTTTCGTCAGAAAGTGACGAAGGAAGGAACGCCGGACTTCGTTCCGCCTAACGAGCGTATCGCCACCTTCGACAGCGACGGCACGCTCTGGGCCGAGCAGCCCTTGTATTTCCAATTCCTCTTCGCGCTCGACCGCGTGAAAGCGCTCGCGCCGCAGCATCGCGAGTGGAAGGAGAAGGAGCCGTTTTCGTCCGTGCTCAAGGGCGATATCAAGAGTGCGCTGGCCGGCGGTAAGAAGGCGTTGATGGAAATCGTCGTCGCCACGCACGAGGGCATGACGACCGAGGAATTCAGTAATGGTGCAGACCGGGCCTCTCGCCCTTGAACAGCGCCAGCCAGCCTTTGCCGGTGGTGAGAAAGCCTTCTTCTGCCGTCGCCTTCAAGCCAAGATGTAATTTCCCGGGGCGCGAATCGAATACAGCCGTGGCATTCGTTGTCGGCGAAACGATTCATGAACTTGCATCGAATGGCCATGCTCCCGACCAAATCGGTTTCCACGAGGGAAGATCGCCGCGCCAAACGCGACGCAAGGAGAGCGAAGCAGCGAGAGAACAACGTCGGGCGTGCTGCGAAGATGCACGCCGCCCGCCTCGCGTGGGAGCGCGACAACGGCCCGAGACCAGGTGCGGCCGCATCATCGGCGGCGACGCAAGTGCATGTGGGATGTTCGGGTTGGTTTTATTGGCATTGGCGAGGCAATTTTTACCCCGCCGAACTACCGACGAACCGGTGGTTCGAGCACTATTCAAAGCATTTCAAAACCGTCGAACTCAACGCCCCTTTCTATTCCTGGCCAACTCCTGCCACGGTCCAGTCATGGATCCGGCAGGCCGGTCGTCGAAGGTTCGTCTATACCGTCAAAGCCTCGGAATTGATCACTCACGTCAAACGGTTCGCCGGAACAAAGACGCTAGTGAAGGACTTCGGCCACATCGCCGATTTACTCGGCTCACGCATGGGCTGCTTCCTCTTTCAACTTCCGCCCAGCTTCCACTATACCCGCTCTCGCTTGGATCGAATCCTTGCCCAACTTGATCCGGCCCGCCGGAACGTCGTGGAATTCCGACATAAGAGTTGGTGGAACGAGATTGTATTCGCCGCGTTCCGGGACACCGGCACCATCTTCTGCTCGTGCTCCGGTCCGAGGCTCCCGAGCGAGTTAATAAAAACCGCTGACGATGTTTACGTCCGCTTTCACGGAATCAAGCAGTGGTATCGCCATGACTACACGCGGGCTGAACTGGCCGTCTGGGCTGTCCGCATCCGGGAGAGCGGCGCGAGTCGGGTGTGGGCCTATTTTAACAACGACCGCGATGGGTACGCCATCAAGAATGCGCGGACCTTGCTGCGGCAGCTTCAATCGTAACGAGTCGGAATGGTAAAGGTAAGCGTGGCGCCCGCTCCCTGGGTGCTCTCGGCACTTACTGTCCCGCCGTGCGCTTCTACAATCTGTTTCACTATGGCCAGTCCGAGTCCCGTCCCTTCTTTGTCGGGGTCGCTGGCAAGCTTGTCGAAAACTTTCGAAAGCATCTCCAGCGGAATGCCCGCGCCGTTGTCATGCACAATGCAAGTGACGCCGTCAGCGTCAGCATGCGCACTTACCACCACCCGCCCGCGCGCGGCATATTTGAAAGCATTGCCGAGCAGATTCTGGAAGACTTGGGAGATTAGCCCTGCGTCAGCAAAGAGCGTGAGCGCAGAGGGGATTTCGTTGACTACTTCGATGGCGTGGTTGGAAGAAACCGATCGCAGGTCGAGGATCAGCCGCTGGACGAGCGGCCACAGTTCGAAGGTGCGTCGCTCAGGTCTGAAGGAGCTGCCTATCCCAGTGGGCTGCACGTTTGTATCCAGCACCTTCTTTATCAAATCCTCGACGCGCTGGAGATTACGCCTGATAATTTCGAAAAGGTCGCCAGTGCCAGTGAGGCTTTTCTCATCCAAACCCTGCCTGAGCCCGTCCACCAAGAGTGAAACTGCATTAAGGGGCGTGCGCAGGTCGTGGACAATGAAGGAGAGATGCTCGTCCTCCTGTTCCTTGCGTATGAGCGCCTGCTGTGCCGCGAAAGCCATGACCGCTAATCGGACAGCTTCGTCAATCCGATGGTTGATGATGCGCGCGGCGTCCCCAACCAGATAAAGGCCATTTCTTTCCGCTACCGTGATGAACGCGACGCGAAGCAGGTTGTATTCAGCAACCACCTCGCCCACGTCCAAGCCGTCATGAAAGCGTTGCACGCCATGGACCGGGGGACTACCGCGTGTCTGCTCGCGGGAAATTTTGCCGTCACGACTGAGCGCAAGATCCCGGGTGATTTCTGCTATCAAGTCCGGAACGTGATCGGTGAGTGTGAGCTTATCGAGATTGAGTTCGCGCAGGAGCTCACCGGCCTGCGACCGCCACTCGGCAATGATCTCCTCCTGGCAGCGTCCGAAGACGTCCGCGAGCTGATCGACCGTGCAAACTACAGAAGCGCCAGGAATTTCTGCAGCCATTGTTTCTTAAATGCCAACGGTTAGTGGTGAGGCAAGGTAATCCATCCTCTTTCTCAATAGAGATACGGCTTACCGAACATGAGCGGCCGGTTTTTTCTTGAGCGGTAAATTGTATTCCCGGCGGCGGCATCGAGTTCATGCGCTGATCTCCGTTTTCTCTGTTTCCACCCCTGGCTCGCCTAGCTTCGAAGCGCAGGCGACTGTTGGATCTTTATAAGACCAAAGTCCAATAGCTGCTTGCTGTGAAAGTCTTCACAGTTCGCCTGATGAAAATACTCGTCACTATCGCAGTCGGATGGGTTGTGGTTGTGGGTACCGCTGGCGCGCAGATCGTGGTGACGCCGACGGCGGGCGTTCCCTCAGCGACCGCGACGGCGCCGTCACCCAGATCCGCGGAACAAACGCACCCGCCCCACTGGAGTTATGAAGGCAAGCACGGCCCGGAGAAGTGGGGATCGTTGGACCCCGCTTATGCGGTCTGCGACAAAGGAAAGGAGCAGTCGCCGATTGATATTGCCAAGGCGGGAGCCGGGACCGCGAATCCCTGGACCATAAATTACCGGCCGACCTCGCTGAAAATCGTCCACCACGAACATGTCGTCGATATCGTGGACAATGGTCACACCATCCAGGTGAACGTAGACGAGGGCAGCACTCTGACCACGAGCCGACATACCTATCAACTCAAACAGTTCCACTTCCACAGCCCGAGCGAGCACACGGTCGACGGCAAGAGTTTCCCACTGGAAGTGCATTTCGTTCACCAGAGCGCCGACGGAAATTTCGCTGTCGTGGGCGCGTTGTTTGCCGAGGGCCCGTCGAACGAGAACCTAGCCAAACTCATTGCCAATTTCCCGAAGGCGAAGGGTGACACTGTTCGACTCCCGGAGGTTAAACTCGATCTTCGCCTCCACCTTCCCGCAAACACCGCCGCCTACACCTACATGGGTTCGTTCACCACGCCGCCTTGCACAGAGAATGTCGAGTGGCTCGTCTTCCGAGAATCGATCCTGGCCAGTCGCGAGCAGTTAAGGGCTTTCGCCGCTCGCCTCAGTCCAAACAATCGTCCGGTTCAACCGGTCAACGGTCGTCCGATCACAACCACGACCGTGACGGGGATTGGCAGGTAGCGTCTCTTACAGCCGCCTTCGCTCGGAAGCTACGGCGCGCCAAGGGAGGAAACCGTTGTAGAGGCGCTTGTGCCAAGCGCCTGTCTTCGTGGCTCGGCGCTTGATACAAACGCCGCTACAACCCGATTCTGGACCTCCGTTTTCTCTGTTTGCTCCTGTTGGAAGTTTTATCGGCCCATAAGTTCCAGGGCCTTACGCAGCGGCGCGTTGGACACCTTGATCATGCCTTGGAGCGGATGGTCCATCTCCAGAATAAGAAACATCGCGCCCGAGACAGACAAAGCGCTGATCAGAAGCACGGTGATGACGGTGGCATTGCGAGCTGCCAGCAGGCCGAAACTGATGTGCAGCATCGTGAGCCAGAAAAGAAGCACCACGATGAACGTCATCGGGATCGTGCGCTGCGCCTGCGCGATCAGGAGCCAGCGGGATTCCAGCATCTCACCGCTGATTTTCTCCGCTTGCGAAAATAACTGACGCTGAAGATCGGTCGCCGGTGTAAGCGCGCGGATCTTCGCCTGAAGCACTTCCATCGCGGTTGCGCGCTCGAAACCCGCCAGGCCCGTTCCCTCGGCCTTTTCCCCGGGCCAGAACATCTCCATCCCAGCGATAACGGTGCTCCGCAGGTGCTCGCGGATGTCTTTCGTTTCCGGGCCGTAGTTCGCCAGCGCGCGGTCCAGCAGAATAATTTTCGCGCCGTTTTGCGTGATCGCCGTATCGACCGCGTCAAACGTATCCTTGGCCGAGCTGATAAGCAGGCCGAGCACCAGGGCGGCCAGCGTGGCGATCAGGCCGGTCACCACCTTCACGGTGTCCCTGGAGTTATCGCGGAGATGCCCCTCGGGCAGCAGGCGGCCGATCAGCAAGCCGAGCACAGCTCCGCCGAAGATGCACCCGGCGCTGATTAAGAAGATGATTTGTGAACCTGTCATGGGGCGCTGTCTATTAGTTCTTCACGTCAATGGATCGTGCCGGAGCGCACCGCACTTGGCAAATAAACAAAGGCGATCTTTCCGCCAAAATAAGCGTCCCTTACAGGAGGTGTAGAGGCGCTACAACCCGTCTCCGTTTTCTCCGCGGCCTCCTCTTAGATCTCTTGTGGAAACCAAAGTCCAATCGACAATCGGCCACTCGATCTCCAAGCTGGGGAGCGATCATGAAACGTTTTCTCGTTCTCTGTCTCCTCGCAGTCTTCTACTTGGCCAGTCACTCAGTTTCACTGGCCGTCGAAGGCGGCTTGGGCCGGCCCATTTCCGGCGCGATGATCAATCCTTATGCCGGCTTGGTTCCACCTTTGCCCGGTTTCGCGGTGGGAGTAACCGAGGCCTACTACGATGCCTCGATTGGCGGAGGGACGACCGTTCCAATCGGCATCAACCTGACACTCGGCGTCGATATGAAGGTTTCATTCACACCTATTACGATCCTCTACATGTGGCCGACTCAGGGCAAGGAATGGAACTTTGCCTCGGCGTTCAGCCTTCCGTTGGCCTACGTCGAAGCGGAAGCGACCGTCACGCTGGGACGCCTGACCGGGCGAGTGAAGGACGATGACTTCGGGCTTTTTGACATCGTGCTTGTTCCGATAGTCGCCAGCTATCACATCAGTGAGACCGATCACGTGGCATTCAACTTCACCGTCTGGGCACCCACGGGAGAATACGACCCGGACCGGCTCGCCAACCTGAGCACGAACACCTGGACTTTCATTCCTGGCGTGGCTTACACGAAGATTTTCCCGAAGGCGAATGTGGAACTGAGCGTCGCGTGGGGTCTGCAATTCGACACCGAGAACACGGGGACCAATTATCAGAACGGCATTCTCTCAGACCTGGAAGCGGCCGTAATCAAGCGCTGGAAAAACGGCTTTGGATTCGGCGTGATCGGCAGCTGGATCCAGCAACTCACCGATGACTCAGGACCGACGGCGGACAGGCTCAACGGTTTTAGCGGACAAGCGTTTGGCGTCGGCCCGATCGTGACTTACTCGACGAAGGTGGGGAAGAGTCATCTCGATTTCAACGCGCGTTACGTCCACGAGTTTGAAAACAGCAACCGCCCGGAAGGCGACTTGTTCCAGTTCAGCGCGAACCTGAAGTTCTAACCGGAGAGAGACAATGAAACTGCCACCTAATGTCACGTTCGATGAAGAGTTGGGGCTTTGTGTGTGGCAACCGCGCCTGATCCTGAACGAGGCTGTCGTCAACAAGGTCATAGCGTTTCTCGGAGCGAAAGAGGCAATGTCTGACAAGCCATTTAATCGCTTCAGCGATAGCACTCGGGTGGATGCGGTCGATCTGAACTTCAGGTATGTTTTTCATGTCGCGCTCTTTCGACGGCTCTCCTATGCCGGACGCCCACCGGTGAAATCCGCGATCCTGGTCCGAAGCGAAGCGCTGGCGCGTTATAGCAGGATGCACGCACTCCTAACGCAAGGCTCTCCGCTCAAGGTCAAGATTTTCGAGGAGCGCGCGGCGGCCGCAAAGTGGCTCGGCGTGCCCCTCGATTCCATCGAAGCGAAATAGTTTTACAGCCGCCTTCGCTCGGAAGCTACGGCGAGCCAAGGGAGGTAACTCCGACATGAGTCGCGAGCGAGCAGAGAAAACAGAGGATTGGGTTCCGAAATTCTCCGTTGCCTCTGCCTGCCGCGCCGAAGCTTTAGCGAAGGAGGGCGGCCTCCTGTTGGATCTCCCTTTATAGGACCAAAGTCCCATAGCCGAGGCATTTCTCCTTCGTGATCGTCGCCGCAATCATGACTCAAAACGGCCCTTCCTATAACTTCACGGACAAAGTAGCGATTGTGACCGGCGGCAGCACGGGTATCGGCCGGGCCACGGCGCTTCTCTTCGCGCGGCACGGCGCCAAAGTGGTCATGGGCGATGTGAACCCGGAAGGGTGGGAAACGGTTGAGGCCATCAAGCGAGAAGGCGGTGCGGCGCTCTTTGTCGAGACAGATGTGCGCGAAGCGAAGCAGGTCCAGCACCTCGTCGCTTCCGCGGTGGAGATCTACGGTGGGCTGCACTTTGCTTTTAATAACGCCGGCATCCTTCCCGCGGGAGCTTTGCTCGCTGACGTGGAAGAAGTAGCGTTCGATCAAGTTATCGCCGTCGACCTGAAAGGCGTGTTTCTCTCGATGAAGTATGAGATTCAACATATGCTAGGCGCCGGCGGCGGCGTGATCGTTAACAACGCTTCAGTTGCCGGAATGATCGCAGAGCCGGGCATCAGTTCCTACGTGGCGGCAAAGCATGCCGTGATCGGGCTAACGAAGGCGGCCGGGATCGAATACGCGAGCCGAGGAATCCGCCTCAACGCGCTGGCGCCAGGATTAGTAGAGACGGGGATGACCGCGCATTGGTTCGCGGACGAGAAGATCCGCTCTACCCTCCTGGCCAACACTCCGATTGGCCGGGCCGCGCAGCCGGAAGAGATGGCGGAGATGGTCCTGTTCCTCTGCTCGGACGCAGCCTCTTTCGCCGCAGGGCAGGTCTTCGTCGTGGATGGCGGATATACGGCTCGCTGAAGACGCGATTTAACAGGAGCAAACAGAGGCAACGGAGATGGGGGAATTCCTCTGTTAACTCCGCCTGCTCGCGACTCGTGTCGGAGTTATCTCCTGTTCAGTCCTGTCGGGAAATTGATGCTCGCTTCATGGTACGACCAAAGTCCTATTGGCCGATTGATTTGCCTCTGAGATTCTACCGGCACACAAATGAGCGGGCCGCAGGAAATTCATTTTCTTGGGCCGGGTAAACAAAAATCGAAGGAGAAACATTCATGAACGGTATTAAGAAAATCGGACTTCTGTTGGTAGTCTCAGGCCTGACCGCGGCATTCGCCCAGGCGGCGGACAAACCGGACGCAACCCTGCGGTTGAGCGGTGGATCGGCCGCAGTCGGGATCGGCTACAGCTGGGGGAAAGGGACGCTGACTTACAAAGGAAAGGACTATCCGGTCTCAGTGAAGGGACTTTCGCTGGGCAAAGTCGGGATTACCAGTGCGACGGCTTCGGGGGAGGTGCACAATCTTAAGAGCCTTAAGGATTTCGACGGCAATTATACTGCTGCCGCCGCCGGGGTTACGCTGGCGGGCGGCCGCTCGGCCGTCACGATGAAGAACCAAAACGGCGTTCGCATCCGGCTCGTTTCGACCAACCGGGGCGCTGATATCACGCTCGGCGGGAGCGGAGTCGACCTGAAGATCAAGAAATAACCTGCTGACTTGAGGAAAAAAATCGAGCGCGCCATCGAAACGGCGGCGCGCCAATCCCGTTGAATCCGAGTTCCACCTGTTTCCAACGTGATTGAGTTTTCTCGGGTTTGCGGATGAGGCTTTCCTTTCCATATCCGTGTCGGCTACAGTCCGCCGGTTTCACTCCACCATCTAAAACATGAACGCACCACCATCAGCCCTTCCCACCGGCCGCCGTCGGAGCCGCCGCGGAGCGATGCTCCCGCTCACCCTGCTCGGCGCGGCGTTGTTTCCGCAATCCGCGCACGCCTCGATGTTCCACGGCGAAACGCTGGATTCCATCGCCAACGTCATCTCGTGGGTGGCGCTGGTGATCGCGCCGATCATTGGGATCGCCGTTTTCTGGCTCGTCCATATTTTACCGGAAAAAATCGCCCATAAGAGAAAGCATCCGCAGACCCGGTTGGTCCAGTGCCTCTGCCTGATGTCGCTTGTCTTCGGCGGAATCCTCTGGCCGCTCGCGTGGATCCTGGCCTACTCGAAACCGGTGCTGCACAAGCTCGCCTATGGCACCGACGTCGATGAATCGCTCGCTCATGACGATCATGGCGAAGCCCACGCGGAGGAGACAAGCGAAGTGGAAAAACTTCGCGCGCGCATTGGTGAACTCGAACGGCAAATCACGGGAGGTAGGGCGTAATGGAAATCATCCTCCTGATCATCTATTCGACCATCGTCTGGTTCGTCTTCTTCAAGAAGAAGTGGCTGCCCTGGAACATCACCAGCCAGGTCATCGTCGTCACGATTCCAGTTATTTGCCTGGCGATTATCATCCTCTTCATGAACATCGTCGCGCCTTCGGCGGGTGAGGTGCGGGCGATGAATTATGTCATCCCGATCTCTCCGCGCGTGACCGGTGAGGTCACCGAAGTGCCGATCGAGCCGAACCGGCCGATCAAGAAGGGCGATGTGCTCTTCAAGGTCGACCCGGTGCCCTTCGAGGCGGCCGCGAAAGCCGCTGAAGCCACGTTGCGTGGACTGGGGGATCAGCTCAAGAACACCGCGGCCAAGAAAGCCGCGCTGCTCCCTCGGATCGACCTTGCGAAACGACGCGTCGAGCAATTCACCGCGCTCGCGACCACGGGGGCGGGACGGCGCGCCGATCTCGAACAGGCGGAGAGCGATCTCGGAAATCTGGAAAGTGAATTCCTCGCCGCGGAGGCCACGGAATCACAGGCCACGGCCCAGATCGCCAAGGCCGAACAGGACCTCTTGAGTGCGAAGTACGACCTCGACGGCACCACGCACATCGCGCCGGCTAACGGGCGCGTGGCGAATCTCGCGCTGCGTCCCGGAGTGCGGGCCACGCAGTTTGCGACCCGGCCGGTGATGAGCTTCATCGAGGAGGATGATCCCTGGGTGCTGGCGTTTTATCACCAGAACGAACTGCGCTACGTGGAGCCGGGCAACGAGGCGGAAATTTTCATGGAGATGTACCCGGGCCGCATCATCAAGTGCAAGGTGGACTCCATCCTCTGGGCCACGGCGCAAGGCCAGTTGCCCATCAGCGGCGACCTGCCGAACACGCAACCGGTGGCCGCGCCGGAACAGCGCATCGCCGTGCGGCTGCTGGTCGACGGCAAGGACAAGGCCGTCTTCCTGGCTGCCGGCGCCCGCGGCCATGGCGCGATCTACACCGAGCATGTAAAATTTCTGCATATCATCCGCAAGGTCTTCGTCCGCGTTTCAGCCAAGCTGGACTGGTTCGTGGCCAAGCTGCACTAGCCCATGCGCGTGAAGACTTTTCTTCTCGGCACCGCGACGTGCCTCCTGCTCACCGGCTGCGCGCTTAAAATGCCGCCCTTCGGTGAGGGTATCCTTACCGACGCCGCGCGTGATCAAATCCCCGATCGGTGGAGCGGCGGCCATCGCCGCGGCCCAGTAGTGCCAGGCTGGATTCGTACTTTCCACGACCCGGAACTCACCCGGCTGGTCGAGGACGCGGTCGTAAACAATCCCGACCTGAAAGCCGCTGCCGCGCGAGTGGAAGCTTCACGCTACGCAGTGCGTGTGGCCGCCTCGTCGCTTTATCCACGGATCGGCGCAAAAATCCTCGGCAACCGGCAGGGGCAGGAGCTTCGAGGCGACCTCAATCTCGGCCTCGAACCGCCGAGCCTTGGCGGCATCCCGGGGGTCGGCGACGAAGGGGGCAGCGCGAGCGATCGAAGTGTGGATTCATCACAACAGCGCTGGGTTTATGGCCTCGGAGTCGGCGCGGCGTGGGAGGCCGACGTCTGGGGACGCGTCCGCTCGAAAAAGGCCGCCGCCCAGTCCGAAAGCGATGCGCTCGCCGCTGATTACGAATTCGCCCGCCAGTCGCTCGCTGCGGCGGTGGCACGCGCCTATTTCTCGACCATCGAGGCCGCGCAGCAGGCGGCGAATGCCGCGGAAACAATGAGCTATTACGACGAAGCCCTGAAGCTGGCCGACGTGCGCAAGGAGCAGGGTCACGCGAGCGATTTCGACCTCGCCCAGATCAAGTCGCGCGCCGCCAGTGCGCAGGACGCGCTCTATATCGCGCAAGCCGCGCGGGCCCAGGCCATCCGCGCGATAGAAATTGTCACCAGTCACTACCCGTCCGGCCGGCTCGCGACGCGCAGCTCCTTCCCTGAGCAGCCCGGCGCCGTGCCCGCCGGTCTGCCCTCGCAGCTCCTCGAACGCCGGCCCGATGTGCTCGCCGCCGAGCAGCGCTTCGCCGCCGCCTTTCATCGCGTGGGCGAGGCGCGCGCCGCGCGCCTGCCACGTTTTGCGATCAGCGCCGCGAGCGGACTGGGCACGGCGGCCCTTGACGGCGTCGGTGTGATCGATGCGCTGACCTGGAGCTTCGCCGGTGGGATCACGCAGCCGATCTTTTTCGGTGGCGAACTCAAGGCCGTGCAAGACATCCGGACCGCCGAGCAAAAAGGCGCGGCCGCAAGCTATACCGCCACTGTGCTCCGCGCCTTCGGGGAGGTGGAAGACGCGCTGGCTGGTGATTATTACCTGCGCAAGCGCGAAGGCGCACTCACCGACGTGGTTGAGAACAGCGGCATCTCGGTGAAGCTGGCCGGCGAGCAACTCGAGCAAGGGGTGATCGACACGTTCACGACGCTGCGCCTGGCCAGCGAAAACCTTTCCGCTAAGATCGAATTGACCAGGATCCGCGCCTCACGCTTGCGCGAACGGGTGAATTTGTACCTCGCGCTCGGCGGCGACTTCAAGGGCACCGACACGTTCGCGAAATAGCAGATGACCTCGGAGCTGGTTCAAGCGTACGACCTGGTGGTGATCGGCGGCGGGCCGGTGGGAATCTGCGGAGCGAATACCGCGGGGGTCTTTGGCAAGCGCGTCGCGCTGGTGGAAAAACTTCGCGAGGTCGGGGGGGCCGGGACCAATACCGGCACACTTCCGAGCAAGACGCTGCGCGAAACCGCTCTGGCCCTTTCAGGCATGCGTTCGCGCAAACTTTTCGGGGTGGATCTTTCGCTTCGGCGCGAGGCGACCGTGGCGGATTTCATGCGCCACCAGACGAACGTCGCCGCGCACGAGCGCCGGCGCCGGGAAAAGCAACTGCGCACCTTTAGCGTCGAAACGTTCCACGGTGCGGCCACTTTTGTCGATCCCCACACGGTGCGCGTTGGTCCGGACCAGCTGCTCCGCGGGGAAAAAATTCTCATCGCTACCGGGTCGTCACCCGTGCGTCCGCCGGAATTTCCGTTCGAGCATCCACGCGTCCATGACTCCGACGAGATTCTCGAGATCGGAGCGCTGCCCAAGACCCTGGCGGTGGTCGGCGCCGGCGTGGTCGGGGCGGAATATGCCTGCATCTTCGCCGCGCTCGGGGTTGAGGTGCATCTGATTGACGGACGCGACTCGCTCCTTGGTTTTCTCGATCGCGAAATTTCCGAAAACATCGAGCGCGCGATGACTGCGGGCGGCGTGCGTTTTGTCTGGAAAGAAAAAGTCACACAGTGCGATGCGCCTTCGACCGGCGACCTGACGCTCACGCTGAGCTCCGGCGCGACTCTCGCAGTGACCGATCTGCTGGTGGCCGCGGGACGGAAGAGCAATACAGCGGATCTCAACCTCGCCGCAGCAGGCCTTACACCCGGCAACCGCGGCTTGATCAAAGTCGATGCGCACTATCGCAGCGACGTGCCGCATATTTTTGCCGCGGGCGATGTCATCGGCCCGCCCGCCCTCGCGGCGACGGGAATGGAACAGGCGCGGATGGCCATGTGCATTGCCTGCGAGGTCGATTACAAAGATATCGTCGCGCCGATTCTGCCGACCGGGATCTACACCATTCCGGAAGCGAGCATGGTGGGCGAAACCGAAGAATCGTTGAAGTCGAAAGGTGTGGATTACGTCGTGGGCCGCGCGCGCTACCTGGACAACCCGCGTGGGCAAATCGTCGGGGACGAGAACGGATTGCTAAAACTTATCTTCGCCCGCGACGACATGCGTTTGCTGGGCGTCCACGTTGTTGGCGAACAAGCCACCGAGCTGGTCCACATTGGCCTCATCGCGATGATGTCCGGCTCCGGGGCCGAGCTGCTTAATCGCACTTGCTTCAACTACCCGACGCTGGGCGATCTCTATAAGTACGCCACCTATGAAGCGATGTTGAAACGCGACGGCCTCATCGCCGATGAGGACGAATCATGAATTTCGACCGGATCGCTCCGCATTATCGCTGGCTCGAAATGCTCTGCGCCGGTCCCCTGCTCCAGCGTTGCCGCACGGCCTTTCTTCGCGAAATCCAATCTCCCCGCCATGTCCTCATCGTCGGCGAGGGGAATGGACGCTTTCTGGTGAATTTTCTCCGCGCGCATCCGGATGCGGCGATCACTTGTGTGGAGTCGAGCGCAGCGATGCTCCGGCTCGCGCAAGCGCGGCTGGCGGCAAGCGGCCTGGACTCGCGGAGGGTCGAGTTTCTCCACGCCGACATTCTGACGTGGACTCCGCCGTGCCGCCGCTTCGATCTGCTCGTGACGCATTTCGTCCTGGATTGCTTTGACCCGGATCAACTGGCCGCGATCGTCGCCCGTCTCGCCGCCGCGGCCGCCCCCGAGGCCCGCTGGCTTGTCGCGGATTTTCGCGAGCCGGCCTCCGGCTTCGCGAAATGGCGCGCCCGCGCCATCATCCAGTCGCTCTACTTTTTCTTCCGCTGCGTCGCGCGGTTGTCCGCCACGCGCCTCATTCCGCCCGACGCTTTGCTTGCCCGGCACGGGTTCGTTCTCCGCGAACGCCGCACCTGGGATTGGGGCCTTTTGCACAGCGATCTGTGGGCAGCTACCTAACCTCATGATTCTCCTGCTCAAACTCGCGCTCGGCCTCGCCTCCGGGCTCGTCATCATCTTGTGGGCACTCTAAGGAAAAACTTCTCCGGCCTGCGCGACCCGCTCTTCCTCGGCTGCTGCGCGCTCTACGTCTTGAACCGTTTCCTGATCAAGCCGCATGTCGCCGGCGGATTTTTCCACAATTGGTTCAACGATCTGCTGCTCATCCCGTGTGCGCTGCCGATCCTGCTCGCGATCCATCGTGCACTTGGGCTGCGCCAACACAATGGACCGCCGACCGTGGTCGAGGTTCTTTCCCATCTGCTGGGCTGGGCGGTCCTCGTTGAAGTCATTGGCAGCCGCCTGCTCCATCGCGGCACCGGCGATCCGCTCGACGTCCTCGCCTATGCCCTCGGCGCGCTCGTCGCCACGCTTTGGTGGGGTCGCGAGAACAGCGGCTGGGCGAAATTTCATCAGTCGAAAGCCACCACAACACTGCCGGGATAAAAGGGGACCAAACTACTTAAATGCAATCAAAGCTCATTACTGCCGCCGCCATCACACTTGCCGTCCTGATCGCGCAACCGGCGTCCCCTGCCCCGATGCCCCAGCCGTCCTTCCACACCAAAGGCCTGGCCACCGGCAAGCCCACCGGCCCGCTCAAACCGGGCGAGTATTGGTGGAATCCGCGGGTCTCGCCGGCCGGTCCGGTGGTGTTGCTCGTGAGCCTGCCGCTGCAAACGATGCACGTTTATCGCAACGGCATTCTCGTCGGACGGACGTCGATCAGCTCGGGAACGAAGACCAACAAAACTCCGACGGGCGTCTTCACCATTCTGGAAAAAAAGCAAACTCATCGCTCCAAGAAATACGATAACGCACCGATGCCGAACATGCAGCGGCTGACCTGGAGCGGCATCGCGATGCATTCGGGCAATCTGCCCGGGTATCCCGCCAGCCATGGCTGCATCCGGATGCCGTATGATTTTTCAACGCTGCTCTTCGGGATAACGGGGAGCGGAGGCACGGTGGTGATTGGCGATGACGTGAAGACGCAGCCGCGCTTCGCGGCGGACCCCGGCGTGATTCTGGCGCCGAAAGATTTCACGCCCGAGATGCTCAAGCCGCTTGGGAGCGGCGAATACCAATGGAACCCGGAGCGCAGCACGAGCGGCCCGATCACCATGCTCGTGAGCGCGGCGGACCGGACGATCTATGTTTATCGCAACGGCGAGCCGATCGGCCGCGCGGCCATCGAGGTGAACGGGCGGCTTGGAGGCCACGTCTTCACGCTGCTCGAAGGCGTGTCCGCGGCGAACAGTCTCCTGGTTCCAGGACGGCCGGCGCGCATCTGGATGAGCGTGCAGAGCGATGCGGCGAGCCGCGGCGCGGACGTCGCCGCGCTCGCCAAACGCGTGCGCATCTCGCCGGAATTTGCCGGAAAAGTCTACGACACCCTCACGCCCGGCGCGACGCTCATCGTCACCGATCAACCCGCCGTGCGCAAAGCGAGCCGCGATTTTACCATCCTCGCCGATTGAGCGGTGAGCCTCCAGATGAATCCGACGCTCACTGCCACTACGAGTTTGCCGAAGCAGGAGTTGCGAGCTACCGAAAGGCGTGAGTTCCATGCTGCGGGCGGTAATGGACACAAACGTCCTCTATTCAGCGCTTCGATCGCGCTTGGGTGCATCATTCGACATCTTCCTCGCCCTTCGGGATGGCCGCTGGCGCGCGGTTCTCAGCAATCATCTCCTCCATGAATACGAGGAAGTCCTTAGAGCGGCTGCTTCTGACTTGAGTCTCTCATTCGAGGACATTGACACGCTTCTCGACGCGATCTGCGCCGGCGCCGAAGAATGGCAGCTCGCGCCCGGGTGGATTCCAATCTTGCGCGACCCTGACGATGAACCGCTCGTCCAACTCGCCTACGACTCAGCCGCCCGCCGAATCGTCACTCACAACGCCCGCGATCTCGCACCCGCGCGCTCCCTTGGTGTCGAAGTCTTGCCTCACGTGATTTCGCAGCGATGCTCGCTATGCTATGACACTTCGCGTTGAAATTCCCGAGTCGCTGGCAGCGCAAGCGCGCGATCTCGCCGCGCGCGAGAACACAACCGTGGACGCGCTCATCGCCTCATCGCTCGTGGCTACCCTCGACCACGCGCCGCATCGGCCGACCATCGCGGAACGCGCCGCGCGTGTGAATTGGGAGAGGGTTGACGCTATCCTTGCTCGAGTGCCCGCTGTTCCGCCTGATCCGGTCGACGAACGCTAGGGCGAGTCGTTCACGGACGGTCGCCGTGCTCGCCAAACGCGTGCATCTCGCCGGAATTTGCCGGAAAGGTTTACGACACCCTCACGCCCGGCGCGACGTTCATCATCACCGATCAACCCGCCGTGCGCAAAGCGAGCCGCGATTTTACCATCCTCGCCGACTGATCGGCTTACAAGTTGATCGGCTGGGCGAGCTGAAAGGCGATGCGCGTCCGGTAAGGAAAATTCCACTCCCGGCCGGAGACGGAAGTGCCTCTCTTCGACTTGTGCCGATAGAGCTTGTAGCCGCCGGTTGTGTGAACCGGAACGCTTCGTCCGTTTATCGAGATGGCCTTCAAGTTCACCCTCAGGGCGTCCGAGGAGGGCCGGGTCCCGAGCGAGGCCTCGACCACCCCATTGACCTGCGTCCCCGCGCGCAACAGGACCTTCCCTTTGATGACGACGTCTTGCTCGAGCTCGGCCTTGAAAGGCGCGCCTACTCGCTCGTGACTCGAAATCGGCTCAACTGTTTGTGCGATCAGGGTTGTGCCCGCCGGGATCGTCGCCGCGACGCCGAAAGACGCTGCTGAGATCAAAACGGCGATCGCGACTGATATCGTTCTCTTCATAGGCTGATTAAGTGGAAATCTTGCGACAGAAGATATAGGACCTTGGTCCAATAAACGCCGCCGAGAGAAATTCCGTATTCTTTGCTCCAGGCGCGCTGTCAGTGCGACGGCGCGCTCGTTCAAATGAGTCCCACTTCCACTGCTCCCGGAACGATTGAAATTGCCGGCGTCCCGGCGAACCGGGGTTTGTCCGGAGCGCGATCGCCCTGGGTCCGGGGGCCGGTTTGGGATGGCTTCTGGATGTTGAGCGCGCTCTGGCTCGCGCCCATCGTCCTCTGGCTCGCCTATGGCTATGACAAGCCGGAATCGAGTCCGCTCGATCTGCTTTACTTCGGTCTCACCGCCCTGTTCTGGCTCGGTCACCGGTTTTGCAGCACCTACCTGGCCTACTGCACGGAAGCGTACCGCCCGCTCCTGCGGACTCAGCCGGTCCGCTTCGTCGTCCTTCCCGTTCTGGTCACGATCGGATGTTTTGCCTTCTTTCTGCCCGCGGACGAGGCGTTGCCCTGGACGCGCGCGGAGCGGCTGGTCGGTTTGGTGATCATCGACTACGCCTGGGTGACCTGGCACTTTGCCTCGCAGCATTTCGGCGCGCTCTCACTCTACCGCTCGCGCGCGGGGCGCACCGCCTGCACGCAGACGAGACGCTTCGATCGGCTATTCGCGTTGGTCGTCGGGGGCGCTCTCGTTTTTATCGCGGATTTTCTCGCCGGAGCGGTCGCGTTCCAGGACGAATGGATCGATTATTGGTTCTTTCCCGCCTGGATGGTGTCGGCCCAGGACGCCATCCGCAATGGCGCTACTCTCGTGCTCGTGCTGGTGACGGTGTTAGCGTTGTGGGCCGAGTTGCGCACGTCACAATGGTCGCTGCCGCGCGTCTTGTACATTCTCGGCATTGCGGTGATGGTGGGGATCGCGCTTCGTCCGCGAAGTTTGTTTCTTTTTGTCGTCCTTTGGACTTCGCAGCATTGGATTGTCGCCACCGGACTGGCGTCGCAAACGGTGCGCGGCGAGCCGGCTCCGAGGCGCGGCCGTATTCGCGGCGCCCTGCATGGCTTGAACATTCGGCCATGGGCGGTCGTGTTGTTCCTGGCGGTCCTGTCCGTTCTGCTCCTCCCGTTATTCGAAGTGGAAGCCAACCGGGGGCCGGGAACGTATTACGGCGAGCGAATCTTTGGCGCGCTCGCGACCAGCCTGCGGACATCTTCATGGGTGCCAATGCTGGTCGCCCTCGGCTTTGCCACCGGGTTCATCCATTACCTGCTCGACCGCAGCGTCTATCGAATGTCCGACCCGCAAGTACGCGCGGCGGCGCGCGGCTTACTGGAGCAGAGGAGCAAGATTTCGAAGGCCGGCGAGTAGGCCTAAAGTCCAATCGACGGTAGATGTAGCGTTCGTGCAATCTCGATTCCGCATGCTTTCGAAACTTCTCATCGCCTGGTCGCTCACGGGACTGTGCGTCATGGTCCACGCCATGGGGATGATGGCCATGTTGCGCTGGCTGAAACAATCGACCACGCGCATGAACACGCGCTTTTGGTTTTCGACCTGGCTGCTCGTGCGTGTGGCCGGATGGATCATTCTCCTGCATCTGGTCGAGATCACGATCTGGGCGCTTTTCTACGCGTTGGATCACGGCATGCCTGATCTCCAATCGGCCTTCTACTTTAGTGCGGTCACCTATACCACGACGGGCTACGGTGATCTCGTCCTGCCGAAGGAGTGGCGCCTGGTCGGCGGCGTCGAGGCGCTCACCGGCATCCTGATGTGCGGCTGGTCGGCGGCCTTCTTTTTCGCCGTGGTCAGCCGGTTCAGCCAAACGCAACCAAAACCGGAGCGAACCTGACTTACGTCTCCAAGACCATCCATCTATGGGTTCTTCGTTTATTCCCATCACCGTCATCCTGGAACACGCCGGCGTGCCGCTGCCGGTCATAGAAAACTGCCATGAAACAACTCCTTAAAGAAATCCGCCACAACCCGCTGCTCTGGTTGCTCGCGTTCGTTCCCCTGGTCTTCGTGTTTCACAAACTCAAACCGGAATCGCACACACTGCTTTTCGTGTTGTCCGTTCTGGCCATCGTCCCGCTGGCGGCGCTGCTGAGCCACGCTACCGAATCCGTCGCGGCCAAGACGGGCGATGCCGTCGGCGGCCTGCTCAATGCCACGCTGGGAAACCTGACGGAACTGGTCATCGCGCTCACGGCTTTGCGCGCCGGGCAATACATGCTGGTGAAGGCTTCCATCGCCGGCGCGATTGTCACCAACTCGTTGTTCATGCTGGGCGCGTCGTTTCTCCTCGGTGGCCTCAAGTATCACGGGCAGGAATTCAATCGCATCAGCGCGCGACTGCAGGCGGGTCTGCTCTTCCTGGCCACGGTCGCGCTGTTGATTCCCTCGGCGATCTCGGAAGCCGATTCCGGGGCGGGGGCGGCCTTCACCCAGAAGTTGAGCGTTGGGCTCTCCGTGCTGCTCATGATTGCCTACGGGTTGGGCATGTTGTTTTCGCTCAAGACGCACCGCGAGCTATTTGCCAGCGCGGAACACGGCGAAGGGGGCGAAGCGCCTTGGCCGATGGGTCTGGCCCTCGCCACGCTGGCCGGTGTCACCGTGCTCGTCGCGCTGGTGAGCGAGGTGTTTGTCGAGTCGGTGCAGAAGGCGGCGGAGTCCTTCGGAATGAGTCAGGCGTTTGTGGGCTTCATCGTCGTGGCGTTGGTCGGCGGCGCAGCGGAGATGGCTTCAGCGTTTTCCGGCGCCCGCAAGAACCGCCTCGACTTGAGCGTGGGCATCGCTCTCGGCAGCGCATCGCAAATCGCACTCTTCGTCGCGCCGGTCCTGGTGTTGCTCAGTTACGTGCTCGGCCCTACGCCGATGGATTTGCAATTTTGGCCGGGCGCCGTGGTGATGATGCTCATTGCCACGATGACCGCGTCGCTCGTCACCAACAGCGGACGCTCGGCCTGGTTCGTCGGCGTGCTGGTGCTGATGGTGTATGCGATCTTCGCCATGACGCTTTATCTGTTGCCACCTCGGGCGCAGTAGATTCCGGAAACAACCCGCGACCGACTGAACCTGTCTTGCTTCCATGTCTGAGAAACCTGCCGAGCGACCAAAGAGAAGGTGGATCGAGCCTGTCGTGGCAATCGTGATGGCGCTCACCACTTTGGGCACCGCGTGGTGCTCATATCAATCCGCCGCGTGGACCCGGGTGAGCAACCGGCGGATGAACGAATACAATGCGCTGGAACGACGCGCCGGACTGCTCGAGGTGCAGGGGAGCCAGGCGCTGATTGTGCACGCCTCGATGTTCATGCAGCTCCTCGCGGCACAGCACGCCGGCAAGGACGAGCTCGCGCGCTTTTATGCCGAGCGTTTTCCGCCCGATGTGAAGAAGGCTTACGACGCCTGGCTGGCGCAGAAGCCTTTCGAGAATCTCTCCGCCGATGCCCACCCATTTGTGCCGAATCTCTACCAGGTCCGCGCCGCGGAGGAAGCGGCTGCGGCGAGGGCCGATTCAGGGCAGCGGCTCACCGAGGCGCGTGCGGCGGGCAATCTCTCCGGGCAATATCTGGCCAACACCGTGCTGTTTGCCACCGTCCTCTTCTTTGCCGGCACAGCCGGGAAGTTTGAACAGCCGCGCGTGCGGCTTTCATGCGCGGCCTTCGCGGTGGCAGTGTTTGTCTTTGCTGTCATCCGAATGCTCTTTATGCCCGCCGCCTGACAATCTTATGAGCGCTAATCTCGAAAAACATCCTGATCGCCTTCTCGTCCTGCGCGTGGGCGGCGAACTGAAAAAATCCGAGCTCGATGCCGTGCAATCCGAGTTCGTGCAGAAGATGGCCGGCGCCGGAACGGTCAAGCTTCTGGTGCTGTTGGAAAACTTCACCGGCTGGGAACGTGGTGAACAGTGGGGCGATACAGATTTTTTCTTCAGCCATCGCGACGACTTTGAGAAGATCGCTGTCGTCGGACCTCCGCGCTGGGAAGCGCAGGTGCTGGCTTTCACCGGCGCAGGTCTGCGCAAAGGGCCGGTGAAATGTTTTCCCGAAACAGCCGAGGCCGAGGCGCGCGCGTGGCTGGCCGAGTGAGCGCGACAAATCTCCAACCACAAACCTATGAGCAAGAAAACAAAACCAGACGGTCCTGAGAAAATGAAGACCAAGAAATACGAAAAGGAACTTCGCAAGCTTCAAGCCCGCTTGTGCCACCTCCAGGAGTGGGTCAAGCAAGAGGGGCTGCGCGTTATCATCGTCTTCGAGGGCCGCGATGCTGCCGGCAAGGGTGGCACCATCCGAACCTTAACCGAGCGGGTCAGTCCCCGCGTGTTCCGCACCGTCGCGCTCCCGGCGCCGTCCGACCGCGAGAAGTCGCAGATGTTCTTCCAACGTTACATGCAGCACTTTCCGGCGGCGGGCGAGATCGTGATTTTCGACCGCAGTTGGTACAACCGCGCCGGGGTGGAATATGTCATGGGCTTTTGCACGAAGGAACAGCACACCCGCTTTCTTGACCGGTGTCCCGAGATCGAAAAGTACATCGTGGACGGCGGCATCCAGCTCATCAAGATCTGGCTGGAGTCCAGCGACAAGGAGCAGAAACGCCGGTTCGAGGCGCGCATGGAGGATCCGGTGCGGCAGTGGAAACTCAGCCCGATGGATCTGCCTTCGCGCAGCAAATGGTTTGAGTATTCCCGCGCCCGCGACCTGATGCTCACGGCGACGGACACCAAGCACGCGCCCTGGCACATCCTGCGTTCGGATGACAAGAAACGCGCCAGGCTCAACTGCCTCGCCCATATCCTGGACCTCATCCCTCATAAGAAGGTCACGCGCGAGAAGGTCAAGCTGCCGAAGCGATCGATGAAGGGCGCCTACGACGACGAGGCGACGTTGAAGGGACGGAAGTTCGTGCCGGAAAAATATTGAAGTGAGCACCGCTGCGCCCGGATCGCCGGCCGTTACCGGCCGGATGCCAGCTTTGAATTGGCTGCGAACCTACCAGCCCGCCTGGTTTCGCGCGGACCTGGTGGCGGGCGTGACGCTCGCGGCTTATCTGTTGCCGGCGGCGTTGGGCGATGCGTCGCTGGCCAATCTGCCGCCGCAAGCGGGGATCTACGCATGCCTATTCGGCGGGCTGGTCTTCTGGCTCTTTTGCAGCTCCCGGCAGACAGCGATTACCGTCACTTCGGCGATCTCACTGCTGATTGGCTCATCGCTCGGCGAGCTGGCCGGGGGCGATCCGGCGCGCTTCGGCGCGCTGGCGGCCTGCACCGCGCTGATGACGGGCGTGATCGCCTTCATCGCGTGGCTGGCGCGCGCCGGCTCGGCGGTAAACTTCATTTCTGAGACCGTGCTGATTGGCTTCAAGGCGGGCGTAGCCTTGCATCTCGCGAGCACGCAATTGCCGAAGCTCTTCGGCGTCAAAGGCGGGCACGGTGATTTCTGGGAGCGCATGGGCGTATTTTTCAGTCATGTCGGGGAAACGAACAGCACGTCGCTCGCACTCGGCGGTGCCGCGCTGGTGGTGCTCGTCCTTGGGAAGAAGTTTTTGCCTAACAAGCCGGTAGCCTTGCTCGTGGTTATCGGCGGGATCGTCGCCGCTTCACTCCTCGATGTTGGCAGCTACGGCGTGAAAGTGCTCGGCGAAGTACCGAGCGGCGTGCCGCTGCCCTCGCTGCCCGCCGTGAGTTGGAGCGAAGTGCGCGAATTGCTTCCGCTGGCGCTCGCGTGCTTTCTCCTCGGTGCGGTCGAGACGGCCGCGATCGGACGAATGTTTGCCGAGAAACATGGTTACCGGCTCGATAGCAACCAGGAGTTTCTCGCCCTCTCCGCGGCGAATCTCGCGGCGGGCGTCGGCCAGGGTTTTCCGATCAGCGGTGGCATGTCGCAATCGCTGGTCAATGAAAGCGGCGGCGCGCGCACCCCGATCTCGGGCTTGATCGCCACGGGGATCATTCTCGTCGTCGCGCTCTTTTTCACCGGCCTGCTCCGTAACCTGCCGCAGCCGGTCCTTGCCGCCATCATCATCATGGCCGTCGCCAGCCTCTTTAAAGTGAAGGCACTGCAACGGCTCTGGCGGCTTCATCGCGGGGAGTTCCTGGTCGCCATGGCTGCGCTCTTCGGCGTCCTCGGCGCGGGGCTGCTTAAAGGCGTGCTCATCGGCGCAATCATCTCGCTCGTGATCCTGATCCGGCGGGCTTCTTCACCGCATGTCGCTTTTCTCGGCCGCATTCCCGGCACGCGGCGTTACTCCGATCTCTCCCGCCACACCGACAATGAACCGACGCCCGGCACGCTCCCGCTTCGCGTCGAGTCGGGCATCGTCTATTTCAATGCCGAGCATGTCTTCGATAGCGTGCTCGCGCGCGTTGACGCCTCACCGGAGCCGATCCGCCTCGCTGTTTGCGATCTTTCCACTTCGCCCACCATCGACATCGCCGGTGCCCGCATGTTGCGCAATCTGCACGACGAACTGGCCCGGCGCGGCATCGCTTTTCGCCTCGTCGAAGCGCGCTCGCGCGTGCGGGACATGCTGCGCGTGGAAGGCGTGGAGGAAACTGTCGGTCCCATTGACCGCTTTACTTCACTCGCCGAGGCGATCGAGGATTTTCAAAAAACAGATGTGACCTAAAGAGTATGCTGGGAAATTCTTCTGAACGGTCCACCAAGCGCGTCCTGGAACCGATTGACCGCGTCTCTGAAGTCCTCTTCGGCCTGATCATGGTCCTCACTTTCACCGGCTCGCTTAGTGTAGCCGAGGCCGGACGCGATGATGTGCGCACGATGCTCATTGGCGCGCTGGGATGCAATCTGGCTTGGGGGATCATCGACGGGGTCTTGTATCTGATGGGCTGCCTGGCGGAAAAGGGCCGGGGGTTGCTCACGTTTCGCGCCGTGCGCCAGGCCACCGATCCAAGCGAAGCGCACCGCCTGATCGCAGACGCGCTGCCGCAGGTGATCGCGAGCGTCCTGAAACCGGCCGAACTCGAAGCAGTGCACGAGCGGTTGAAGCAACTGCCCGAGCCACCTGAGAAAGCGCAGCTGCACAAGGACGATTGGCTGGGCGCCGTCGGCGTCTTTCTCCTGGTGTTCCTCTGCACATTTCCGGTGGTGATTCCGTTCATTTTCATGCGCGAGGCTGGGCCCGCCCTGCGCGTCTCCAATGCAATCGCCATCGTGATGTTGTTTTTGACCGGCTACGCCTTCGGACGCATGAGTGGGCGCCACCCGTGGCTGTTCGGAATTTCGATGGTCTTTCTCGGATTGATTCTGGTGGGCATGACCATGGCGCTGGGAGGATGAAACAAAGCGATTCTTTGCCTTGATCGCATTTGCCGTTGTCTTTGCCGGCAGCAACGCGCTGGCGCAGGAAGCAATGAAAACGCCCGATTCCAAAGCGACGAGCCCGCCGCCCCCAGTCATCACAGAAGCCGACGAGAACACCTGGTCCTTCTCGGCCTCCGCCACCACCTATATTGTGCCCGACTTCCAGGAATATGTGCAGCCTAGCTTCACCGCGGATCGCGGCTGGCTGCATCTGGAAGCTCGCTACAACTACGAGAACCTGAAAACGGGCTCGGCGTGGATCGGCTACAATTTTAGCGGCGGAAAAAAACTGGAGTGGGAGTTCACACCGATGCTGGGCGGCGTGTTTGGCGATACGACCGGCATCGCGCCCGGCTACAGGCTCTCGCTTACTTATTGGAAGTTCGAGTTTTCCAGTGAAGGCGAGTGGGTTTTCGACTTGCGCGATTCCGAGGGAAACTTCTTCTACAACTGGGCCGAGCTAAGTGTCTCACCGGTGGATTGGTTTCGATTTGGCCTGGTGGGCCAGAGGACGCGGGCCTACCAGACCGATGTCGACATCCAGCGCGGATTGCTGGTGGGTTTTTCTTACAAGGAAATGAATTTCACAACCTACGTGTTCAATCTGGATCTGGACGAACAGACATGGGTCTTCTCAGTGGGCGTTAGTTTTTGAGTAAGACCTTGGTCCCATAGTCCCTGCGATTGCGTTCTGCGATGAGATTGACGAGCGATACAATTCTCACCACAAATGCTAATTCGATGAAAACAAGCCTGCTTCTCTTGCTTGCGTTGGTTGCGCTGACACCCGCTGCTCCCGCTAAAGCTCCGGCCAAAGTCAACAAAGGCGTCATCCACGCGCGCACCTTCAGCTTCGTGAAACCGACTTCCAAGCCAGCGCCCGATTTCGCGGACGATACCGAGGCCGTCCACGCCATGATTCAGAAGGCGATCACGAAAAATCTGGCCGCGCGCGGCATCACCCGCGTCAGTGCCGGCGGCGATGTCACCGTTCCCTATCTCGTCATCACGGGAAACAATGTTTCGACCAGGGCGATTCGCAATTACTTCGGTTACAGCGACGACCTTGCCGATCTGCATGACCGCGCCCAGAACGCGTACACTAAGACAAGAAATCCAAACCGCTTCGAGGCAGGCACACTGCTGATCGACATCGTGGATGGGAAGAACTTCAAGCTGATGAAACGAGGCCACGCCACTCGCCCGCTTCTGCGCGACTTGTCCGCCGGGGCCAAGGCCGCGCGCATCCAGCAAGTAGTGGATGAGATCCTCCGCGACGTGCGCATCGAACCGTAAACGTGACCGCTGAGCAATAACACCAACCAAACCAAACATCATGCCATTTGAAGATGAAATCGTAAACCTGGACGAAATCACCGAAGCCCGGCGCGCCGCCGTTGCTGCAACCATTCGCACCATTAGCCTCGAGGAATTGAAGGCGCTCGGCCAGCAACTCTTTCCGTATGCCGGTGACGTGTGGGGAGAAAGGTTTTTCGCCTTCCTCGACGAAAACCCCGGCGCCACCTTTCATCACGCGGCCGCGCACGACGGCGTGCAATTCCTCTACTGCAACGCGCAGGACAAGGGCATTTGGTTCCTGCCAAAAAAAGGCATGGGCCCGATGCAGCCGAGGGGGCGAGCGATCTTGAAGCAAATCATCGAAGGGCGCTAAGCCACGCACCTGAAAATCTACAGGAGGAAACGGAGGGAACAGAGTCGGATGGGTTTGAATCTCTGCGTGCTCCGCCCGCTCGCGAAGGTTTTCGGAGTTTCCTCCTGTTGGATCCAACGATCTTAGTGAGACTCATTCGGATCAGGAGCCGCTTTTTTCATCTCTTCAGCGACCTGTTCCTTATGCTCATCGGTTCTTATCTTCACAATCCTCCAGACGCAGAAGGCAAAAAGACCGACGACAAGAATTGCTATTAGGACGGCGATGTACATTTCACTTCACGAGTCGTCAGGATAATAGTCCGTGGACCAATAGTCGCTAGTCGAAAAAACACCGGGCCTCAGAAATTGAACGATTGCTTGAGCAGCAACGCTTTCGTAGAACTACCAACAACAGAAAATCTGATTATGAGAAAATATCATTCGCTCCTTTCCCTGACCGCACTTGGCCAGGCCGCCGCCGGCCGTGCTTTAATCCTCGCTTCGCTGCTCGCACTCTCCGCCTGCGCGACGCCTCAGAAATCGCCATCGGGCGCAGATCGTTTCGAAAAGGCGGATGCGAATCGTGATGGGAAATTATCGCGCGATGAAACCAGCGATTACCTCGTGGCCGAAATCTTTGATTCGCGCGATGCGAATCACGACGCCCGCATGACGCTCGAGGAATGGAACGGAGGCGATCCGGCCCGAGCCGCCGAATTCAAGAAGCGCGATGCGGACCAGGATGGGGTCGTGACGATAGAGGAAGCGATCAAATATGGCCGGGCCGATGGAATCGCGAAGGATATCCTGCGCGAGGGCGACAAGAATAAGGACGGCGCTCTGGATAAGGCGGAAATCCAAGCCTACTACGCGAGTCGCGAAGGTCCGGCGAACTGACGAATCGCAAGCAATTACAGGAGCAAACCGCGTATAGAGGACGCACTGACGGGCGAAAGAGCACTACTTTTACGCGGCAAACAGAGGGAACAAGTCGGCTGGGTTTGAATCTCTGCGTCTCCGCCCTGCTCGCGAAGGCTTTCGGAGTTTCCTCCTGTTGGATCTGACACTCTAGCGATTTTGAAGCAGATCGTCGAAAGGCGCTAGCAGGCAACCCGGACCCGGGGACAGAGCGCTGGGGACCACATAGGACTAAGGTCCACTATCCAGCCGCGGCCTCGGGTCTAGGCTGGGGGTTGCTCGGTACGTCCCACCTTGCCAGCGGGGCTGTCGCAGCACTGCATGAAGCCTGCGAAAAAAACAGCGGCCGAAGTTGTCTCCCCAGTCGACGATGCTCTTACCGGCCTGGCGTCCGCGCAGCTCTTTCTCGTCGTCGCGATCGCTGCGGCAATTCTGTCACTCCTCTGGAGAAGCGTGTCGGCAGCAGAGCCTGCATCATCCCAGCCGTCATTCGGCGAGATGGACAAGATGTCTGGCGTGAAGGGCTGGAATATTGGCTTCCCCTCGTTCGGGGACACCCTCACGCAGGACTATGGAGGCTGGCGCTCGAGCCTGGCGTTAGCGGGCATTGGCCTGATCCAGTACAACAGCGAACGCTTCCAAGCCAATGTCTTGAACACGCCGCGAGAAGGCCCGCGATTGAATCCATTCTATGAAAGCGCGCAGATCTATTGGGGACAAAAGCCTTCGTTTAGTAACACCAACGTCCTGGTTCTGACCTATGACCTGAGCCGTTTTGGCGTTCCAGACGGACAACTTCAGTTTTCCGGCATCAACGCTAACGCCACGTATCAAGGCTTCAATCCTGATACGCAGACGCTTAACTTTCTGGCCTACTACCAGACGTGGTTTGATCGACGGCTCGAAATCAAATTTGGGCTCCTGGCTAATCAAAATGAATTCGCAGGCCAGACCGTCGGAGGCGGTTTCGTGACCACAGGGGGCCCGGCAAACTCCATTCCCACCCTGCTTGGCATGTCAGTCAGCCCGGTTTCGACGTGGTCGTTCCGCGTGACGGGGCATTTCGGCGACAAGTTCTATAATGAAACAGCCGTTATGCGCAGCCTTGTGGTGAACGGACCGACGGGCAATCCCCTTTTTGATACCGATGCCCTGAATCCGACTCGCCTGGACTGGAACGTGAATACGTCGAGTTACAGCCCGACTGCTGAGGTTGGCGCGCCCGGGACAGGTGAGCTCTTCGTCAACGAATTCGGGTACAAGGAGGATGCGACGCCCGGCTCGCGTTACACGTGGTTGCGCCTGGGCGCCATGTATAACAATTCCACCTTTCATGACTTCACAAAATCGGTCGAAGACGGTGGATTGGTCCAGGGGGCAATCGGTCCCATGGTGGATGGAAACGCCGGTTTCTACTTGCTGGCAGATCAGCAAATCTGGCAGCCGGCGCCAGACTCCGCCACCACGGCATATCGCGGCCTCTACGCCGGCGCCACTGTCATGTATGCGCGCCCGCGAACGACGCCCATCACTCAGTATTACGAAGGGCGGCTCTATGCGAAAGCTCCGTTTCCGTCCCGGCCGAAAGACCTCGTGTCCCTGGTTGCTTACTATCAGGTCAACAGCCCTTTTCTGGTCGACAACTTAAACACGCTGAATGCCACCGGGACATTCGGAAAGTCCGAAACCTGGTCGGCAACCGTAGCGTACCTGGCGCGTCTCAACGCAGGAGTTTACCTCACCCTCGGCCTCAATTACACCGCGAATCCTTCGCAGGCACTTTACTTTGGCCCTTCGCAGGCGAACCCCTCCCAGCGCTTTGAAGGGAATGCATTGAACTTCCAGGCCACTCTTTTCACAGCGTTCTAGGTATGGGCGGCTTCACGTCTAAATTTCAGTTGTGTGAGACCGGGCACCTGCTTCGCGCGCAGTTGTTTTTGGTCGCCGTGATCGCTGCGGCAATCCCGTTGCTCTCCATGAACACCGCGTCGGCGGCGGATCCCAAGCGCGTGCTCATCGTCAATTCGTTTGGCAGCACCGCGCCGCCGTTCAGCTTCCAGTCGACCGCTTTTAAGAGTGCGCTGGTGGCGAAGATGGGGGAGCCCGTCGATCTGGACGAGGTCTCCTTGGACATGGCGCGCTACGACGCCGACATGCAGGACGCGATTGTTGATTACCTAGAGAAGCGTCAGGCCAAATGGCGGTCCGACCTCGTCGTACCGATCGGAGCGCCGGCAGCTAGTTTTGTGGCTAAACATCGCGACCGGCTCTTCCGGGAAACGCCCATCCTCTACACCGCCTCCGATCGGCGATTACTGCCGCCGGACGCGTTGGAGAAAAACGCGGCCTATGTTGGGCAACTCCTGGACATCCCGGGCGTGTTTGAAGACATGCTGCAAGTCGCTCCGGCGACCAAGAATATCGAAATCGTAGTAGGGGCAACGCCGCTCGAACATCTTTGGCAGGAGGCCTTCAAAAAGGCAGCCGAACCGCTTGCCGGACGCATCAAGTTCACTTATTACAGCGACCTTTCGTTTGACCAGATGCTGAAGCGCGTCTCGACCTTGCCTCCGGACTCCTACGTTTTTTTTCTCCTGCTTCTGCGCGATGTCCAAGGCGTGACCGTCAGTGCCGATGAGGCACTGCAAAGGCTCCATCAGGTCTCCCGCGCTCCCATTAACTCACTCTTCGCTCATCAATTAGGCACAGGAATAGTAGGTGGCCGGCTTTTGCAGAGCGACCGCCTGGGAAAGGTAGCGGCCGATGTCGCCGTTGGCATTTTACATGGCGAAGCAGCCTCCAGTTTCCCTCCGACAGTTATTGAGCGCCTCTCTCCGCACTATGACTGGCGAGAGCTAAGACGCTGGAAGATTGACGAGAGGTCTCTCCCAGCCGGCAGCACGGTTTTGTTCCGCCAGCCAACAATCTGGCAGCAATACAAAGGGTGGATCATCGGCGGGGTAAGCACTCTTGCCCTGCAGCAGGGCTCATCTTCGCCTTGCTCGCGAACTTGATTCGACGGCGTCGCGCCGAAGGCTCGCTCGTCGAAAGCGAGCAGCGCTTTCAGAACGCCGCGGACGCTGCGCCGGTCCTCATGTGGATGGCCGGTCCGGATAAGCGCGCTACATTTTTTAACAAAGAGTGGCTTAACTTTACTGGGCGCACGATGGAGGAGGAACTCGGCGACGGCTGGGCGGATGTTGTCCATGGGGACGACCTCGAGAACACGGCGCAGCGTTACCGCACCGCGTTCGATGCGCGCGAGGCATTTGTCATTCAGAACCGCCTGCGACGGCACGATGGCGAGTTTCGTTGGGTGACGGCCAGCGGGGCGCCACGCTATGACGGAAAGGGAAAGTTCCTCGGTTATGTCGGCGCGTCCATCGACATCACCGATCTCCTCAAGAAAGAGGAGGCGCTGCACGAGAGCGAGGAACGCATCGCCCTCGCGGCCGAGGCCGCGCATCTCGGAGTGTGGGAGCTGAATCTCGCCACGAACGAGCTCTGGGTCTCGGATCAATGGCGGTCCCTCTTCCAGATCAAACCCGGCGTACCCGTCACGCCGGACGACGCGGACGAACTAGTCCACCCGGAGGATCGCGACCGGCGGAGCGCCATCGTCCAAAAGGCGATCGAGGAGAACAGCGGTTACGAGATCGAATACCGGGCTCTCCTGCCGGATAAGACGCTGCGCTGGATTGCGGGACGGGCGCGTTGTTTGCCTGGCGAGCAGGGCCGCCCCAACCGTCTCCTCGGTGTCGCCACGGATGTCACGGATCGCAAGAAGGCCCAGATGGAGACGCAGCTACTGCAGGACGAAATCGCGCACGTCGGTCGCGTCTCGATGATGGGCCAGCTGGCGTCGGCGCTGGCGCACGAGATCAATCAGCCGCTGGGCGCGATCCTGCGCAATGCCGAGGCGGCAGAGCTCTTCTTGCAGAGTAAGTCGCCGGATCTCGAAGAAGTCCGCGCGATCCTCGCCGACATTCGCTCCGACGATCAGCGAGCGGGCGGCGTCATTGATCGAATGCGTGGCCTGCTGAAGCGACACGTCCTCGACACCCAACTCCTCGACCTCACCGAACTCGTCGGCAATGTCACGGAACTCGCGCGGCCCGATGCGGCGACCCGGCACGTAAAGCTGGCGGTGAATCTGCCGCCGGACCTGCCGGCGGTGCGCGGCGACCGCGTGCATCTCCAGCAAGTCCTCCTCAATCTCATCCTGAATGGCATGGACGCGCTGAAAGAGGCCAGCCAGGAGAATCGGCGCGTCACCGTGAGCGCACGGGTGGATCCCGCACGAACCGTGGAGATCGCGGTCAGCGACACCGGGCATGGCATCGCCGCCGAGAAGCTCGCGCACATTTTCGATCCGTTCTTCACGACCAAGCCGGACGGCATGGGCATGGGCCTGGCGATCTCGCGCACCATCATCGAGGCGCACGGCGGACGGTTGTGGGCGGAGAATAACAGCGATACCGGCGCGACGTTTCGGTTCACCCTGCCAGTGGCGGAGGAGCGGGGAGGTAAGCGGTGATCAGTTATCGGTAATCGGTGGTCAGGCAGTGACGAAACATGACGACAGGCTACGCCAGAAGTTTCAAGGATCTGCGGGTCTATCAGGAAGCGCGTGAGGTTTCTCGTGCGGTCTTCAATCTCTCGAAAGCCTTTCCCAAAGACGAAATGTATTCGCTGACAGATCAGGTCCGCCGCGCGGCGCGATCCATCGGAGCGCAGATCGCCGAAGCCTGGGGGAAACGGCGATATGCAAAGCACTTTGTCAGCAAGTTGACGGATGCCGACGCCGAGCAAATGGAGACGCAGCATCGGATCGGCGAAGCTTTTGATTGCGGCTACATCTCGGAGGCTGACGCGAGGCGATTAAGCTCCGGACTCGAAGGAGTGGGGCGGATGCTGCACTCAATGATGGAAAAGGCAGATTCCTTTTGCGGCCCGCCGGACGGCCTACTCCGCGAGCCAGAAGCCGAATACTTCAGCGCCCCCACCACCGATGACTGATCACCGATGACTGATTACCCCTCACCGATCACCTCCCCCCCTTCCCCCGCCACCATCTTCCTCGTGGACGACGACGCTTCGTTCCTCCGTGCCACTTCGCGATTGCTGAGGGCAAGCGGGTTCGAGGTGAAGACGTTTGCTTCAGCCGCCGATTTTTTCTCTCAGCGCGATCAAGACGCGGCTGGTTGTTTGGTGGCGGATTTGCAGATGCCGGGAATGGATGGCCTCGAGTTGCAAGCGGCCCTCGCGCGCACTCGCAACCCGCTGCCCATTCTTTTCCTCACCGGTCATGGCGACATCCCATCGAGCGTCCGTGCCATGCGTGGTGGCGCCGAGGATTTCCTGATCAAGACTGCGCCCAAGGCGGAGTTACTCGACGCCATCCGTCGCGCGGTGGCCAGGGATGCACCTGAACGCAAAACACGAGCGCAGCGGCGGGAAGCAAACGAGCGAATTGGGACTCTGACCAAGCGCGAGCGCGAGGTGTTCGGTTATGTGATCCGCGGACGGCTGAACAAGCAGATTGCCGGCGATCTCGGCATCACGGAGCGCACGGTCAAGGTCCACCGCCAGAGCATTACGACCAAACTGGGCGTGCCGTCCGTGGCGGAACTGACACGGCTCGCGCTCGAAGCCGGCCTATAGGCTAAGGTCCCGCCGACCTTCCCTAAAGGACAGTAGCCGGCATTTCGCGCCGGAGTCTACGGTGCCCATCGATTTCCGATGAGCAGCATCAAACAAACCTACGTTGCCGTCGTCGATGACGATGAAAAGCTGTGCCAGTCGTATGGCCGGCTGCTGCGGGCCGCCGGCCTTCAGCCGATCACGTATCCTTCGGCAGAAGCATTTCTCGCGGACACGAAACAGCCGCGGTTCGACTGCCTCGTGCTGGACGTCCAGCTCGATGGCATGTCCGGCATCGAGCTGGCTCAGCGGCTCGTGTCCGAGGGCGCACCTCCTCCTTTCATCTTCATCACCGCGCACGATGATCTCGCCGCCCGCGGCGAAGCCGAAGCTGCGGGTTGCGCGGCCTATTTCCAAAAAACTGACTCGGGCGCCCACGTGCTCGAAGCCATCCGCCGTGTAGCCGTATGAGCCGTCTTTCTGACAACTGTTACCGAAAGCCAACCTGCCGCAACGCCATCAGAGCACTCATTATGAGATCCAATATCATGAAAACAATGGCACTTGTTCTCGCCCTGCTCGCTGCCGGCGGAATCTCGGCGCGGGCACAAGGTTCCGAACTCGACGAACTCAAGGCCGCCATGCAGTCCATGAAAAAAAGCATGGACGAGATGCAGACGAAAATTGCGGGCCTGGAACGCGAAAATCGGAACCAGAAACGTCTCTCTACTACTTTCAAAACAGCGCCCTCCGCGCCGGCCGAAGGCCCGGCCACGACCTCCCAGGTCGATGCTCAGGGGACCCAGGTGGTAACCATAGTCCCAAGGGCGGTGACAATCGAAGGGCACCCCAGCGAGATCACGCAGCGTCCGGCGATGAACGATCAGCAGGAAGCGGCGCCGCGGCCTAACGATTTGACGCTCGATCCGAAGTATCGCGGTTTCGTGCCTATTCCGAACACGCCGGTCCTGATCAAATTCAACGCCAAGCCGCGTCTCGATTTCACCAACGATGCGGAAAACACCGGCAACGAGGATCGCTTCGTCACGGCCACGATCCCCGTCGACGGGGACTTCTTCAAGGGCGGCGGCAATCAGTTCAATATCAACGCCCGGGGCTCGCAACTAAGCATCGATGTGCGCGCGCCCGAACTGCCCGGGACTCCCCGGTTCTATTTTCAAAACGATTTCTTCGCCAGCGGCACCGGAGAATTTGGGTTCCGCGTCCGGCAACTCTACGGGTCGCTTTATAACTTCGTTTTCGGTCAGACCTTCAGCGTTTTTGAAGATCCTGATGCATGGCCGGACACGGTTGATTATGAAGGACCCAACGCCGCCATTTTCGCGCGACGTCCGCTGGTCCGTTACCAATTGCCCTTGAACAAGAAGTGGCAGTTGAATTTTGGCTTGGAACAACCGGGCTCGGAAGTTGATACCTCGATTGATCCGGACGCCCGCTCCGTCAATCACGCGCCTGATGGCGGCTTTAACGTCCGGTGGGAAGACTCCGAGGTCGGTCACGTTCAGTTCGGGACGATTCTGCGCGACATTGGCGTGAAGGGCCCGATCACAGGGGAGCAAAGCGCCTTCGGCTGGGGTGTGAACCTGTCAGCCGTCTTCAACGTTTTCGAACATGATTCCGTCCAGGCCCAACTGACTTATGGCGAGGGCCTCTTCCGCTATTTTAATGACGACTTTGTAAACAACGACGCCGCCTTCGACAGCGCGGGCAACCTCACACCGATTCCCGCTTTCGGCGCGGTGATTGGCTACACTCACAAATGGAGCGACACGGTGCGTTCGACCGCATCCTACGGATACGTCCAATTGGATAACGAGCTGTCACAGGGACCTAATGCCTATCATATGACGCATTACGGGAGCTTGAACACCGTTTGGAAAATGCGGGAGCGTCTCAGCATTGGCCTGGAAGCGTTGTACGGCAAGAAGGAGGTCCAGAGTGGCGCCGAGGGAGATGCTTTCCGCATTCAGTTCGCCGTCATGTATTCCCTTTTTGATTAAGCAAGAATGAAGAGAACAGCACCTGAGGGCCATCCAATTTCGCAAGAACACACCAAGAGAAGGCAACATTATGAACCCTGAATCAAATCCTGATAAGAGCAGCCAAAACCCGGTCGACCTCGCAGAAACAGAGGTTCCAGCGGGCGTTGATCGCCGGTCTTTCCTCATGCGCAGCGCCGTCATCGGTGCGGCGGCCGTGCTGACCGGAAAAGCCTGGACCCCGGAAGCGCGCGCAGCGCAGGCCACGAAGGAAGCGGCGGCGCCGAAGCTTGGTGCGGCCCCCCTCTCTCCCGACCTGGATGTCGTGAAGAAATCCAAAGGCCCGATCATGACCGTGCTCGACGAGTTCTACAAAGTTGGGCCAGGCCCCTCCAGTTCGCACACCATCGGGCCAATGCGCATCACCTACGACTTCTACCAGCGCTGCTCCAAACTGCCGGCAGATCAACTGGCCAAGGCCACAGGCCTGAAAGTGCACCTCTACGGCAGCCTGAGCGCCACCGGCAAAGGCCACGGCACCGAACGTGCCTCGTTGGCGGGACTCATCGGCAAGGAACCCGCCACGGTGGACCCGTTGTTCCTCGACGCGATGGTCGCAAAGCCGACGGAATCCTATCCGCTCAAGCTCGGCGACAAGACGTTCAAGCTGTCGCTCGCGGACATTATCTATGATTCGCCGAAGGGCGATTTCCCGCACCCGAACACCATGACCTGCAAACTCATGGCCGGCGACAAGGCGATTTATGAGCTGGAATATTACTCGCCCGGCGGCGGGTTCTACGAGTGGAAGGGCTACACGCCCCCGAAGAAAGGCCAGCCCAAATATCCTTATGCGACCATGAAGGAACTGCGTCAGCACGCGGAAAAGAATAAACTCTCCATCGCGCAGGTGGTCATGGCGAACGAGCTGGCTGTGTCCGGCAAGACCGAGGAACAGATCAACACGTTCCTGGACAAGATCACCAACGCCATGCGTGCCACGGTGAAAGCCGGTCTCGCCATGAAGGACGACGTCCTGCCCGGCCCCATCAAGTTACACACGAAGGCGGCCACCGTCTTTGAGCGCGCCCAGGACGACAAATACGAGAGCGACCGCGCCATCGCGCTCGTCTCCGCCTTCGCCCTGGCTGCCTCAGAAGAAAATGCCCGGGGCCATCTGGTCATCACCGCGCCCACCGGTGGTTCGGCCGGCGTCATGCCAGCGATTGTCTACGCTCTTGTCGACGGCCCGCGGAAGTTGACCATGGAGAAAGCCCGCCAGGGGCTGCTCGCCGGGGCGGCCATCGGCTACCTGTGCAAGCACAACGCGACTCTCTCCGGCGCGGAAGGCGGATGTCAGTCCGAGATCGGCGTCGCCTCGGCGATGTCCGCTGCGTTTATCGCACAGGTGATGGATAGCTCGCCTCAGGTGATTGAAAACGCCGCTGAGTCCGCGCTTGAGCATCATCTCGGCATGACCTGCGACCCGGTCGCCGGCTATGTGCAGGTCCCATGCATTGAGCGCTGTGCGTTCGGCGCGGTGAAGGCCTGGGTCGCCTTCATGGTTGCGACCAACGAGATCGCGTCGCGCCACCGCGTAGATCTCGACACCACGATCAAGACCCTGGCGGACACGGGCAGGGACATGTCGGCGAAGTATAAGGAAACCAGCGAAGCCGGGTTGGCTGCGAACCTGGTTCTTTGCTGAAAAATAAATCAAACGTGATGGCGCGCCCGTGCTGGCGATCCGCCGGGCGCGCGTCATTGCCAGCGAAAAATTGACTGCACATCGAGGGATATGATTTATGGCCCAACCTGAAACCAAAGACTCCTGGCGCGGATTCCAACCCGGCCTTTGGCAACGCGACGTTAACGTGCGCTGGTTCCTTCAGAGCCACTACACGCCATACGACGGCGATGGCGCCTTCCTGGCACCGGCGACCGAACGCACGAAAGGCATCTGGAAAAAGCTGGAAGCGATGTTCCTCGAAGAGCGCAAGAAAAAGGGTGTCCTCGACGTCTCCCAAATCCCGAGTTCGATCACGGCGCACGCCGCCGGATACATTGACCGTGAGAATGAAGTCATCGTCGGCCTTCAGACGGAAGCGCCGCTCAAGCGTGCCATCATGCCCAATGGCGGTCTGCGCATGGTGCTCAATTCGCTCGAGGCCTACGGTTACGAACCGGACCCGGCGGTCGTAGAGGCATTCAGCAAGTATCGCAAGACGCACAACGAGGGTGTGTTCGACGCCTACACGGCTGACATCCGGGCCTGCCGCAGTTCGCACATCCTCACGGGACTGCCCGATGCCTATGGACGCGGGCGGATCATCGGGGATTACCGCCGGGTCGCGCTCTATGGCGTGGCGCGGCTGATCAAGCAGAAGCAGGAGGAAAGGGCGGCGCTCGACCGCGCCATGTCCACGGATGCCATCATCCGCGATCGTGAGGAATTGAGCGAACAGGCCCGCGCGCTGAAAGAACTGCTCGAGATGGCCAAGAACTATGGCTTCGACATCTCGGAGCCGGCCAGCAACGCCCGCGAAGCCGTGCAATGGACCTACTTCGGCTATCTCGCCGCAGTGAAGGAGCAGAACGGCGCCGCGATGTCGCTGGGCCGCGTCTCGACTTTTCTCGACATCTACTTCGAGCGCGACCTCGCTGAAGGAACGCTGAACGAGTCGCAGGCCCAGGAGATCGTTGACGATTTTGTGATCAAGCTGCGGATCGTCCGCTTTCTGCGCACACCGGAGTATGACGATCTGTTCGCCGGCGATCCGACGTGGGTGACGGAATCCATTGCCGGCATGGGCGATGACGGACGTCCACTGGTGACGAAGACCAGCTTTCGGTTTCTGCACACGCTTTATAACCTGGGGCCGGCGCCGGAGCCGAATCTCACCATCTGGTATTCGCCACGCCTGCCGGAAAACTTTAAGAAATTCGCCGCGAAAGTCGCCATCGACACCAGCGCGCTGCAATTCGAAAACGACTCGATCATGCGCAGCGCGTGGGGCGATGACGGCGCGATCGCCTGCTGCGTTTCGCCGATGATCGTAGGCAAACACATGCAGTTTTTCGGAGCGCGCGCCAACCTGGCCAAATGCCTTCTCTACGCCATCAACGGCGGCCGCGACGAGATGAGCGGAAAGCAGGTCGCGCCAAAAGTCGATCCGGTCCAGGGCGACTATCTCGATTTCGAAGACGTCGCCGGGAAGTTCGAACGGATGATGGAATGGCTGGCGGAAGTGTACGTGAACGCCATGAACGTCATCCACTACATGCACGACAAGTATTCCTACGAACGGATCGAAATGGCGCTGCACGATTACGCGCCGGTCCGCACGATGGCGTTTGGCATCGCGGGCCTCTCGATCGTCGCGGACAGCTTGTCGGCGATGCGGCACGCGCGCGTGAAAGTGATTCGGGATGAGACGGGACTGGTGGTGGATTACCAGACGGAGGGAGATTTCCCGATGTTCGGCAACAACGACAACCGCGTGGACCAGCTCGCGTCAACGGTCGTTTCCATGTTCATGAGCAAGCTGCGAAAGCACCCCACTTATCGCAATGCCCTCCACACCCAATCCGTCCTGACCATCACCTCGAACGTCGTTTACGGTAAGGGCACCGGCAACACCCCGGATGGTCGCCGGAAGGGCGAGCCGTTTGCGCCCGGGGCCAATCCGATGCACGGCCGGGACACGCACGGCATCATGGCCTCCGCGGCCTCGGTGGCGAAGATTCCATTTCGGGACGCGGCGGATGGCATTTCGCTCACGTCGACCATGATCCCCGAGGGCCTGGGCCGGACGCCGGAAGATCAGGTCACGAATCTCGTGAGCACCATGGACGCGTTCTTCGGCACGAGCGGTTATCACATGAACGTCAATGTTCTCAATCGCGCGACCCTGCTCGACGCGATGGATCACCCGGAGAATTACCCGTCCCTCACCATCCGCGTTTCCGGTTACGCGGTGAACTTCGTGCGGCTGACCCGCGACCAGCAGATGGACGTGATCAACCGCACCTTCCACGGCGCGAATTGAACTGTGAGCGCCGCAGCTATTGAAGCTCGCGAGAGTAGCGAATGGCCCGGAGGGCCGACGGAAATTAGCCGGTGGCGTCAGCCACCGGACTATCCAACAAACGAGCCATCGCCCCGGCAGGGGCGGCGGAACTCCGATAGATCCAGCGCCCCTCCCGGGGCGCCTCCATTTGGGACGGCTGTCCGGTGGTTCCGCTGCGCTCCACCACCGGCTAATTTCCGGTCGCCCTCCGGGCGATGGAACTTCTTGCGGTTCACCCGCGAGCGGCAGACACCATGACCGCCGCCACCGATCCCGAAGTTCCGCTGGAGGGAAGTCCCTACGACTTGCGCGTGTCGTTAGGCGAGAAGGTGAGCGAGCTGGATATTCGCGCGGCGCTGGAGACCGGCGATCTCGGCTTCGTCCACTCGTTTACCACCGGCTCCGCCGTGGACGGGCCCGGCATGCGGGTCGTGGCGTGGCTGGCGGGCTGCCAGTTTCGTTGCGTCTATTGCCACAATCCCGACACCTGGAAAATGATTAACGGCATGCCGGTGCCTTTGGAGCGCGCGGTGGAGGAGATCAAGAAATACCGCCACGGCCTGGCCACGATGAAAGGCGGTCTGACGATCAGCGGCGGCGAGCCGTTAATGCAACATCGATTCGTGCTCAAGGTCTTCGCAGCGGCCAGGCAAATGGGCATTCATACCGCGCTCGATAGCAATGGCTATTTCGGCGAGCGCCTCAGTGATGCGGACTTGGCTGCCGTCGATCTGGTGCTGCTCGATCTCAAGGCCATGACTTCAGATCTGCATCGCCGGCTCACGGGCATGGACAACAAAACGATTCATGAATTCGCCCGCCGACTCGCCGCTGCGCGCAAGCCGATCTGGGTTCGTTTTGTCCTCGTGCCCGGTTGGACGGATGACATGGCCGAGGTCGAGCGCATCGCAGCTTTCGCGGCGGAACTTGGCAACGTGGAACGGGTGGACGTGCTGCCGTTCCACCAGATGGGCCGCTACAAATGGGAGAAGCTCGGGATGAATTATGAACTCAATGATACCCAGCCACCCTCACGCGCGACGGTTGAGGAAGCGCTCGCCATCTTTCGAGCGGCCGGACTGAAGGCGGTCTAAAAATGGGCCAGTTCCGCGACGCCGGCGGCAACGCGCGATGAACCAAAAACATTTGAAAACAAGGCGATATTTGGAGCCGGAAGTTCCGAGGGAAATTGGCGAGTGGCGTCCGCCCGGTCATTCGAGCCGGAGGCTCCGACGGAAATTAGCCGGTGGAGTCAGCCACCGGAACGAGTTCACCATGCGTTCCAGCCCCGGCAGGGGCGGCAGAAATTCCCCCGCCCCTGCCGGGGCGGATCGCACATATCTTCGGAACCGGTGGCTCACGCCACCGGCTAATTTCCGTCGGCCCTGCCGGGCCACAGGCGTTCAAGTCAGCAAAGCCGGCGGCACCGCGCGATAGGCAACCAGAGGAAGAATGGAATTCATCAAGACACTCCTCGAGCAGCAGCCGCTGATGGCGCTCTTCCTGACGATCGCCCTTGGCTATCTCGTCGGCGAAATCAATATCAAGGGGTTCTCCCTTGGTGTGGGAGCGGTGCTCTTTGTCGCGCTCGGCATGGGCTGGCTCGCACCGAAGTCGGTGCCGGCGCCGATGGTCGGGACGCTGGGGCTCGCGCTCTTCCTCTACGGCGTTGGCGTTCAATACGGCAAACAGTTCTTCATCGGACTGACCAGCCGCGCCGGGATCAGGGCCAACCTGATGGCGCTGACCGGCGTGCTGGCGGCGGGCGTGGTGAGCCTCATTTTCGTGAAGATGATGGACCTCAAACTCGGCTACGCGCTGGGGTTGTTCGCCGGCTCGGGAACCAGCACGCCGACCTTGCAAGCGGCAATCGCCACGCTGGGCAACGACGATCCCGCGGTCGGCTATTCGGTTTCCTATCCATTCGGCGTAGCCGGTCCGATTCTGTTCCTCTACATCGCTTTCATGGTCCTGAAGCCGAAGATCCAGGTGCCCACGGGCAGCGGCGCGGAGCTTCTCGAAATCGCGGTGCGCGACTCGGAGCTGTTCGGCAAATTGCTTGGCGACCTTACGCCCGGATTGCCCGCCGGCGTGCAGATCGTCGCCCTGCGTCGCCAGGGCCGCAATGAGCCGGCCTCACCTAACTTCGTCATCGCCGAACATGACGTGCTGCTCGCGACCGGTTCTTCCCAGGAAGCTCTTGCGCAGGCGGCCGCGATGCTGGGCGAGGCCGCGCCCGGCCACATCATCAAGGACCGCCGGGACCTCGACTACCTTCGCGTGTTTGCTTCTCGCCCAGCGGTGCTGGGCAGAACCCTGGGCGATCTCGACTTGCCGGGCAAGAAGGGCATTATCGTTCAGGTTCGCCGCGGCGATGCCGACATTCAGCCTCGCCCCGATCTCGTGCTGGAGTCCGGAGACCGGGTCGGCTTGCTCGTTCCTCGCAACGACTTCCCGGCGACCCGCAAATTCTTCGGCGATTCCATCAAGACGACGGCCGAGTTCAGCTACATCGGCATCGGCATCGGCATGGCGCTCGGCTTCCTGATTGGCGCGATCCAGCTTCCGCTCCCCGGCATCGGCAAGATCTCGGTCGGGTTGTCGGGCGTGCTGATCATGGCGCTCATCCTCGGCAAACTCCGCCGCACTGGCGGCATGAACTGGACCATTCCGCTTTCTGCCAACATCGTTCTCCGCAACCTCGGCCTCACGCTGTTTCTCGCACAGGTCGGAATGGCCTCGGGACCTAAATTTGCCGCGACCGTCACTGAGACCGGGTTCGTGATGCTGGGACTGGGTGCGGTCGTGCTGGTCGCGCTCGTCGTGCCGATCCTGACTTTGGGGCTTGTTTTGCGCATGCCGTACGACGAGGTGGCCGGCATCGTTGCGGGCGCCTGTGGCAACCCGGCGATTCTCGCCTACTCCAACAAGCTCACGCCAACCGACCGGCCGGACATCGCTTACGCCATGATCTTTCCCGGCATGACCATCGTGAAGATCCTCTTCGTGGACATCGTCCCGGCACTTTTCTGACGTCGCAGAAGAACACGCATTCCAAAACCATGAACGCACAAACATTTCTCAAGGAACAAGTAGCCCTATTCCAGGACTTCTCCGCCGAACGCCTGCAACAGCTCGTCGATGGCTCGCGCCTCGTTTCGTTCGAAGCCAATGAAGCGATCGCCCACCGGGGCGCGGAAGCCACGCACTTTGGGGTGGTGTTGAGCGGAACGGTGGCTGCCTCGGTGCTCGGCGATGGCGGCACTCGACAATCCATTGGAAAGCTGAAAGCGGGCGACACGTTCGGAGAGATGGCTCTGATGACCGGCGATGCAGTGGCCGCGGACTTATTCGCGGAGTCGCGTTGTGAAGTGCTGTTGATTCCGGTCTCGCTCTTCCAGTCTGTCATCCTGGCCGAGCCGGGGGCGGTGCAGCGGATTTCGCGGACGATCACGGAACGCATGAAGACGGTCTTGTCTGATCCGGCGAAAGCGGGCGCGGCACTCCGTGAAGGCGATGACCCTTACGGTTTGAAGCTGAAAGGGGAGCGGCCGGAGAAAATTCTCGTCATCAACTGCGGTTCCTCCTCGCTCAAATACTGTTTTTGCGACACGGCGGACGAGTCGCGCCAGGCGCGCGGCCAGATCGAGCGCATTGGCATCGACGGCACGAGGCTCAGCCATCGCGGGTCCCGCCCCGGCGGGAGCGAGGTCAAGCGCGACCTGCCGAAGGGCGACTTTGCCGACGCATTCAAGACCATGGTGGCCGAACTCACCTCCAAGGAGACGGGCGTCATCGGCGGCGCAGCCGATATAAGTCTGGTCGCTCATCGCGTGGTGCACGGCGGCGAGAAGTTCACCGAAGGCGCGCTCATTACCGACGAATTGCTCGCGGAAATCGAAGCGCTCAACCCGCTCGCGCCGTTGCACAATCCGGTGATGGTCGCCGGCATTCGCGAGATGCGCCGCCTGTTTCCCGCCGTGCCTCAGGTCGCGGTGTTCGACACGGCCTTTCATCACACGCTGCCGGCCTACGCCTACCTTTACGCCCTCCCCTACGAACTCTACGAGAAGCACCGCGTGCGCCGCTACGGCTTCCATGGCGCATCGCATCATTACGTCTCTCTGCGCGCCGCGCAGTTTTTGCAGCGCCGTCCGAACGAGCTGCAATTGGTGAGTTGTCATCTCGGCAACGGCTCATCGCTCTGCGCCGTGGACCACGGGCGCTCGGTCGACACGACCATGGGATTCACGCCCACCGAGGGCCTCATTATGGGGACCCGCTGCGGCGACCTGGATCCCGGGGTGCTCGCCTTTCTCGAACGCACGGAAAGCCAGACCGCCTCGCAGAGTGAGGAAATGCTGAACAAGAAAAGCGGCTTGCTCGGTCTCTCGGGAATTTCGAGCGATATGCGCGAGATCCTCAAGGCCGCGGACGAGGGCCACCACCGCGCCTTGCTCGCGCTCAAAGCCTATTGTTACCGGGTACGAAAATACATCGGCGCTTACGTCGCTTCGATGGGCGGATTGGACGCGGTGATATTCACCGGCGGCATTGGCCAGGGCAGCGCGGCGATTCGCGCCCTGTCGTTGCAGGGACTGGACTGCATGGGCATCAAACTCGACGAGCAGCGGAATCGCGACGCGCGTGGCTCCGACGACGTGTGCGTTATCTCGAGGGATGACTCGAAGGTGACTGTGCTCGTCGTGCCGACGGACGAGGAACGCATGATGGCCAGGGAAGCGCTCCGCACGTTAAGCCGCTCTTACATCATGCGCGCGCTGGAGGCGCAGAAGCAACGGTCGTTTCTCGTCGAGGTCTCGGCGCATCACATTCACCTCAAGCAGGAGGACGTCGAGGCGCTCTTCGGCCCCGGCCACCAGCTCACCAAACACGCCGATCTCTCGCAACCCGGCCAGTACGCCTGCAAGGAACAGCTCGCCATCGTGGGACCGAAGGGCCGCATCGAGCGTGTCCGCGTGCTCGGGCCGACCCGAAAATACTCCCAGGTCGAGATCGCGATGACCGAGCAGTTCAAGCTGGGAGTGCATCCGCCCATCCGCGAGAGCGGCGATATCGCGGACACGCCCGGCTGCACACTCGAAGGCACAGCCGGGAGCGTGCAGTTGGAGCGCGGCGTCATCTGCGCGTTTCGCCATATTCACATGACGCCCGAGGACGCCCTCGGCTACGGCGTGCGCGACAAGTCGATTGTGCGCGTGCGGGTGTCCGGTGATCGCGAGCTGATCTTTGGCGACGTGCTCGTGCGGGTGGACCCGAGCTTCGCGCTGGCCATGCACATCGACACGGACGAAGCCAACGCAGCCCACGTCCAGACCGGGGCGCAGGGTTTCATCGAAGGAATCCAGAGCGAAGCGTGACATTAATGAAGAGCGCGGCTTAGGATGGCTCCGCGGCGCCAGCAGTCGAAGCAGCTGGCCCATAGACGGACACTCACGATCATGAAGACGGCACGGTCAGACGGTTCACTCAGGCCGCAGACCAAGGTGACGATCATGCTCGGCGTCGTGATCGCCCTCGTCCTCGGAGCAGCGGCGGGACTGGGGAGCTTCACCTTCGTCTACGCCAAGGGCGGATCGTATCTCGGGAACGATCCCAATGCCTGCGCCAACTGCCACATCATGCAGGACCACCTCAATGGCTGGTATAACTCCAGCCATCGTTCGGTCGCGACCTGCAACGATTGTCATACGCCAGCGGGGTTCGTTCCCAAGTACCTCACGAAAGCCGAGCACGGCTTTTTTCATTCGCTCGCATTCACCACCGGCGAATTCCACGACCCGATCCAGATCAAGGAACGCAGCCGGCGTGTGACGGAAAACTCCTGCCGCAAATGTCATCAAGACATTGTCCACGATATCGACCTTCCCAGTGCATCCAACGCCACCATGTCGTGCATTCGCTGCCACGCAGGCGTGGGCCATCTGAAATAGAAACGTCATGAGCAAACTTACCTTCAAAGAACGTCTGCTGAATTTTTACCGCGGAAGACCATGGACTGCATTTGGCGTGTTAGTGCTTCTCGCCGGCGTTGGTGCGGTCGTTGGCATGGTCGTGCTCGTCTCGGTCTTCCAGCACAAACAGGAAGCGAAGAATCCGTTCTTTCGCGTGGTGGAACTCACCGAGGAAACCGATGACCCCGCCGTCTGGGGCAAGAATTTCCCGCTCCAATACGACGACTACCGCCGCACGGTGGACCAGCAGCGCACGCGCTACGGTGGAAGCGAAGCCGAGCCGCGCACGCCCACGAAGGCCGACCCGCGCTCGGTCGTCGCGCAATCACGCCTCGAGGAGGATCCCCGTTTGAAGACGATGTGGGCGGGCTACGCGTTCGCGAAAGATTTTCGCGAAGAGCGCGGGCACGCCTTCATGCTGGATGACCAGACTTATACCGAGCGCCAGCAGGCGGCGAAACAGCCCGGCGCCTGCCTGAATTGCCACGCGTCGGTCTCCGTGCCTTACAAAAAGGCCGGCGACGGCGACCTGGTGAAAGGCTTCGAAAAGTTCAACCAGATGCCGTTTGCCGAAGCGCGCAAGCTGGTCACGCATCCCGTCGCGTGCATCGATTGCCATGAGCCGGCGTCGATGCAGCTTCGCGTGACCCGGCCCGGCTTTATGGAAGGAATCCGCGCGAAAAAAGCCGGCGAAGGCGTCCAGAATTACGATGTGAACCGCGACGCCACGCGGCAGGAGATGCGCACCTTCGTCTGCGGACAATGCCACGTGGAGTATTACTTCAAGGGAGCGGAGAAACGCCTGGTCTATCCGTGGGCAAACGGGTTGAAGGTCGAGAACATCCTGGCCTACTACGACAAGGAGCAATTCAAAGACTGGACCCACGCCGACAGCGGCGCGCCCGTGCTCAAGGCGCAGCATCCTGAATTCGAGATGTGGAACCAGGGCATCCACGCGCGCTCCGGCGTCGCTTGCGCCGATTGCCACATGCCCTACAAACGCGATGGAGCGCTCAAGATCAGCGACCATCATGTGCGCAGTCCGTTGCTCAACATCAACCGCGCCTGCCAGACCTGTCACAAATGGCCGGAAGAGGAATTGAAAAGCCGGGTCGAAGCCATCCAGGAGCGGACGCAAAAAATGCGCAACCTCGCGATGGACGCCCTGGTCGAGCTCATTGGCGAATTGAAAACGGCCAGCGCGAACCACGCGCCCGCGGACCAAATCACCGTGGCGCAGGACTTCCAGCGCAAGGCGCAGTTCTATCTCGATTTTGTCGAAGCCGAAAATTCCTCGGGCTTCCACGCGCCGCAGGAAGCGCTGCGGGTTCTCGGCGAATCCATCAACTTCGCCCGCAAAGGACAACTCGCGCTGCGGCCATCGAAGTAGGATGCCGCACCGTAAAAATGGAACCTGAACCGCTCATCCCAAAGCACGGCGGCTATCGGAAACTGAAGAGCTTCCAGATCGCGCAGCTTTGCTCGACCGCCAGATCGAAGCCCAAGCCAGAGCTTTCACCGACGAAGGTGGCTTCACCGAACGGTTGCACCGCATCCGAACGAAAACGAAAGAGCGGCGCCGAAACAGATAAGGAAGATCCGATTGGCGATCAGACCGGCTTCGGGAAAGATCAGCCCATGCCATGAACCCAATCTTCCCCAACCATAAAACCAAGATCGTCGCCACGATCGGGCCGGCCTCGGAATCGCCGGAGATGCTCCAGCGGCTGATTCGCGCGGGACTCAATGTCGCGCGGCTCAATTTTTCGCACGGCGATTTTTCGCACCACGGCGAACGCGTCCGGCGCATCCGCGAGGCGGGGCGCGCGACCGGCCGGCGGGTGGCGATCATGGCCGATCTGCCGGGGCCGAAGATGCGGCTCGGAAAGATCGAGCCGGAGCCGATCCAGCTCGTGCCGGGCGACCGCTTCACGCTCACGAGTGAAGACATCGTCGGCGATGCGCGGCGGGTCTCGATGAGCTTCGAGCCGCTGCCGCGCGTGGTGAAGCCGGGAAACCGGCTCTTTCTCAACGACGGTCTGGTGCAGCTCGTCGTCGAACGCGTCGCCGGCAACGACGTGGAATGCACGGTCGCGGTTGGCGGTGAGCTGCGTTCGCGCAAGGGGCTGAATCTGCCAGGCATCGACCTCGGCATCGGCGCGTTCACCGAGCACGACCGCGCCTGTCTGGAGTTTGCTCTCGGCGCGGGGGTGGACGCGGTGAGCCAGTCGTTCGTCGAGGGAGCGGCCGATATCGAGGCTTTGCGCGCGGCGGCGGCGAAGATCGGGCGGCAGCCATTTGTCATCGCGAAGATCGAGCGCTCCGACGCGCTGGCGCACTACGATGAAATCCTCGCGGTGGCCGATGGCATCATGGTCGCGCGCGGCGACCTCGGCGTGGAAGTGCCGATCGAGGAAATCGCGCACACGCAGAAGCAGCTCATCGCGAAAGCGAACCTCGCAGGCAAACCGGTGATCACCGCCACGCAAATGCTCGAATCGATGGTCACGAGCCGCCTGCCCACCCGCGCCGAGGCGACCGACGTGGCCAACGCGATCCTAGACGGCACGGATTGCGTGATGCTCTCCGGCGAATCCGCGATGGGCAAATTCCCCGAGGAAGCCGTGATGATGCTCGCGAAGATCGCCGCGTTCACCGAATCGCACCGCCCGCGCGCGAGCCTGGCCGCCAAGCGGGAATTTCTGCGCGAGCCGTCGGCTATGACCGCCTCTGACCGGATGGCTTCGGTGGTCGAGCACGCGCTCGAGACGGTGCCGTGCGAGACCGTGCTCGTGCCCACGCTCTCCGGCAACACGGCGCGCGCCATCTCGCGCTGCAAGCCCTCCGTGTGGATCGTCGCGCCGAGCAGCGATCCAGCCGTCTGCCAGGGGCTCGCGTTTTCTTATGGCGTGCATCCCCTCGATCTCGCCGAAGAGCCGGCCGACTGGCGCGAGTACGCCGCGCGTTGGCTGCCCGAGCACGGCATGACCGTAGACCGCGTGATGCTCGTGGCCGGCCCCTCCCTGCGAAATCCCAATGCCAGTCACCGAATCGAACTCATGCGCCTCACTACCGCATAATTGGGCTGCGTTTCAGCGACGCGAGCCTCGTGACTGCCGCCTCGCCAGTCACCGCGCGGAGAGCGGGAACGCTGGGAGGAGATCAGGGTTGACAGGCTTTTCGCGGCCAAGATCGTGACCAGGGGCGAATCGCAAGGACGCCGGGCGCGTTATTACCTTCGTGAATCCGAATCATCTCCTTCGCACTTTCAGGTTGCTTTGTGCGGTGCTTTGCCTCTCGGGCGGAGCGGCGCGAGCAGAAGACGCCGACGCCTTGATCGCAAAAGGCGACCGATTCGACAAACAACTCCAAGCCAAGGAAGCGCTCGAAGAATATCTGCCGGCGAACAAGCTCGAACCGGACAACGTGCACCTTCTCGTCTGCATCGCTCGGCAATACCGCCATTTGATGAGCGACACGTCTTCGAAAAAAGAAAAACTGCGGCTTGGAAATGTCTCGCTCGAATACGCCGGTCGCGCCGCGACCCTCGCTCCGAATAATGCTGAAGCGCAACTTTCGCCGGCGATC
>DASZDO010000021.1:0-20311 GCA_035941955.1 Chthoniobacterales bacterium
ATGTGCTGCTGGCGATGGGCCTGCCGGCATCGCGGGCAAGTTCCGCCGTTCGCTTTTCCCTAGGCCACGAAACAACGGAAGAAGAAATCGACCGCGCCGGGACCCTCATCGCCCGAATCATGCATCGCATTTCATCGCCAAGCGCCGAAAAACAGCCAGAGCTTCAAGGAGCGGCGATTTGAAATCGCCGACCAAAAAACCGGCGGTTTCAAACCGCCGCTCCTTGAAAGAAATCGGGCGGTTCAAACCGCCCCTCCTTGGTCTTACTGCACGACGAGGACGAAGAGTAATAGCCCGTCGCCGACCTGTGGCCCCTTGATTACCAGGGGGCTGGCTTTGCTCAGCTTCGCTTCCGTTTCCAGAAGCATATTTTTTTCCTGAAAGAGTTTCAGGTTCAAAAGATAACCTGCGGCCGTCTCGCCTTTGGAATCGACGTGCAGGGAAAAATATTTGCTCGAGGCGAGCCAGTCCTCCGCGCCGGTGGCGAGCGTCTTCTGGGATTGACCGATCAACTTGAATTGGTTGTAGCCAAATAACGCCTTGAGCGTGCCTTCGATGCGATGGAGCTCCGGTGGAATCGCATCCGGCTGAGCGACATTGTTCGCCATGACCAGGCCGCTCCAAACCGTCTGGGCCGCCGGAGCCGAAACCGCTCCTCCCAGGATGAGCGCCAGGCTCACACCGATCAGGAAAAAGGAGCGCCTTGGCATGGGGATTACTTCGTCGCGTATTCTGACGGAAGTGATTGCAATCCTTCCACCCAGAGGACGGTCACCTTTTCTTCATTCGCTTCAAACATCGAAATCGTCGCGTTCGGGCTCACCGCGGGATCGACTCGGGCGTTCAGGATTTGCGTGAGATACTGCGATTGATCGGTTGGACTCTTCTCGCGCATGACAAAAAACACGCAGATACAAAAGATCGCGAGAGACGTGGCGCCGGCCCAAACCAGCCGGCCGAGCGGCCACAGAGACGGCTTCGCGCCGGCTTTCTCCGGCATCATGGCCTCGCGCGCATCGCCCGCGATCCGCTCGCGCAGTTGATGATGAAAAAACTCTTCGTTGCCCATCGCGCGACCCTGAAGTTGTTCCTTGAGAAACGCGCCGAGCTTTTTTGCGTCCCGTTTCTCCTCTTCGGCGGCGGCTCTGTCGGGCAGCGACGCTTCAAACTCGGCGAGTTCGGCTCCGCTCAGTTCGCCGTCGAGCCACGCGGTCCACTTTTCCTCAAACGTTTTCATAAAGATCTCTCAACAGGTTCTGGAGTTTCTTGCGCGAGTAAAACAATCGCGACATGACCGTGCCGATCGAGCAATCAAGTGCCTCGGCAATTTCGTGGTACTGCATGTCCTCAATTTCTTTCATCAAAATGACGGCGCGATGTTCCGGCGACAATTGGGCGATGGCGTCGTCGATCCGCGCCCGAATCTCGCGTTGCTCCATCCGCTGGTGGGGCAGCGCATCCGCTTTCGGCACGGTGCGTGACGCCGGATCGATGTCCTTCAACTGAACGGCGTCATCGAACTCCGCGCCCGAGCCTTTTACCTGTTTCTTGCGCAGCCAGTCAATCGTGACGTTCGTCACGATTCGATAAATCCAGGTATAAAACGAGGATTGGCCGCGGAAGCGCCCAATTGATTTCCACGCCTTCAGGAAACTGTCCTGGGCGAGATCCCAGGCGTCCTGCTCGTTGTGTACCATGTTATAGATCATGCCAAAAACTCGGGTTCGGTAGCGGCCAACCAGTTGGTCGAACGCTTCGGTATCGCCGGCCTGGCATTGTTTTACCAAGTCGAATTCCGAGACATCGGCCTGAGCCGGAGTCGCTTCCGTATGCATTATTGGACGGACGAGCGGCTATTTCATTCAACTCCGAAAGCCTTCGGAGCCGAACCGCCGGAGCCACTCGCCCCGGTACTGTCCCATCAGTGTGATAATCCCGTCGCGGACCTCGAAAAGGCGCTGCTGGAGGACTGCATTTTGTTGCCGCGTAATCAGCCCCTCGGCGAGCAACTGCGCACCTGCTTCCATCGACACGGTGATCGCTTTCAAGGCGCGTTTGAGATAGGCGATCGTCATTCCGATCTCCTCGACGTCGTCATCGCTGAGGGCCGCGGCCAATTTTGCGCTGGCCAGGGCGGAGTGAGTGGCCAGTTTTACGGCCGCCGGCTCGTTCTGGAGCGCCGCCTGCTCGTCGAAGAGCTGGTCGATCCAGACCGTTAAGGCGAAAGCCGCGCGATACAAAGCGTGGTCCTCAAAGCCGTCCACCGGCTGGGTGCCATTCCCTGTGACGGATGTGTCGCTTTCCTCCGAGATCGACTCTTCCGCGAGCATCGCGTCCACCTCGTCGCTCCAGGTGTCACCGTTGAGCAACTGGGTCCATCCCATTTCGCGCGCGATGATCTGGTCGCGCTCCGGATGATCGAGGTACTTCTCGAGCAGCTCCATGTACTTCTCCGTCTTATGGTCCTGCTGCTGGAGAAAACGTTCCCATTCGTACTCATCCCACACCCGATCGGGCTCGTGCTGGTACCCGGACATGCTTTGATCTAGGCCAGCTTCCGCAAGCGCGCAAAATTTTTTGCGGCCATGCGTCTCGCGATAATTGCCGCAACCCGGAACTATTGCCTGGCATCCCCTCCGCGGCACGCGTGGAAGCCGCGAGCCACTTCATTCGAGACAAATCCTCGGATTTGATCCGTCGCAGCTCAGGACCCACGGCTTTCAAGCGGATGCGAGGGCTTCGGGCACGCTAGGCGTTGGCTTGTCCTCGTTCTAGCGGGTCGATTCGAGCTGGAAGCAGTCAGCCGTAAGTGATCTTATTCGTTTTAGGCCATTCGCACATCATGGGAAAAGAACACGAAAAAAATCCTCACTTCACTCGTCATCCGTTTTTCTTGCTCCTGATAGGCGCAAGCATTACGTCCATTTTGATTCCGGCCGTCATCCATTGTGTCACTCAAAGGAATATGGCTGACCTGGCGCGAAGAACTAAAGCAGTCGAGGTGCTGAAGCAGGCAAATCTCATAAATCAACGCCTCAATCTAATTCAGACTGCAATCGAGAACTTTGAGCACGATGTTCTGCCCTATTCATTTTCCCTCAGCCCAGACTGTCCGGACGAATTTAAGAGCGAACAGAAAGAACTACGAAAACAAATTGAGTCTCTCTACGCGGACTTCAATACATCCGCGTGGTTCGTTTTTCGCGATCTCTCAGCCGAGGCGTCGATACTTCATGTTCTTCCTGCGGATCGCGTGCGGGAATTCAATAAACTCATCGATGAGTACAACATTAACTTGGCGGCAACGACTGCAAATCTTCGTGCCCCTTGGTTTGAATTTGTCCGTGCCAGAAGGTGGCAGGGCGATTGGCCACAGGTCGACATGAAAGCGAACAGAGCCGAGAGTGACAAACTTCGCGACGCACGAACCTTAATCGCCCATCAGATGGCTCGGCTCTTTAATTAACCACGGTGATACCGGCATCGGCCCTTTCGCGCTTGGCCTGGAGGCGAAGCTGCCCGCAGGCCGCCTCGATATCATGGCCTTTTTCGCGGCGGAGCGTGGCCACGATCCCGTGTCCCCGCACAATGGAAAGGAATCGTTCCTGCCGTTCGCGTGATGGCCGCGACCATTCGAGGCCTTCGACTGTGTTGTATGGAATTAGATTGATTCTCGCCGACAACGGGCGCGCCAGCCCCGCGAGCAAATGCGCCTGTTCGTCCATGTCGTTGATTCCGGCGATCAGGATGTATTCGAAGTAGATGCGTTGTTTCTTGCGGCTGGCGTAGTAAGCGCAGGCGCTCAGCAGTGCCTTCAGATTGTACTTGCGGTTTACCGGCATGATCCTGTTGCGCACTTCGTCGGTCGCGCCGTGGAGCGAGATGGCGAGCCGGCTTTGGAGCGGTTCGTCGGCGAGCTGGCGAATCTGGGGTGCGAGTCCGCTGGTCGAAACGGTAATGTGCCGCGCGCCAATCTCCATGCCCCAGGGCGCGTTGATGATCCGGATGGCGCGAACCACGTTGGCGAAGTTGGCCAGCGGCTCGCCCATGCCCATGAAGACCACGTTGTCGATCCTTTCGCCACTTGCCTTTTCGACGGCAAGGAGTTGCTGCACGATTTCCGCCGCATCGAGATTTCGCGTCCAGCCGTCGAGACCGCTCGCGCAAAACTTGCAGCCGTAAGCGCAGCCGACCTGGGTGGAAACACAGATAGTGCGCCGGTCCGATCGCTCGCCGTACAGCGCGGGCGAAGCCGGAATGAGGACAGACTCGATCAGGTTTCCGTCTTGTAAGCGGAAGAGAAATTTCCGTGTCGTATCTTCCGAGCCGAGGACCCGGACGGTCTCAACGCCACCGAAAGCAAACGCCTCCGCGAGACCTTTGCGGAGATCCTGGGGAAGATCGGTCATTTCTTCGAACGAGGCGACGCGCTTCTCGTAGATCCAATCCGCGATCTGCTTCGCGCGGTATGGACGTTGGCTCTGCGTGGCCAGATAAGCCGCGATCTCTTCCAGCAGAAGGGACTGAATCGATGGTTTGCCGGCCGTTTGCACGACGGAGGTTACTTCACGCGGCCAACTCATTCAAAGCCCTGAGGGGATTTCACACAAAGGCCACAAAGATCACAACGGACGGAATCTTTCTTTCCTTTGTGTCCGTTGTGGCCTTTGTGTGAGGTTCCGAGAATGGCCATCGCAACCGGCAAAACAAATCGCACGTCGCTTGCCATCGGTTGGGAGGCGGCCAAGGCGAACGCCGTCCCGGCGTTCATCCTTCAAAGCGCAATGTTGGCGATCCTGGTTGCGTATTATGTCAGCCCCGCCTGCGCCGATTGGCTCAATCGTCTGGCGCACTACAAGGAACAGCACGGCCTCGTCTTCGTCGTCATCGCGGCGATCGTTGCCGGAGCCATCGTGCCCGAGCTGTTCGTGATCATTTTTTTCCAGCGAGGCGGGCCGCGGAGGCAAAATCTTCGCAACCTTGCCTTCACCATTCCCACGTGGGGCGTCGATGGAATTCTCGTTGATCTGATGTATCGAATGAACGCGGTCTGGTTTGGCGATATCATCACAGTCCCCGTGGTCACCGCGAAAATCCTGGTCGACCAGCTCGGCTACAATCCCTTCCTCGCCGCGCCGCTGGAAGTGCTGGTTTACGAATGGAAAAACGAAGGCTTCTCGTGGAAGTCGGTCCGGCGCGCGCTGACGTGGAACCATTATCGCGACAAGATTGTCCCGACGCTCCTTGCCACCTGGGCGGTTTGGGCGCCGCTCATGGCCATCATCTACTCGCTCCCGTATCCCTTGCAGTTTCCGCTCTTCAGCATCGCCCTGACTTTTTGGGTCCTGCTCCTAACGTATATGACGAATCGATTCGCGGGGAAGATTGAGGCCGACGCGCCGCCCGCGCTCGCTGTGGCAGACGTTGCGTTGAAGCGTTGAAGCGTTGAAGCGGGGAAGCGTTGGAGTGTTGGAGTGTTGGAGGAATGGGATTTGGGACTTCCGAAAGGTTGGACGAAGTCGCGGTAGCTGTCATCGTGTCCGAGCGGATGAGATCACACGAAATTTTTCAACGGATGCCGCCGGCGCTCGCCGCGCAGATTTTCACTTTCATGCAGACGGAACAGAAGCCGGTCTACAAGGCGGCGATTCAAGGACTGGCGAATCAGCGCAACCTTCGCGGCGTTTTCATCGAGCGAAAACCCCCGGTCGAACGGCACCCCTGGATGCAATCCGCGCTCGGCCGCAAGGTGAGCGATACGCTGGCGAGCCATCTTTTGCAGGCCTGGCTGCTCGGGGCAAACAAAGAGATGCTCTGTGATTTTCTCGACGCGATGGAAATCAAACACCAGGACGACGGAACCGTGGAAGAGCTTCCGCCGGCTCCGCCCAAGGAAAAAATCGCGAGCGCGGTTGCGCAGTTGCTCGGCAAGTATCCAGCGGAAACAGTGGCCGTTTATTTGCACGCCTTTCGCGACATGGATAGCGCGGTGCAATGGCCGGCGCTCGACGAGATATTGGCGGAAGAGCCGCAGCTGAAACTCTAACGGCGTCTATTTCCAGCTTTGGAGGGACGCCCGCCGTGGCGTCCCAAAATTCGACGGACGGGACACATTCGGCAAGCTCAGTGCAGGCAGCGCCCGTCCCTCCATTACTGGATAAAATGCCGGAGCGCCTCGTGAACGCCGGCGCCGTATCCTTTCGACGCGACGTATCCTCCGGCGGATCTGACCGCTTCTTTCACTTCCGGTATCGCGTTGGCCGGGCAGGCGGGATACTGCGCGAAACGGCCGTTGAGCATCGGGATGTCGTTATGATGATCGCCCGCGGCAAAAATTCCTTCCCGCGGGATTTCGAGCAAGCGGGATAATTCCGCGAGGGCCGCCCCTTTGTGATAATCGGCGTGACAAAACCGCAGGAAAACGGTGTTGCGCTGGTAATGAAACTGCGGCTGCTTCTCCCGGGCTTGGTCGATGAAATTCGTGACCCGGTCCAGTTCCTCTTCACTCTCGGCGACCAGTCCTTCCAGACCCGCCGTGTGGTAAAGCAAACGCGCTTTGGTTTTCTGGTTCACAAAATCGACCACCTCGGCCAAGACCGATTGGGCCGAATGAAACAGTTCAGCGTGGTCGCGCGCGACACGCTCGTTCCAGTCTCCGTACGGCTCCCATTTTCCGCCGTTCGACGAAGGGCGAAAAACATCCCGCTCGCTGGTCAGGATGAAATCGGGGTGGATCGGGAACTCGAAATCTGCCAGGCCCGATTCGAGGAAATCCAAGGACCGGCCGGTGTTGATCGCCCAGATGACACCATCATTTTGGAGCTTTTCGATGAATTCCATGCAGCCGCGATCCAGCACCGGATCGCTGCTATGGGCGACCAGGGTGCCGTCGAAATCGGTGCTGAGCAGACGGATTTTGGAAGACATCGGAACGGTAAGTTAAGGTTTGATTTGGCAACCGCAATCCGCCTTCGGTCGCCGCGGCGACCTTCGGCGGAGAAGTCGCTTCGATTGGCTTCTTCGGACAGACGCGTTAGACTGAATTTGACGATGAAATCGGCTTACGAACTTGCCATGGAACGCCTCGAGAAGAAGGCCCCGACTGTCGCGCTCACAGACGAGCAGAAGCAACAGATCGCGGAAATCGATTCTACGTTCAAAGCCCGCATCGCGGAGAAGGAGCTCTTCCTCAAGGACCAGATCGCCAAGGCCGTCGACGCGGGAAAGGCTGAAGAGGCCGAGTCGCTCCAAAAGCAGCTCGCGATCGACATCCGGCGTTTGCAGGAAGACGCGGAGACGAAAAAGGAAAAGCTGCGCGCTTCGTTCTGATCGCGGAGTGGTGGATCGGGCGCTCCGCGCGCGATGTTTATGTTTGCGGCCACTGCTCGTGATTAACAGCAGTGGCAATCCGCGATTGCCAATGCAGGCATGGCGCGCCAATGTTAGCGCCCGTCCGAAATTATGTTCGCGCTTCAACCCGAAATGAAGGTTTTCAGCGGCTCCGCTAATCGCGAGCTGGCTCAACGCATCTGTGACCAAATCGGGGTGCCGTTGGGAGCGGCGACCATCAGCTCGTTCCCCGACGGCGAGACCTACGTCAAGATCGAGGAAAATATCCGCGGCCGGGATGTTTTTATCATTCAACCGACGTGCCCCCCGACCAACCAGCACCTAATGGAGTTGCTCATCATGGTGGATGCGGCCCGCCGCGCCAGCGCCGATCGCATCACCGCCGTCATCCCCTTTTTCGGATACGCGCGCCAGGACCGCAAAGATCAGCCGCGGGTGCCGATTACGGCGAAACTGGTGGCGAATCTCCTTCATGCGGCCGGGGTGAGCCGGGTGCTTACCATGGATCTGCACGCCCAACAGGTGCAGGGATTTTTCGATATCCCGGTGGACCATCTCTATTCCATGCCCGTGTTGCTCAAGTACGTGCGCACGCGTCTGACCCGCAAGACTGTGGTCGTCTCCCCGGACGTGGGCGGGTTGAAAATGGCCTCCGCCTATTCGCAGGCGCTCGGCGCCAATCTCGCGATCGTGGCCAAGCAGCGGAAGAGCGCGACGGAGACCAAGGCACTTTATGTCATCGGCGACGTGGAAGGCTGCGACGTCCTCCTGGTTGACGACCTCACCGAGACCGCGGGCACGCTTACCTCGGCCGCCACCGTGCTAAAACAGCATGGCGCCCTGGAGATTTACGCGGGCGTTTCCCACGCGGTCCTGGTCGATGTCGCGATTCCCCGGTTGCAAAACTCCCAGATCGAGGAATTAATAACGACGAACAGCACGCCCGTGCGCACGGTGGATGGATTTAAAACCACCGTGCTTTGCGTCTCCGAGCTTCTCGGAGAAGGCATGAAACGAATTCACAATGACGAATCTGTTTCATCGCTGTTCAGGATCGACAACAACGAGACCAACTAGAATTCCAACATGGCCAAGCAGGTTAAACTTACGGCAGAGCGGCGGACGGCGACAGGGCGTTCCGCGGTGCGGAAACTGAAAGCGACCGGCGCGGTGCCGGCGGTAATCTACGGCGCCAAGGACAAGGCGGAGCCGCTCCAGGTATCCAGGCGCGACATTACCGCGATGCTAAGCCACGCCGCGGGCGAAAATATCCTGGTCGAACTGGAAATCGCAGGGAAGAGCCGCCTCGCCCTGGTGCAGGAGGTGCAGCACGCGCCGGTAGGGGGAGCGATCCTTCATGTGGACTTTCACGCCGTGTCGATGGACGAAGTCATCCAGGCGGAGGTGCCCCTGGAGCCGACCGGCACGGCCAATGGCGTCAAGAATATGGGCGGCCTCCTCGAACAAAGCCTGCGCTCGCTGGCGATCGAATGCCTTCCGCGCGACCTGCCCGATCTCATCACAGTGGATGTTTCCGCGCTCAATATCGGCGATGCCATTCACGTGCGGGAAATCCAGTTGCCGCCAGGCGTCACGACAAAAGTTCAACCCGATCTCACCGCCTTCTCAGTGCTGGCGCCGACCGTGGAAGAAGAACCGGTGGCAGCGGCGGTGGAAGCTCCCACGGGACCCGAAGTGATCCGCGAGAAGAAGGAAGAACCGGAAGCGGCGGCTGCGGCCGGCAAGGACAAAGAGTCGAAGAAGTAGGTGGATCGACCCCGAATGCTTTCGGGGTCGATGTTAGTAATGGCGGCGAAGCCGCGTTCTGTTTAGCATCGCCCGCGGAGCGGCCGATCCACCCATCGCATGTCCCCTTTAACCTCCATTCGATTGGTTGTTGGACTCGGTAATCCGGGCGCCGAGTACAACCGCACCCGCCACAACATCGGCTTTAACGTCGTCGATTTGCTTGCCGCTGAGTGGGGCCTCGCCTGGCAGCATTCGAAAAGCTGGCATGCCCTTTGGGCCAAAGGTGAGAAGGCAATTCTAGTCAAACCGGCCAGCTATATGAATCGCAGCGGCGAAGCGCTTTCGGCCGTGGCCGGCTTTTATAAGATCGAGCCCGCCGAAATCCTCGTCGTCCTGGACGATCTGGCGCTCGAGCTGGGGCGGCTGCGCCTCCGCCCGGAAGGGGGGACCGGCGGCCACAACGGTCTCGAATCGATCATCGTGCATTTCGGCACCGAAGCCATCCCTCGGCTGCGTCTTGGGATCGGCGCAGCGCCGAGCGAGGGCGCGGTCGACTACGTGCTCGGCCGATTCTTCGAGGAAGAGATGCCAGTCGTGGAAAAAACCATCGCGCGCGCGGCCGACGCGGTGAAATGCGCGATTGACAAAGGCGTGCTTTCCGCGATGAACCTTTTCAACAAAATTCCAGAATCATGAAGAACCGTTACGAAGCGTTGCTCGTGCTCGATACGCAGGGCAGGGATGATACCGTGAAAGACGTCGTCGAGCGTCTCGAAGCCGAATTTCAAAAAGAAGGCGCCGAAATCGAGCAGGTCCAGAAAATGGATCGGCGCCCCTTCTCCTACGTGGCGGGCAAACTCGACGCCGGTTATTACGTAAATTTTGTTTTTCACGCCGACCCGCAGCTCATCACCAAACTGCGCGCGAAGTTTAAGCTCGATCCGGAAGTCTATCGCCAGAGTTACCTGAAGCTCCGCCCGAAAGTCGAACGGGCCCCGAAAAAGTTGGCCGAGGCCAAGTAATTCCGCTAGAACGGCCATGGCCAGTTTCAATAAAGTCATCCTGCTCGGAAATCTCACGCGCGACCCCGAGGTCCGCTACACCCCCAAGGGAACAGCCGTCACGGAATTGGGCATGGCCGTGAACCGCGTTTACACCGCGGAGAACGGCGAGAAACGCGAAGAGACCACCTTTGTCGACATCACGCTTTGGGGACGGACCGCCGAAATCGCCGGCGAGTATTTGAAGAAAGGTCGCCCCGTTTTCATCGAGGGCCGACTCCAACTCGACACCTGGGACGACAAGCAATCGGGCCAAAAGCGCAGCAAGCTCAAGGTTGTCGGGGAAGGCCTTCAGCTCATCGGCAGCCGTCCGGGGGGCGGGGGAGGTGGTGGCGGAGATGAAGAAGGCTCAAGCGCGCCGCGTTCAAGCAAAGCCGCACCGCCTCCGAAAGCAGCCCCCTCAGCACCCGACGACGACGAGATTCCTTTTTAGTGTTCAATGGTAGGGCGAGACTCCGTCGAGCCGCCGGGCATGCAACGGCTCCGCAGAGCGTCGCCCTACCAAATATTGATCGATGACCCCCACCGAAGCCTGCATCGCGCTGAACATGCTTCCGACGATGGGGCCGGTGCGGCTGCGCAAGCTCCTGCAAGTCTTTGAAACACCCGATCGCGTTCTAGCTGCATCCGCGAACGCTTTGCGCGCTGTCGAAGGAATCGGCAACGACGTTGCGGAACAGATCGTCCATTGGGAAAATGTCGTCGACCTGCCGGCGGAGCTGGAACGCATTCGCCAATTCGGCGCAACCGTCATCACCGCTGATTCGCCGCTCTATCCGCGGCAACTGCGCGAGATCCATGCGCCACCGATCGTGCTCTATGTCTGGGGCGAATTGACCGAACGCGATCAACACGCCATCGCGGTCATCGGCTCCCGGCGCACCACGCATTACGGAATGGAATCGGCGAAGAAACTCTCCTACCAGCTCGCTTACGCGGGCCTCACCGTGATCAGCGGCCTGGCGCGGGGCATAGACACGGCAGCGCACCAGGGCGCGCTGGCGGCCAAAGGGCGCACGATTGCCGTCATCGGTTCGGGCTTGTCGAAACTTTATCCTCCCGAGAATGCTGCGCTCGCGGAGAAGATCCGAGATGGCAACGGCGCGATTGTGTCCGAATTCTCGATGGAGGTCGAACCGGACCGCCAAACCTTTCCGATGCGGAACCGAATCATTAGCGGCTGGAGCCACGGTCTGCTCGTCGTGGAGGCCGGTTTGAACAGCGGCGCGCTTATCACCGTCTCGCAGGCGCTCGAGCAAGGGCGGTCCGTTTACGCGGTGCCGGGTCACATCAATGCCCCGAGCGCGCAGGGATCGAATCGCCTCATCCAGCAGGGGGCCAAGCTCGTCATGGACGCGAGCGATCTGCTCGATGACCTGCAGATTCTGCTTCCGGAAACAAAGCCGTCACCCGAGGCGGCCGTGCGCGCGTTGCCTTTGCTGACCGACGATGAGCGTTGCGTCTATGAGGCGATCAGGGCAACAGAAACATCCATCGACGACATCGCGGCGAAAGCTGAATTGCCGAGCGGGACGGTTTCGTCTGTTCTCTTGCGCCTCGAATTGAAGCGATTGGTGAAGCAGTTGCCGGGAAAATATTTCGTGAAGCTGGCGTAGGCGGGCATCTTGTCTGCAAAACAAGGAGCGGCGATTTGAAATCGCCGACCCACAAAACGGCGGTTTCAAACCGCCGCTCCTTGGCCACAGGCAAGATGCCTGTGCTACGATGCCAGCGTCGCATGAAAGCAATTCGGCTCATCAAGTCAGGTCTGCCGCTCGAGACGCAGGATATTGCTATCTCGCAGGTTGGCCCACGCGATGTTTTGATCCGCGTTAAGGCTGCCGGCATCTGTCATTCCGATGCGCACTACCGCGCGGGAGTTTCGCCGGTGGAACCGTTACCGCTCACTCTCGGCCATGAGGTTGCTGGCGTGGTCGAAAAGACCGGGGCCGGGGTCGACGGTTTCGCGATAGGCGACCGCGTCTGTGTGCATTACCTCGCGACCTGCGGGCGGTGCGCCTTTTGTAAAGCCGGCACCGAGCAGTTTTGCCAGACGGCCCAGATGATCGGCAAACATCGCGATGGCGGTTACGCGGAGTTCATCTCGGTGCCCGAGCGCAGCGTCTTCCGCTTGCCTGACGAAATTCCGTTCGAACAAGGCGCGATCCTGATGTGCTCGTCGGCCACATCGCTGCATGCCCTAAACAAGGCGCGTCTGCGTCCTGGTGAAACGGTGGCGATCTTCGGCGTCGGCGGGCTGGGCATGTCGGCTGTTCAGTTGGCCACGGCTTTGGGCGCGGCCCGGGTGTTCGCCGTCGACATCAATCCGCGCAAGCTGGAGCTCGCGGCAAGTTTCGGAGCAATCCCGGTGGACGCCTCGACTGGCAATCCCGTCGAAAAAATCCAGGAGCTTACTGCCGGGCGCGGCGTGGATGTGGCCTTGGAGTTGGTTGGGCTGCCCCTGACGATGCATCAAGCCGTTCAATCATTGGCGGTTCTGGGCCGGGCGGCGCTGGTGGGCCTTACGCAAGAGACTTTTGAAATCGCGCCCTACGCGGAGATCCTGAACAAGGAAGCGGAGATCATCGGTGTCTCGGATCACCTGGCGAGCGAGATTCCGCTGCTTCTGAACCTGGCGCGCACGGGAAAGCTCGATCTGTCGCATGGGATTATCCGCACGGTTCCGCTCGACGCCGGTGCCGTGAACGGCGTTTTGGACCGCCTCGAAGAATTCGGCGACGACGTGCGTGTGGTCATCACTCCTTGACCGAGGCGAAACGAAATCCGATTTGCCAATCGGGAGCGGCTCTTCTACCCTCCTGCGCCTTGAGCTAAAGCGGCTGGTCAAACAGTCGCCCGGAAAATGCTTCGTGAGACTGGAGGAGGCGCCTCCTTAACGCCCCGCTGGTTTTTTCAAGGCGACACGCTTTTTTTCCTGACCGCAGAAAATGTCCAAATCGCTCATCATCGCCGAGAAACCCAGCGTCGCGACCGACCTCGCGCGCGCTCTCGGTGGCTTCAAGAAAGTCGAAGATCACTTCGAAAACGAGAATTACATCATCTCGTCCGCGGTCGGTCACCTCGTCGAATTGTGCCTGCCGAGCGAGCTGGATGTGAAGCGAGGGAAATGGAGCTTCGCGAATCTCCCGATCATTCCGGACGAGTTCGAGCTGAAACCGATCGAGAAATCGAAGCCGCGTTTCAATCAACTTAAACGGTTGATCCAACGCAAAGATGTCGCGGACTTGATCAACGCCTGCGACGCCGGGCGCGAAGGCGAACTGATTTTCCGCTATCTGGTCAAGCTCACTGGCAGCAAGAAACCGATTCGCCGGCTCTGGCTGCAATCGATGACGACCGATTCGATCCGCTCCGCTTTCGCGCAGTTGCGAACGAACGAAGAAATGATTCCGCTCGCGAAAGCTGCGGTCTGCCGCTCGGAGAGCGATTGGCTCGTCGGCATCAACGGCACGCGGGCGATGACTGCGTTCAACAACAAAGCGGGCGGTTTCCAACTAACGCCGGTGGGCCGGGTGCAAACGCCCACGCTTGCGATCCTGACCGAGCGCGAAGAGAAAATCCGCGCGTTCAAATCGCGCCCCTATTTCGAGGTCTTCGGCGATTTCGGGGTCAAGGCTGGGGAATATCGCGGCCGCTGGTTCCGTGAGGATTTCGCCAAGAACGGCGATGAAGACGCGCGCGCCGAGCGGATTTGGGAATCGGAGACGGCTGAGGAAATCAAGGCGCGTTGCCTCGGGAAAACCGGCGTCGCGACCGAAGAACGCAAACCGACTTCGCAAGCGCCGCCTTTGCTTTACGATCTGACGAGCTTGCAGCGGGACGCGAACGGGCGCGGTTTCAGTGCGAAGCGGACTCTCCAGATCGCACAGCAGCTTTACGAGAAGTTCAAACTCATCACTTATCCGCGAACCGACTCCCGCTATCTCCCGGAGGATTATCTCGCGACGGTGAAGAGCACGCTCGGGAAGATCAAAGACCCGGCGCTGGCGGGGCACGCGCGCAAAGCGGCCCAGATGGTCAAGCCATCGAAACGCATCTTTAACAACGCGAAAATTTCCGACCACTTTGCCATCGTGCCCAGCGGTGAAGCGCCGCACGGCCTCGATGAAGTGCAGCAGAAGATTTACGACATGATCGTCCGTCGCTTCATCGCCGTCTTTTTTCCGGCGGCGCAATTCGAGGTCACGACCCGGATCACGCGGGTCGAGAAAGACGCGTTTCGAACGGACGGCAAGATCATCACCGATCCGGGCTGGCTCGCCGTTTATGGACGGGAAGCGGCCCTGACCGACGACGACAGCGGCGCATCGCTCGTCCCCATTTCGGAGAACGAGCCCGCGAAAGTCATCGACGTCGAGGTGAAGCAGAGCGAGACAAAGCCTCCGGCGCGTTTCAATGAAGCGACGTTGCTCTCCGCCATGGAGGGCGCCGGCAAACTGGTCGACGACGAGGAATTGCGGGAAGCGATGAGTGCAAACGGCCTGGGCACGCCCGCAACGCGCGCCGCCATCATCGAGGGCCTGATCTTTCAGGAATACGTCCGGCGTCAGGGACGCGAGTTGATTGCGACGGCGAAAGGGCTGGCGCTGATCACCCTGCTGCGCGGCATCGGGGTCCCAGCGCTTTGTTCCCCCGAAATGACCGGCGAGTGGGAGCACAAGCTTAAGCAGATTCAGCAAGGCGAGATGAAGCGCAAGGAGTTCATGGCCCAGATCAAGGATTTCACGCGCGAGATCGTCGAGAAAGCCAAGAACTTCGAGGGGGATAGCGTCAGCGGAAACTTCGCGCCGTTAGGGGTGAAGTGCCCGAAGTGCGGTGGCGGCCCGTTCGAGGAAGATTACCGCACCTTCAAATGCGCCAGCTGCGGATTGATCGTTTGGAAGACGATGGCCGGACGGTTGTTCGAAGCGGGAGAAGTGGAAACGCTGCTAACCGAAGGCAAGGTCGGGCCGCTGGAAGGCTTCCGCAGCAAGATGGGCCGCCCCTTCACCGCCACGGTGAAACTGGGCGAAGAGTTCAAACCGGAATTCGAGTTCGAAAACAACGACGCCGCGGGCGCCGTCGTGATCGATCCCGCGCGGCATGAAGCGCTGGGCGTTTGCCCCGTCTGCCAGAAGGGCCAGGTTTACGCGCTCGATAATTCCTACGCCTGCGAGCACGCCGTCTCAGCCGAAAAAACCTGCACCTTCCGCGTGGGCAAAGTGATTCTGCAAAGGGAAATCCCCAAGGAACAGGTCCAGAAACTGATCACAACGGGCAAGACCGACCTGCTCCCGAAATTCATTTCCAAAAAAGGCCGCCCATTTTCGGCGCACCTGAAGCTGGACAAAGGCAAAGTCGGCTTCGAGTTCGCCGAGAAAGCGCCGAAGCTAAAAAAACCATCGATACGGAAGACCACTGCTGCGAAAACCTAATGGTGTAAGTTCGCGTGGCTGGCCGGCGCCGGCATCGGTGGGGCGAGGCGGTAACGCTCTTGCTACTCTTTGGGCCAATCAGGGCACGGCCACTCGTTGATGAGCTGGCCGAATGGCCTGTCGAGAGCAATGACATTGCGAAACGTCGGGTCGAAGTCGTAAGGAGAGGTTCCGGGGATGAAATCCTCTCGGGTGGGTAGTGACGGAGATCTGGAATCGACCGCGCCTGGTATTGTGGCGGCGAGTTTCCAGAAATCACTCCAACTGATTTCCCGGTCGCTATCACGACAAGAATTCGAAAATGAAAGAGCATTTTCAAGCAGATAAGCAAGCTCCGTTGGTGATGGAATAGGGTTCTGATACACCTCTTGCAACCAATGCGCGAGAAACACGCGCTGCAGCGCCAACGTGGTGGGATGAAGGCGGTTCCAATGCTCCGATCCCACGGCCACGAAATTCACAAAAGGAGTCGCAAAAGGAACCGCTCTCGCCACTCCGCGAGCGATGGGGCTAAAGCCTAGACTAATGAATGGCATTTCCAAAGGCGGGATAATGGGAGGATCGTGAAGCCCCTGAAGCGCCATTTCTGGGCTGAGTCCTTTCGGCATCGAAGAACTCCACCGAAATACCTGCTGAACCAAGATTAAATGTGACTTATGGGGTGGACTAAGAAATTGTAGGCGAATAGGTTCGAAGCCATTCCACATCGCGATGGGGCAAATAAATGCGAGTGGATGTGTCGGTGTCTCACTGAAGTAGTCTGAGAATAAGCAAGCCCCTCCCTTCCAAGGCAGGAAATTGGATTTTCGGCCACCCCCCTCTAACAACGCCGGAAAACCCGCGCGCATAAGCTGGTCGGATAGCGGATCAGGCACGAGAGGAATTTCTTCTCCGCTCCGAAACTCAATCGTCCTAACGTTGAGACTCCCATTCTCCTCCAGAACACAGAATGTGGGTTTCTTATTGACCGTAAGGCTAGCGAGATCGCTGGGATCAAAACGCAGCGACAACGCACGGTTGGCGAGGCGACAGGCTCGCGGCCAATCGTCGATTTTTTCCCACCTCGGCGCCTCAATGCGTTCAATCCACCCTTTTAGATCGTGCTTAAGCTGCTTCGCCCAATTGGTAAAACCCTCCTTCATTTCTAAGCGCGAGATCGAAAGAGGGCCAAGCGTGTTGCGTAGAAAATTAATCCTGACGATTGGAACAGGGAAATCTGTCCCATTATAGTAGTCACGGTATTCATTCGTCAGTTGCGTGTTCGGAACCAAGATTCCGTTAACGTAGACGGAACGACTGCGGCCACGATCGGCGCTTCGAGTTAAACCGCTCAAACGTTCGTTATACGATGTCGCCTCTTGCTTGATTCCCAGGCATTCAACTACCGACGCGCCACCAGGGGAACTAAGGATCTGGATGCCTTTTTTGCCGGTTCGCGCGATGTTGGCTTCACGGAGCACGTGCGTTTCGTCTTTCAACCTAAAGGCAGTGACGAATCCCCCGCAGCCTGTAACCTTCATATCGGCAGCAATGTCGAGTGTGTCGCTACAAAAATGTTCGCGTGCCAATTCCAAATCTTCCGCGGAAACTGTTTCTTCGAACGGAAACCCTTTTTGCAACTGATGAACCTCGATTTCTGATCCGAACTCGGTCCGGCAATTGTCTGCGCTCTCGTCGGGATGAACGACAACACTCCGCCTCAAAGGGTTTGCGGCCTGGGAGTCGTTTTCTTCGATGAGGATTGGAAACTCAACAAAGCCGGCTATGGCAGCGAGGTACTCGGTCACCGGTAGGCGCTCGAAATGTTCCTTGGTGTTTTTTGTCAGCCGCTCACCGCGCACGCGCACCGTTACTGTTGTACCAACGTCAGTATCAGGGGGTGCTGGATAAACACGCCACTGCCGCTCAGGATGTACTATTTCAAGCCGCATGGCTTCGGCGCGCCGAGAGATCTTAGGATCGCGCCGGGTGAGGATCTCTACATGATCGGCGACCAAGAAGCAGCTCAGGAGGCCAATACCGAAGCGAGAGATGGGATCGAGAGACAGCCCGAGTCGTGTGAAATCGTGGCTATCATAATAGCTGCGGCCGGCAACGGAAAGGTAGTGCCGGACAATGTAGTCATCCATTCCCGCGCCGTTGTCTGTGCATCGAACGAGGCAATCGCCATTTGGCTCATGTGTGACTTGGAAATGGATGAGGCCAGAGATGACTCCCTGGCGCGGGGCTTTTTGCTGCAATGCCCGTAGGAGGCGGATGGCGTCGATACTGTTTTGCAGGAGTTCGCGGAGAAAAACGCAACAATCGCCCTGGTATATCTCGCCTCCGAGGATTTCGAACATGCGGGACCGCTCGAACTCGAACCGAATCTCCGAGGGAGTGAAGCCCTGCGCTTTGACGCGCCAATGGAGGATCGGTGCAAGATCGAACGGTAGGCGTGGATCGTGATGGCGAGCGAGCAGGTCGCATGTTCCTCTAAGCTGTTTTTCACAATAGTCGCGCAGGTCCACGAGATCGGCATAGGTATCGGGGTCGGAGGCGGTACCGTCCACAACAAGGCAGCGAGTTGGAGGATATGGCTCGGTATTGACGGGGCGTAAAGCGCGGTGCTTGTGCCATTCGCGTTGCGAGCGGGGATCGCGGGGGCTAACGAAACGCCAGATGGCGTATGGCGTGCGGTCCTCGGCAATGTCAAAGAGATCGACGATTCGGATGAAGAGGGCGAGTGCGCGAAGATTGATGCGCTGATTGAGAACGTTGAGGTGCGCTGGAAATTCGTGCTCCGCATCGATTGCTTCCAGATCGAGCCAATGGCCGCGGCACAACGCCGCGACCGATTGTGCGATGCCGCCATCAATTTTTTCGAACCAGCGCTGGGCACGATCGGCACTGCGCTCGGCGTGAGTACGTCGCACATATTCGCGCCAGTAGGGAGCGGGCAGATCGGGAGCGAACCCCTCTGCGTTCAGGGCGATATCGGATTCTCGCGCGAATTCGAGGAACCGCTCGCGCTCGTGGTTCATACCCCAAAGTTCGTCGGGGTTCTCTTCGGCCCCTTTTCCGGTGAGGATAAATTCCTTCTCTCCCGCGCTTACCGCCATCCCCCAATCGTGTGCGTATAACCCGGCGACGAGGATGAACAGTTCCTCCGCATGGAGCTGTTGGATCAAGGCTTCGCCGAGGATGACATCCGCAAGCCGGAACAGGTTGGGGAAATGGATTGCGGCCGTGTGATCGGTGAACTCAGGGAATGTGACCTTTATGAACTCAACTTCCGCTGAAATTCGTTCAGCGAAGTCGACTAGGCGTCGTTCGAAAGCGAAGCCCTGAGGAACATCTGCCGGGGCTACTACTACTAACGCGCGGATTAATGTGCCCTCTGCGATTGATTTTCCGAGTGATTCGTATGCCATGGCTAAGCGTTCATAAGGAGTGTGTGGTCGATCGATTGGCGCTTCGAGTTCGCGGCCTATCGTGTGCGACCCATAGGGAACGCGTTATTTTATCCGGGCAAACCAGAAGTTTCCAGAGCAAAGGGAGATATCGGGCAAGTTTCGTCGGCTTCGTTGCTGAAGAAACGCCGAAGGCAAGAAAATCTGCCGCGCGAAGAGCGGTCGCGAAAACCCGATCTGGGACTGGCCATCTTCCCGTCGCAATCGTGCTCGCGCGGCGAACCGACAGCACTGGCGCTAGTTCAGAGAGAAACGCTCTGGATTACTGCACTCTCGCGACTTCAGACCCCGTGAAAGCACCCCCGGCAGCATGGCCAAAGCGTGCCGAACGCTCAGTTGGAATGCTTCCGTATTGTTGAGGCCCGCGGTCGCGGGAAGTGAATCGAAGGGCGGCAGACTGAGCGGCGCTCCGTCTTCTGCTGTCCCGCTATGATCTTCGGGATTCATGTGAGTTCGATGATGATCGGATCTCGCGGGGATGTCATTGGCGAAAATTATTCCAGAACAAAGCGAAATGAGCGCACAAAATTTTTTTGCGAAATCGTGCGGGATGCATTGACGCCACAACTTATGGTGTGTTACTTACTCCGCCGACACTATGCGTTGTCCCAAGTGCGGCTTTCGTGACGACAAAGTCATCGACTCCCGCCAATCTCGTGATAGTTCCAGCATTCGACGCCGCCGCGTTTGTTTGCAGTGCAAGTACCGCTTCACCACTTACGAGCAAATCGAGCGCTCCGATCTTCGCGTCATCAAGCGCGACCGCACCCATGAGCCGTTCGATCGGCGCAAACTCGTGAGCAGCCTGGCCAAAGCCTGCGAGAAACGCTCGATCAGCCTCGTCACGCTCGAAGGAGCGGTGGACGAGATCGTGCACGAGCTGGAGACGAGCGGCCGCGAAGTCTCTTCGGCCACGATCGGGACGAAGGTGCTGGAGAAATTGCGCGTGATCGATGAGGTGGCGTATCTGCGCTACGCGTCAGTCCACCGGCGCTTTGAGGACGCAGGGCAATTCGTCGACGCCATTCAGGCGCTCGGCCGCCGCATCAAACCAAACGCGCTCCAGCCGGAATTATTCGGGCCGGAGACCGGTGGAAAGCAACCCACGGCGGCGGAAGCGCCGGAGACCAACCCAAAAATAGAAACACATGGTCGCGTTTAAAGAAGAATTCCCTTACCTGCGGTGCGATTCGGGCCAGCTCTTCGAGTTCGATCAGGCCTGGCTGCACGCGGCGATCACGCGCGCGGCGGATAACGCGGGCTA
>DASZDO010000022.1:0-38760 GCA_035941955.1 Chthoniobacterales bacterium
GCGACTTCGCGCACGAGCTGGGCGCCCATGTTTTCATAAGGATCTTCGAGCTCGATCTCCTTGGCCACGGTCACACCATCCTTGGTGATCGTCGGGCTGCCGAATTTCTTGTCGAGGATGACGTTGCGGCCGCTCGGTCCGAGCGTCGCTTTCACAGCCTTCGAGAGTTTCTCGATGCCGCGAAGAAGCGCGTGCCGCGCGTTTTCGTCGAATTGTAGTTGTTTAGCTGCCATATGTCTTAGTAGTTAGTTTCTAGTTGAAGTTCAGAAGACGGGATTAACCAATGATGCCGAGGATGTCGTCCTCGCGCATGATCAAATAGGACTCACCGTCCACTTTGATTTCGGTGCCGCCGTATTTCGAGATGAGCACCTTGTCGCCTTTTTTCACGGTGAACTCGACCTTCTTGCCTTCTTCGTTCACTTTGCCGGTGCCGAGAGCGACGACGTTGCCCTCTTGCGGCTTTTCTTTCGCGGTATCGGGAATGATGATCCCGCCCTTTTTGGTTTCTTTCTCTTCGATCGGCTGCACGAGCACGCGATCTCCGAGAGGTCTTACGTTAATTGCCATGTGTAATTACTCTTTCTACTTTGTTGGTTAATGCCGAGGGTCGGGTCCTTCCCAACTTCTCCCAGCAAATTGTTATATTTAATCGCCGGCTGTTGCCGCCGGCTGCTGACGTTGTTGTAAAACTTCGATTAGCTCATCGGCGTATCTCACCGCCCGGCCCGCGACAGAGTTAGTTCCCTTGTCCCCCGCGCTCAGCAGCCCCTCAGCCATTCGAATCGCGAAGTATTCGCGCTTCGTCAGACCTAAAGAATTCGGATCCTCCCCTTTCGGGAATGCTGGAGCACCAGGTTCGGTTTTCATTTGTTTGAGCTATCGCTTCCCCGAGCTACTTCTTCTTATCTTCGTCGACGACTTCGAACTCGGCGTCGACGACGTCGCCCTGGTCCTTCCGAGGACCTTCGTCCTGCGGGCGGGCGTCGGGGCCGGGACCACCGCCGGCATCAGCGCCAGGCGGAGGACCTGCGCTGGCGGCGGCTTGCTTGTAAAGATCGGCGCTGACTTCCTGGAATTTGTTTTGCAGGTCGTCGTAGGTCCGCTTCATCGCGTCGGTGTCGTTCGCCTCGATCGCGTCGCGGACGGCCTTGATCGCTTCTTCGATCTGCTTCCGTTTTTCTTCCGGAACCTTGTCGCCAAGATCCTTCAACTGCTTCTCGCTCTGGTAGGCGAGCGTGTCGGCGTTGTTCTTGATCTCGATCGCTTCCTTCGCCTTCTTGTCTTCCTCGGCGTGGGTCTCGGCGTCGCGTTGCATCTTCTCGACTTCTTCCTTGCTCAAGCCTGAGCTGCCGGTGATGGAGATTTTCTGCTCCTTGCCGGTGCCGAGGTCTTTCGCGGAAACGTGCAGGATGCCGTTCGCGTCGATGTCGAAGGTGACTTCGATCTGCGGCGTGCCGCGCGGGGCCGGCGGGATGCCGTCGAGGTGGAAGGTGCCGAGGTTCTTGTTGTCGCGCGAGAGCGGACGCTCGCCTTGCAAGACCTTGATCTCTACGCCCGGCTGGTTGTCGCTGTAGGTCGAAAAGATCTGCGACTTGCGGGTGGGGATCGTGGTGTTGCGCGGGATCATTGGCGTGGCAACGCCGCCGGCGGTTTCGATCGCCAGTGTAAGCGGAGTTACGTCGAGGAGCAGCACGTCTTTCACGTCGCCCTTGAGGACGCCGCCCTGGATGGCCGCGCCAATCGCCACGACTTCATCGGGGTTCACACCTTTGTGAGGTTCTTTCCCGATCAAGGTGCGCGCGGTCTCGATAACTTTCGGCATGCGCGTCATGCCGCCCACGAGCACCAGCTCGTTAATGTCTTTTTCGGAAAGTTTGGCGTCCGTGAGGCAGGCCTTGACCGGCGGAATCGTGCGCTGAAACAACGGATCGGTCAGCTGCTCGAGCTTGGAGCGGGTCAACTTCTTCTGGATATGCTTCGGCCCGCTGGCGTCCGCCGTGATGAACGGCAGATTGATCTCGTATTCCTGCGAAGAAGAGAGTGCGATCTTAGCTTTCTCGGCTTCTTCCTTGATCCGCTGGATCGCGTCGGGCTGCTTCGAAAGGTCGATGCCGCTGTCCTTCTTAAATTCATTGACGATCCAATCGACCAGGACGTTGTCCCAATCGTCGCCGCCCAGGTGGGTATCGCCGTTCGTCGCCTTCACTTCGAAGACGCCATCGCCGATTTCGAGAACGGAAATGTCGAACGTGCCGCCGCCCAGGTCATAGACGGCGATCTTCTCGTCCTTCTTCTTGTCGAGCCCGTAAGCGAGGGACGCGGCGGTGGGTTCGTTGATGATCCGAAGAACTTCGAGGCCCGCGATCTTGCCCGCGTCTTTCGTCGCGTTGCGCTGTGAGTCATTGAAGTAGGCCGGCACCGTGACCACGGCCTGCGTGATCTTTTCGCCGAGCTTCGCTTCCGCATCGGACTTCAGTTTCGCGAGAATCATCGCGGAGATTTCCGGCGGGGAGAACGTCTTCTTCTCGCCGTTCACCTCTACCTGTACATGCGCGTCGCCGTTCGCGGCCTTCACGATCTTGTAAGGCACGCGATGCTCTTCCTCGCGGACTTCGTCGAACTTGCGGCCCATGAACCGCTTGATAGAGAAAACTGTGTTCGCTGGGTTGGTGACCGCCTGGCGTTTGGCGGCCTGCCCGACGAGTCGCTCGCCATTCTTCGCAAACGCGACAATTGAAGGCGTGGTGCGCGCCCCCTCGCTATTTTCCAAAACTACCGGGTCGCCGCCCTCCATCACGGACATGCAGGAGTTGGTGGTGCCCAGATCGATACCTAAAACTTTAGCCATAAGAGAAATCCTTTCGTGAACGGAGTCGTTCGCGTCCCTATCTAGCAATCCATATTCCGCCAGATTGTATTCGCATAAATACTTGATAAATAGATAGTTATATAAATAGCAATATCCCTATTCCTCCGTAGTTAGCGACAGCATGGCCCACTTCAGGGAGTCTTAAGTGCCCAGGTGTCACACTTCGAAGTTGCGAGCCGTGGAAGAAAACCTCGCACAAAGGTCACAAAGGATCACAAGGGTTTTCAGATCCCCAAGAGTCCTCTGTGTCCCTTTGTGTCCGTCGTGTGAGAGAATGCCGCCGCGAATTCACAATACATTTCTACGCCCTGCCGGTATATCTCCTGCTTCGTAATTTGCTCGTGCAAGCGGGCGGCTCGACAGTTTCGGCGCAAGAATCGAGCAACGACATCATTTTCGCCTGCTCGCACTGCTCGGCTTCGTTCGTGGTCGATTCCGCCGCCGCGGGAATGACGTTGGATTGCCAGAAGTGCAACAAGCCGACGACCGTTCCAAGTCAGAGTGTCGAAGTCGCGGCCGGAAACTCCATCAAGATTTCCGATCTCCAGCACCAACTCAAAGAGAACGAATCGCAGCGCACCGAAATAACCGGTTACATCAACCAGCTCAGTATCCAGCTTCACCGCTGGCAGCTCCGGCTTCAGACGTTGAAGGAGCGCCAGCAAAAACTTCAGGCGGAGCTGGCCGCGATTTGCGGCCCGAGCGCGAAGTAGAAAAAGCCGGCGGTTGCAAACCGCCGCTCCTTGGTTTGCAGCACGCTTACTCCGTTCGCAACGCCGTCATCGGGCTCACCTTGGTCGCGCGGCGAGCGGGCAGGTAGCAAGCCAGCAAGGCGGCGGCGGAAAGCATCGCGCTGGAAACAAGCAGCGCGGCCGGATCGGAAGGGCTGACCTGGTAGAGAATCTGCATGAGCAGGCGGCCGGCGGCCAAAGAAAGCATCAGACCGATCCCGAGGGCGAAGGCAGTTTGGAGCGCGCCTTGTTTCATGATGAGCGAGAAGACATCGCGGGGGTGCGCCCCAAGTGCCATGCGAATGCCGATCTCACGGGTCCGCCGCGCGACGGCGTATGATTTCACCCCGTAAACTCCTACGACCGCCAGGAGCAACGCGATCGCGCCAAAAACTCCGAAGAGGACCGCGCCGAGCCGCACGATCCAAAGTCCCACGCTTTGTTCCAGGATGTCGGTGAACGGCGTCATCTTCAAAACCGGCAGGTCGGGATCGACGCTCCGAAGCACCTGGCGCACGGTGGGAATCATCGCGGCCACCGCGCGCGGGTCCGTGGAGGAGCACCGCACATGCAGGTAGACGTTGCCGCTATATGACTGTGCGAGCGGCACAAAAAGGCGGCGTTGCGGCCCCTCGTTCTGCACCTCGTGGCGATGCCAGTTCACAATCCCGATCACTTCCATCTCGGCGGGCGAACCATCGCTGGGCGGTTGCGTATATCGAATACGCTGACCGATCGCATCACCCTCCGGAAACAGTTTCGTCGCCATCTTCTCGTCGATAATCGCAACCCGAGGGGACCCTTTGTTTTCCGCCTCGGTCATGGTGAAATCGCGGCCCCGAAGCAGGCGGACGCCGATTGAATCGAAGTAGCCGGGGGTGACCGCGGTGAAGAGGCCGCCCGCTCCCGGGTCGGGCGCATTCGGATCGGCCTTTGTCACCGCCGCTTGATTGGCGGGGATAATGCGGCGGCTATTGGTGAAGTTGCCGTAGGGCATCATCGTCCCGAGACCAACGGCCCGCACTCCGGGCAGGGCGCGGAGACGTTCGATGGCGGCAAACATCAGGCGCTTTCCCTGGACGTCGTCGGTTTTGCCAAGAGAGAAATCCATTTCGGTGACAATGCCGCCGGCCGGTTCGAACCCGAGCGCCACCCCGGCGGCTGCGAGCGCGCCGCGGAAGAAGAGGCCCGCGCTGAAAAGCAGCACGAGCGAAAGAGAAATCTGCGCCATGACCAGCAGATGGCGGGGCGCAAAAAAGCGATTGAACCGCCCGATGTGCGCCGGCTCGCCCGCCTGTTGTTTCAGATCGTTGACCAGGTCCGCCTTCGACGCTTTGAGCGCGGGCCCAAGGCTGAAAAGCAGCGTGGCAAAAAGGCAGAAGACAAAGGTGACGGTCAGGACGGCAGCGTCCGGTTTCATGTCCAGGATGATTGAGAAGCTCATCGAAGTGAAGAGCCGGCCGAGCGAATTGAGGATCAGACCGTTGCTCCACAAACTAAGAAAAAGGCCGAGCGCGCCGCCGGCGATGGCGAGGAGAAGGCCCTCGCACAAGAGCTGCCGGATGATGCGCCAGCGACTCGCGCCAAGGGCAAGACGCACGGCAATTTCCTTGGCTCGCGCGGTGCCGCGAGCCAGCAGCATGTTCGCCAGGTTCAAGCTTGCGATGAGCAACACGGCCGCGGCCATGCCCATGAGAAGCGCGCCGATCAACGTCACGGGTCCGTCGTCCTCCGGCCCCGTGCTGAGGCTGAAGCGAGAGGGCTTGTGAATCTGCAACTCGCGCGCACCTGCGGCATCGGCTGGTTGCAGTTCGGTGAGACGTTGCGCGAGCACGGGCAGCCGCGGCTTGGCGGAGTCGATCGTCAGGCCGGACTGCAAACGCCCGACCACATTCAGCGTGTAATTTTTCGGCTGGGCCAGATCCTGGAGATCACCCGAGTCGCTGAAGGCAGATTTCAGTTGTGAATAAATGCCGAGCGGCAGCCAAATGTCGGGCGCGATCAGGGCGCTGAGGCCGCTAAAACCTTTCGGGCTGATCCCGATCACGGTGAACACCTGGCCATTGATGTGGAGCGTGCTGCCGACGAAATCAGGGCGTCCGCCCATTCGTTTCCAAAAGGCGTGGCTGGCGACGACTACGGGGATGTTCGCGTTCGGGCGGCATTCCTCGGCGTTGTAAAAGCGGCCGAGCGCGGGCTCGGCTCCCATGAGAGAAAAATAGTTCTCGGAAGTGAGGAACGCGAAGCTGCGGCGCATCCCTTCGTCCCGGCCAATCCCGGCCAGGGCGAAATTGACCGCCGCCACGTCGGCAAACACTTCGGGGCTTGCGCGCAACGCCTGATATTCCGTGTGCGAGAATTGGCGGTAGTCGCGGTTCGCGTTTTGCCGGGTCGAGAAGACATTCACCACTTCCGCGGGGCGCACTCGCACCATCGGGCGGAGCACGACGCCGTTAATGAGCGCGAAAACCGCAGAGTTTACTCCGATCGCGAGAGCGAGCGTGAGGACGGCGATGATGGTGAACCCAGGCGTTTTGACCAACTGACGAAAAGCGAATCGGAAATCCTGAATCATGGTGGGCCTTTCCGTTCAGATGCGGAAAGCCGGCCTTTGGATTCAGGAATCCGCAGCCAGGAATTTACAGGAGCAAACTGAGGGAACAGAGTCGGCGCAGACTTTGGATCTCTGCGCTCTCCGTTTCCTCCTGTCACCCGCTCCTACTTCGGCGGCGTGGGCCCCAGAAAAACCGATCCACCCGGGATGCTCTTCAAGTCCCAGAGCCGGGCGGTGCCATCGCCGCAGGTCGTGGCGAAATTGTTACCCGTGGCCGAAAAATCGAGCGACCAAAGCACATCGAGATGGCCGCGCAAAACCGCGATGCATTTCTTCGTTTCGTAGTTCCAAAGCCGGGCGGTGTTATCCCAGCTCACGGTGACAACACCTGGGCCGTAGGTCGTAAAGCGAGCGGAAAAAACTGCCGCGGTGTGTCCGGCCAGGGTGACGATCGGTTTCCGGGTTTGAGCATCCCAAACCTGAGCGGTGTTATCGGCGCTGGCGGTCACGAAGCAGGTACCGGTCTTTTGGAACGCCACGTCCCGCACGGCACTCTTGTGTAATACTTCACAGAGTTTTTCGCCCGTGGCGCGATTCCACAAAACGGCGCGCCCGTCAGATCCGGCCGTCAGGATCCATCGGGCTTGTGAATCCATCACCGCGCGGCGCACTGGGGCGCCATGGCGAAGCACTTCGCTATCCGGGGGCTGATTGGCGGTGAATTTCCATGGCGCCCCTTGCGGAAAACTCCAGAGCCGCGCCGTGCCATCGCCGCCTGGGGTGACCAGCCAGCTCTTTCCGGGCGTTTCCACGAGGTCGGGCTTCCAGACGCTGCCCGTGTGTCCCTTGAGCACGGACGCGGATTGGGGCGAGGCGCTGGAGACATTCCAAATCCGAACCTCCTTATCTTTGCTCGTGGTCGCCAGCCAATTCCCGTCTCGGCTCCAGGCGAGGCCAGTCACGGGTCCTTTATGACCGATGAGATAGAAGGGATTTTCCGGCTCGCTTGCTTTCCAAAGAGCAACTTTTCGGTCATCACTCGCGGTGGCTGCGAACCAGCCGCTGGCATCGGAATTTGGTTTTGCATTGAGCAAGGCGTCGTTGACTTCGGCTTGATGCCCGCGAAGAACGAAATCGTTGTCGCCCATGAGGTGCCAGACGCGTGCAGTGCTATCGCGACCAGCCGTGATCAGATAGTTGTTCGTTTTCTCCGGATTCGGACTGTAGTGAGCTCTCCAAACCGCTCCTTCGTGGCCGACGAAAAGTTTGTCCGTGACGAAATCAGCGGCTTCTGAAGTAACGGCATCCGGTGGCGCCACGGCATCGTTCGGCCCTTCCGCCGGTGTGACTGGCTCATCGGAGGGAAGTTCTTCCTTTTTGTAGACCGATTCAACGGCTCTCTTTTTGGTATCGACTTTGCCGATCTTGAGTTGCTGCTCGTAGACTAGCAGCTTCTTGAAACCGTCTACGGTGTCGCGGTTTTCCTTTTCCTCGTCTTTCGCTTCCTTGGCTACCTTGTCGATGCGTATCTGGAATGTGTAGATCGACGCGCTCGCCACCGCCAGAACCACGCCCAGGACCACCGCCATGCCGATTGCGACACGTTTCCGCCACTTTCGCATCGCCCCTTGGGCGTCGCTCAGAACGCGCTGGCGTTGGATCCACGGCACCAGGAATTCGCTCGTAATATCGTAAAAATAGGCCTCGTTGCGCCGCTGGCGGCGGACCAGGCGCGATTGTCCCGAAAGCTCAGCCAGCGCGCGTTTTCCCGTGGCGGCCGGGATGTCTTCGCAAGTCCTTAAACGATCGAGCAGATCCGACTCGAGAACGATATTTCGAGTGCCGGCGCTGGTCACCAAATGCCGGAGCACGGCGACCGCGGGGGCGCGAAGCCCCGTTCCGAGCCGATCGAGCGCGCCCGTGAGGTGCCCTTCGAGGAGACGCTGGACGACTTCGCCGCGGTTCGGCGTAGCGTCGAAAAGAGATTCCGCCTTGGGATCGCGCCAGAGCGAAAGGCAGGCGATCTGGACCTCGGTAAGGTTGATCGAACCGGACTCGCTCCGCTCTTCCAGCGCGGCGCACATCTTGGTGGCGAGCTCATCGGAAATGACGCGGCCGAAATGCTCCGGTGGAATTTCGGAAAGCGTGAACGGTCCTCGAATCAGCTTCTTCAGGACCGTGGAATCGGGAGAGGTCAGCCGCACATGCTGGTCGCGCAGATTCGGGACAAGCGTGAAGAGCTTGGAAAGTTTCGCCAGGTAATCCTCGCGAAAAACGAAAAGCAATTTGACCGGCAAGGTCTCGTCCCGCAGCAGGGTGTGAAAGAAATCGAGCAGCGTCTTTTGCGCCTCGGTCGCTTCCGCGAATTTTTCCCGGCCTTCCGGCGCTTCCTCAAACAGGGTGATGAATTCTTCGAACTGATCGAAGATCAACAGCGGCGGCCCGCCCGGATGTTCGATCGAGAGCCGCGCGCGAAATTCTTCCGTGGAGAAAACGAGCCGCGTCCTCGCCTCCTCATCGGAGGCAAAACGCGAGGGCAAAAACGGGGCCGTCCCTTCATCGGTGAGCGCGAGGCGTTCGACCACGAGCTCGCCGCCCCGCAACGGCTGCACGCGCAGGCGTTCCGGCAGAAAGCCTTCCTCGAGCATCGCCGGAATGAAACCGGCGTTGATCACCGACGATTTTCCCACGCCCGATTCGCCATACAGCAGCGTGCCGCGATAAATCGAAACCAGGCGAATGAGCCGCCGCGTTTCGTCCCGCCGCTCGAAAAAAATCGGCCGATCGATGAAGCGGAATTGCTCGATGCCGCGAAACGGCTCGCGCGGCCACTCCAGTTTCTGCAATTGGATCATACCGGCATCGGGGCTTTCTTGATCAGCTCGTAAAGCGCCGGGACAAACGACCAGACATCCTGCGTGACGAAGCGGACGTAGCGGCGCTGGTCGCTCCAGTAACGCACAATCAGTTGGTCCGGTTTGGGGTCGATGGAATAGGTTTCCGGAAAGAGAGCGGGATCGAGGTTCACCCGCATCGCCTTGAAGAGCAGCCGGAGATTGTAGTCGATCAGGCTGTAGCCCACGAAAAGCGTGGGCCAGCGTTTGAAACGATAAAGGAAAGTCTCGGGCACGGGGTGGAATGGCGCCTTGTCGCCCATGCGAAGAACGAACTGAATGTAATCTTCGTCCGTAACGACTGCCGACTCGGGCTCGTCCACGTCGCCGTGGAGCTTGCAGACGAACGGGGTGGCGGGCGTCGGATCGTCCGTCGGATCCTCGGTCGGGTTTTTGGCGGAGGGACTGTAAATGCAGAGCTGCGGCTGTTTGCCCAATTCGCGCAGGGACCGTTCGAAGAGCTGGTCGAAGTTTGTCGTCATCACGAGCGGAAAATCGAGCGCGGCCAGGGCGCGGACCACGGGCGACGCGATCTTGTTCCCGCTCACTTCTTCTTTGATCCGCTTCATGAGGCGGTTGCGCGAAAGCGTATCTTCGTAGTGCCAGCCCACGCGTTTAAGGTCCCTGGAATCCGCCCCGGGGAAGCGCTTCAGGAATTCGCTCTCGCCCGCCAGCTTCTCCGAAAGGGCGCCGCCAAGCGGCGGCCGCCTGTCTTCCGGATAGGCCGCCAGATATCTTGGGTCCGCGTCCGCCGGCGGTCCGTAATGGACCCCCGCGCCGAGAAATAGAATGCACTGGCCCTTGGCGACTGACTCTGCGATCGCGGCAATGTCGTCCATTGCTCAATGCTTTCGTGCGCGCGGCCTGGTCCGCGTCCTGGCAGGGCGACGACGCCGTTTCGGAGCAGGGCTCGGCGCGGCCTCGACTGGTCCGGCCGCGGTCTCTCCGCGCGGCACGAAACGGAAATTGGGATCTCCATAATGCTGGTACGCGCCCCAGGTCTGAAGGCCGCCGATGTCGGTCCCCGCAATCTCCTGGCGCGCCGCGGCCATGGCCTGATGAAACGGTTCCGGCATTGAGCCATCTCCCCGCAACCCGAGCACGCCACGATAAACTCGCCGGGCGAAGGCCAGCGCAGCCGCGTCGCCGACCGGCCAGGCGGTGCAGACGAAGTTCGCCACGCCGCGCGAGAAGAACGCTTCCGCAAAGCTGGGCGCCATCGTCGCGTTGCGTTTGTCGGCGCGATCGGGAGTGATTCCGGACTCGCAGGCATTTGAAAAAACGAAACGCGGGACACGATCGATCCGGGTCAATTCGTAGGCGCTTAGAATGTGATTTTGCGAAAAGAGCCAGCCGCAATTGGCAGGGTCCTGTGGATTGAAAAAGCAATGGCCGGCGAAATGGAGAACGTCAAAGCGATGGTTTACCAGCTGGTCGAGCACCGCTACGCGGGTGGCCTCGCCCGGCCCGAAGAGCCGCAGCACTTCCACAACGCGTCCGGGTTGACGGCCAAATTCCTCAAAAATGGCCGCGACCGCTTCTCCTTCTTCCTGCGCCCCCGGCAAGGGCGCATCCTCCGCCGGATCCGCGACGATCAAAACGCGCAGCGTCCGCCCGGTTAGCATCGGAGGCTCCGGCAATTGCGCGAAGTTCGTCCGCAATTGACGCGTGAGGCCGGCGCGCGCCCCGAGGAAACAATCGGGATTGAACTCGACGCTTGTGCCAGCCGACTCCAGCGAGAGCATTTCCCAATGGATGCGCGCCGTGGTCGCATCGACGGCTAACACAACCGGCAAAGTTTGCCCCGCGATGAGATCGCGCAAATCGGGAGGGAGCAAGAGTCGCCCCAGCAGATTCCCGCGGTCGCGTTGCTGTGCGGGCGTTTCCGCCACGGGGAGCTGGTTGTTCACTTCCTCGACCAATGCGGGATCGATCCGCGTATCTCGCTGCGGCATGGACGCCTCCATGGTCAGCGCGGCAAATTCGAACGTCTCGCGCCGCTGTTGAACCGTCAGGCGGATCGGTTCGGGGTCGGCGCTGACGTCCCCAGTCCGAAGCGATTTTCGCCAGCCGGCTTTTCCCGATTCGCCGGCGGCCCGCTCCGCTTCTCGTTTAGCGGCATCGATCTTGGCTTGGCCAGGCCCGCGGTAATTAATGCGCAATGGCGCCTCTGGATCGGAACCGAATTCCTTCACCGCCAGGGACAGCTCGCGGTCGATTAACACGAAGTTCGCCTGTGAGAATTCGACAAAGGTGATGCGGTCGAGCCGTGTATCCGACGAGGCCATCGCATCGTAGAGGGCGCGCCGCACCCCCCGCAGCCAGGCGCGCACCGCCGTCGCCGTGCCAAGATTTCCCGCACCCGCGCCGATCAATACGGTACACAAGTTCTTGCGGCCCGAGCGACCGAGTGTCCAGGTCAACTCGCGCGCCAGCACCGCGAGCTCCGCTTCGCGGAAGGAGCCGGGCCGCCCCATGCCGGCCAGGACGAGCAGCCGGGAGCGTTGCCGCGGATCGGCCAGGAAAAAATTCTGGCCCAGTTCGCCGATGAAAATGCCACGGCGACAAAGATCGGTGAGCAGGAGATTCGGCTTGTCGCTATCGTCCGGCCTTTTTGGGAGGGCCTTGCTGATCGCCGCGTCGAGCGCCAACTCCGCGTTCTGCGGCGCCACTCCGACGTAGTGTCCTACCGCGACCGCGCTGCCTCCCGGGGTCAGAGCCTCGTCTTCAATTCCGCCGCGAACGAGCGCGATGGTGATCGATTCAGGTTGGGATGAAGGCGCTTTTTGCCTGGCCGCCGGCGCTGGCGCGGCCGGCGGAGGCGTTGGTCCGCCATGATCGACCGGATCCGGGCTGGCGTCGGCGTGGACGAGAAAGCTGCGGACGAGGATTTCCGACGCTTTGATCTCATCGTTCGCGACCGGAGCTTCCCCAACGCCTCCGGCGGCGCGAGTGCGGCTGCGGACTCTGCGGCTCAATTCCCGCAGGGCCTCTTCCTCCGCCACCTCCCTCGCCTTGCGAGTGGCGGCGCGCTGGGCCAGCTGGTTCGGGCCACGCTTCGCCGGCGGCGATTTCGGAAGCGAACAATCATCTCCCACCAGCAACTGTTTCGTGCCGGCAATGACAGCGGGATGGTTCGGCAGGCCGCCGTGCTCGCATTCCACGAAGTAGGTGGGGAAGAGCCTTTTCTTGTCTTTGTCCATGAAACCGAGCCGGTGCGGCACGGTGCCATCGCCTTCCAACGATTCACGGTAGCCCGCCGCCTCGTCGAGTCGGAGCCAATCTTTTACATCGACCTGCGTGACTTGATTGCAGCCGGCGATGTAGGCCATGCGTTTTTCGTCGACGACTTTTTCGAGGCGCGTGTGGCTGGCCAGCGAGACATCGAGCAAATTTTGGGCAACGCCCCAGACCTGCCACTGCGACTCCTGGTACATCGGTTTCATGTCCTCCATGACCAGCGGGGACGGCAGCATCTGCATCGAGCCGGGGAACGAATTTAGAATTCCGCAGAGCTGGGGGCGACTGTGAGTGATATCCACGATCGCGAGCTTGCGGACGGTATCGAGCAATCCCGTGATCACTTGCGGAATCGCAAACGATCCGTGGTTGGGCGTGCCGAGCATGATCAGCTTGCCGCCTTTGTCCCAGCGCTCCTGGTGGTTGAGAATGTAGGTGCGCGAGACGAGCCCGCCCATGGAATGAGCGACAAGATTGACTGGGGCTGAATTGCCGAACCAGAGATTGATTTGCTCATGCAAGGCTTTCGCGCTTTCCGCGAGATCGAGTCGCCAGTCGAACCAGAACGCCCGCACGTTCCACTGGTCCGCCGCCAGCTCCATCAGCATCTCCGAATACCACTTCTTGAGAATCCCGGTCGCCTTGACGTTGAACTCCGAGGTCAACTTCGGAGTCATCCTCAGCCATCCCACCGCGCCGATGGCGAGTCGTGGATAACTAAGCCAGATGTATTGGTCTTTCTGGTTCTCGGGATAAACGGTCATCTCACCGCCCATGATACCGTGCAGCACCACCACGTTGCCGCGCGGCTTGGCCCGCTGCTGCGTCCTCAGCGCCAGGCCGCGCAGCCGCTGCAGACGCGCGCGTCCGAAGTAAATCTCGAGTACGCGCTCTTCTTCTGCCGTGGGCCGGCGCAGGAGCTGGGAAAGCTCCTCGGTATTGGCCGACTCCAGTTGAGCGAGAAAGGCGCGTTCGTTCATAGAGATGGGAGGGAGTTGATGTTGATGGCTTCAGAATGGAGAGAGCCCGGCACGCATTGATTTTACGTCAGTTGATTGCCCAAGTTCCATTCAAATCAGAGACCAATCGCTGACTGGGGTCCACCTGACGGATCTAGTCGTTGATGGCTCCGCCCATGATTCCACGGGAAAAATCTCCATTAATAACGGGCTTGTCCTGTCAGTGCGGCCCTGCAATTATCGCAATTCTCATCCATGAAAACACCAATCCTTCGCATCAATATGTTTAAGAGCAGCCTCGTGGCGGGACTGCTTCTCGCCTCTTCGTTCGGGACGGCGCTCGCGCAAGAACAGGAGAAACTGACGCAGCCTGGCGTGATCACCGGCTCGATGGAAATCGACTTCCGGACGCGCAAAAACCTGAACGACAAAGGTCAGCCGCAAAAGGGAGAGAAGGACATCTACAATCTTAACTTCAATGTGGCCAAGACCACGGAGTTCAAAGGCAAGATCGAGCGGATGCCCTATATCCCGGGCCTTCTCGGTTTGCAGGAACAACGCGGACAGCTCGTCTACGGGATCGACCTGGCGGTGATCAATCCCGTCGACATGTCCCAGAAGAAAAACATCGGGAAATGGGTCGGGACGGTCCCGATCGGCAAGGACGGCGTTTATTCCGTGGAAGGCGCATCGGACAGCCCCCACCGCATCGCGGTCGACGCGATTGGGCGCTCGGCGGCGTTCACCGACAAGTTTGGCGGGAGGCTGATCGGCAAAGGCCGCAAGCCGTCCAATGCCGTCACCTACATCCGCCAGCTCGCCGGCAAGGAAGTCAAGGTCGAGGTCAAGAACACCGATCCGATGCGGTTCGAAAGCCTGGCGCTCGCGATCGGTCCCGCGCAGAGCTACCCGCGCACCAGTGTGAACGGCAATCTCGACTACGATTACGAGACCGGAAATTACTACACGAACGGGATTCGCTTCGCCTACAACCAGAATGGCAAGGACGTTGAGGACATCGTGACCGGGTCGATCAAGTGGGTGGAGGATCCGAATCGCGCCACCAACGGCAAGGGCCAGTACGAATTCAACCTGCGCTGGAACGAAGCCAAATCGAAACCGGCCACGACCGAGGCCGACGCCTTTGCCAAGATGTCGGACGAGGAAGCCTTTTTCGCCGTGGACAATTCGATCCCTTCCATGACCGGCACGATCGCGTACGAAGATCAGATGCAATCAGTCGGCGGCAAGGAAATGCCGGGCTCGAGCAAGGTGAAATACACCTTGAACGCGAACCAGCTCACCAAGGTTCAGATCATGAACTTTTTCAAACTCTGGCTGATCTGCGTCGGTCCGACGAACGACGAATAAAAAAACGCTCATTTTCAACGGAGAAGCTTATGTCACAAGGACGCACCCCGCTCTTTCGCAAGCTGATGCAGACCGTGCGCCAGGCGCACTGGCTCAATGAAAATCCGCACCATCGCCAGTTCTTCTTCGAGGCCCAGGAGGCCTCGCGAGTTTCGCGCCGCGATTTCGTCCGCATGCTCAGTGCCGCCGGACTTTTGACCGCGGCCGGCGGCCTGGCTCCGCAGTTGGTGCGCGCGGCCGGGAGTCCCACGCCGGGCGCGGGCGGCGGCGACCCGGTGGCTATCATCGGGGCAGGAACGTCAGGGCTGACCGCCGCCTACCGTTTGATGCTTGCCGGGATTCCGTGCGAAATCTTCGAGGGTAGCGACCGCACCGGAGGCCGCATGCTGACCAAGAACGATTTCAACAAGGACGGAATGTTTTGCGAGCTCGGCGGCGAACTGGTCGATGCCAACCATGCGGACTTGATCGCGCTCGCCGGTGAACTGGGCGTGGAAATCCAGGAGCTAAAAGGCGGCGACCAGGGCCTCGATCTCTACTTCTTTGGCGGCAAACATTACTCCGACAAAGATGTGATCCCGCTCTTCGAACCGTTCGCCAAGAAGCTCGCCGCGGACTTTGAGGGCATTTTGGACGCGGAAGAAGAGTTCACCGAGAAGGCGGGGAGATTCGACAAGGTGAGCCTGGCCGAGTATCTCGCGGAGACCGGCAAGGGAGTCGAGAAGTGGGTCGTGGACATGCTCCGCGTGGCTTACACGATCGAGTATGGCCGCGACCTCGAGGAGCAGTCGGCGCTCAACCTCATCGCTTATTTGCAGGCGGACACGAGCGATGGCTTCAAGATTTTCGGCGACAGCGATGAGTCGAAGCGGATCAAAGGCGGGAGCAGTTCCCTGCCGAATGCGCTGGTGAAAGCGCTCGAGGGAAAGGTCAAGATCAACAAAGGCTACCGGCTGGCAAAAATCGCGCAGGCCGGTCCGAACATGACCTTGAATTTCGCCACGGAAGGCGGCACCAAGTCGGTCAAATTCACCCGGGTCATCTGTTCGCTTCCGTTCACCATGCTGCGGCAGGTGGAGGGAGTGAAAGCACTCGGATTGAGCAAGGAAAAAGAGAAGGCGATCGCGGAGCTCGGCTACGGCTACAACGCCAAGGTCATGTACGGCTTTACCGAACGCTGGTGGCGCAATCCCGCCGCCAAACTCCCGGCCGCCAGCAATGGCAGCATCTTCACCGATCTCCCGCTGCAATGCACCTGGGAGACCAGTCGCGGCCAGACCGGCGAGAGCGGCATCCTGACCAATTTCCTGGGCGGCTCCGCGGCGAAGAATTTCACCACCGACCGGTTCGACAAGTTCAAGGAAGAACTGAACCGCGTCTTTCGCGGCATCGGCGACAAGTTCGACGGGAAGCGGGCGATGATGAACTGGCCCGAATACAAATTCACCCGCGGCAGCTACACCTGCCCGCTCGTCGGCCAATACACGACCCTGCTCGCAGCCGCGGCGCCGGCGGAGTTGGACGGCCGGCTCATCTTCGCCGGCGAACATACCAGCGGTGACTTCTCCGGCTTCATGAACGGGGCGGTGGAATCCGGCAATCGCGCGGCCAAGGAAATTATCGAGCCGAAGAAAGAGGAGCTGGAAAAGGCCGCGTGACCTGCCCGCGGCGGCCGGTTGGTTTGACCTGGATCGCGCCGGCTGCCAACCTGCCTCATGCCGCAACGAGAGCGCTATCTCTTCGTCTGCACCAATCGGCGGGAGGCCGGCCATGAGAAAGGATGCTGCGCCGAGAAAGGCTCGGAAGCGATCCGCTTCGCCTTGAAAGAGCAGCTCGCTGCCCGTGGGCTGGCCAAATTGAACGCGCGAGCCTGCACTTCGAGTTGCCTCGATCAATGTTCGAGTGGCGTTTGCGTCCTGGTCGAGCCCGACCATTTCTTCTATGGCCACGTCACCCTGGCCGACGTCCCAGAAATTGTCGAAGGCATCGCTACCGGCCACCGGGTCGAGCGGCTGGTGCTTAGCGCCGATGACCTGGCAAGAAGCTGACGGTCGCCACCTTCTAGAACGGATTAGGTTTTTGTGTGGCTGCTCTCTGGAGTCCCGAAGGGACGCAGGAAATTAGCCGGTGGCGTCAGCCACGGGTTGGCGAATGGCCAAGAATCCGCCCCGGATGGGGCGAGTGGAAACGCTGTGTATTCCACCGCCCCTCCGGGGCGCGTGCCGTCTGGGGACGGGAACCGGTGGCTTGCGCCACCGGCTAATTTCCGCGGTCCCTCCGGGACGCATGGGCGGCCATGCTCTTATTTAGTCCGCTCTAGTTAACCTTTCCGTCGAGTAGCGCCTTCAGGAGGTGCCGATGACAATGCGGCTCGTCTTCAGCGCAATGGCACAGCAGCGTTACCGTCTGATTTTGCGCCAGATATTGCAGAAGGCGCAGGGTGAATTTCTGGCCGTGATTCTTGATTCTCCTGTTGCGGCGATCGATCGACCCGCCTTCCCGCAATTCCTTGCCGTATTGATCGCCGAATTTGGCCCACGTGATTTTTCCCGATAGAAATTCGCTCCTGAGCTGCTCGCTCGGGCCGAGATTTGCCATCCAAACGTCGAAACGGTCGTTCGACAGACCCCGGCCCCGGCCGCGCGCCGCGAGAATTCTGAGTCCGTCCTTGTGCGGCTCGATCTGGGTATGAACAGACTTGGTTTTGAACATGGATTAGGCTCGCGACCGTGAATCAAACCTTTGGAGCCTTGAAACGCAAAATACGTAATTTAGTGCCTGGTTCCACCGCTTAGGACCGTTAGGGGCCGATGAAGGATTTTGGATCTTGGAACTGGAACAAAATCTCCGGGAACACCGCTTTCCACGCGCAATTAATTGCTTGCACTCTCCTGACCGGTTGAACACGCTTCGTGTCGTTAGCCATACCTCTATGAAAAAATCACTTATTACATCCATTGCAATTCTAGCTGCCGCCGGCTTGATGACGTCATGCGCCAATAAGAAGGAATCCGTCACGACGACGTCCGATTCGTCTAGCTCAACCGCGACCACGAAGAAGGATGCGGGCGCCAAGAAGGACACTGCGAAAAAGCCGGCAACGACGACCAAGAAGGCGTCCACCAAAAAGAAGAGCGATGCCTCTCCTTCGCCCTCGCCGTCACCTGCTGGTTAGAGCCCGGTTTCACAGAAAAAATTACAGGCTTGGCCCCGATTGGGCCTAGCCCTTAGTGGATCCAAGCAAGGAGGCCTGCCGGCGTTAGTCCCGGCCTTCCTGGGTCCACCCATTTGCTTGGTGCCCGCCCATGAGGGTGGGCGCGAACACTGGTGCAGTTTCGCTCCGCCGAACGCCTGCGGGATTTCCGAAGGGAAGCTTCTACTTCTTCGCGTTACGCGGGTCGTCGGCGGGGTTGACGTAATTGATGACAAACGGCCCGGTGCTTTGCACCTGGACAACCGCTTCGCCGGTCGCCCACGCGAAATGCTTCACGCCCGCCGGCATGATCGCGAAGCTGCCAGCCACCATTTCGTGGCCGGCGGTTTCGTCGAACTTATCGGCCATGCCCATGTTGAACGTTCCCGAGATAACCGTGACTCGCTCAGCCGTTGGATGAGTGTGAGCGGGGATCTTGTAGCCAGCCGGGAATTGAAGGCGGACGGTAAAAGGCCCCGGCTTAGCCGGATCGCCTTCCAGGACCGCAAACTTTGCGCCGGGCGGCAAGCTGGGCGGGCCATCCGCCCACTTGATATCTGACGGAGCAATCATCTTGTGCTCGGCCGTTGCCGCCACCTTGTCCGTAGGTTGACTCGACTCTTTCTTATCCTCTTTCGCGAGAGCGAGGGGCGAGACCGCCCAGACCGAACCCAGGTAGATTGCCGCCACGATTCTTTTCACGGTATTCCTTATCTTGTGCAGAGCTTCTCCACCCACGCGATGATCTCCGCGGGTTCTTGACCGCCATAGCCTTGCAGCTCCCCTAACATTTTTCCATCCGGACCAAGAAGAACAACAGTGGGAAATCCCTTCCCGTCGATCTCATACTGGCGCAAGAGACGCTCGTTCTGTCTTACGACGTTCTCCGGAAGCGTTTTACGGCGGGGGTAGTCGACTTCGACGAGAATCAGGTTCTTCTGCGCATAGCTAAGAAAAGCCGCACTCGAAAAAACAATCTTGTGCATCTGGATGCAGGGCGGGCACCAGTCGGATCCAGTGAAATCGATCAAAACACATTTCCCTGCCCCCTTTGCCGCAGCCAGGGCCTGTTCGTAATCGGTTTGCCATTCAGCGGCGCCGCGCGCGATCGTGGCCACGAAGAGGAATCCAACCACGAGACAGGAAAAACGTCGTATGCGCATCCCCGATCCTATAAAGCGAGAGCTGCCGTGGCAAACCATTTGTGGGAAGCGGCGGGAGCAGATCAGGTGCGCGGACAGTCAAAGAAAAAGGGGAAAACCACCGTCAGGCCTGCGGACGTTGCGATAAACCCGTGACCTGGCGGGATGAATAAGAAATTGGCTCAACTTGCTTTTGCCTTGTTCATCCCTCACTCATTCGTCTTCCGCCGCGCGCGATTCAGCCCGTATGCGGTTGCTGCCGGGTCGGTTTCGGTTTTCGGCGAATTTTGACACTTTGCCGGAACCTCGAAATTCGCAGGATCAATCCATTCGTCGAATTCCTGATAATAGAAGTAATCCGCCAGCGCGAGACTCGTTCCGACGCCGACGCCCGATTGCGACTGCATAAACGTGACAGGCCGGCTTTTGCTGCCATCAGCGCTCAGCGGACTATACCAAGTCCAGAGATAGGTTGAATCGGGATAATTAGATCCGGACGGCGGGAAAAGGACGGACAGAATCGTTACGATATGGTCGCCGCACAATGCCGGATTTTGGACGACAGTTGCCTGAATCGTTCCCTCTTCGCCTTGTATGGCTATCCAGTTGGGCGGCTCCTGCGGAAAAGGAAAGGGTGCAACACATTCGGTCACCGTATCGCCTTCATAGTTAAATAAAAATCCGGTGCCGCTGAATGGAGGAGGCGTAGTTCCTGCCGGAGCAGGTCCGGTCAGGAGCGCGACTTGCGCCGTAAACGGGTTGTTCGGATTGTAGGTATATTCCATCAGGCTGTTTTGCGCGCGGTCGGAATAAACCTGATAAATTTCGTCGGGTTTCCAGTTATAGAGTACTCGCGTCGGCAAAGGGTTGAAATTCTCGTTTACGGGCGTCATAAACGCCGTCATGCCGAAAGACGGACTAAACGTGAACAGCCGGAAGTTATCCGGGTTGCCGAAGGAAAAGCCCTGAATCAGCGACGCCGGGTTTATCCAGCTCTCCGGGATAGGCGTCTGGTTAGCGTCAAAAGACGAGAAGTAGGTAAACGAAAACATCTGGAACAGCGCGAGTTGGTTCGGGTCTCCCATCGCCGGCGACGGCGGACCTTGTCCGAACATCAGTCGTGCCGGAAAATTAGTCTCGGCGTTAAACCACATCCACGTCGCGGCCGGCGGATTCGTCCCGGGAACGGGCATTTTCCACCAGTTCACCGCCGGTAAAGGCATCCAGTTAAGCGGCGCCGTTCCCGCGCAGCCAGCGTTCTGCAACTCGTTTCCGAACCAATTGGTGTCGGGCAGCGTCCAACCTAGATCAACCTGATTCCACGAGTTGCCCTCGTCGGTTGAAAGATACGTCCCGTCCGTCTCGATGACATACCACCAATTTCGGCCCGAGCTTCCGGCCAGCTGCGCCGAAAGAAAAACTCCTTGCTGATAATTGATATAGGCGGCGCAAAGCTCGAAGAACGGAGTTTCCGCCTGGGCTGGCGTGCTGTTCGATTGAATCGGGCTAAAAGGATGGAGCAGGGCGACACATTCCCATGCCGGCGGCAACACTGGCGGATCGCCGGTAAAAGGCTGAAGTGTCGGATACGCGGACGGCGGGACCGGATCTGGACTACATGATTCGTTACTCATTTTTTTCTCCTCAATTGCGTTAATAATTTAACGGGTAAGAGACCACTTGAAGATAGTCTGGGAACTCGTGTGGGGAATCGTCTGGGAAATTTGCCGGGGAATCATGTCGAAGATTTCTCTCCGACACTTCTTGTATCTTAATATAGCCGAGGCATGTCAAACACGTTTGAAAAACATCTGCCCCGAAGCGCCCGGTTCACCGCACATACGCTTTTGGTTCCAAATCCCGACCGTTACCGCTGGGAATGAGCGTTCAGGCAAGCACTAACGCTTACTCCAATTCGATCAGGCTCCGCGGGGGAAGTGACGTTAGCTCCGTCAGTTCGAGCCGGCCGTGCTCATACTCCAATTTGAAACCGATCTCCGCATCAGGCGCGACGGCCCACAGATAAGTGGGCTGGTGAGAAAGGCAGAACTCATATCGAGGATGGTTTTGCGGAAAACCACAATCCTCATGAGCATGCGGCCCCCGCCGCGAGCACGCGCGCAAGTCTGCAATCAACTTTTCCAGCTCCACCGCGCTTCGTTTGACCTCCACCCAGATCAGGATCTGGCCGGTGGCCGATCTCACCAGCAGATCGGCGCCCTGGGCGGTGGCGCGATGTTCCTTGTTGCCCGGTTCCAGCGCGACGTGGCGCTTGAGCCAGCCGCGCTTGAGAATCAGCCGCGAAGCCGTCGCCAGCTGACAGAGATTTTCGCGCAACAGCCGCGGCGTGGTCGGTTCGTGCGAGAAAATACGATAGCTGTTTTGTTCTGTGCGCGCGTGAACTGAGGCAGAGAGTAATTCGCTTTGCACATAACCTTGGTCGTCCACCGCGAACAGGGTCTCCTCCAGCCCAAGGAGGAAATACTGTGCCTCCTCTTTTCCCAGAGGCGGGTTGATCCGCAACCCCGAAAACGGGACCGCTTGTCCGACGGTCGCGCACAATTCGGCAAAGCTTTCACGCAAATACCGCTCCAGTTCGCCCGCCCAGTCTCTCTCGCTCACGCAATTAAGATAACTCGCCGCGGTTCGCTGAATACCTTTCAGTAGTCCAAGGCCGGAGATGAGCGAAAGGCGAGGACCAGCGCGAGAACCACGGGAACCGAGACTAACGCGGCGCGAATTCCCAAGGCCAGAAGCTTGTTCGACCTGCCCACATAAATCAGGGCAGGCATCGGAGCAAAGGCCAGCAACACTGCGCTGGCCGCCGGAAGCTCGGCAAAGAAATAGCCGCTGATCAGGAGAGCGCTCACCACCAATGAAAACACCGGCACGACCCCTCGGCCGAGGGCGACTTTTCTGAGGGCGAAAACATGGCAGCCAAAAACAGCAGCGGCGAGCGCCGCGGCAAATTGGCCCAGCAACATGCTGCCCGTTAACATCAACGCGCCCGATGTTCCCGCCGAAACAATCAGGAGGAAGACCGGCATTTCCACAGTCGTTGCAGGACGCCGGGCCAGCGCATCGAGCACAATGGCAAGCAACACGATCGCGCCTCCCAGACACGCCACCCAGGCCCAGCCTTCGCCTAACGACCAGCCGTATTGAAATTTTGGTTTGAGCAGCAACCTGAGCGCTCCCGTCGAAACCAGGAGAAAAATTACCACACGCGCCCAGGCCGTGATGGGCAGGAGGGCAAAAAATGCGCCGAGCACCGCTGCGGCCAGCGCAAAATAGGGCAGCCAGTTCGTGGTGTCCGCCGGTGGAAACGACGTCCAACCCGCAATCATAAGGTGGCCGACCAGGTACGCGATACCCAGGGCAAGGGGTCCGATTGCGCCGCGCGCTCTCTCTTTTCCCCAGAAAAGCGCAAAGCCGCAAACGCCCGCGGCCACCGCCATCGCTACGATGGCCGCGGGCAAAATCTGCTGGAGCAGTGACATCCGGCCAGACGCTACCGCCGCAAGAGTGCCGGCGCTATTGCTTGGCGCCTTCCAGGCTCAGGATAATGTTCACTTCGTCACCCAGGGGTCCGAGCATGAACTTCATGTCGTAATCGCTCCGCTTGATCGTGAAGCGCGCTTCGCCGCCGCCCACGGTCTTGCCCTGTCCGCCTTTGCCGTCGGGGCCTCTTTTGAAGTCAGCCGTGATCGGCTTGGTCACGCCATGGATGGTAAGGTCGCCGCTGATTTTGAAGGTGTCGCCAGTACCTTCGATTTTGCTGCTCTTAAAGGTTATGGCCGGGAATTGTTTCGCGTTGAAAAAATCGGGGCTCTTGAGGTGTTGGTCGCGCTTCTCGCTCCGGGTGTCGATGCTTTCCACCGGCACAGTCAGCTCGACCGCGCTTTTCGCGGCATCGGCCGCGTCGAAAGTCACGGTGCCGGAGATGTCTTTGAAGGCCCCGTAGAACTCGGTAACGCCGGAGTGTTTAACGCTGAAGATGACGGAGGAATGAACGGGATCGACCTTGTAGCTATCCGCGCCCAGCGCGGAGAGCGCGAACGCGAGCGAGCAGAGCATGCCGGTAAAGATAAACTTGGATGGTTTCATAATGTTTGTTGGGTTTTTGTTTCAGGCCGAACAGCCGTCCGCCTGATTGTGATCGTGAACCTGACTATGGCGAGGTAAACGCTCTCGGCAACGCCTCCTTGGCGCTGCCGTTTTCCGGCGGCTTCCGATGGCCGTTTGGTCTCGCTGCCGGAGCGTCGGAACCTTACTTTTTTGTAAGGTGACAGCCCTTTCACCGGCCGTAGTTTTTTGAAGTCAACTCTCTCCCCTGGGTCAGCATGAAAGAAATCCTCCTATGAAAACAAAATCCTCTTCACGCTCAGCCTTTTTCAATTTGCGCCTCCTCATCGGCTTCGCTCTTTGCCTGGGCGGCGCTTTCCTGGCGCTGTTTGCCTTTGCCATTTACCCGGGCGCGACCGCTCTGGCCCAACCGCCGCAGGAAAATTCCGGCATCCAGTTCGGCCAGTCGTATCACAACGATGTCTCCCCGCCGCTGCGCGATCTGCCCACGATGTGGCCCCCGCCGGGAATGAAGGACGAGGCGGAGAAAGAGGCGCACGAGGCCAATTTGAATCCCAAACTGCCGCTCCCCCTGCACGTGGACGTTGCCGACCCGGTCGTCGAAAGCACCAGCTTGATGAGGATGCTGTTGCCGAGCATACCATCGCCCGCTCTCAATTTTGACGGCATCCCGTTTCCAGGTGTCGGATGCAACTGCGCGCCGCCCGATACCAACGGCGCCGTGGGGCTGACTCAATACGTTCAGATGGTGAACGAAGGTTACCAGGTCTTCAATAAGGCGACCGGCGCGTCGGTCCTCGGGCCCACGGCCATCACCTCGATCTGGTCCGGCTTCGGCGGCGTCTGCCAGAACAATGGCAGTGGCGACCCCGTCGTCCTCTACGATCGCATCGCCAACCGCTGGCTCATCAGCCAGTTCGCCGGGACATCGGTGCCGACCGACGAGTGCATCGCCATCTCGACGACCTCGGATGCCACCGGCAGTTACTTTCGCTATGCTTTTCACCTCGGCTCGAACTTTTTCGATTATCCGCATCTCGGCGTCTGGCCCGATGGCTATTACATGGCCATGAACGTGTTCAACGCAGCCGGCACGGCTTTTCTCGGGCCGCAGGCCTTCGCCTTTGACCGCGCGAAAATGCTCGCCGGTTTGCCCGCCGGTTTTGTCACCCCGGGAATCACCGGAGGCGGGTCTGAGCCTACCTTCCTGCCCAGCGACCTCGACGGATCGATTCTCCCCGCGGCCGGCACCGCCAATCCTTTTGTCTCGTTCCCGGGCACCGGCACCTACAAGGTCCGGCTTTTCCACGCCGATTTCGCTACGCCCGCTAACACCACCTTTACTCTCATCGGCAGTCCGGCTGCCGCGGGCTTTACCGCGCTCTGTCCCAGTACGCGAAATTGTGTGCCCCAGGTGGGAACGACGACCAGACTGGACGGCATTGGGGATCGTCTGATGTTCCGCCTCGCCTATCGCAAGTTCGCCGACGGCCACGACGCGGCGGTGGGTAACTTCACCGTGAGCGCCGGTGGTGTGGCAGGCGTGCGCTGGTTCGAGCTGCGCAACGTGACGACCGCGCCAACAGTCTTCCAACAGAGCACCTACCAGCCTGACACGACGTGGCGCTGGATGGGCAGTGCCGGGATGGATCAAATGGGAAACCTGGCCATCGGCTTCAGCGCCTCGAGCGCCTCGATCAGTCCCCAGATCCGTTACGCCGGCCGGCTGGCGACCGATCCCGTAAACACTCTGGCCCAGGGTGAAGCGACTCTCTTCAGTGGAACCGGCAGCCAAACCGGCACCGGCAATCGCTGGGGCGATTACAGCGCGTTGACCATTGACCCGGTGGACGATTGCACCTTCTGGTACACCCAGGAATACTACGCCACGACGGGGCAGTTCAATTGGAGGACCCGCATCGGGAGCTTCAAGTTCACGCAATGTGGCGGGGCCCCGCCGACTCCGACACCCACACCGCCAGCACCTACGCCGACGCCAACACCGCCTGCGCCGACACCGACTCCGACACCCCCAGCACCCACGCCGACACCAACACCGCCAGCCCCCACCCCTACACCTACGCCGGCGACCACCCCTACACCGACTCCTGCGGCAACGCCCACGCCGACTCCCTCCCCTGCAGGTAACTTCACGCTCTCGATCAGTCCAGCGTCAGTAAGTGTTCCACGCACCGGTGGAACCGCCACCTATACGGTGACGATTACGCGCACGGGTGGATTCAGTGCGCCAGTAGCCTTCACCATTAGCGGGCTTCCGGCCGGAACAACACCGACGTTCACACCCAACCCGGCCTCGGGCAATACATCGACGCTGAGGATCGTGGTCAGCAGTTCCACCCGCTTTGGCACGTATCCATTCACCGTCACCGGCACCGGTGGATCATTGACGCGGACTGCGAACGCAACCTTGGTGAAGAGACTGTTTTTCTAGGGAATTAAGTTGCGCCAGGTCCGTTAAAATGGAGTAAATGAGTCATGAAAAAATTCATCGGCAACTGCCTCACCTGTGCCTGTCTTTTGGCGTTGGGAGCCTGCGCGGCTGAGGGTCCGAAAACAACGACGACAACGACGAATGATCAGCGTCGAACTCCAGCCAACGTGGACCACTCTGTCCAGAGGGACCCGACCAACTCGGTGCCCGGAACCCGACCTACCCGACAGTAAGAATATCTTCGATCTGGCTTACCGTTCGCCGGTCAAATCCGCTGTGGCCCGCGCCACGCGTCGAAGATCGGAAAGCAGTATTTCCATGTCGCGCAGAGTTGTCCGGTAGTTCATCACGCATCCGCGCAAACTGAACCGCCCGCGGAGTCGCGCGTTCGACAGGTAAGAGCTGCCGTCCCGTTGAAGCTCGACGAGCGAGCGCTCATTCAACGCATCGAGTTGCGCGTCGATGCGCGGCCGTTCCCCTTCATCCGCGGTGGCCAGGGCGCGTTTGAGCTGTGGCGGCACATGGCGGAAACAGAAAATCGAAAGCTCGACCGGCGCGAGCATTTCAAAATCTTCGCTCGCGTTAACGAGGCTTTCGAGATGTCTGGCGCAAGCCAGGTCTTTCTCGATCGCAGCGCTTAGCGCGCGCAAGCCGACGCCTTTCAACATCATCCAGACTTTCAACGCTCGAAAACGGCGCGAAAGCTCCGGACCGTAATCCCAGAAAGCGAACGCTTCATCCGGCGCTTGTTCCATCACGCGAGTGTATTCAGCGTCATGCGCGAAGGTCGCGCGCGCCGCCTCCGGGTCGCGATAGAGCACACAACCGCAATCGGCCGGCAGGTAGAGCCACTTGTGCGGATCGAGCGCGACCGAATCGGCTTCGCGCAGGCCTTTGAACAGGTCTTTCGCCGAATCGGCCAGCGCGGCGAAGCCCCCGTAGCTGGCGTCGACGTGCATCCAGAGATCAAATCGCCGCGCGATCTCACTGATTTCCGGCAGCGGATCGCACGCGCCGGTGTTTACCGTTCCTGCGTTTCCCACCACACAGAAGGGCAAATGGCCCGCCTCGAGGTCTTCGGTAATCTTCGCGACCAGGTCGTCGAGGCGGATCTTGAAGCGCTCGTCCACGCCAACCGTGCGCACGTTGTCGCGTCCAAGACCGAGCAGCGTCGCGGCTTTGGCGACCGAATGGTGGGTCTCTTCGGAAACATAAACCCGCAGCGCCCGGCCAAGGGATTGCACGCCTTTGCTCGTTAGGCCGGCTGGCGCCCTGGCTTGCCGGGCCGCGGTCAGCGCCGCCAGGTTTGCCGCCGAGCCGCCGCTCACGAACAGACCGCCGGCGTCCGCATTGAAACCGACGATCTGCTTGATCCAATCGATCGTCAGCCGCTCGATCTCGACCGCCGCCGGAGCCGAGCGCCAGGCGGTCAGATTCGCATTCAAGGTCGAGGCCAGCAGATCGGCCAGCGCGGCAATGGCGGTGCCGGGCGCCTGCACGTAGCCGAACATTCTCGGATGAGCGTTGTGCCGGCTGGCCGGCACGATCACGTTGCTGAAAATGTCGAGCAAACCTTCGAATGGCATTCCTTCCTCCGGCAGGACCCGGTCCAGTTTCTCGCGGATCTCCCGTGAGGACGTATTTGGATAAACGCTCCGCTCCCGGATCGAATCGAGATAACCCGCCATCGCCTCGATGGCGGCGTTGCCCCACTGGCGAATCTCGTCCACGGAAGGATTGAGCGGTGAACCCGATTCGCCGCCGGAATCTATTTTGTCCGTCATTGAGTTTTCTTAACCGATCTTCCGCCGGCGCGCTAATGTAGCTGCGATGAAGACTCCATTTACGCTGGGTGTCGTCGATCACTTCGGATTAGCGGTACGGGATCCGAGGAAAAGCGCGAAATGGTTCGAGCGCGCACTGGGTCTGAGGAAGCAATTCGAGTTCGACGGCGGGGTTGCGGTCGGCAACAGGAACGTGACAATCGCGCTGCACAAAGGCAAACCCTCGCCGAAAACGCTTGGCCACCTGTCATTCCATTTGCCGAACATGACGGTGTTGCGAAAGGCGCTCGACCACCTCAAGAAGCACAAAGTGGAACTCGAAGATCCCGGCGACGAGATCGGCCCGGAAGCGCCCGGCTCAAAGCATATGGGGCTCTGGTTCCACGATCTCGATGGTTATCGCTGGGAACTCAGCGTGCAGGGCGGGAAATAGCGGCCGCGGCTCCAGGGCGATGATCGGATCGTCCTTCGTCCGGCGTCCCGGCGGGTTTTTCCCCGCATCTGCTTGTTGATATCCGATTGGCAAGATGATGAAACGTGTCTCCCTTTGCTGCCTGCTCCTCGTCTTCGGCGTCGTCTTTTCCCTGCGGGCCGATGAAGCTGTGCGCACGCTGCAGAGCCGGTTGAAAGCGGGGGGTTCTTATTTGGGTGAAGTAAACGGCATTTTTGGCAGCGATACCGCCGCGGCGATCACACGTTACCAGATTCGAAACGGCCTCCAGATCACCGGCAAGCTCGATTCCCAAACCAGCCACGCGCTCGGGCTCGCCGCTGACAAACCGGAAGCTCCGCGGCCAAAGTTTGGTGAGGATGTATGGCGCTATCTTCGGAAGGCTGACCAGGACAGCATCAGGAGACTCATGGTTGAAGACGCCGCTGCCAACCGCCCCAAGCCCAAATCATCACCGCCCGCGGAAACGCCATCCAACACGGCCAAGACCTTGCCCCTCAGCCTTAATCAGGAGCGTCTCCGCGATTATGTTGGCGCCTTCGTCCTGGCCGGTCTCGATCCGCACGTGGGTTCGGAAGCGGAGTTCTTTGCGGACCACGTGGACTACTTTGGCGAGCGCCACGTCGCTCGGGAGAAAATTCGGCGCGACTTGCAACGTTACAATAATCGGTGGCCCGAGCGACGCTTCTGGCTCGCGGGCGAGCTCGAAGTTGAGCCGATCAATGACCGGTTGAGGGTCACCTTTCCGCTCCGCTATGAATTGCGGAGCCCTTCCCGCCGGTCGTCCGGCACAGTCTGGAAGACACTTGTCCTGGAAAAAACCGGCGCCGACGATCTCCAGATCGTTGCCGTGAGTGAGCGCAAAGGGAGATAACTTCTCCGCTGGCAAAGCGTGACCCTCGCCGATTACCTTCGAGCCTCGACGCAGGCGCTCATCTTTACGGGCGCCGGCATATCGACCAGCAGCGGGATCCCGGATTTTCGCGGGCCGCAAGGTGTGTGGACCCGGCGGCAGCCCGTCTATTATCAGGATTTCATGACGTCGGAAGCGGCGCGGATCGAGCATTGGGATTACAAGCTCGAAGGCAGGGAAGCTTTTTGCGACGCCCGGCCCAACGCCATCCACCACGCGATCGTCCGATTGGAAAAAGCGGGAAAACTGCGGTCCGTCGTCACCCAAAATATCGACGGCTTGCACAGCCTTGCCGGCACCAGGGCCGAACGTCTCATAGAACTTCACGGCTCGAATGCCCTGGTCGAATGCCAGAGCTGTCGCCGGCGCGGCGATCCCGAGCCGCATTTCGAGTCCTTCCGGCTCAGTCGCAAGCCGCCCCTTTGCCAGTGCGGCGGATTCCTGAAGCCGGCCACAATCAGCTTCGGCCAGGACCTTGATCGGAACGAACTCGAGCGCGCCGGTGCAGCAGCAAGGGGAGCCGATCTGGTGGTCGCGCTCGGCTCCACCCTATCGGTCTATCCCGCCGCTTCCTTCCCGCTCATCGCGGCGCGACGAGGCGTGCCTTACCTCATCATCAATCGCGGGGCGACTGATCACGATCATGAGGATTGCGTGACGCTGCGATTGGAGGGCCAGGTGGAAGAGATTTTCCCGTGCGCGGTGGATACGGCGCTCGGATGATCTTTCGGGCGGACCTGTGTTAAACGTAAAAACCTACCTGGCAAATACCTTTGCCTCTAAAAGATTCTTGCAACGATGCGCCGATCTTTCGCATTCTCTCAGGCCACCTGCTGAGAAGCGAAAATAAATCATCCCTTACCGTCCAAGAAAGGACCCCTATGAGATTTACGAAGAGAATCACAATAGTTTTGGCGATTTTAGCGTTGGTGATCATAGCAACCGCCTCGACCTCCCAGGCCGTCACCCCAACTCCGCGGCCCAGCCCAACCCCGCGAATCATGCCAAGCCCCACTCCAACGCCTGGGGAAATCATCTCCCTCGACCCTACGCCGACTCCTTTTCCCTCTCCACCGACCAGCCCATCACCTGTTCCCGTGCTCTACTTGACGGGCGTCGAGTATTACACCGCTAACAACAAGAATTGGATTCGCTACAAGTACGATGTGCTTAATAAAATGGTTTACCCTGCGGCAATGTTCGCTCCCGCGCCAAATCTGCCGCCGTGCGGCGCTAACACGAATTCCTCTCGCACCTGGGTGGATTTCTTTAAGCAGGACGGAACCCGGATCTACGGATTTTGCGCCCTCAGCAAGCCGGAGGATCTCGGCTCGATTTGGTTTGCCCTCGAAGAAGGCGTCATTCCGCCCAGTTGGGTCTACATCGAGATGAACGATCGCCAGACGAATACGAAATACAAATCGAACCTGGCTGACACAACGCCGTAGCTGCGACCCGCTCGCGGCCTTCCAGTCGCCGGTAAGCAAGGCGAGGATTCCTCGGCCCGCGAATGGGCAATCCGCGGTGGAGCGAGCGAATCAAAAAAATCGCGCGCAATCCGCGCGTTTGATTGACCGCAACGGGGAGGATGTCATTATTCGCGCAACCAGATTTCAAGATGCCCACACCCGAACCGCCCAATGTCTTCTCTCCGGAAGGCGCGATCGATCTTCACGTTTCGCCCGAGATGCGCGTGGCCCTGCGCGAGATGATCGATAGGAAACCGAAACGGCTGGTGGTGGATCTTTCGCGCGTCCCTTACGTCGACAGTTCCGGCCTCGCGGTTTTGATCGGAGCGATGCAAAGCCTGGAACACGAAGGGGGCGTTTTCATGCTCGCCGGAGCGCAGGAAGCGGTGCGGCTGATCCTGGAAAGCGCGCGGCTCGACCAGTATTTCCTCGTGTTTCCGACCGTGGACGCGGCTCTTTCCGCTCCGTAAACCGTTTCGTGTAGCCGCACCCCTGCTGCGCGTGGGACGTATCGCGAATCAATCAGAAAGCGGAGATCGCGGTTTGATAAACCGCCGCCGTTTCCTGAAAATCGCTCACGGTCACGTTTAGGTCTCTCAGCAGCCCGTCCTGCAAACCGTAGATCCAGCCATGCACAGCTAATTCCTGGCCCTGGTCCCATGCGTCGCGGGCGATGGTGGTGTGGCAGACGTTGAAGACTTGCTCGATGACGTTCAACTCGCACAGGCGGTCGGAAGCTCCGGAATCGCCACCCGCTTTGGCCAGAAGCTTCTCATGCTTCTGTTGCACGTCCTGAACATGGCGCAGCCAATTATCGCTCAACCCAAGCCGGTCGCGCCGCAGCGCAGCTCCCACGCCGCTGCAACCATAGTGCCCGCAGACAATGATGTGCCGCACTTTGAGGATATCCACCGCGAACTGCATCACCGATAAACAATTGAGGTCGGTGTGCACGACCAGGTTCGCCACATTCCGGTGGACAAACAGTTCTCCTGGCGGCAGCCCGACAATCTGGTTGGCGGGCACCCGGCTATCGGAGCAGCCGATCCACAGATAGGTGGGGAACTGCTGTTGCGAAAGCTTGAGGAAGAACTCCGGATCCTGCTGGCGAATGCGTCCGGCCCAGGCCTTGTTGTTTTCCAAAAGTTGCCGGAGGCCACGCATCGCAAAGGTTATACGCCCGGCATCGCTTTCTTCAATGGCCGCAACAGCAATAACAGCACGAAGGCCATGAACACGGCCGACCCGCTCAAGAGCAACCAGAAGGTCGAATGCAACCAATCGTCCCACAGTTCGCCGATTTGCGTGAGTTTGTTGCCGATGGCCGTAGCCATGAACCAGCCGCCCATCATCAGTCCGCGAAAGCGCACCGGCGCCACCTTCGAAACGAGTGAAAGCCCCATCGGCGACAGCATCAATTCCCCCGCCGTCAGCACGCCATACGCGCCCAGCAGCCACAAGGGCGAAACTCGAAAGTCGTAGGGATTAGGACCGGTAACGCCGGCCTCGCCCACTCTCGCCGCGATGAACAGGACGAAAAAAGCCGCGCCGGTCAGGAACATCCCCATCGCCATCTTCACTGGCGTCGAAGGTTCCATGCCTTTGCGGTCGAGCCAGCGCCACATCGCCACCATCGGGAACGTCAGGATGACCACCCAGGCTGGGTTGATCGCGATCGAGATGATGCCCGTGACTTTCCAATTCGTGTTCTCGTTCGCCCAATAGGTCAGGGTGGATCCGTTCTGGTGAAACACCATCCAGAAGACGATCACGATAAGAAAAATGATAATCAGCGCGCCGATGCGTTTCCATTCCGGCACCGCGTCCATCGTATCCTGCCGGTTCGAGCGAGTGGCGTCCTGACGGCTGACACTGGCCGGCGGCGCGTCGACCGCGACGGCACTTCCATTCACAGCCATCGCCCTGCTCGCATCCCGCTGGAGGTCGACCGCTTCGATGTGACGCTTGAACTTCCAGAGAATCGACACCGAGAGAGCCATACCGCCAGCCGCGACCGCAAAGGCCGGATGGAAGCCGAACGATCCTTTAACGAACTCCGCCACGACGGGCGCGAGAAACGCGCCAACGTTGATTCCCATGTAAAAGATGTTGTAGGCGCGATCCTTGAGGTGGCTCCCCTCAGGGTAAAGGTTGCCCACCATCGCTGAGATGTTCGGCTTGAAGAGACCGTTGCCGATCACCAGACACGTCAGCGCGGCATAGACCGCGGTCATCGACCGGATCGACAGGAGGAGATGGCCGGCCATGAAAAACAGCCCACCGATCATTACCGCTTTGCGATAACCGAGTTTCCGGTCCGCCAGCCAGCCGCCGACGAGGGGGCTGGCATAGACGAACATCAGATAATTTGCGTAGAGCGTCGTCGCGTTATCGCTCGTCCAGGCAAAACCCTGGCCGGTGTTGTCACGCAGATAGAGCGTGAACATCGAGAGCATCGAGTAGTAGCTGAAGCGCTCCCACATTTCGGTCGCGAAGAGGACATAAAGCCCCTTTGGGTGCTTCTCCTCCGGTGCTGTCACCGGCGCGGCGCTCGTTGCCATGGCGGACATACTTTCAAATCGCGGGACGCCCCGGCGAGCAGCTTATTGCATCGGAAAAATTCGCTAGCTCCTGGTTCGAAGCAGATCTTGCCGAATCGACTTGGGAGACGGCATCGACTTCCACTCCATCAGCGCTTTTTCAATCTCCGGACCGTTGGCGCTCAACCACGCGCTCATTTCGTCTCCGATTTTCTCGCCGTAGATGCGGTACGAATAGACGAACGAGCATCCTTTCCCATCCATCAGCTTGAACCGGGCAAACGCGACCTCGATGAAATTGGGCCGGCCAAAAACCACCGCGATCAAATGTTCCGCCGGCCGATCCGGTGTCTGCGGGACTGAACTCGTTTTGAGCACGCGGGCCTGATGCTTCTTGTAATTTTCCAGGACCGCGTTCGCCATCGCGGCCAGACCTTCGCCGTCGTTGACGTTCGGATACCCGTTCACGGTGATCATGTCGGACCATTTCTCGAGGTCTTCCTGTTTTTCCGGGGTGAATTCATGCTGCTCGTCCTTCGACCAGCGGTGGAAATACTCGACGTCCCGAAACACGAAGGCGGGCTTAGGCGATGGGTCGGCGGCGAAGCTCTCCCGCACGTGCCCGAAACTCCAGGCCACAGCTAGGGAGAGAAAGACTCTCAGTGAATTGATTTTCATATTAATCCTCGCGCTGGTGCCGTCATTCGTCGTTCGTCGTTCGTCGCGAAATAATCCGAGGGGCATACTTACTGCTAATTTAGCGGAAAATTTTCCTATTATGGCCCCAATTCGTCTCCCCCTTCTCGCTTTTCTCACCCTGATCTCCGGCTCCGTATTCGCCGGTAATCTTAAAGTAAATCTCGCACCCTCCCAGGCGGTCAGCGCCGGCGCCCGCTGGCGCGTGGACGGGGGAACGTGGCGCACAAGCGGAACGACCGTAACAAATCTCAGTAACGCGGCGCATACCGTTGACTACAATGCCGTCACCGGCTGGTTCGCTCCGAGTCCGGTTACGGTCACGGTGACGGGCGGTACCACGACGATCACGGGAACCTACGCTGCACCCTCCTCCCTCAAGGTCACGCTCACTCCTTCGAATGGGCAGTGGCGGGTCGATGGTGGTGCCTGGCAAAATAGCGGGGCAACAGCGACTGGTCTCGCGCCGGGCGCGCACTCTGTCAGCTATAACGCACTCGCCAATTACATCGCACCGGCGACCGAAAACGTCACACTTGTTGCTGGCCAGACCACCAATCTCGCCCGGAGCTACACCGCGACTTCCAGTCTCACCGTCACTCTCACGCCCTCGACCGGTTCCTGGCAAATTGACGGGGGTGCCTGGCGAGCAAGCGGCACAACAGCCTCGGGACTCACGCCCGGCGCACACACCATCAGCTACAGCGCGCTCGCAAATCATACCGCACCCGCGACAGAAAGCGTCACGCTTGTTTCCGGCCAGACCACTACCTTCACGCGGGCCTATACCGCGACTTCAAGCCTCACCATCACTCTCACGCCCTCGTCCGGTTACTGGAAGGTCGATGACGTGGGTAATTGGCGAGATAGCGGCACAACAGCCACCGGGTTGACGCCGGGTAATCATACGATCACCTATACAGGTCTCAGCGCCATGCTCTCGCCCCCTGCGGAGACGGTCGCTCTCGTCGCAGGTGAAACCACCTCGCTGACACGCTCCTATACGCCCGCCGGCCAGATTTTTGTTATGCTCAATCCGAATACGGCGCAGTGGCGCGTGGACGGTGGCGCGTGGCGGGCGACGCACACTTACACCGGATGGATCGCAGCCGGCTCTCACACGATCGAGTATTCGCCGCTCCCCAATATGCTGACTCCGGCGCCCGAAACGGTCACCGTCACCGCCAGCCAAACTCTTAGTATTTCGAAATTCTACACGACCGAATCTGCGCTTATCGTGAATCTCACCCCGGCGGTTGGCCAGTGGCGCGTTGATGGAGGTGCGTGGCAAAACAGTGGAACGCGCATCGGTCAACTCACCTCGGGCAATCACGCGGTTGAATACAGCGACGCCTCCGGCTACTTCGCGCCGGGATCAGAGACAATTTTTCTAAGCTCTGGGACAGACAGGACGATCGCTCGCAGCTATTTGCGGCCCGGTGGCGTGACGGTGAACGTGGTGCCCGCCGAGGGCCAATGGCGCCTGAACAATGGGGAATGGCAGGCGAGCGGCGCTACTCTGAGCGGTCTGCGGCCTGGTTTTTACCCCATCGAATTTACGAGCGTGCCCGGGTGGTTCGATGTGCCGAACTTCTACTCCGTCTCTGTGACGGAGGACCAGACGACAACGTTCACCTACACTCACGTCCGCCACGCCACCATTACCGCCACCCTCGCACCGGGCGCCGGCCAATGGCGGGTTAACGGCGGCGCCTGGCAGCCGAGCGGCGCGACGGTAGGCGAGCTCTCGTCCGGAAACTATGTAGTGGACTATTCGATCATACCCGGTTTCACACCGCTCCCGAGCGAAACCATCGCGCTCGCCGCCGGCGAACAGAAATCGATCAATCGCACTTACAGCGGCACCTCTTCCTTAACGGTCACGCTTAGTCCATCCAGCGCCACTTGGTCCGTAGACGGCGGGCCATGGCGAAACAGTGGGACCACAGCTTCCGGGCTTCCACCGGGCGCACATACGATCAGCTACGGCACCCTGGCAAATCACCTCTCGCCGCCCTCCGAGACCGTCACCCTTGACCTCGATGAAGCCGCGTCGCTTACTCGCTCCTATACACCCGCCGGGCAGATTGTTGTAACACTTACCCCCGCGACCGCGCAGTGGCGCCTGGACGGGGGCGAATGGCTGGCCACGGGCACTTACAGCGGCCTCATCGCAGCCGGCTCTCACACGATCGAGTATTCATCGCTCCCCAATATGCTGACCCCGGTGCCCGAAACGGTCACGCTGTCCGCAGGTCAAACTCTTCTTATTTCGAAAACCTACACGGCCGAGTCTGCGCTCATCGTGAATCTCACCCCAGCGGTGGGCCAATGGCGCATTGATGGCGGTGCGTGGCAAGACAGCGGAACACGCGTTGGTCAACTCACCCAGGGCGATCACGCCGTGGAATACAGCGACGCCTCCGGCTACTTCGCGCCGGTGCCCGAGACCATTTTTCTCAGCACTGGGACAGACAGGACTATCGCTCGCAGCTATGTGCGGCCAGGTGCCGTGACGGTGAACGTGGTGCCCGCCGAGGGCCAGTGGCGCCTGAACGATAGTGGTGAATGGCAGGCAAGCGGCGCCACTCTTAGTGGTCTGCGGCCTGGTTCTTACCCCATCCAATTTACGAGCGTGCCCGGGTGGTTCGATCTGCCAACCTTCTACGCCGTTTCTGTGGCGGAGGACCAGACGACAACGGTGACCTACAGTCACGTCCGCCACGCCACCATTACCGCCACCCTCGCACCGGGCGCCGGCCAATGGCGGGTTAACGGCGGCGCCTGGCAGCCGAGCGGCGCGACGATAGGCGAGCTCTCGTCCGGAAACTATGTAGTGGACTATTCAATCATACCCGGTTTCACACCGCTCCCGAGCGAAACCATCGCGCTCGCCGCCGGCGAGCAGAAGTCGATCACTCGCAGTTATAGCGGCAGCTCGTCATTAACAGTCACCCTTAGTCCATCCAGCGGCACTTGGTCTGTAGACGGCGGCCCATGGCGAAACAGCGGGACCACAGCCTCCGGGCTTCCACCGGGCGCACATACGATCAGCTACGGCACGCTGGCAAATCACCTCTCCCCGCCGACCGAGACGATCACGCTCGGCCTCGATGAGACCGCGTCCCGGTCGCGCTCCTATACCCCCGCCGGGCAGATCGTTGTCACGCTCATCCCGGGGACCGCGCAGTGGCGCGTGGACGGGGGCGAATGGCGGGCTACGGGCACTTCCAGCGGCCTCATCGCAGCCGGCTCTCACACGATCGGGTATTCGCCGGTCCCCAATATGCTGACTCCGATGCCCGAAACGGTCACGCTGTCCGCAGGTCAAACTCTTCTTATTTCGAAAACCTACACGGCCGAGTCTGCGCTCACCGTGAATCTTACCCCGGCGGTGGGCCAATGGCGCATTGATGGCGGTGCGTGGCGAAACAGCGGAACGCGCGTTGGTCAACTCACCTCGGGCAATCATGCTGTGGAATACAGCGCGGTCCCCGGTTACTTCGCGCCGGGCTCAGAGACCATTACTCTCAATGGGACAGACATGACTATCACTCGCAGTTATTATCGGTACGGCGCCTTGACCGTGAACGTGGAGCCGGCGCAGGGCCAATGGCGCCTGCTCAACGGGACATGGCAGGCGAGCGGAGCCACTATTAATTATCTGCACCCTGGTTATTACAACATCCAATTTTCGAGCGTGCCGGGGTATTTCGATCTGCCGAACTACTACGTCATCTTTGTGGAGGAAGGCCAGACGACAACGAGGACCTACACTCACGTCCGCCACGCCAGCATTACCGCCACGCTCACACCGAGCGCCGGCGGCTATTGGCGGGTTAACGGCGGCATCTGGCAATGGAGCGGCGCAACCATCGGCGCGCTCTCGGCCGGAAACTACGTAATCGACTATACCACCATCCCCGGTTTCACACCGCTCCCGAGCGAAACCATCACGCTCGCTGCCGGCGAGCAGAAATCGATCACTCGCAGTTACAGCGGCAGCTCTTCATTAACGGTCACGCTCAGTCCATCCAGCGGCAGCTGGTCCGTAGATGGTGGTCCATGGCGTAACAGTGGGACGACAGCATCCGGGCTTACGTCTGGTTCACATACCATTAGCTACCAAGCGTTGGCGAATCACCTCTCTCCGCCGACCGAGACGATCACGCTCGACCTCGATGAGACCGCGTCCCTGACGCGCTCCTATACCCCCGCCGGCCAGATCTTAGTCACGCTCATCCCGGGGACCGCGCAGTGGCGCGTGGACGGGGGCGAATGGCGGGCTTCGGGCACTTCCAGCGGCCTCATCGCAGCCGGTTCTCACACCATCGAGTACTCGACCGTGGAAAATTATATCACGCCACCAACGGAGACGGTCACCCTCGCGGCAGCCCAGACTCTTGCGATTTCGAGAACCTACAATGCTGATCTTAGCGCGACTCTCGTAGTGAAAACTATTCCCGCTTACCTCTCCGAGATTGACGTGGTGCAATGGCGCCTCGATGGCGGCAATTGGAATCCTGCCGGGGCTCCGGTTTCTGTTAGCCCCGGCGCGCATACGCTCGAGTTTCAACCCGTCGCCGGACTCGACGTTCCGCCTGCAAGTAGCATCACCATTAGCGCAGGCGCCACAGAGACAATCGAGGCGACCTTCTACCTGACCCATCGGCTGCGCTTCTTCCTCCATCCCGATCTGGTTGCCGGACTTTCCACCCAGGATCTCGAAGCGCGCCTCAGTCAATATGCCGCCCATCTTCAAACCATCTGGCATCGCGAATCGCTCCGCCGGCTCACCTTCGATCCAGCGACCGATATTTCCATTGTCAGCGCCACCCCGTTCTCGGGCTCCGGCTTGGAGCCTCTGCCGGAATACGGCTTCGAGCTTTGGGCTTATGCCGATTCTGCCAATGGCAGCATCTACGGAAGCTACGGCGGCTTTGCCAATCTCGACGTCAGTGGCGCCGCTGGCGCGGACGACATGCATTGGACGCAAATCTACGATCCCTCCACGCTGGCGCCGGGTTCAACCGAGCTCTCCGACTATTGGAAACAGATCGACACCATGATCCATGAGTTCGAGCACGTCTTTGGTGCGGGTCTTGGTGAGTACTATAGCGCTAGCGGATTCGATGATCACAGCGGGATCGCGCCGTTCTACGACGTCGATTATTTTGCGCCCGCTGATCCGTTCTGGAATGCGCGTCCCGATTTCTGGGGCGACCCATTGCTTCGCTACGCGTGGGCTAACTATCGTCTCGGCAATCCCAATACGCTGCCGGCGCTGCTCGATGCCGTGCATTTCTCAGCCACCAGCCGCGGCATCATCGACGGCTGCTACCGCAACAGTTTGTCCTCCTCTACACGCAGCACACTTCCCGATCTGTCGCGGATCCGCATCAGCGTCGTGGAC
>DASZDO010000023.1:0-39436 GCA_035941955.1 Chthoniobacterales bacterium
CCATGAGTCCGGAATCTTTACCTCATTGGCCCCCGGCGCCTTCACCGCTATTCTGGCTGGGAGCAACAACGGCGTTGGGCTCGGGCTCGTCGAGATTTATAACGTGCAGTAACGGGAACTGCCTTCCCACTTCCGGCCCGCTAGTAAACGTCGCGCTTGTAGCGCTTATCGCTCTTCAATTTTTCGACGTACTCGTTCGCTTCCCCAACGGACTTGGCGCCGTGCTCCTGCACGATCCTGCGCAACGCCGCGTCCACATCCTTGGCCATGCGCCGCGCATCGCCGCACACAAAAAATTGCGCGCCGTCCGCATCGAGCCAACGCCAGATTTCCGCCGCATTTTCCAGCATCCGGTCCTGGACGTAGATCTTATGAGCCTGATCGCGCGACCAGGCGCAATCGAGCCGGGTCAGAATGCCGTCGCTCTTGAATTGATCGAAGTCTTCCCGGTAGGAATAGTCACAACCCTCTTTTTGCGCCCCGAAAAAGAGCCAGTTTTTCCCTTTCGCGCCAAGCGCTTGCCGCTCCTGGAGAAAGGCGCGAAATGGCGCCACGCCGGTGCCTGGTCCGACCATGATGATGGGCGTGCCGGGATCCTCCGGGAGATGAAAATGTTTCGCGGAGCTGGGATAGACCGGTACCGCTACATTGTCCGCCCGTTCCGCCAGGAAGGTTGAACAAACGCCTTTGCGCGCCCGGCCGTGACTTTCGTAGCGGACCACGTCGACGACGAAGTGCACTTGCTCAGGATAGGCGCGCAGGCTGGACGCGACTGAATAAAGCCGCGGCTGCAATTTTGTCAGCAGCCCCACGAATTCCTCCGGACTGAATTTTACGGACGGATGCTCACTCAGAAAATCGATCACCTCCATGCCCCAAAGGTAGGTGTCGAGGTCCTGCTTGCGTTCCGGATCGAGCAGGTCCCCGAGGAGGGGCGCTGCGGAAGCGCGCTTGGCGATCGCTTTCAATAACTTCGGTGTGGGCTGGGTGATGGAATAGTCCCGGAGAAGCGCCTCGCGCAAGCCTTTCTGAGTTTTTGCGGCGGGCACCAGTTCATCGCCTTTCGCACCCAGGAGGTGAATGATTGCCTCCACCAAATCAGGATCGTTGGTCGGATAGACGGCCATCGAGTCGCCCACCTCAAAGCTCAACCCCCAGCCGGTGAGATCGATCTCGAAATGGCGCGTATCCTTTTCGGATTCCGGTCCGCTCAAACGACGATTGACCACCATCTTGCCGGGAAACGGATTGCTCCGTGTATAGGGCGCGGCCGACGCAGTGGCATTGGGTGGAGCGGTTACTTCGGGCATCAGGTGGATGGAGTGTTGGAGCAATGGAGTAGTGGAGTAATGGGAAAGCAAATCAACACTCCATTACTCCGCTACTCCATCACTCCACTCAGTAGACGTCGCGCTTGTAGCGCTTGTCGCTCTTCAGTTTCTCGACGTACTCGTTCGTTTGCTCTTCGCTCTTGCCGCCGTGTTCCTGAATGATTGTCCGCAGGGCGGCATCGACGTCCTTCGCCATGCGCCGGGCGTCGCCGCAAACGAAGAAATGCGCGCCCTCCGAGTCCATCCATTTCCAAATCTCCGCGCCATTTTCCAGCATTTTGTGCTGGACGTACGATTTGCCTTCCTGGTCGCGCGACCAGGCGCAATCGCAGCGCGTGAGAAATCCATCGCTCTGATATTGTTCCAATTCCTCGCGATAAAAATAATTGCAGTGTTGGTGCTGCGATCCGAAAAAGAGCCAATTCTTCCCCTTGGCTCCGATCGCCTGGCGCTCCTGCAAATAGGCCCGGAAAGGTGCTATCCCCGTTCCCGGCCCCACCATGATGATCGGCGTGTTGCCGTCCTCCGGCAGCCGGAACTTCGACGTATTGGGAAACACCGGCACCGGAACATTTTCGGCGCGCTCGGCCAGAAACGTTGAGCAAACGCCTTTGCGTTGCCGGCCACGGCTTTCGTAATGGACAACATCAATCGTGAAATGCACCTGATTGGGCCGCGCCTTCAGGCTCGAGGAAATCGAATAGAGCCGCGGCTGCAACTTCGCCAGCACGTCGACGAATTCCTGCGGCGCCCATTTGATCGACGGATGCTCGATCAGAAAATCGATCACCTCCATGCCCCAGAGGTAGGTGTCGAGGTCTTGTTTGCGTTCCGGCTTGAGCAAGTCGTTGAGCAAGGGCGCGGCACTGGCGCGGGCCGCCACCGCCTTCAAAAACTTCGGGGCTGTTTGGGTAATGCGGCAATCCTGGAGCAACGCTTCGCGCAACGTGGTTTCGCGGCTCGGACTTTTCACCGCCTCGTCGCCCTTCGCGCCGATCGTCCTGATGATTTCGTCGGCCAGCGCCGGATCGTTTGTCGGCCAGACCGTCATCGAGTCGCCGACTTCGTAATTCAATCCCCAGCCCGTCAGGTCGATCTCAAAATGGCGCGTGTCCTTTTTCGAATCTTCTCCGCAGAGGCTGCGATTGACCACGAGCTTGCCCGGGAAAGGATTGGCCCGCGTGTAAGGTGAAGCGGCGGCGGTCGGTTCAGGAGGCATGGTTCGGTCGGGAGCCGGTGATGAGTTGGAGCGTTGAAGCGTTGAAGAGTTGGAGCGTTGAAGCGGTTGGGGGTCGCCTGCGATCCAGGCCTCGTTCGCGAGTTATTCGCCGTCGTTGCCGATAGCGAGAGTGGGGCACACATCCAGCGCGCGTTGCGCGGCGGCCGTTTCTTCCTCGTTCTCGGGCTGCTTGTAAAAATAGACGTAGGTTTCGTCGTCGTTGTACTTGAGAAGATTCGGAGCTTCATCCAGGCACACGCGGCAGGGTGTGCAGGTGGTGTCCACGTACCAGGGACCAGGGACATTTTCGGGTTGTTTGCTTGCTTTGTCGGCCATGAAAAATTTCTAGTGGAAACCTGCGAGAACGGCAATGTCTTTTATCAAGGAGCGGCGAGAACTACCTCGGGGGTGGTGCCGGCTCTGCCAGCGGACTGGGTTCGATGTCGGGGACGAAATCGGGCAGCGGGGCGGGTTCAATTTCCGGCACGAAATCCGGCGCTCCCGGAGTTGCCGTCGCGGCGGGCGGCGGCGTGACGAGCGGAGACAAAAATACCCCGCTCTTCGTCATGAGTTTCCCATCCCGGGAGATAACATCTTCCACGCGATACAAACTTCCCCTGCGCGCGACCCCGTCCTTCGCATCCGCCCATTCGGAACGAAGGTAAAAGCGCTCCATTTCGTTGAGGTGGAACGGCCGCGATCCGCGCCGGCCAAACACAACCGTTTGCCCCCCGGTTTCATCCACCACCCGGTCCCGATCGAGACCGCGCGAGACGGCGAGCGCTTCGCCATGGGTCGGATAGGTCGCGATCAATCTGGGATTCGGCCGTGGGCTGAACCCTTGCGCGCCGGGCACCGTGTCGGGTGAAATCAACTGCACCACTCGCAAGCCATTGTGGCCGTCCGCCACCAGGGCGAATTGCGACGCATTCACGCTGCCGACCTGCACCGCCCGCGTGTCGTTGAGCAAGCCGCCCGCGTTGAACATTTGGTCGAGCCGCGGCCGCTCGGGGTTTTCCACGTCGATGATCGCAAGCCCTTCCGGTCCGTTCGCCACATAGGCGTAGGTCCGCCCGACGTAAAGCCGTCCCGGTTTTTGCAGCCGGACTACTCCGCCCGAAACCGGCACAGGCCGGTCCGGATCGGTGATGTTGAGAACTTTCAGCCCGTCATCATCGGTGACAAAGGCGTATCGGAATTGAATCGCGACGCAGTGCGGATTGTGCAGGAAATTGCCCGTGTAGTGACCGGCGAGCCTCGGATTTTTCGGGTCGGTGCAATCGATCACAAACAGGCCGCGCGGCGTCGTCAGGTAAAGGCGATGGCCGGCGGCCGTGACGAAGCTTGCGCCGGTTAGGACCCCGGCGGGATTGAACGTCACGTCGCGCTTCAGGAAATTATTGTCCGGATTGCCGTCCACGAGCGTCGCAACAAACGAGCCGACCAAGCCTTCTTCACGATCCGAGACGTAAGCCCACGCGTAAAACATATCGATCGGCTGCTCTTCGTTTTCCGGGATACGCTCCCGCGCCGGATCGAGCGCAAGTGTGCTCGGCAGAGCGACTGACGTCGCGTACTTGGTGTTCACCCGGGTGCGCTGGCCGAGTGGCGAAACCGGCGCGCTCACGATGCGCTCCGAAAATCCCTTCTGGTCGATATTCGCGACATCAAAGACCTCGAAACCGCCCGGCCCGTTCGCGGTGTAGAGATACTCGCCGCGCAAGACCAGGTCCTGAATATCGTGGCCGCTGTGCTCGTGACCTTCTTTCAGGATCGAGCCGGCTTCGAGATGTTTCCGGTAATTGTCCGGATAAGCGAGCTTATGCAGGTGGCTGCCGATCGCGGCTTGCGGCTCGTCCGCTTCGGTCCAGATCACGGCGTGCAATCCTTCGTGCCCTTCGCCCACGTAGGCATAACGGCCGAAGAAATTCACCGTGCCGGTGCCGAATCCGAGGAGCTGCGTCATCCAGGCGTTGTTGTCGTTGTTTCTGGAGAGATGGCAGTCGGTGCAATTCTTGGTCGTGCCGACACTGCTCGTGGTGTGGGGAAAATGCGGATTGAAAGCCTGACCGCTGTAACCTTCCGCGGAGAAGGTTTGCGCCTGGGAGTAAACCCATTCGCGATTCGCGTTTTGCGAGCTGACCACTACCGCGCTCGATGAGCGCAACACCGCCATCCGGTTTTTCTTCACCGTGCCGTCGATCCCGAGCATGAAAACGTCGTCGCGCACCACTTGCGGATTGTAGGTGGTGTAGTTGCGGTCCATCACGCCCTCGAATTTATTTAAGGGAACGCGCTGGTTCGCCTTCATCGGCAAGTGGCAGCCGAAACAGCTCGTGGCCCACGAGGTGTGGCAGATCTGGCAATCCATCGCGCTGTTATCGTGCGCGAGTTTCATCCGGCGCTCGGTCGGTTCGGCCGGGACGCCGCCGCCCCATGTTTTGCCATCGCGCATGAGCGTTTTCGCATAGGCCGACTTCGGATTGTAATGCGCGGAGAGGGGATCAATCGTGTCGATGGTTTGCGGCACCTCCCAACGCGTGTCCGGCGACATGATCGATTGCTGGTAAAGCCGCGTGCCTTCCCAGACGAAACGCGGTCCCCATGGCGTGTTGCTGTTGTTCGCCAGGTCCACCTGGCCGGCATTGCCGGAAGTGATCAGCGTCGGCCGCTGATCCACCGTTCCGTGGCAATCGATGCAATTGATCGTGGTCGCGTTGCGCGGTTCCCCGTAGAGCTGGCCATTCCCGTGCACGTCCATTTCAAAATGGCAATCCGTGCACTGCATTCCTTTGGCCAGATGGACGTCCTTCAGGTGGACCGCCCTCGCGAATTTTTGCGGATCGTCGTGGGGGATTTTGTTGTCGCGCAGATCGAGCAGATTGCCTTTGCGGTCGTGCTTGAAGATCGCGCGGAACACCCAGCCATGCCCGTGATAGTCGGCAAACTGCGTGTTCTTGAGCTTGGGATTTAACTCCGAAACCTTGTCGAGAAACTCCTTGTCGCCCCAAAGACCTTTCGCGGCCGCCGCCTCCGGATTGCTTTGGGTTTCGATCACCAGCTCGTCGCTGGTCGGGTTCCGCTGCTCTTTCGGATACATGAATTCGCCATCGGTCTCCTGGTCCCACCAGGTGTAACCGAGATACGGATTCACGAAGAGATTGCCCTGGTGCATGTGGCAGTTCATGCACTGGCTCGACGGAATCGAGCGGGTGAATTGATGAATGACCGGGTGGCCGCGCTCGTTCTTCGGAATGGTTTTGTCCGCGGTGAAGGTGAGTCCCTGGTGGCCGTACTTGCTCCACCAGCCGGAGTTCGTGGGCGAACGATCGTTCGCGTAAACCACGTGGCAGGCGGAGCACCCGCTCGAGCGATAATCACCCGCGTGATCGTTCGAGCCGAGGAAGCCAAGGAGCGGATCGTGCAGCCGCGTTTTTTGCAGACCGAGGAAGACCGGATCGGTGCGATTGAGGGTGCCGAGACCGCGCTCGGATAAACGGCGAATCGGTTTGCCGGGTGGCTCGTCCAGCGTGGGCAGGCCGAGCTGCAATTGCTTTTCGCCGCCCTTTTCGAAAATGCGCAGGATATTTCCGGGATTGCTCAGGTTGAACCGCGGAAGCGGATCGAGGAACGGCAGGATGCCGCGGACCCTGGTGTCTTCCGGCGTGACCGGCGTGTAGTTGTTGAGGCGGAGCGGGGCGCCATCCGCGCCGTAGGCCTGGCCGAAGCGGTAATTCTTCAGGTAGAAGCCGCTGTTATTGTAGAGGGCGGCGCCCCAGAGCATCGCGCCATGGTTCATCATGCTGTGATCGACGTTGCGGATGATCGCTTCGTGGCAGAGGCCGCAGGCCTGTTTGGCCACGCGCAGGTCGCCGGGATTGATAAAGCGGATGAACTCGGGCGATTCGTGATTGAGCCAGACGGTCGAGTTGGGAGGGTTGGCCGAGGTTTTCCAGAATTCCTTGTTGTGCGGCAGGATGTGCGCCTGCTCTTTCGTGAGGCCGCGCGCGGGATTCCCGCCGTGGCAATCGGTGCAACCGAGCACAACGTGGGAAGCCTTGTGCATCGGCTCGATGCCGTTGTGGCACTGGTTGCAGCCGACGCTTTTCGCGTCAGCCGACGCCTGCGATTGATCGATCCAGTTTTGCTTTGGGAGAGAGGCGGGTTTGGTGATGGAGACTTCCGATGGGACGGCGGTGGGGGGGCCGTAGCCGGAGGTTGGTTCTGTGGTTTGTCCATTCGCGTCGAGCGCGAGCACGAGCACGAGCACGAGCACGAGTGAAGGAGGTCTCGCGCCTTGGACGCCCGTTGTAACGTTGTAACGTTGTAACGATTTAACGTTCATCAATACGTCAGCGTCAGCGTGAGAATCCCGCTGTAGAGAAAACTATCCACCTTCGCCGGCGCCGGCCCCGGATAACCAAAAACGGGATCCGTGTTTGCCCGGTAAATGTCCTTGTAGCCCGCGCCCGGAACCAGAAATCCCGCCCCGGCGGTGATGATGATGTTATTCGTCAGGAGCGGGCGAAACTGAAATCCGAGGCTGCAATCCAGCCCGAATTCATTGCTCGCGTGGTTCGTCAAAAGCACCTGCCTGATCGGCTCCGTTTCCATCATCCAGATGTAGTTCACGTTCATGAACGCCTTCAGTTTCGGCGTAATCTCGGCGTCGTTTCCGTAACCGATGATGAAGGCGCCCGGATTGACAAAGTTGGATTGGCCTTCGGTTTTGCTCGTGCGCAGGTCGATCACCAGACTGTCGCGCTGCTTAAAGTTCACCGAGGTGCCGCCGAGATTGAACCCCTGGTGCACGTAAAAGCTGAACGGCCCGCCGATGAAAAATGGCCGGTCGAAAATGGTGTCGAACCCGGTCCCATGTGAATTCCTCGGATCCGGGTCGCCGCTCGCGTAGAAACCGGAGAGCTTGAACCGGAGCCAATCCTTGTCGATCGACAGCTCGAGCGCCGCCATCTGCGCATTGATCTGGACCCGCTGCTGCGCGATCCCGTTGAAACCATCTTCGCCAAACGCCTGGTAAGCAGCGTGGGATATATTCAGTTTGCCGATGTGCCCATCGCCGGCCCAGCCGAGATAATAGGCCTGGAGGTAATGATCGCGCACCGCCCCGATCGGCGCGGGGCGCGTGATAAAACCGTTCTTGTCAAAATGCCGCTCGCCCCCGTCGAAGTTCGCGTGAAAGCTCAGTTGCGCGGTGTAGCCCTTGGCGAAGAAATCCTGGCGGAAAACATTCGCGACAAAGACCTGCTGATCGCGCCGGTCGAACTTGTTCAGGTCGGAGTAGGTGTCCTTTTCGAGCATGTCCAGCGCGATCACGTTGTATTGCCAGAGGTTGTTGTCGTAGTTGCCGAAGATGCGGACGCCGAGATTCGTGTCGTTGAAAATGAAGCCGCGGAAATCGCTCACGAACGGCTGAATGCCGAACCGGGAAGAAATGAAATCGTAATTGTTCGTCAGGTCGCGGAGGTGAATTTCCCCAAACGCTTCCTGGAGCGCGTACCAGTCTTTGTGGCGCGTGGTGTAGCGCGTGCCCGCAAGGTCGCTCGGCAGGCGGGTCAACCCTCCGCCCAGTCCCGCGAAGGGATCGCCCGGGCTCGGAAAGACGAGCGGCCCTGGAGGCGGAGTGAATCCCGGCCCGCGCGGATCCGGATCGAGCGCGTTGTTCTCTTTTACCCTGATGTAATTGTAGTTCGCGACCGCGAGGAGCCGGAGCGCCCAAACGACTGGCTTGAACGCGGTTTCGCCTTTGAAAAGGTCGATCCCGATCGAAAAATCGTTCGAGAAAAACAGCTGCTCGCTCCGGCCGAAAAACTCCGAGCTGTTCGGGCGCGCGGTGCTCACTCCGCTCGGAATCGGAAGCCGGCGCGCTTCGAACTGCGAAAAATTATTGAGCGTCAGGTTAAGGAAAATTTCCTGACCAATAATGGGCGCGTCGCCTTTGAGCTTGCTTTGCAGGTATGGATGCCAGAAGCGCAGCGCGCCGGATTGATAAGGGGTTTCCGTCGAAGGGTCGGCGTAGCGTTTCCAGCGGCCGAATCCGATGAACCAGCGATTCGGCACCGGCTCCGAGCCGGGGATGAGGCCGAGGCCGCTCTCGGAGTCCGGATACGTTTGGTACTCGAGCTTGTGCCGTTCCGGTTCCATCTCGCGCACGCCCCGTCGTGGCAAGCCGAGCGAGCGCGGGACTGATTCTTCCCCGTACTCCGGCGGTTGCGGGAGGATGGGGGGAAACAAATCGGGCGGCTCAATCGGTTCGAGAAGATTTCCGCCGCCCGGATCGGGATTGAACTCGGAGGGCGGGAGCGGGGGATCTTCGACCTGGACCTGTTCCTGCCCGAAGAGGTAACGGCCCCGGAAACGCCAGTGAGGACGGGCGCGGCGGCCATTGACCTCGATTTCCGCTCCCTCGCGCCGTCCGCTATTGAGCTCAACGAGGCCATCCTTGCTGTCGCTGAGAATGTTGAGCGGGACCGCTTTCCTGCGATCGCTTCCGATCTCAACGACGGTATCCTTGCTGTCGCTAACGATCTCAACCCGGGCTTTTTTTTTGCGATCGCTAACAATCTCAACCCGCGCATCCTTACGGCGACCCCCGTTGATCTCAACGCGGGCGCCCTGTTCCTGGGGTGGGCTATCGTCGCCAGCCATTTCAGCCGGCCCTCCCAGGACGAGCAATCCGGCCAACGCAAGAAACATGCGTCGGGTTCGGGCGCTGGCCGTTGGGCGAGACGAGGGCATAGGGGTGCAAAGGATGCCGGAAATCGTTTCCCCTTGGCAAGCTTAAGGCCGTGGCGGAAAAAGTGGCGTTCCCCGGCGGGCGGGGCCGGCGCCCCCCAGTGCGCCCCCTTTCCACCAGGCCAGGTTCCCGCAGACCTCCATAGTTGAAGATGGCGCGGCCATCGGTTTGAAGCCGCTCAGGAGGAGCCGAAGAGTAGTCGTGCCAAGGGTCCCGCGATGCTCAAGCTGCCAAAAACAGCCACGACGGAAAAGATCGCCGCAAAGATGGGTTGGTGGTGCCACGCGGCGAAGACCCCCTCGTTAATCAGCCCGACCTTCTCCTTTTCCGTCGCCTCCATCTGGGGTTTCGTACCCTCGGTCGCGAGGACCGCGCCCTTCAGCCGAACGCCTTCGCGCCACAAGATCAGCGCTGCCGTCACCAAGAGCGCGGCTCCGACCGAGAAAGTGATGGTCAGACTTGGCGTCATGATCCAGACGTCGAAGATCTGCAACCGGGAAAGGATGATCAGGATCAAGACGGTAAGGGGATAGAGCAATGTCTTGCCGATGATCGCAGTCAATTCGCTCACGGCGGTGAGCAACTCGCTCCCCTTGATCTCGACGTCGGCGCGAAAACAAAACGAGTGCAAATTTCGCAGGAGACTGCGCGCCGAAAGATGAAGATCGAGGCAGTAAATCAGGTGAATCACGTAGAGCGCGACGCCAAGGGCCACGACTACTTTGTCGATCAGAAAAGGAGCCGGGCCGCGCGCGGGCACCACGGGCGGCCATTTGGCAAAAAGGATAAATGAAAGGGCCAGATAAATGCCGGATGCCAGCATGATCCGCTTTCGCCTCGCCGTTTGATCGAACAACTTTTCCAGGATCGGTGCGAAAGGTTTCTCGCGACACGGAGTGTGCTGCTCGGAAAAGAGAAAGCGGCAACCGCTGACCGCTTCCTGGCCCAAGCTCTCCGCGACACGGACCTGCACGTCATCCGGGAGGGCTGCTTTTATGTCCTCTTTAAGGCGTGCGCCACGGGCGACGAAGGTATACGAAGCGATCAGGAGGAGAAGGACGGCCACGAGGAATGCCAGTAAGCGGATCATCACGCTCGGCCAGATACTGGCGCCGAGACTCAGCGGTTCTCCAAAAAGCAGGGAAGCGTGGCTCCATGAGAGCATGTAGAGCAGAAAGAGGAGCCCGGCGCAGGCGAGGCCCATCTCCGTATACACAAATATCCGGGCCCGCCTGGTCATCGGGGCGCAGACCTTATTAGGGGCGTCGGTCTTTCCCGTCCGGGTGGAGATGGCCCAGAGGATTACGAAGCCATTTAGGAGCGCGAGCACGAAGATGAAGGTGGCCAATTCCGGCAGCCGGCCGAGAAGGCCGCTTGCTTTTGCTGCGAAGCTCTCCTTTGCAGGATTGAGATCGACGCTTTTCCCTGCAACGATCTCGAAGAGCCGCGGCGATGACGCTCGCGTCGATACATCCAGTTCACGCTCGCTCGAGGCGAGAATCGCCCAGATGCGTTTCGCCAATATGGTCTGGTAGCTGTCCCGCATCGGCGGGAGTTTCCATTTCCGATCGTTCGGATTTTTCTTCCCATTCATGTCGAGGCCATCGGCGCTCGCGATGACGAGATTGCGCGTGAAGGTCTGATTTTCTCGCTCGAGATAAAGCGCATCAAGATCGGTCGTGAAAAAAACGGCCGCGGGCAGCTCGGGGCGAATGGCCTGCAGGACCAGCATCTTGTCATAAATGTCGCTTCCCAGGATTCCGACGGCGGCGATGTCACAATCCCGTTTCTTTCTCCTCTCCTCCCCCAGCGAGAGAGCGAGCCGCCGTAAGTAGTCGAACTGTGACGTCCCAAAGCTATTTTCTGAGATCGCCCTTCCTTGCAGAAGAGACTTGGCTGGATCATTGCTCGTGGTGCTCTCCGCCTTCGCAGGAATTCGGAGTTCTTCCGGCCGGCCGTCCAGTCCACGAAGGTAAGAATAGACTTCGAGCCTGGCGCGACCCTTCAACTTGTCGGCGAACTCGGAGGCAATCGTCCGGCTGTATTTGGTGTCGGATTCCGTGAAGATAATTATTCGAGAAATCCCCTTGTCGCGATTCAGCTGCGGGATCCGCAGCGACAGCTCGTGCACCAATGCCTCCACGAGGAAGTCGTCCGTGAGGATGGGAAAATGGATCAAACGTCTTGCGTCTCCTGGGAGCGATTTTGACGGAAAGGTCGCCCGCATGAAGGAGATATGGTGGTTCAATTCGATGTCTTCGGGTAAGTTCAAACCGTCCAGATAGGTGATGAGATCTTCGCTGTTTCCGTGGTGCAGAACGCGAAATTGCGCGCTGTCCCTCAGGTCTCCTTTTCTGTGAATTTGGGTCTTTATGTCTGTCAGGACGTCTTTTTCGATCGGCAGAGCGGTCGATTGCTTCGGTGTCCAGATCAGACAGACGCGTTGGAAAGGCGCATCCTTGGCCTCGAAGGTCTCGAAATATCCAAATAGTTCTTTCTTGGGAGACGCGGGCGGACCCACGGTCCTGACCAAAGGGCTTAACGACGAATCGCGCAGCGGCAAATATCCAGCGGCCACCAGGGCCGAAACAATGGCGTAGCGGATGCGGAGCCTGCGTTCTCTGACTTCCGGCAGCGGTCTGGCATCCAGAATGTTCCAGAGGAAAATGCCCTGGTCGGCCTGCGGTTGATCTGAGGCCGGGACGGACGCGGTTGATTGGTCGGCATTAGGCGGGCTGGACTCGTCGAGCGAAGCAGCTGCCTGCTTGGGCGGCTTGTCCGCCCGAGTCAGCGGCGCGTCTTTTGGCCCAGCGACTTGAAACGCGGGCAGGTCCTCCAGCGGATCATCCCAGAGCCGCGCAAACCGGTCGCCCTTCTGGCCAGATTCCTCGGTGACTTGCATCTTGCTTCCGACGGGGCGGGGGCTATGCAACTCCGCGTGCTGGGTGAGCAACCCCACCACTACTATCAGCACCCCGATAATCTGGGAGCCGAATACGACCAGCCGATTTCCGTCCTGTAGCATGGGGTTTGTTCTTGGCAGCCACGGGCGTGACTGCATATTCGGGTCTCCTTGCCCTGGTTATACGGCGTCGGGGCGCGCAAGTTTCCGGCCCGGTCTGTCGGAAGTCGCCTCAACCAGGCGTCCGGGTGGTGTAGCTTGATCGTTAGCGGATAGCGGCGCATCGAGCATCCAAGATTCCCTCCGCGTTTTTGTGCCGGGAACGGATTTTCATAGCCGAAGGCACGCTCTTTTAGTATGAAAGCTCCCCCGTGAAAGTCCGCGCCCTCTTGATCCCCCTTGCCGCTGCGTTCCTGCTATCGGCGGCGTCGGCCAAGGCGCAGCTCACGGCTGCCGATGTGCAGACCGTCATTAACCAGGCAGTCACACGCTCGCTTCAGATTTCGCCTAATAGTGTCATCGCCGTGACCGACCGCGAAGGCAACGTCCTCGGGGTCTGGAATGTGCGCGGCGGCGAGCCTACCGCGGACGAAATCTCCAGCTGCGTCTCAAAGGCCGGAACGGCTGCCTATCTGAGCAGCAATCAAAACGCCTTCACCTCGCGCACCGCCGGATTCATCATCCAGCAACACTTTCCTCCCGGGGTAACGAACACTCCACCCGGACCTTTGGTCGGCGTGGGCCTCTCGAACTTGTTCTTCTCCGACATCAACAAATTCCGGAAACCAGGGAGTCTCATTGTCTTCAGCAGTGCGCCTGGACTCGCCATAATGGAAGTGCCCGGCACGTCGCTGGATGGCTCGCCCGGTGGCGTTCCGCTTTACAAGAACGGTGCGCTCGTCGGCGGCGTCGGTGTGACCGGCGACGGCGTGCCGGGCCCCATTCCGGGACTGCGCTCGCAGAATCCGTTTCAGTTCATTGGGGGCTACGACAAAGACGAAGACATCGCGCTGGCCGGCCAGTTCGGCTTTCGTCCAGCCGATTCTATCCGGGCGAACAACGTCTACATCAACGGCATCGCGCTTCCTTATGTGGTAAATCCCGGGCCCGGAATAAGTCCGATCATAGTCCAGGGCAACGCTGCCGCCGACTATCCGGTCCAGGCCGCTCCGCCGCCGTTTGCCTATCCCATCGCCACCTTCGGTGGAGTGCAGGGCGAAATCCGCCAGCCGATCACCAGCGATCCAATTTCTACACCCATTAATGGACAGCCGCGTCTGACCGCGGCTGAAGTCGCAAGCATTATCAACTTCGCCGCCGACCGCGTCCGGATAACGCGGGCCGGCATTCGATTGCCGATAGGCACTCAGATGCAGGTCTTCATCACGGTCGTAAATTTCCCGAATAATCCCAGCGTGGTGCCGACGGTGCTGGGCGCCTTCCGCACGGGTGAGGCGACTCTCTTCAGTTGGGACGTGGCGGTGCAGAAAGGGCGCACCGCGGTTGGCTTTTCCAGTAATTCGCTGGCGCTCTCCACCCGCTCCGTCGGATTCCTCGCGCAGACTTTTTATCCGCCCGGCCTCGACGTGCAGGACCCAGGCCCCTACTACGGACTCCAGGAAGAGTTTTCCGGTTTCGTTCGCGCCGCGCTTCCGCAATTCGTCTTGAATCCCGCCTTCATGATCGACCCAAGATTCCGGAGCGGCATCACGATTTTTCCGGGCGGTTTTCCGCTCTATCGCAACGGCCAGCTCATCGGCGCGATCGGGATCAGCGGTGACGGCGTGGACCAGGACGATATCGTGGGCGCGTCGGGCACGCACGATTTCCTCGCGCCCTTCAGCATTCGCGCGGACCAATTCGCCTACCTCGGCGCGCGTTTGCCTTACGCAAAATTTCCGCGCGACCCGACCACCCTCGATCCTCCTCCGCCGGGACCTCCCCCCTTCGTCGCCGCTGCGGAGAAACTCGCGAACATCTCGACCCGCATAACTGTCGGAACGGGCGACAATCAGCTCATCGGCGGCTTCATCGTCACTGGAAACCAGCCGAAGACGGTTATCATCCGCGCGATCGGCCCGTCGCTCATTGCCTCGGGAATCACCACAGCGCTTGCGGACCCCATCCTGGAATTGCACGACCAAACCGGCGGGGTCATCGCGACGAACGACAACTGGGCTGATTCGCAACAAGCCGAGATCGAAGCGACCGGCATTCCGCCGTCCCACGAGTTGGAATCGGCGATCGTCCAAACCCTGGCCCCAGGCTCTTATACCGCGGTGGTGGGCGGACGAGATGGCGCGACCGGCATCGCGTTAGTCGAGGCTTATGACTTGAACGCCACGCTCAATTCGACCCTGGCCAATATCAGCACCCGCGGGGCGGTCGGCCAGGCTAGCGAAGTTATGATTGGTGGATTCATCATCTTCGGGAACGGCGGAAGCACCAGAGTGTTGGTCCGCTCGGTCGGCCCATCGCTTGCCGCCTCGGGGATACCTAACGCGATGCCCGACCCAACCCTGGAACTGCGCGACCTGAACGGCACGCTCATCACCGAAAACGACAATTGGCGGGACGGCCCCGAAGCGGAGATCCAGGAAACGACCCTCGCGCCAACCGACGATCTGGAATCGGCCATCGTTACCACGCTGCCGTCCGGTCCCTTCACCGCCATTATCCGCGAACGAAACGGTCAAAGCGGTGTGGGTCTCGTGGAAGTCTACAACCTCCAAGACCCTTGAAGGCGCCCAGGCTTGCTTCGTCCGTCGGTGTCCCCGCATGATGGAATCATGCGTGCATATGATTATTCGATCAGGCGAGTCCTGACCATTCTGTCGGTGTTAGCGGCGATGGCGGCGGGGCTGCTCTTGATGCAGACAGGGAATGCCGTCACTCCTGCTTCCAAGGAGACTGCCGGCACGAGGCGACACATCGTGCTCCCGGGCCGGACGGACAAGTTGCCCTTCAGCGACGGAGTGCTGGTCGGCGACACGCTCTATCTGGCGGGAAAAATCGGCATCGATCCACAGACCGGCAAGCCGCCGGAAGAGGTTGAGAAGGAGATTCGGCTCTTGCTCGATGGTATGAAGACTACGCTTGCCGCCGCCGATATGACCATAGACGACCTGGTCTCCGTCCAAATTTTTTGTCCCGATCTCTCCTTGTACGACAAGTTCAATGAGATTTATCGCACTTACTTCAGCAAGAATTTTCCGGCCCGCGCCTTTATCGGCTCAGGTCCGCTCCTGCGCGGTGGTCGCTTCGAAGCGCAAGGGGTCGCTGTCCGGCGCTAGCTCGCCACGCTTCTGCTGTAGCCGCCTCGCTCTGTCGAGGCGCGGAAGCGTGTTTCGTGGCAAATCTCGGCACGGCGACTGAGCGCCGTGGCTACAGCGTCGGAGCTACAGCGTCGGAGATGATTCAACCCGCGTGACCTCCTCCAATACCTGGCGAGAACCACGGAACTTTCCGGCGAAGCGATCGGAGTGCTCCTTCTGGAGCCCAGGGGCAAAGTTGTCCCGGTAACGGTGATACTCCTCAACCGATGAGCACTGATACTGCATCACGTAGCTTGGTTCCTCGCCATCGGAGCCGAGAACTCTGTATATGCGGCACTCCGTGAAGCAGCCAGTCCGGAGCACATCGGGAACATGGACTCTGTTCATCCAGTCAACCCATTCGGACTCGATGCTGGCCTCAATGACTATCGTGACGCTGTATAGGATCATGACGGCGTTCTATTGCCGGGGAGACTCATAGGACTCATAGGGTCACATAGGACTCATCGGGATCAACGCTTACCATCGGCCATGACTCCTTCTGCTCCAAACCAGCGCTACGGTGGGTGCGCACGGAGATAGTCGCGCAACGGCTGCCCGGCGATATAAAGTTCCTCGATCGCCGCATCGTCGTTGAAGACACGCACGGTCGCGTAGGCATCGATCTTTTCGCGGCGGCTGTGTTCGGCATAGGCCTTCTCCGCCGCACGCGCCCTCGCCTCCGTCACCCAAAACCGGTCAAAAGGAAATCTCAGGCGCTGTTTTCCTTCGTAGTAACCAAGATTCCGCGCCGGGACGGTGTCGGTGCCTTCGCCGAGCGCATCGTTCATCTGATCGACTGCAGCAAAGCCATTCGCGTCTTCTTTGAGCCGGACGTAAACCGTCTCTTCAAACGCAGAGGGCCACCTTTCGGGGCGCGGAAATTCCTCGGCCTCAAAACGCAAGACCAGATACCGCCCGCGCATCGCATCCACCGGATCGACCGGGACGGTGCGGAACTTCCAGAGCCGGCCTTCGCGCAAGGTGCGCTGGCGTTTCCAGATCATCGAGGCCGGAACGCTGATCTGCGCCAGGGCCACCACGATGAAGATCATGAGGCGCAGCTTGTTCATGTGGCGGTGCGCTTCTTGAAGAGCACGACGTTGGTCAGGAGAAACCCGACACCGATCACGATGAACCCAATGGCCCGCGTGACGAAGGAGAGATCGCTGTCGAAAAAGCGGGCGACGGCGAGGGCGGAAATGACCAGCAAGCCGAAGTTCGTCCGCGTGGCGCTGTTGGCGCGCATGCCGCGCGCGATCAATTCCACGCCCAGGCCGAGCGCATAGACATCGAGCAGGAGGGCCGCGGCAAGATCGCAGTTTGTGTGTTCCCACACCACGGCGGGACGCTGGCAAGAATTCGCCACGAACCATCCCAGGGCGGCGATGACAGGAAAGGCCGCCGCCAGCAGACTAAACCGCATCCTGCGCCTCACGAAAGACCAGACGGCCAGCACGATCGCCGCGATCGGAAAGCTCAAGGCAATCGTGACGCTGATTCCGTGCGAGAGGTCGGCTGGCCACGACGGAGCGGATTGGTGATGCCAGATGCCCTCGAAAGTCAGGACGATCGTCATGACCCCAATCGCGACTCCGCCCAGCACAGCGAGCAGGTGCAAGCGGTCGGGATTCGGCGGCGGAAAAAATTCGGTGCCGCAGATGTAGACGGCGGTAAAAAAACCGGCAAAGGCCACGACGCCGAGATTCGCGTTGCTATAACCAGTGGTGAAGCCGAGCCCAACCGCGGTTACGCCCGCGAGTACAATTGCAAGGCCCGCGGTTTCCCGGCTCCCGCGGTCTCGCCGATAGAGAGCCGCGAAATAAGGGACCACGAGAACGAGCAGGAGCCAGAAATAGACAGGATCGAAGCCGCGTTCCCCTTCGCGCGTGAAGAGCCAAACCCAGGCGCCGATGAGGTAGGTCACCGCGCCGAGCGTGGTCCGCATGAGATAAACCAGCGGGATGCTCAGGAGCATCCAAACGAAAATGAAATTCGCAAGCGACCCGTGAATTTGATACGTCTGACTGACGAGCGAGATCGCGGTCCCGATGGCCGCGACATTGAAAATCGCCGCGCTCTCGCGCCAGGCCTTCGACTCACTGCGCTTCATCAGGACGAAGGCAGGCAAGGCTTGGGCCGCGAACAGCGGGAGAAAGGCGATGACCGAGCGAACCGGCCGGCTGAATTCGTCCCAATTGTGCGCAATGAGAAGAACGATTCCCGCCGCGACCAGGACCGAGCCAATCACGGCCAGCAGGACGAAGCCGACTTTGGACGAACCTCGCGCGTTCGCCTCGTAGTATCGTTCAATCGCCTGCGCGTTTTCGGCCGAAATTGTCCCACTGGAGACGAGTGTCGGAAGCTCCGCCCGGAGCCAGCGCACCGCGCGTTGATTCACGGAGGAACCCATGCCCGAATTGAATCAGAACAACGGTCGAAGCGAAGAGAAATCGCGCGTCACGTCCCTTTCGAGACGCGCTTCAGCAGTCGTTGACTTTCCTTCTCGATTTTGCGGGCCGCCTCAACTCGCTGCCGAGCTGGTAACTGAGGATAGGTAATCAGCGACTGCCCCAGTCGCATCAAAGCTAAGCACGGAGAGGCCTCCCCGAGCGAAACCGTTATGGCCTTCAGACGAGCGCCGCGCTCGGTCACCGCGGAAATAATAGCGGTTGGTGCGCACGGGACGGCTCTTTCCTCGACACGAGTCCTTTCCAGCATTGTTACCCATAGCTCGTGAATCGTTTTCGCTGCTGACGCCGGAAATGGAGCATCAGCGCGATGCACCGTAAGCGTACGCGGATTTATCCGAGCCTTCTCGACTGCAGTCGGAATCGCGGCCAATAATGATGTCGAAACTTCCGTAGATGTAATCCAATAATTCCCCGGGAAGGAGCCCGCTTTTCCCGAGGCGCGGTATATTGCAACAGATCGATCGCCGTCATAATTCGCGTTCGTCAAGAAGACATACCTGGCCACCTCGTCCTTCGTGACAAAGAGTTTACTCTCATACAGCGCCGTATCCTTAACCCCGACGATAGAGATCCGTCCCTCCCGCGCCAAGCAAGCATCCCCGTCCGAATTTTGTGCGTGAAGTTGGGAGACATATGAGAGCAGAGCGGTCGCTCCGGCCAAGAGCACCAGACAGCGCCGTTGCCGGCGCGGAACATGCGCCGAGGCAGGGGATCGGCCGTCTAGGGAGGGGGACTTCACGCGTCGAGTTAGGCAGAAGCCAAGATGTTTCGGCAAGGATTTTTTGAGGGCCCTGTGAAAATCTCCACCGCTCGTGATCGGCTAGGGAATGCAAATTGCGCAAGGCGGTTGCGGCGGTAACTAACGCTTCTAGAATCTCCTGCGCGGATGTGAACGCAGACGCGTTCAACATGGCTGACGAAAATCCGCACGCGCCCCAGCCGCCGTTCGAAGCGCCGTGTGCCGCGCGTCCCACAACTGCCGAAGGCACCCTTTTGAGGCCTGGGGGGAGACATGATCCCTACGCGGCCTTTCGTTTTCGGGCATTCGGATTCTATACGACGGGGAATCTGATTTCGGTCATCGGGCGTCTGATGTTCATCGTGGCGGTGGAATGGGAAATCTACGCGCGCACCCACTCGGCCACGGCGCTCGGGCTCGTCGGACTGGTGATCGCGCTGCCGGTAGTAGTGCTGTCTCTTCCCGCCGGCCACATCGCGGACCGCTTTCCGCGCAAACGCATTATCCTGGTGACACAGGCGCTGAGCGCGATCTGCTCGCTCGCCCTCGCCTTCGTTTCGTGGCAACACCTCGCCATTCCGAACTGGCCTGTTTTGCAGGCAGGCAATCGTTTTCTTTACTCGGTCGCTTCAATCTTCGAACGCCACACTTATTTCCATTTCGACGATCTTTCCATCCCGCTGATTTATTTGATCCTGCTCATCTCCGCGATTGGACGGACTTTCGGGTGGGCGGCGCGCAGCTCCTATTTTCCGCAGCTGGTTCCGCGCGACGCGTTCGCGAACGCCGTCACCTGGAACAGCAGCGTCTTTCAAATTGGATCGGTCGTCGGCCCGGCGATCGGCGGTCTGCTCATCGTGCGGGCGGGGTTCCCGTTCATCTATGCGGTCGATGCCGCCTGCGCGTTTGCGTTTTTCCTCCTCGTGCTCCCGATCCGCAGCAGCGATCGCGGAACCAGCAGCGAGCGCAACGCGTGGCGCAGCTTGATGGAGGGAATCCGGTTCATCCGCAGCAAGAAAGTGGTCCTGGCCACGATCACCCTCGACATGTTTGCGGTCTTTCTCGGGGGCGCCACCGCGCTCCTGCCGATTTTTGCCGACCAGATTTTGCACTGCGGTCCCATCGGCCTCGGCTGGATGCGCGCGGCGCCGGGAATCGGCGCCTTCATCATGGCGTTGCTGATTGCTTATCTGCCGCCGATGAAACATGCGGGCAAGACGCTCCTTTGGTGCGTCACAGGGTTCGGCGCTGCCACGATCCTCTTCGGATTGTCGCGCTCTCTCTGGCTCTCGCTCCTCATGCTTTTTCTGACGGGCGTGTTCGATAGCGTGAGCGTGGTGGTGCGGCATTCGTTGCTGCAACTGGTCACGCCCGACTCCATGCGCGGCCGCATTTCGGCGGTGAACAACATCTTCATCGGCACCTCGAATGAGCTGGGCGCCTTGGAGTCGGGCTTGACCGCGGCGCTTTTCGGTCCGGTCCTATCGGTCGTGTCCGGCGGTGTCGGCACGATCTTGGTGGTGCTGGGCGTAATGTGGAAATGGCCGGAGACGCGCAAGATCGGCGCGCTCGACAAGAATTTGCGCTAGGTTCGCATCGTGAAACTAGCTGCCGCCCAAATTCAGTGCTGTAGTCGCCCCGCTCTGTCGGGGCGTTGGGGACGATCGGCACGGCGATCCCGCAGTGGCGGGACCGTGGCTACAGCGCGGGCCATTCCTTGGGAGCTCAGGAATGACGCAGCGACTAGTCCCTTATGAAACTAGCCGCCGCCCAAATTGCCTGCGCGCTCGGCGACGTGGACGCAAACTTGCGCAAAATCCGCGATTTCTCCGCGCGCGCGAAAGAAGGCGGCGTCGAGCTGATCGTCTTTCCCGAGATGGCGGATACCGGCTATTCCATGCCGGTCATCCAGGCTCACGCCACACCGTGGACTGAGGGCGCCGTGCCCGAGCTGCGGAAGATGGCAAAGAGCCTTTCGATTGCGATCATCTGCGGTGTTTCGGAACGGGACGGAAATTCCACCTACAATTCGCAAGTCTTCATCGATGGGAATGGCGAAATAGTTGGGAGCTACCGCAAGACTCACCTTTTCACCGGAACTCCCATTGGAGAGGACAAGTGCTTCTCGCCCGGCCATGAGCTAAAGAGCTTCCCATTCGGCGGCTTCCGTCTTGGCTTGAGCATCTGCTACGATCTTCGGTTTCCTGAGGTCTACCGGAAGCTGGCGATCGAACAGAAGGCAAACGTTTTCGTTATTTCGTCGGCCTGGCCATTTCCGCGGGTGGAGCATTTTCGGATTCTCTGCGCGGCCCGCGCCATTGAGAATCAGAGCTACGTTATTGTTTCGAATCGTGCCGGCACTGATGAAGGTGTGACCTGTTGCGGGTCGTCGGCGATCATCGATCCCTATGGAGTCACCGTGGCATCCGCTTCCACGGATCGCGAAGAGCTGATCCAGGCTGAGCTATCGGAAGAGGTGATCACCTCGGTCCGAAACAAGATGGCGGTCTTCGAGCAGCGCCGGCCGGACTTGTACGGGAAGTATTAGGTTACGTGCGCGGGAGAAACACGCTCAAGAACGTCTTCCCTAGAATGCGGCATGCAAGCCGATCCTCGCATACGGCACGCCGCCATCCTGGTGATAGCGAACCTGGGTGCGATGGAAGTCGAAATTTCGAAACGGAACATATCCACCCTCCGCCGAGAGCTTGAAAGCGTCCGATAGTTTCCACTCGAAGCCACCGCCCATTCGCAGTTCTTCGTAACTGATGGCGGCGTGATTCAGCGCGGTGTTGCCGCGCAAAGTCCCGAAGTTTTTTTCCACCCGATAGCTGCTCAGCCTGAGATCGGCGCCTCCGTAAAGCATGAAGCTGTTACTGAGCTCATATTCCAGGCGAGGCGTCGGCACGACCGCATTCAGCGTCCACTTCGGCGCAAATTTCCAGCGAATGCCGCCCCCGGGCAGCACGGGAGTCTGGCGCAAGGCATCAATACCGATGCCGAAAACCACCTGAAAGCCTGAGTTAAAGATGTAGGTGCCGCCGAGCACGACGGGCACGTTAAAAGTGTCCTGCCCGAAATCATCAAAATCGGTTCCGTAAAACCCCGGCTGCGCTTCGAGTCGGACCAGGAAGGAATCTGAAAATTGCGTGTCGAGACCAAGGATCAAACTGGTGGAAGCGAGGTCATCCGGGATGGCCGCGTTCCCGCCGAAGCCGAACGAATAACCTTCCGTCTGCACGCCCAGGCGCAAAATTCCGATCTTTGTGCGTGGCAGCACCAGGAACCGGACGCGCGCATGGCCTCCGTCGAAATCATTAATGGTCACGTTGCCCGTTTCGCCCCGCTCCAGATCGCCGTCGCCGAAGTACGCCGCCTCGGCGTCGAATTCGAATGAGAGAGACGATTCCGACTCGACCAGCGCCACGTTCTTGGACGCAGTCGAATGGACTTCAACCAGCGCCACGTTTTTGGACCGAGTCGAATTCGTTTCAACCTCGACTGCGAACGCCGGGATGGCCGGGATGGCCAGGCAAAGCGCGACAAGTCGGATGGGTGTTTTCATGGATGGAATCGAGTTGGCCGTATAGACTGCCTAGAGCCCCCCGGCAATGTCACGTCGAAACTGGAAATATCTTCCACGAATTAGTCGCTCCTCATTCCTGCTCGGAAGAGATGATCCGCGCTGTAGCCACGGTCCCGCCACTGCGGGATCGCCGTGCCGATCGTCCCCAACGCCCCGACAGAGCGGGGCGACTACATCACTGAATCTGGGCGATTACGGCGTCTTAATCCCCATCTGGCCAAGGACCAGCTCGATTGACGTTATGAGTGCCTCGACTTGCTCGGGGAAGATTTGACCGATGGTGCCGATGCGGAAGCAATCGGCGTGGCTAACCTTCCCTGGGTAAATGACCATTCCCTGGTCCGCGAGCCGTCGATAGAACTCCGCGAAATCGAAGGCAGGATCCTCGGGATAGCGGAAGGAGGTGATGATGTCGCTCTGAAGCGCCGGTACGAGATACTCGCGGAAGCCAAGCCGGCGCATCCCGGCGAGAAGCGCTTGGCGATTGGCGCGGTAACGCCGGGCCCGTCCCGCCACGCCGCCTTCGCGGGCGAATTCCTCGAGGGCTTGGGCAAAGGCCAGGAGCGCATGCGTTGGCGGAGTAAAACGGAACTGCCCGTTGCGCTCGAAGCCCTGCCATTGCGCGAGCAGATCGAGGCTCACACTGCGGGCATATCCGGCGGTGCTTTCGAGCGCCTCACGCCGCGCGAGCACATAGGAGAAACCGGGAACGCCTTCCAGGCATTTGTTGGCCGATGAGACAAGATAGTCAGGTTGCAACGCCGAGAAGTCGATCGGCACGCCACCGAAGCTGCTCATGGCATCGACGATGAACCGGCAACCGTGTTCGCGCACAATCCGCGAGATTTCGCCGATGGGATTCAGGATTCCGGTGGTCGTCTCGAGGTGAACGATCGCGACATGCGTAGGCGGCGCTTCCGCGGCCAAAAGCTGGCGGACAGTCCCCGGATCGGGAGCTTCGTCTTCCGGCCATCGCTGAATGGCGACGGCGATTTTCAAACGCTCCGCAATTTGCAGCATCCGTTCGCCATACGCGCCATTCGCGAGCACCAATAACCGGCCATCCGGCGGAATGACGGAGGAAATGACCGACTCGAGCGCGAATGTTCCGCTGCCCTGCATTAACACCGCTTCGTAGCCGCTTTCCTGGGAAACGCCGGCGATCTCCAGCAGTCCGGTGCGAAGGCGCGCGACGAGATCGATGAATTCTGAGTCGCGCGATCCGAGATCGCGCTGCATTGCCGCTTTCACGGAAGCGCTGGTGGTGAGCGGTCCGGGGGTGAAAAGCAGAGGATCGTTCATACGGAATTCCTTTCCAGGAACGCGGAGAACCGCTCCTTCACCTCGTGCGGTTTCACGGTGGGACGGCCGAGCTTTTCCGGCGAGCCCGGCCGAATCTTTACGTGCAAGAGCGATGGACCCCGGCGATGCCGCAACTCGCGCACGGCGTCGCGAATTTCTTCGGGCTGATCCGCTCCGAAAGCCGAGCGGTAATTTGCTGCTGCTGCCACCTGGGCGAAGCGCACGGTCGGCGACGCGGTTTGCTGTCCGCCGGTGGAGTCATGGACTTCGTTATCGAGAATAATATGAAGGAAATTTTCGGGCTGATAGAAACCGATTGTCGCCAGCGAACCCATCTTCATGAGCGCGGCCCCGTCGCCGTCGATCACCACCACAGGCTGGCGAGGCAGAGCATGCGCCACCCCAAAGCCGATGGCCGAAGCCGTGCCCATCCCGCCGACGACATAAAAATGGTTCGGCCGATCCGCGACGGTAAACAGCTCGCGCCCGGTTTTCCCGGTGGTGGCAATGATTGCTTCATCGCCCTCGAGCGTGGCGAGAATCAGTTCGAGCGCCTCGGTGCGGGTCAACCTCCCTTCCTTTAGGAAGTTCTCGTGCAAATCGGAGACCACGCGCTCTGGCACATGGCCGCCGGAAAGCTCATGCGGCGCGATCGCATCTTTCGCCATCACGAGTGCGAACGGCCGCTGCCGCTCTTGCATGCTTGCCTCGGCGTGAGCCATGACACCCGCGATCTGGGATTCGTCGGCCGGAAACGGCAGCCAGGGGATCTGGAGCGTGTCGAGGAGTTGGTGCATGATGCGGCCCATTTGCTCGTGCTGCGGTTCGTCTTTCACGCCGGGCTGTCCCCGCCAGGTCACGATCAGCAGCGTTGGAATCCGAAACGGATAATTAAGCGACGTAAGCGGGTTGACCATGTTCCCGAGGCCGGAGTTCTGGCACATCGTTACTGTTTTCCTGCCGGCCAGAGCCGCGCCGAGGGTAATGCCGACCGCCTCGCCCTCGCTGGTCGCGCCGACGTAATCGAGTGCTGGATCGTCGATCACGTAATTCAAGAATGACGTGAAGAACGAACAGGGGACGCCCGCGTATTGCGAATAGCCAAGGCTCCGCAGGTGTTCGATGAATGAACCCGCGGTGATCATTAGAAAGCCTGCGCGCGTGCGAGGTCGTCGAGATCGTCCACGTCCAGCCAGTGGCCGGTGATGTAAAGCACCTGAACCCGCTGCTGCTCTTGTCCGAGAAGATGCTTGAACAGATCGTCGAAACGCAACGCGCGGAAATCGGGGCGGCGCGCCAGCTCCGCGAGTGCCGCCTTGATCTGCGCTGAACCGCGCGCGTTCAATTTCATCAGCCCGATCCACTCGCCGTGGATTTTTGCCGGATCGAGACGCGGCCCGGTGGCGGTGAGGAAAGCTTCCTCCTCGTCGTAACGCAACGCATACGGCCGCGTCGCCGTCACGTAATCGATGTATCCCGCCGTGCCTTGCCGCCGCTCCCAGGCCGCATCGACCGCGATCACAATATCGTGCTCCTCGGCCAGCAGGTTATTGAGGATGTGTTTTCGGAAGAGAATATCGCCGAAAGAGAGGATCACGTCCCCTTCGAGATGATCGAGCGCTTTGCTCAGCGAAAGCAATTCGCCTGTGCCTTCGAATTCGTCGTTGTCGACAAACTCCACGTCCGGGGCGTGGACTTTATCGGCGGCGTATCCGCGGATGACCACGATTCGCCGGACCCCCGAGGCGCGGAACTGCGCGACGAGCTTGTGCAGCAGCGGCGCACCGCCGATCGAGACCATCGTCTTCGGAATGCCGGAGGTGACTTCGCCCATCTCGGCGCCGCGGCTCGCGGCGAGAATAATGGCGCGGGCTGAGTCTGCGGTCCGCGGCAAGTAACGCTCCTCCGCCTCCATCAACTCATCGGCGTTCTGCAACCGAAAGACCTCCTTCACCGGCGCGATCGCATCCTCCACATTCTGGACCGAACGCTCCTCGAAAATCCGCCGGCTCGTCGCTTGCATCACCGCGATCGAGCTGCGGACATTCTGGTTCGCCCAGATGACAATGCTGATCCCGGCCTGCTCGAACACTTCCACCGGCGTGCTGTAGTACGTCGTCGGCACAATCACCAGCGGAGTTCGTCCTTTCCACGCGTCCGCGAAGGCCAGCACCTGATCCGGCCCCGTTTTCTTGCTATGCACCAGCAACGCATCCGCCCCGGCGGCATGGCACGCTTCTGCCCGCCGCATGACTTCATCCAGTCCCCAGCCGGCAATGAAGCCTTCCAGCCGCGCCACCAGGCAAAAATCCGGATCGCTCTGCGCCTCTTTCACGGCCTTGATCTTGCCGGTGAATTCTTCGAGGTCCGCCAGCGGCTGCCGTTCGCTGTTGATGAACGAGTTCGTCTTCGGGAAAAGCTTGTCCTCGATGCAAACCGCGGCCACTCCGCGCTGCTCGAGCTTTCGCACCAGCCGCCGCATGTTGTTGAAATTTCCGTAGCCGGTATCCGCATCGAGCAGGATCGGGATGCGGGTGGCGTCGCTCATGAACTCGACCACCTCGAGCACCTGCGTCCAACTGGCTTCATTGTTGTCGCGCACGCCGAGCGCGGCTGAAATGGAAAGCCCGCTCGCCCAGATTCCGCAGAAGCCCGCTTCCTCCACGATGCGCGCGCTCAAACCGTTGTGCGCTTCCATCAGGAATTCCAGCCGGCCGGAGCGTAACAGCTCGCGGAACTGGGTCGTTTTCCGTTCAGGCGGAGAGGCGGGCGTATTCATGAAAAGCTAAGGCAAGCTACCAAGTAGCGGCCACCATGCAGCAGGGAAGCGGAACAGTCGACTCGATCCAGCTCGGTAAGCAACATCTTGACAGCACAGCTTATGGCATCAAGATGCTTCCATGCGTACCACTTTGACTCTGGAAGATGGTCTTGTCGCTAAGCTTCGGGCGAGCGCCCGGAAACGGAATCTTTCATTGAAACAGGTAATCAACGAAGCTTTGCGAAATGGATTGCAGGCAACGGCCGCTCCGAAGAAGACGAAGCCGTTTCGCATAAAGTCGTTCTCAATGGGCGTGATGCCAGGAGTCGATTATGACAAGATCAATCAGTTCCTGGATGACGAGGAGATCGAGCATGTAATTGCCAAGATGAAACAAGGCCGATGATTCTACCCGACACCAATCTGCTCATTTATGCGTACAATCGGGACGCTCGGCAGCACGCGTCTGCCCACTCGTGGCTGGAGGAGAACCTGGCTGGGGTCGAGCCGATCGCGCTTACTTGGGCAACCCTGAGTGGCTTCCTCCGTGTCTGCACAAATCGACGGGCTGTGGCAAAACCGATCTCCGTTGAGCAAGCCATCGAAATTGTTGACGAGTGGCTTGCACAGCCTACGGTCCACATCATCCGCCCGGGCGAGAGACATTGGTCAATATTAACCCGCATGCTTCAGGCACTAAAGGTCGGCGGAAATCTGGTCAGCGACGCACATCTCGCGGCTCTGGCGATCGAGCATGATTGCGAGCTTTGTTCCCCTGACAGTGATTTTGCGCGTTTTCCCGAGCTGCGCTGGCGCAACCCACTCGGCCACTGAACGGAATAATTGACGCGGCGGGCGTCCCGAAGCTAACTAGGCGGCTCAACCGATAGATATGTCGACTACCGCAACCCTTTCCATTGACGACGCCATTCGCGAGACTGTGTTCAGGCAGGACGAAGCGGACCTCCGGCGCCAATACGTCGCACAGGACGAATTTGTGGTCGTGCCGGATTTTCTGCCAGGGGAAATTTTAGAGCAATGGGAAGCCCATCTGCCCTCACTCGTGCCGCAAATTCATCGCAATTATCTGCCCGGCCACAAGAAAGGCGGCAGCGTCGGCTACGACACGGTGCGGTCCATTGCGCCGGCCATTCCCGCCGTCTATCACAGCGAGCAACTGCTCGGATTCCTCCGGCGGATTGCCGGCGCGGAGATGAAGGAATGTCCGCCGAGCGATCAGCACCGCTGCGCGTTTTACGCCTACACGGAGGAAGGCGATCACATGGGGTTTCATTACGACACTTCCTACTACAAGGATCGGCGCTGGACCTTGCTGGTCGGGTTTCAGGACGACTCGAGCTCGCGTTTGCTTTGTCACTTGCACACGAAAAACCCTGGGCATGAGGTGGAAAAGCTGGAGCTGAAAATGACGCCGGGCATGCTGGTGCTCTTCAACGGCGACAAGGTCTATCACTCAGTCACGCCGGTGAAGGCAGGCGAGACGCGCTATGTGGTCTCGATGCAATTCGTTACCTCCGGCGAAATGAATCCGTTCATGCGTTTCATTTCCAACATGAAGGACGCGGTCGGCTATTTCGGATTGCGCGGCGTCTTCGGCGGCGGCAAGCGCAAGCCGGCGCAGTGAGCAAGACTCCCGCCGTCCTGGTGTGCGATGCCCGGACGGGCAGCCTGGAGATTGCGGGACTGACCGTCCTGGATCGCCTCGTGGTGACCGCGCACCGCGCTGGTTGTGGGCCGATCTTCCTGACGGGCGAGACCGCGCCAGCGCTCCCGCGCGCGGGAGCGCTGGGGATTCAGGTCACCCATGCGCCGAATGTAGCTGCCCCACAGCGCGAGCCGGCGCTCCTGATTGAGGGTAGTGTCCTCGTGGAGGTGCGCGATTTGGAGAATGTGATCGCGCAGGGCGGCCAATTGGTTTCGGCCGAAGGCGTCTTGCTTCCGGTGCGGATGACAGTCGAACATCCCAAGCCGGTCGTGGCCGGACCGGCGGCGATGTTGATTGTCGATGCCAGCTCGGCGGCGGAGGCCGAACGCAGGCTTTGGACCTCGCTGACCAGCACCGCGGATGGCTTGGTGGATCGCTTCTTTAATCGTCCGCTGGGCCGGCCGCTTTCGAAATTGCTCGTCCGCACTCCGATCTCGCCCAACCAGGTCTCAATTCTTTCGATCTTGATCGGAGTCGCGTCGGCCTGGTTCTTTGCCCGCGGAAATTTCGTGGCTGGCGCACTAGTCTTCCAGCTTTGCGCGATCGTCGATTGCGTGGACGGCGATTTGGCCCGTGCCTTGTTCAAGCAATCGCGCCTGGGCAAGTGGCTCGATCTCGGGGGCGACCAGGTTGTGCATTTCAGCGTATTTGCGGCTATCGGAATCGGCGTTGCCCGTGTCGATCCGTCCGTTCCCGCTCTCGCGCTCGGCGCGAGCGCCGCTCTCGGTGTCTTGCTTTGCTTCGCGTTGATTGTCCGCGCCTTGCGGCAACCGGCCGCGCTGCGCGGTCCGCTCCTGAACAAACTGCTCGACGCCACGGCGAACCGCGATTTCTCCATTCTGCTGCTGGCGCTCGCGATCTTCGGCCGGATGGATTTGTTTCTTTGGATGGCTGGGATCGGCATCCACGTTTTCTGGATCGCTCTGCTCGCCCTCCACGGCGGTCGGGCCACGTCCGCCATGTCGCGCGAGGCCGCATGAAACTCGCGCTCAAGATTCTCGTCGCGGCTCTCGGACTCGCGCTCTTTGCGTGGTTCGTCCAGCGCGCCGGCGTTGGGGAAATCGCGCGTGCCTTCGCGAATCTCGGCTGGCTCGCGCCGGTGGTCTTGCTCCCGTTCGGCCTGGTTTATCTGCTCGATACCCTGGGCTGGCGCTTTGCTTTCGGCGATGAAGGCGTGCCCGGCGTGAGGTTCGGCACCCTGGCGCGCGTTCGCTGGGCGGGTGAATCGATCAACACGGTTCTGCCTTCGGCCTATATCGGCGGGGAGGCGGTGAAGGTGCAACTGCTGCATAAACGCGGCGTGCCGAGGATGCACAGCGCGTCGAGCGTGGTGGCGGGGAAGACGGCGCAGGTCGTGGCGCAGGTCGTGTTCATCGCGGCTGGAGCGGTGGCCGGCGTGGCTATCCTTCCTCCGGAATCGCCTGCGCGTGCTGGAATGCTCACGATCGCCGCGCTGGCGGCCGTCATTGTGGCGTTGCTTATCTGGCTTCAGCAACGCGGGATGTTCCGCACCCTCACCGCTCTCTTGCCCGTCCCGGCCTTGAAGAAGCGAGCTGAGAGTTTGCGACGGCTGGATGAGCGCATCTTCGAATTTTATCGGAAAGATCGTCGCCATTTCGTGCTCAGCACTGCCGCCTACTTCGGCGGCTGGATCGCGGACACGCTCGAGATTCTGCTTGTGTCGCATCTGCTGGGAATGCCGATTGATTTTAGCCAGGCGCTGGCCGTGGAGGCGTTCATCAGTGTCGCCAAGGCGCTGGGCATCTTCGTGCCCGGCGCGCTCGGCGTGCAGGAGAGCGGGATCGTTTTTCTTTGCTACCTGTTCGGGTTGCCGCCCGCCCTGGGCGTCTCCTACGCCATCATCCGCCGCGGGCGCGAAGTTGTGTATGTCGCGATCGGCGGGATGTTCCTTTACGCCGAGGGCTTCTCCTTCCGGAACCGGATTGCATCACGCGAGGAGGTGCCGGTTTGAAAGCAATCATTTGCGCCGCGGGCAGGGGAGTCCGCCTGGGAGCAAATTCGCCGAAGATCCTGCTCGAATTCGGCGGGCGAACGCTGCTCGAGTGGCATGTGCTGCGACTGCGCGAAGCCGGCGTGCACGACGTGGTTCTCGTCACTGGTTATCTGCGCGAGCAGATCGTGTCCGTCGTTCCGGGCATCAGCGCACGTCACGGATTGAGCATTCGCGAGCGGGTGAACGAGCGTTTTCATGAAGGCAGCGTCCTGAGTCTGGCGGCGACCCTGCCTGAGATTGAAGGAAACCGGGAACCGATTTTGTTGATGGATGCCGACGTCCTTTATCCCGCGCAAATGCTCGAACGGCTGATCCGCTCGACCCATCCGACGGCATTGCTGCTCGATCGGGAATATTCGACCAGGGATGACGATCCTGTTCTCGTGCCGGTCAAGGACGGTCGCCCGTTCGAGTTCCGGAAGAAGTGGACCGGGACGGCCGATTTTGTAGGCGAGTCGATTGGGTTTTTCAAAATTGGTCCTGGCGATTTGCCGATGTTGATCGACGAAACGCGCGCGCGCAGTGCGGGGCCGGAGGTTCGCGATTCCTACGATGACGTCTTGCGGGCGATGGTCCTGGCCGATCGCTTCGGCTGCGAGGAGGTGACAGGCCTGCCCTGGACGGAGATAGATTTCCCCGATGACCTGGCGCTCGCACGCGACGAGGTGCTCCCACGAATCGAGCGCTGGAAAGACGCGGCTCCTTGATATGCGAGACGCGGCGCTCCAGGAGTTTTTTGCCGGCCAGCAGGTGCTCGTCACCGGTGCGTCCGGCTTCATCGGGTGGCATGTCGCGGATCAACTGGTGGGGGCTGGTGCCAAAGTGCGCGCGCTCGTTCGCCCGGCTACGGCGCGGAACGAAGAAGCTTTCGAATGGTTCGAAGGCGATCTCTTGCGGCGCGACTCGCTCGATGAGGCGGTGAAAGATTGCCGGTACGTTTTCCACGTCGCGGGCGATTACCGCTTCTGGGCGCGCGACCCGAAAGAGATTTTCGCGAACAACGTGCAGGGGACGATCAATCTCCTCGAAGCAGCGAAATCGGCTGGGGTAGACAAAGTCGTTTACACCAGCACTACGGGTATCCTGGAAAAAGGCACGGAGGAACGCCTCGCAACCGAAGCGCGGCTCGCCTCGCCTTCGTCGTTCACGGGACCGTACAAGCGCTCGAAGTTCGAAGCCTTTTGCGAAGCGCAAAAACGCGCCGAAGCCGGATGGCCGATCGTGACCGCACTTCCCACCGCGCCGATCGGCCCCCACGACCTCAAGCCAACTCCCACCGGCATGATCATCGTGCAGTTTCTGAATGGACGGATTCCGATGCTGGCTCGGACGGGGCTAAACTTCGCCGACGTTCGGCAATGCGCGGTTGGTCATCTCCTGGCGTTAATTCACGGACAAACCGGTGAGCGGTATTTGCTCGGCGGAACCAACCTGTGGTTAGGCGAGTTCCTGCAAAAACTGGAGCCCTTCGGGCGACACCGCGCGCCGCGCTTTCACGCGCCGCATTGGCTGAGTTACGCGACGGCCTGTGTGAGCGAAACGGTGGCTCGGTTCCGGCCAGGCCGGCAACCTTTTGTGACCCGTGAATCGGTCCGGATGTCGCGCGGCCCGCATTTCTCCAGCAACGAGAAAGCCGAACGCGAGCTCGGTTACGAAGCGGTTCCGATCGACGATGCGATCCGCGACGCCGTGGAAGACTTTGTCGCGCGGGGGATGGTGCCGGGCCCTATCTAAAAAGACGCGCGAAGTGAAATCGAGCCGTAGGGCGCGCCGCCCTCTGATTCGTAGCGGACGTTGGTCCGGTGATAATCGAACTCGCGATAAGGCAGATAACCGCCCTCGACCGTTAGCTTGCACGCTTCGCCGATTTTCCAGATAACGCCGCCGCCAGTTCGAATTTCGGAGTAGCTAAGGATTGCGTTATTCAAATCACCGGGATCGCCCGGATCGCCGACAAAGTCGTTATCAACGCGGAAGTTCTTCCAACGAATGTCCGCTCCTGCGTAGAGGGTAAGGGCGCGGTTCACTTCGTACTCGAGGCGCGGAGTGGGCGCGGTCGCGTTCAAAACCCATTGCGGGGCAAACTTCCAACGGAAGCCGCCGCCAGGCAGCACTGGATATTGGGCTTCGAGGTCGACGGCAATGCCGAAAACAAACTGTAGCGTCGAACTGTAGAGATAAGTGCCTCCCATGATGAAGGGGACGTTGAAATCCTGCCCTTCGAAATCGCGGCCGGAATAGTAACCCGGCTTGGCTTCCACCCGAACAAGAAGCGAATCGGAAAGTTTGGTGTCCAGCCCGATGATCAACGCCGCCGATTGCAACCGATTCGGGACCTGGACTCCCGCGGGAAGGTCGAAATCATAGATTTCGTATTCGGCGCCGAGTCGAAGGATGCCCACTTTTGTCCGCGGCAAAATGAGCACCCGCCCAAGATAATTTTGTTCGGTGAAATCCGTGATCTCCAGCGTTTGGCGCTTCACATCCGCTCCGCCAATAAAGGAGCCGTGGAAATCGAATTCGAAAGCCAACGGATCGATGTCGCCGTCATCAACCGGTGCCTCCAGCATCTCGGCGAAGGAGTGGGTGGCGACAAGAGCGAGAGAGAGGCCGAGCAGGCGGAGCGATTTTTTCATAGACGAGGCGAGAGTGGGGGACACTCCTAGCGAACGCTGCCCGTGTCACGCCGAAAAAACGACACAACGCGTGAAATGTCCTTGATCATGGTCGACTCAGCGGCGATCCGCTCGATCCCGCGAAGCGACGCGACGGAGGCGGAAGAAATCATGTCGCCGCGCCAGACCAGGGTCGAGGCGCGGCCTTCCACCTGCACCGGCCAGAGCTGATGCAGCGTCACTCCGGCGTAATAGCCGCCGCTGGCATAATAACGGGTGTTGGCGGTCTGGATCGTCCCGCCCCCTCCGGTGCGGCTGGAGAAAGTGCCCAGCGTGAGCACTCCTTGTTCGTCCACGCTCAGCAATTCCCAGTACATCCCCGATTTCCCACCGGAGAGCAGACCGGAAAATTGTTTGCGAATTTTTTCCTGGCTGCCCAGGAGCCCGTTCAGTTCCTCCCCGGGGCGGACCGGCGGAGTCGTGTTGTCATAGGGAGGCTGGCTCGAAATCCCACTCTGGGCGCGACCGCTCAGGATTTTCGTCCAAACGCTGGCGAAGTTTTCTCCGGGAAGCAGTTTCATTTCGGCCGCGCTGAGTTGCAGATCGGACGAGCGTTGCGAAGTCGCGTTGGTGAGGTAGCGGACGGCCGAATTGTCGGGAGCGTTCTGGAGCGCAGAGAAATTCGTCCCGCTGTCGATGTGCAGATAAACCTTCAACTCCGGATGGCGCGCCGGGTTCCAACCGCGCATTTTTGCCAGGAGCTCCGCGGGCGGAAACGGCGCTACGTAAACTGTCTGCACGGAGAGGTAACGCGGGCCCGCCGAACCGCCACGGACCGGTTTTGCGTCGCCTTTGCTCAACTGCGCGAGATCGACTTTCGGAAAAACGGAAAAGCTGGCGAGCTCCGCGGCGGCGTCTCCGCGGGCGGTCGAGATCGCGACGAAAGGCAGCGTTAACAAGGCCGCGAAAAGCGGGGCGGATCGCGGCATCAGGCGGCAGGTATGCGTTTCCATTTTTCGAGAAGGGACATCTATTCCGAGAGTGAACGCCTTGCAAACATTGACGGCCAGCGGCTCGACAGAGTCTCGCCCTACCATTAGGGCCGACCGCGGAGGTAATTCTGCTGGTAGGGCGAGACTCCGTCGAGCCGCTGGCTGAACAGGTCTTTGAAGAGATCAACCAGCACGACGACGAGGACCATCGCCATCAGCAGCGCGAGGTAGGGCAGTTTGATCACCGTAAAGTCACCGAACAGAAAAGGAAAATAACTGAAGAGAGAGATCGTCACCACCGTCAGAGGGACATAGAAGCGCCGGGGAAAATAGAAGCCATAGACAATGGCGAGGCAGTCGGCCGGATAAAAGTAGCGCTCATGCATATACGGGAGCGTGAACGGGACCAGGAGCGCGAAGGCGAGCGCGAGGCGGAGGGTGAGATGTTTCCCCCAGGGCGCATCGCTTTTCAAACAGGCGTAGGAGAGGAAGCCAACGAGCGTGACCGCGAAAATCAGGCCCGCCCGGCCGAACACCTTCGCGTTGTCAGGAAGCCATTGGTAAAGATTCGGCGCGCTCGAAGTCAGGCGCGGATAGCTGTTCGCCTGTTCCAGGTAGATGGTCAGCAACTCGTGAAACGGCCGCCCGGCCAGGAGGGCCGGCAAACAGAGCGCCACGTAGACCACCGGGAGCAGGAGGAAATATTTCAGCGGCAGCTTCCCTTTCGCCCAGAGGACGAAAAAAACCGGAAGAAGGAAGAAGGCCTGGAGCTTGAAAGCGAAGGCAATGGAGAAGAATAGGAGCGCGCGCCCGGCCCAGTCCCGGAGGAGGCAGTAGAGCGCGGCGATCAGGAACGTCGTGTAGATTGCATCGCATTGACCCCAGAGCGCGCTGTTGAAAAAGATGCTTGGCGCGAAGAGGACGGCCGCGAAGGCCGCGAGCCAGACCGGTCGCCGGTCGTATTTGAGCCTGACCACGAGCAGCACCACCAAGGCGAGGGCGAAATCGCCCAGGAGGCCGATTGATTTTATGGCGTAAAGCTTCGGCACCGGCAGATGGGTGGCGAGCCAGAGCAGATAGAGATAGGGCGGCGTGTAGTCGGAGAACCCGGTTTTGAAACCCTGGAAACCATGTTGTTGGAGATGGTCGTACCAGCGGCCGAGGAAGTTGTGATAATCGTAAGTCTCGTAGGGGAACAGGGCGAGGCGGAGAACGACCGCCAGCGCGACACAGAGCGTGGCGAAAAGGAAATCCTCGAGTGGGTTCTTCTTCAGGAGATTTCTAGGCAAGTGCATGATCCATCGCGGGGGTTCCTTTTTGGAGGAGGGACTTCTATTCCCACACGCGAGCTGTTGCAAACTGCCGGCTTTTCCTGCACCTGCACTTTCACTTTAACTTGCACTCTTTCTCCTCCAGAGGTGTGTAAGTGAAAGTGAAAGTGCAGGTGCAAGAGATCGCGCGCTGAGCGCGTCTAACGATCAACATGACAGAACCGGTTATTTTTCTCGACCGCCTTCGCAAAATGTACGGCGATCTTTGCGCGGTCGACGATCTCTCCCTCGCCATCGCGCCTGGAACCATTTTCGGCTTCTTGGGTGCGAACGGCGCGGGAAAAACCACCACCATCCGCATGCTGTGCGGATTGGTCCGGCCGACCGGCGGACGCGGGACCATTGCCGGCGCGGACGTTTGGGAGGACCGGGCGGTCGTGCGTTCGAAGTTCGGGTATGTCGCGCAGCGTTTCAGTCTCTATCGCGATTTGACGGTGGAAGAAAACATCCGGTTCTTCGGCGGCGCCTGCCGCGTGCCGGGGAGCGAACTCTCCGGCCGGATCGACCGGCTGCTCGCGCTGACCGACCTGGAAGAAAAGCGACTGGCTTCGGCGGGCAGTTTGTCGGGAGGCATGCGCCAACTGCTGGCGCTCGCTTGCGCCCTGGTGCACGAACCGCCTCTGCTCTTCCTGGATGAACCGACCTCCGGCCTCGATCCGGTCCACCGCCAGCAGATGTGGAATTTGCTCTACGATCTGAGCCACCGGGGAATCACCATCTTCGTCACCACCCATTACATGGATGAGGCCGAACGCTGCACCGAGGTGGGTTTCATCGAGAGCGGGCGCCTTCTTGCGAAAGCTTCGCCGCGCGCGCTCAAGGCGAGCTTCAACGCGAAGCTGCTCGAGATCGATGTCGAGCCGGTCATGCCCGCGCTGGTCCGCTTGCGCAATCAACCGGAGATTCTCGGGGTTTCGCTGCGGAGCGGCAGCCTGCGGCTCTATGCGCCCGAACCGGAGAAACTCGTCGCGCGCTGGAAAGAACAGTGGCCCTTTCCGGATTTACGGTGGCTCGGCCAGCGCTGGGTCGAGCCGGACATGGAAGATGTTTTCACGGCCTATTCGCAGGGCTATGACGCGGTCTTGAAATCACATGAATCTTAGTTCCTTCGCCGCCATCGGGAGCGTCGCCTACAAGGAGTTCCTCCATATTTACCGGGACCGCCGCGTTCTCATTTTGCTTTTGATTCTCCCGCCTGTGTTCACCCTCATTTTCGGGCACGCCTTCGAATCGGGCGAACGAAAGAACGTGCCGGCTATTTTCATTAACCAGGATCCCACCCCGCGCACCGAACGTTTCATCGAGCTGTTCCGCGCCAACGACACCTTCGCCTGGCGCGAACAGGCGCCGGGGCAGGGAAACGAAAACGACCTCCTGGGGCAGGACGTTCGCGCCGCTCTCGTTATCCCGAGCGGTTGGAGCGACAGCCTGACCAATGGCGACCCAATCCCGTTGCGGCTCAGTCTTGATGGCAGCGACACGAGCACCGGCGAACAATTGCAAGGCAGCCTGCAAAAAACTCTGGGCGATTTTCAAATGAACGAGCGCGAGGTGATGATCGACGACCTGCCGGAAGAGGTGTTCGAGATGGCCAAGAAATTGCCGGTGCAGGTGCGCAAGCAATTTGTCTCCGCCATGACGGCGTGGAAGATCGAAGAGAAAGTCCTCTACAATCCCAAAGAGCGGTTCATCGATTACGTCCTGCCCGGCGTAATCGGAATCATTCTGCAATTGATCACGGTCACGCTGATGGCTTGCACAATTGCGCGCGAACGCGAGTCGGGCACGCTCTATCAGTTAATGGTCACGTCGCTCCGGCGGGGTGAGATCGTCATCGGCAAGATCCTGCCCTATCTCGCGATCTCGATCTTTCTGATCCTCGTCATCATCCTGCTCACCGGCTGGCATTTTCAGGTGAAATTTTATCAGCCGGGCGCGCTCGCGCTCATCTGCTTCCTGTTCCTGCTCTGCTCGCTCGGCCTGGGCCTTCTGATCTCCGCGCTCTCGAAAACGCAAACGCAGGCCATTCAGTTCTCCGTCTTTTTCTTATTGCCGGTCTTCATCCTTTCCGGCGCTTTCGCCCCGATCGAACAGTTGCCGAAGGCGATCGCTTACGTCTCCGAGTTATTTCCGCTCACCCATTTCTGCCGGGCCTTCCGGCTGGTGAATCTTTATCACGCCACGCCCGCTTTCTACGCCCCGGATTTGATCATCATGTCCGCCGGCGCGGTGATAACGTTCGTCGGCGCCGCGCTCCTTCTGCGCCGGATCGAGCAGTAGCGTAACATGGCCGGCTTCGTTGCCGGAACGCAGGCATTTTGCACAGACTGCAAGTCTGTGTTCCGGCAGTCACCAATCGCTTGCCTAAAATTTCGCTTTGACCGCGAGCCGGAAATACGGGGCGGGGTCGGTCCGATAATCCTCGCCGGCGCGGTTGAAATCGAACGAGCGCTGGAGGGAATACCCGGCGCCGAGATCCACGGAGATTGCGTCAGTCGGCGTGTAGGTCATCCCCCCGCCCACGCGATAATCCGAATAGTCCACCTGCGTTCCGCTCAATTTGCGCGGGAGAATTTTGTCATCGTGATCCGTGCGGAACGATCCGCCCACCAGCTCGCCGCCGATCCACAGCTCCAGATTTTTCGCTGGCGAATAGATGATCCGCGGATCGGGAACGATGCCCATGAAACGGAGCTTCTCACACGGCAGCCAGATCACGCCGAGAAGCGGGAGCACCGGGAATTTGCCGCGGAGAAACGAGGAGGTCGCTCCGGCCAGAAAATAGAGCCGGTCCTCCTGGAAAACGAAGATACGGCCGAAGCTCATTGGCACGTCGAAGGAGGAGAGGTCGAAATGATCCTCGGTATAAAAACCAGGCCTCATGTGAAAAAACGCCCCCACATGTTTGCCGCGCATGTAATCGACCCCAATCACACCGGCGACGCTCTGGAGGTGATCGGGCACTGGCGCGGCGGTCGATCCGAAATCGAACCTGTTGTAGGCGAGGCCGAGCCGAAGGTAGAAATTTCCAGTCAGGAGGAAGCGATGTGCCGCTTCGAGTTCCGTTTGCAGCGCATCCTGCTCACCGAAGTCCCCGAGGTCGCTCCCGAAAACATAGCCGTTCTTCGATTCGAAAATATTGCGCGGCACCGCGTCCTCGGAAACGTCGGCGGCACCTCTGCCATTGAAACCGTTCAAAGTCTCCGCCCCTCCGGCCGTCACGCCGAGCAAGAAAATAAGAAGGATGCAAACCGGTTTGCTCCCAGGCCATATCTTAAAGAGCGGAGGTCGAAAGAGCATCGGACTAAGAATGGCATTTAGTCGAGCGGCGGAACACTAGGCAAACACTTTTTCTGGAAGGAGAGAAACAAATCAGGTTTTTGGGCGATGCAAATTGAGCGCCACCCCTCCGGAACAAGCGCAGATGCACGGAACATCCGGCGGCGTTATGAGTAAGCTCTGATGAACGTTCCCGAAAAACATTTGGCCGCCACTGACCCGCGGTTCGCCGCACTCATCGCGCGGGCGAGACCGTACGACGTCGCGGCTCAACCGCTCGTTAGGCCATTCCACTCCCTGGCGGAATCGATCGCCTATCAGCAGCTCAGCGGGAAAGCCGCCGCCACGATCTTCGGCCGCGTGCGGGCGCTTTATCCGGGCCGCAAATGGCTCGACCCGAAACTCATTCTCGCCACGCCAGATGAAAAATTGCGCGGTTGCGGGCTTTCCGGCAGCAAGACGGCAGCTTTGAAGGATCTGGCCGCAAAGGCGCTCGATGGAACCGTCCCTACCGGTCGCATGCTCGCGCGCATGAAGGATGAGGAGATCATCGAGCGCCTCACGACGGTTCGCGGCATCGGCCGTTGGACGGTCGAGATGTTGCTCATCTTCGAGCTCGGCCGCCTGGATGTCTGGCCGGTGGCGGATTACGGCGTGCAGAAGGGGTTCGCGAAGACTTTCGGGCGCAAGAAACTGCCGACAACAAAGCAGTTTGCCAAAATTGGGGAGAAATGGCGGCCCTACCGGTCCGTGGCCGCGTGGTATTTTTGGCGGGCCCTGGATTCACCGGAAGCGAATCGATTCGATTAGCTGCTATCTCGATTGCTGTAGCCACGGCGCTCTGTCGCCGTGTGGTTGCCGTACCCTGCGCCCCGACCGAGCGGGGCGGCTACAGCACTTTGGGCAGCAAGATTGACTTCGCCTGATCCGTCCCATAAAACGGCGGCCTTATGGCGATGATTCATGTGGCTCGGGACGGGGCGAAGATCGGTGAGTTCTCCAGGGACGAAGTTCGCGAAGGTCTGCGGGCCGGAAGATTCTTGCCCACGGACATGGCGTGGGAGGAAGGCATGCCGGATTGGCGGCTACTCTCGCAA
>DASZDO010000024.1:0-5322 GCA_035941955.1 Chthoniobacterales bacterium
ACCAAAACGAAGGGAAGCCCCTGACAAGGGGCGACGGAGGCGTGGAGGAAATTCGCGGCGCGGTGCGGTGCGGTCCCCGCCACCCCTTCCAGGGGTTGGATTGGTTTTTGGGGCGGGTCCCCAGAGTTCCGCTGCGCTCCACTCCGGGCTATACTCCGTCGCGCCCCCGGCGCTTGGGACTCTCCGAGCTACGCTGATGGAAAAGTGGTGAAAGCTACTCGTCGACGGGATTCAGCTGGACGTCGTTCTCCAAATTCCCGAGGTATCGCAGGACGAAATTATATCCCTCCGCGGTGTGGCCGCCCATGGCCGGACAGCGGCCCTTATTGGCATAACCGTCGAAGAACATCGCATGGCACTTTTCGCAATAACGCCAGTCCTTCTGGACTACCCCGCGAGGCGGAACGTCGTGTGGAAGGACGAAAACGAACCCTTGCGCCCTGTGGCCGCCTCCAGCTGCGCAGGCGCCTTTTTGGGGGTAGCCGTCATAAAACATGGCGTGGCACTTTTCACAGTAACGCCACGCGGTTTGCGCCTTAGGCGTTTCCGCAGAGCCATGCGTGAGCATGAAGTTGAAACCTTGTGCGAGGTGGCCGCCGCCCGCGGCGCAACGTCCTTTATTGGGAAAGCCGTTGAAGAACATGACGTGGCACTTGCGGCAATATCGCCACTGCTCCTGGACGGCCGCAATCGCCCGGGGCAAGAGCGTCAGAGCGACGGCCCCAATGAGAACGATTAAGCCGATTCTTGCGTTGCGCGTGCCGTTGCGCCGGCCGATGGCACGAAGAGTTGGGCGGACGGGGACTGCCTGGGTTTCTGGTGTGTTCATGTTCGATTTGGATTTTTGGAGTTAATTGGAGGATAGCGATGAGCCGGAGGGCCGGCGAGCATGGGAATGGAATTCTCTCTTGCGGAGCGGCGATCATGGTTCGCTCTCGCGAGCAAGTCGAGAGAAATGCATTCGTCTCTTGCGAAAGTGGTTGGCGTCTGCCATCCGCGGATGGAGACTAAGCCATGAGCGATCACGTTTACAAAAAGATCGAGCTGGTCGGTTCGTCACCGAACAGCATCGAAGAAGCGGTGGTGAATGCCCTGGCCCGCGCGCAAAAAACCGTCCGCAATATGCGCTGGTTTGAAGTGGTCGAGACGCGCGGGCACATCGAGGATGGCAAGATCAACCACTGGCAGGTGACGGTGAAGGTCGGCTTTACCCTCGACCAATAAGATCGACAAAATCCCGCGCGCGCTCCCGGCGCGGCAGCCAGGCAGGCTACTCGTCGTCGTTTTGCGCGGCCTGATAAAGCTTCGTCGCGCCGTAGGCCAGGATCGCCGGCTTGAAGGCGATCATCAGCAGCCGCGCGAATCCGCTCAGGATTCGTCCGATCGGCAGGCGATGGAGAATGAACCCGGCGAGCACCGCATAGGCGATAGATCGCGCCGGATTTTCCCGCACGTAATCTTCCGCCTGCTCGAGGACCTGTTCGACTTGATCCTTTGTATAGCGAAGGCTCCGCTCCGCCACATCCCCCGACATTCCTGAAGACTGTTCGTCCATGTTACTTAGACTTCGCACCACGGCAGTCGTTTGCGTGTCCTAAATTCTTTACCGCAACGTAAGCCAAACGGTCGCCGCCCCGACTCCGGGAGGAAAATCGGGGAGGGGAGTTTCCCGATGAAACGTCCCGGCGCGCCGCGTCGCCTTGAGGCAATAGCGCGCCATGACTTCGAGCGCACGTTCCCCGAGGCTCGAGCAATTTGTCGAGAGAAGGATTTTCCCGTCCCGATCGGCCACTTCCAGCGCCGCGAGCAGGAGCGTTTCGAAATCCTTTTCGACCTGAAACGCCTTTCCCCGGTGCGATCGGGAGAATGTCGGAGGATCAAGAATGATCACGTCAAATTTTTCCCCCCGCCGCGCCAGCCGCGGCAAGACCTCCAGGACGTCATCGGCGAGGAACCGGTGATCGTTGGTCGGCAGGGAGTTCAGGGCGAAATTTTCTTTCCCGCGGGTGAGCGATTTTTTTGAGAGATCGATGCTCACCGTCCTGGCTCCGACCGTGGCGGCCGCGACCGAAAACGAACAGGTGTAGGCGAAGCAATTGAGCAAGCTTCCGGGCGCGGCCTCCCGCACGAACCGGCGGTTCTCTCGTTGATCGATGAAAAGCCCCACGGAATAACCCGTCTCGAAATCAATCCCGTAGCGCAACGTCCGCTCCAGCGCCGTGCTTTGCATGTTCGTCCCCGGATCGCCCAGGGCGAGGCGAGGCGCTTCGCGCTCCGCGTTTTTTCTTGGGAGGAAGCGGGCGAAAACTCGCCTGAATTGGAAATCGACGTTGAGCGCCCAGAGGCAGAGCTCGGTCTTGAGCCGCTCCAGGGCCGCGTCGGTTTTGTGCGAGATCAGCACATCGACGCCGAACCGCTCGACCCATCCATCCGGGGCGGTACAGAGCCGGATCGCGTCGGTCTGCTCCGCGATTAAATTCCGGTGAACAGCCTGGTCGATCCATTCGGACATTTTCACGAGCGCAAGAAATGAGAGCAGGACGCGCTCCCAATACGTGAATCGCTTATCGGGCTGGTTCTGCGTCCGTCTCTTGCCCGTTAGGCCGGGCCGGTTACAATTGCGTCGCGCGCTCAGCCTGCGTATCAGCCCATATGCAACAGGTCACCGTCCGAGTCCCGGCGAGCACGTCCAACCTCGGACCTGGGTTCGACTGCCTCGGGCTTGCGCTTCGCCTCTACAACAACGTGACCATTTCGCGGCGCCGTGACCGGGTCGACTCTTTGATTGGCGCCGCGGCTGACGCATTCTTCGAACGCAGCGAACGAAAGTCATTCCCATTTTCCTGCTCCATTGCCGGCGACGTCCCCCGGGCTCGCGGTCTCGGAGGCAGCGCGACGGTGCGGCACGGAGTGGTTCATGGCTTGAATGTCCTGGCTGGCCGTCCTCTCCAGCGGCAGGAGCTCTTTGAGATTTGCGCGGAGCTCGAGGGTCATCCCGACAATGCCGCTCCCGCCGCTTACGGCGGTTTCAATGTCGTGCGCGACGGACGCCGGCAAACGTTCACCGTCTCGGCGCAATTACATTTCGTTCTCCTGGTCCCGAATTTCGAGATCGCCACCGAACACGCGCGCCGCGTTCTGCCTTCTCAGGTCAACCGCTTGCACGCGGTGGAGAATTGCCGGAACGCCTGCGCCATCACCGCGGCCTTCGCTTCGCGTGAATACGAAAATTTGCGCGGGGCGTTCGGCGATCGCCTCCACCAGCCGTTTCGCCAGAAACTGATCCCATTCCTCGATGATGTGATTGCCGCCGCCGAATCCGCCGGCGCTCTGGGTGCATTCTTAAGTGGCTCAGGATCAACTATTTGTTCAGTAACGCGCCGCTCTCCCGATAAAGTCTCCCAAGCCATGCTCGCTACTGCTCGCTCCGAGGGCGCACGGACAATCATCACTGCCGCCGACAACCGCGGCGCCCGTCTTCTGCCAATCCGCAATCCGCAATCCGCAATCCGCAATTTCTAGATGGGTGCCCGCGCTGAAAATCTCGAGCAGTTTGCGATCGACGTCATTTTGGAACGGCGGCATGGCGTCCGGGCCGCCTTGCTCCGGGCCCTGCTTTACGTGCTCTCCTTCGTGTATGCGCGGCTCGTGCAGCTTCGGCTTTTTCTTTATCGCCATCGCGTTCTGCGCGAGCGCACGCTCGGCTGCCTCGTCATCAGCATTGGAAATCTGACGGTCGGCGGCACCGGCAAGACGCCGATCGTCGAAAAATTTGCGCGGGCCTTGCGGGCCGGAGGCCGGCGGGTCGCGATCCTCAGTCGCGGTTACAAGAGCGTGCCGCGTCCCGTTCCGCGCAAATGGTGGCAGCGCTTCGGACGCAAAGATCCGCTACCGCCCCGCATCGTCTCCGACGGCAAAGCCCTTCTGCTCGATTCGCTGACCGCGGGCGACGAGCCGTACATGCTCGCGAACAATCTGAAAGACGTGATCGTGCTCGTCGACAAAGACCGGGTAAAAAGCGGCCTCTTTGCGATCAAGGAACTAAAAGCCGACACCCTCTTGCTCGATGACGGTCTGCAATATCTGCACCTGAAGCATCGGCTGGATATCGTGTTGATCGATCGGCAGGCGCCTTTTGGAAACGAGCATCTCCTGCCGCGAGGGACATTGCGGGAGCCGCCGCGGAACTTGAAACGCGCGAGCTACATCTTCATTACCAAGAGCACGGGTGAGCCGAACGACGACTTGATCGCGCGCATCCGGCGATACAACCGCACGGCCGAGATCATTGAGTGCGCCCACAAACCGCTGCACTTGCAGAACGTCCTGACCGGCGAACAGATTCCGCTCGAGAGTCTGAAGGACAAATATATCGGTTCGCTTTGCGGGATCGCGGCCCCGGAGAGTTTCGAGGAAGGCCTGCGCAAACTCGGCGCCCGGATCGAGCTTTCAAAGCGTTACACCGATCACCACCGCTATACCGAGGCCGAGTTGCAGAGCTTCATCAATCGCTGCATCCGCCGTGACCTGGAGATGATCGTCACGACCGAAAAAGACGCGGTCCGATTCCCGCGCCTGGCGAAAGTGGAGGTTCCGATTTATTTCCTGCGGGTCGAGATCGAAATCCTAAGCGGCCACGAAAGTTGGGAGCACTGCGTCGCGCGCATCTGCCAGCCGCAGCCGATGCTTTCGCCTGGTCGGTTCTTTGCGTGAGCGGCTGGCTCTTTACAAGGAGCGGCGGTCTCCAGACCGCCGTTTTCGGAGGGCGGTTTGGAAAGCGCCCCTCCTTGGTCAGCGGCCATCTGGCGATGACAAATCGCGCTCTGCGGAACATCCATGCCCGCATAAGCCTTGTTGTGAAATCGAGCGTCCCCTTAAATCAGCGTCATGGAAACATCAGTCGAAAAGCTCACGGCGCTCGTCTTTTTGGTCACCGGCCTGTCGCACCTCCTGCAACCGCGCGTCTGGGTGCAGTTCTTTATCATGCTCCGCGAGAAAGGAGAGGTTGGGAGCTTTGTGAATGGATTTGTGCATTTCCCGTTGGGCGCATTCATCGTCGCCTTTCATAACGTGTGGCACGGGATTCCGATGATCGTCACGATCATGGGCTGGGGGCTTGTCTTTAAGAGCACCCTTTATTTCACGTATCCGCGGCACGGAGTGAGAATGCTCGGGACAGTCAAAATGGCCAGGTCGTGGCATTTTGTGGTGGCTGGCGCGTTTAGCATCGCGCTCGGCGGGTTGATTTTCTATTCGACGTTGTGAAAGGCACAAGGAGCGGCGGTTTGAAACCGCCGTTTTTTGGTCGGCGGTTTCAAACCG
>DASZDO010000025.1:0-16737 GCA_035941955.1 Chthoniobacterales bacterium
GAGCACTGGCTTGTCCGAGAATGGAATCGCTGCGTTGGGCCAGGCAATCGAAGGTGGGGTCTTCGGCGGCGAGCGCCTGGCCAGCAGCGTGGAAGAGGGTGAGGCTGGAGACGAGCTTGAGAGCGTCAATGCCGCCACCCATCAACTCTTCGAGCGCGCGGCCGGAGGCGAGCTGCTCGCTGACGGCGCCAGCGATTTCTTCGTAGTGGGCGCGGAGAAGTGGGTCGCGCAGATATTCGCAGGCTTCCGCCAGATCGCGGAGCGCATAGGCGCGGGCGGTGGAGGAATGGCCGAGGCCTTCTATCTGCGGGAAGATATACCAGATCCAGTGGCTGGTTTTGCGTCCCCGGCGAATTTCCGCGAGCGCGGTGTCGTAGCCTGCCGAGGGGCTGGCCTGGGCGTTGTGAAAGCGTTCGAGAGACACAGGGAATGACGAGTGACGAGTGACGAGTGACGAATGACGAATGACGAATGACGAATGACTAATGACGAGCACGAAGAGGCCAACGCCAATTATTTAGCGAACTGGTGAGTTAGTGATTTAGCAATTAGTCGGGGATGCAAGAGCGATCGACAGCAACGTGACCGATTCACCGCCACGGTTAGCGTTTGATTTCGTGAAGCTGCTGTTTGAAGTCACGGAGGGACACCGCCAAGACTTGCCAAATAATCTCAACGTCGAGACCGAAATAGTCGTGGACGATCCGGTTGCGCAAGCCCCCAATCTGTCCCCATGGAATGCTCACATGCCGGTGCTTGAAGTCGTCCGGCAGCCAACGGACGGCTTCTCCGATGACTTCAAGATTGCGCACGACAGCGTCGATAGTTTTTTCGTCCGCCAGAAATTGCTCCCGCGCCATTCCGCTGGTGTAACGCTCGATCCGCGCCATGGCTGATCGAATGTCCTCCAGGAGCAAATCTGCGTCCCGCTTAGGCATCGATCAACTCCGGCTCGATCAGCTTCCAGAGCGAAGGTTTGATGGCGCGTCGGGAGACGAGGTCAACCCGGCTCCCCAGCAGTTGCTCGAGCCGCTCCGCGAGTGCGACAAAGCCGAGGCCAATCGAAGGGTCCACTTCCACAAGAATATCAATATCGCTCTGCTCAGAAATTTCCGTGGCGCGAGCGTAGGAACCAAAAAGCGCAATGCGTTTGACGGGGAACTCTGCTTGCAAGCTTCGTTTCGATTCCCGCAACCTGCTTAGGATTTCTTCCCGATCAGCTACCATGGCCCATTCGAACGTGCGCAAGGTGTCTCGCGACCGCTCGCGAAAGGCCGGTCCCAAGCGTACGAACGTCCAAGATGCTGACGTAGGAATTCGGCGAGACTCACTGCGGAACTGTATCCAGAATGCGGCAACAAGGCAATCGCGTTCCCAAGTGCAACCCACCACGGCGGACAGGCTTTGGAATCGAGGAATCTTGAAAAACTGCCGTAACGGATGCGAAGCAACGGCCGTATTTTTTCCGATCACGATCAAGACCAAATTCGCGATTCGACGAACTCGTCGCTGCGAGAGCAGAGGAAGCGGAAGAGGGAGAGTTTTACGGGGCGGAAGCCAACGCGATTACGAGCAGGAGCAGGCGGGGAAATTACGGGGCGGAATACGGGATGGGCATTATGCCCTCGGTGCGGGCTTCGTCGAGGTCGATCATCTGGTAGTTGGCGTTGTCGCCTTCAAAGTTTGCTTTGTTCTTTTCCAGGTCGTCGGTCGCGATCTGGATGGCGCGGGCGTAGGTCTTCCAGGCTTTCTCTTCGCGAGCTTTCTCGTCGAGCTTGCCGCGCAAGGCAGTTAGCACGGCTGGATCGCCTTCTTTCTCGTCGTCCTTGGCGTTCGCGGCGCCGATGACGGTGGTCTCGAGGCCGACGAAATCCTTTTCATCAGGCGTGAGATAGAAGCCGACATACATGTGGCCGGGCACGGTAACCAGGAACGGCTTAATCGAAATTTTCCGCAGGATGGAAGCGAACAACACGCTGCCATCGACGCAGTTGGCCTGCGTGTTGGTGAGCGATTGATCGAGGAACCGGACGTACTGGCTGTAAACCTCGTCGGAGCCGCCAGGCGTCGTGGTGGTGGAGCTATACTGGATGCCGCGTTTGTGGAGCGCGGACCAGATGGCGAAGACCTGCCGCGCTACTTCGGCCGGGTCGTTCTTCTGATAACCCAGGAAGGCGTTGACGGTCTTGGTCGCGAGCGCTTCCTGCAGAATCTTGTCGAGCATCGGATGGTTCTCGTTCACATAGGCGGCGAACATCCACCCGATCTCCGCCGAGCCGGCGATGGTGTTTTCGTCGTCGAGCGTTTCTTCATCGTTCGAAACGCCGAAGGGACAGTCATTAATCGAACGGACCTGGAGCGTTTCCGTCTTCTCCGCCGCGGGCTTCCCCTCCAACTCGAGCGCGAAGGTAACGTTCAGCGGCATTTGCTGGGTCATTTTCCTCAGCTTCTCAAACTTATAGTTCACTTTCGGCGCGATATAATATTCCTTGGCCGCTTCCGGCAGCTCGCCGCTCCAGGTGGAAGCCGACATCAGGTCGTTTTCCTTCAACGTGACTTTTACCTTCGTGTTCGCGGCGACCGTCTTAATGGAAACGCCGACCAGGCCATACTGATCGCCGAGCAAATAAGGATCGGGGGCCTGCTCTTCGTCGTCGACATCGCCGGGACGGGCGGTGGCGGTGGCGATGAGGAGCGATGGAAAGAGCTGCGAATCCATGGTCGCTTCCGGCGCCCACTCCACTTCGTCGGCCAGGCTGATGGAGGCGAGCGAGACCGCGGCAAGGGGCATGGCGAAGAAAGAAAAGAAGGACTTCATGGAGGCCTGTTGTCCGCCGAGCGTTCTAAAAAGACAAGCAATTAGGAAACTTGAGGTTCGATGATTCGTGCTTGTTTCGAATTTCGACATTCGGATTTCGAGAATTCCAGCCGATACGAAAAGCTTGCCCTTCCCCTTCCCTCCCGTCACACTGCGGCATCCGAGCGCTTACCAAAATTTGGCCCCTCATCGCATCGGCCGTTGTTGCGGCAACGGCCGCCGCCGATTCGCAATACCAGATTTTCGATCTCGGCGTCGTTCAAGCCGGCGACACTGCCTCACAAGGTTTTGGCGTGTCCTCTACCGGGATCGCCGTCGGCCGCTCGTTTCGAAGCGGCGGCACCCAAGCCTTCACCTGGACCCAGAGTGGCGGCAGCGTCGGCCTGCCAAACCTCGCCGGCCGCGATTACGCCGTTTCGAATGACGCCAACTACAGCGGGGTGGTGGTAGGAACGGCCGCGATGACGGCATTCGGGGCGGGACGGCTGCCGGTGATCTGGCAGAGCGGCGCGGTTTCGCAACTCCCTCTTCCCGGCGGCGAAACGCTCGGCGACGCGCACGGGGTGAACGTCCTGGGCGTAGCCGTCGGCTCGGTCGACGGGGGAAGCTTGCAACAAGCCGTGATCTATCAGGGCGGCGACGCGACGGTCATCACGCAGACGACGCCAACTGGCTGCTTCTTTGTCACCGCCTTCGACATCAACAACTCAGCGCGGATCGTGGGCCAGGGCATCGACCCGAACAACGCGGCAAGAAATGTGGGAATCGTCTACGACAGGGGAAGCCCAGCGGCTTTCGAGGTGGGCGCGCTGCCGGGCGCAAACGGAGCGCTCGCCTTCGCCGTGAGTGACGCCGGCCACGTCGTCGGCTCGAGCATGATGAATCAAGGCTCAGGCCTGCCGTTCATCTGGTCGGAGGCGGACGGAATCGTGGCGATCCCGCTGGCCGCGGGCACAAGCCAGGGCTCCGCCCGCGGAGTGAACTCGGCCGGCTGGGTGGTGGGCCAGGATTCTTCCGCCTTTTCGATTCCGTTTCTCTGGGATGGGACCACGACCTATCGGCTGGCGGACCTTCTGCCTCCCGGCTCGGGCTGGGATTTGTCGACGAACACTTCGTCGTCGGCGCTCGGCATCAGTGAGGAGGGCGTCATCGTCGGCACCGGCGTCCACAGGATTAACGACGTAGACGAGACACGCGCCTACGCCATGGTCCCGGTGGCGGGGACTCCGACGCCAACTCCAACGCCCACCGCAACTCCTTCACCAACACCGTGCGGCCTTATTTACCGTTTCAGAGAGAACTTTGATGGGGTAACCGCACCGGCCCTGCCGGCAGGCTGGGTAAGCGGCTTTAATCCGGGACCGGCCGACTGCACCCCGGCTGGCACCTGCGCGCTAGGCACCAACTGGGTGACCAGCACCACGGCCCCCGACACACCGCCTAATTCCGCGTTCCATAACGCTCCGGGCTGCGTGACCGATTCCATTCTGGACACGCCTCCGTTTATTGGTGGAGACAACAGCACCCTCTTGATTTTTCGTCATAGCTACGATTTGGAAGAAGGCCTCGACGGCGCCGTTCTGGAGATTTCGATTAACGGCGGGCCTTTTGTCGACTTCGTCGCGGCGGGTGGCGGCGGCCTTTACAACGGGACGATCTCGCCGGGATCCTTCAGTCCAATCGCAGGCCGAGCAGCGTGGACGGGCAACTCCGGCGGCTATGTCGATACCTTCGCCCACATGCCTTTCCCGTCAGGGACCGTGCGTCTCCGCTTCCGCCTGGCTACTGACTGCAGCGGAGCCAGCACGGGCTGGCGCATTGACTCCATCTCCGTCGCCAGCAACATCGGCTGCCCGAGCCCGACGCCCTCCCCGCCGCCGCCGACACCTACTCCTACTCCGGTTGCCACGCACTTTGAGGTAGTCGCTCCATCCATGGTGGGAATGTTCCAAAGCTTTAACTTCACCGTTAGAGCAGTGGATCAATTTGGTGACACGGCCACGGACTATGCCGGCACGATCCATTTTACGAGCACGAGCAATGGCAGTCTGCCTCCTGATAGCACGTTGACCAACGGCACTGGCACTTTCGCCGCCACTCTCTTTACGGAGGGCAATCATACGATCACAGCCACTGACACGATCAATCCGTCTGTCACTGGCACGAGCAATAACATTCTGGTGATTGACGACCAGGTCTCGCCGCCGCCTTTAACACCCACGCCGACCCCTGCAACGCCTACGCCGACGCCGACAGCCACACCCTCAGCTACACCGATCCCCGTCCATGCGGTCAACCTCTCGACCCGGGTGCGCGTTCAGACCGGCGACAACGTCGGCATTGGCGGGTTCATCATCACGGGAAGCGCTCCGAAGCATTTGCTCTTTCGAGGGATCGGACCTTCGCTCGTTGCTTCAGGGATTGCCGGCGCGTTGGCCAATCCGACGCTCGATCTGCGCGATTCCGCCGGCGTGCGCATCCTGGCCAACAACGACTGGAGAGATACGCAGGAGACAGAAATCGAGGCAACTGGAATACCGCCAACCGACGACCTCGAAGCGGCCATCGTCCAGACGCTGGCCCCGGGAAGCTACACGGTAATCCTTGGCGGCATGAGCATGACAACCGGCGTGGGCCTGGTGGAAATCTATGACCTCGACCAGGAAGTTAACTCGAAACTGGCCAACCTGAGCACGCGCGCCTTTGTCGACACGGGTAACAATATCGTGATCGCGGGATTCATCCTGGGCGGGAGCGGCAACGACAGAATCGTCGCGCGGGGAATCGGACCGAGCCTCACGGCCTTTGGAATACCTAACGCATTGCCAGACCCAACGCTGGAGCTGCGCGACAGCAATGGAGCGCTTCTCATGGCGAATAACGACTGGGAGGATGACCCGGACCAAGCGGCGGAACTGACTGACGCGGGTCTCGCACCGACCAACAATCTTGAGTCCGGTATAGCGATGACGCTCGCACCGGGGGCCTACACGGCGCTGCTCGCCGGAGCGAACAATGGCACTGGCGTCGGCGTTGTTGAAGTCTACGACCGCGGGGCACCCCCTTAGCCCACCATCTCTGTGGCGGCATCAAGGAATTAGAAGCCTGCGCGAATGTTAGAGAAAATGTTGCGTTACTTCACGCTCCCGCTGCTCTTGCTTTGTCTCCTGGGCGACAACGCGGGAAATTCCGCGCCACTCAAGGGGATCGCCCCAAATGTTCCCACGTTGGTCCCTGGGCCGGATGTCATCGTGGGGGGATTGCCCAACCTAATCCAGGCTGGCAGCAGCGGAACCCAGGTCGGCTTGGCCATGGGAACGGACACCTGCAATAACGGTGAGGTAGAACTGAATTTTTTTGCGATGTCGAATACCGACCACCCGGTCATGCCGCAAAATCTCTATCGCATGAGCGGCGGAACGGCTAACGACGCTCGCTTCGAACAGATCGGCCAATCCTGGCTGAAACACGCATTCTTTGCGTTACAACAAAACGCCTGCGGCTTCGGCTGCACTCCCGCTTCCGGAGGCAATCATCTTGGCGTGGGATGTTCTAATCCCGACAGCGCCAGCTTGAATGCGAATCAACTTGGCCTTGGTTCACGCGCCTGGGTGAATCCTTTTACCGGCGTCTTTCCATCGACGGCCAATAGTCACACCGGCCACACTCACTCTAACACGGCGCACAGGCTTCTCGTGGAGGGGAGCGATCTCGACACCACGCTGAATCCCGGCGCGACCTATTGGGCCGAAGCGCAATTGGTTACTCCCCATGAATACGCTTGGTGCCAGGCTAATTCCGGCCAGTGCAACATGTTCAACAACGTATCCTATCGTCGGTTCAGTGTCGCCGGCACCACGAGCTTCACCTTTTCACCTGTGGGAGACACGGTGCGAATGTCTCCGGCCATCAATGCCTGGACGGGCGCGACGATCAATCCGATCGAACCGGCGCCGGGAACCGATGGCCGCGCCTTCATTGCTTACAAAGTAACCGGCCCAGTCGCGGGTATCTGGCATTATGAATACGCGATCTATAACGAGAACCTCGATCGCGGCATCCAATCCTTCAGTGTGCCACTGGGCTGCGGCATCACGGTCAGCGATATCGGGTTCCGTGCGCCGCTGAACCATCCTGGATTCGCCAACGATGGAACCCTGGGAGATGCCGGATACAGCAACGCCGTCTGGAGCTCAAATGAAACCGCCAGCGCTCTGAGCTGGAGTTCGGAGACCTTTGCGCAGAATCCGAACGCGAATGCCATCCGCTGGGGGACCTTGTATAATTTCCGTTTCGATTCCAACCGTCCGCCGCAGGCTGCGAACGCAACGATTGGCTTCTTCAAGACGGGAACGCCCATCACGGCAGGCATCCAGGGCCCTGCCCCTGATGCATGCACTGGGGTGACCCCAACGCCAGGTCCAACTACTACGCCTCCACCGACACCTTCACCGACAGTCACGCCGACACCATCACCAACCCTGACTCCAACCCCGACGCCGTCTGACCCCGGCGGTTCACCCACGCCGCCGGCTTCACCGACGCCAACGGCTTCACCGACACCGACGGCGACGGCTTCACCTGGACCTTTCGACGGTTTCGATCCGAACGCGAACGGCGCGATTCACGTCGTCGTCGTCCAGCCGGACGGCAAAATTCTTATCGGCGGCGCGTTTACAACGCTCTCGCCCAACGGCGGAGTGGCGGTAACGCGCAATCACATTGCCCGTCTGAACCCCGACGGTACGCTCGACGCCGCCTTCAACCCGAACTCGAACAGTTTTGTCGATACAATCGCGGTGCAGGCGGACGGCAAGATTTTAGCGGGCGGTAGTTTCACGGGTATCGGCGGACAGACGCGCCATCACATCGCCCGGCTGGACACCACAACCGGCCTGGCAGATTCGTTCGACCCAGACGCTAACGGTTATGTCAGTTCCATCGCGGTGCAGGCGGACGGCAAGATCTTGGTGGGCGGTGGTTTCAACGGACCGAACGGCATCGGCGGACAGGCGCGCAATTTCATCGCCCGGCTCGACCCCACGACCGGCCTGGCCGATTCGTTCGACCCCCACGCGGAGAATTTTCTTACATCAATCGCGGTACAGACGGACGGCAAAATATTAGTCAGCGGCAATTTCACTGGCGTTGGCGGACAGACGCGGAATTCCATCGCCCGGCTCGATCCCACGACCGGGCTGGCGGATTCGTTCGACCCCAATGCGAACGGTATTGTCGATACAATCGCGGTCCAGGCGGACGGCAAGGTTCTGGCGGGGGGCCATTTCACCAACATCGGCGGACAGGCTCGCAGCCGCATCGCCCGGCTGGATGGCGCTACCGGCCTGGCGGATTCGTTCAACCCGAACGCGAACAATTATGTCAAGACCATCGCGGTGCAGGCGGACGGCAAGATTTTGGCGGGTGGCGGTTTCACGAGCATCGGCGGCCAGGCTCGCAACCGCATCGCCCGGCTTGATGGCACGACCGGCCTGGCTGATTCGTTCGATCCGAACGCGAACACTGGGAATATTGACGCGTCTGGTGGGGTCGCGGCCGCGGCCGGTGCGCCGCCCGCGGCGCTTCCGGACACCCCTGCCTCACCCACACCGACGCCAACGCCCCCGCCGGATGTGCTGGCGATCGCCGTGCAGCCAGATGGCAAGATTTTGGCGGGCGGCGGTTTCACCACGCTCGCACCCAACGGTGGAGCGACCGTGACACGCAATCGCATCGCACGTCTGGCAACCGACGGCAGGCTGGACCAGACGCTGATCGCTGATCTCGATATCAGCAGCGCCGTTACCGCCACGGCCGTGCAGCCGGACGGGAAAATTCTTGTCGGCGGCGTATTTACCACCGTGGCGGGCGTGCCGCGCAACAACATTGCCCGCTTGAATCCGGACGGCACGCTCGACCCGACCTTCGATCCGAACCCAAACAATTCGGTCTCTTCAATCGCGGTGCAGGCTGACGGCAAGATTTTGGTGGGCGGCTCTTTCAACACGATCGGGGGACAGACACGCAGTTGCATCGCTCGGCTCGATGGCACCACCGGCCTGGCTGACTCGTTCGACCCGAACGCGGACGGCACCGTGTATTCAATCGCGGTGCAGGCGGATGGGAAGATTTTGGCGGTCGGCTTTTTCGCAAGTATCGGCGGGCAGACGCGCCATCACATCGCCCGACTCGACGCGACAACGGGTTTGGCCGATTCTTTCGACCCAAACGCAAGTAATCTGGTCAGTGCCATCGCGGTGCAGGCGGACGGCAAGATCTTAGTGGGCGGCCAGTTCACCAGCATCGGCGGAAGCGCGCGCCGCTACCTCGCCCGGCTGGACCCCGCCACCGGCCTGGCTGATACATTCAACCCGAACCCTGATGGCATATTCGGGACCATCGCACTACAATCAGACGGCAAGATTCTGGTGTCGGGTGAATTCTCCTCCATCGGTGGACAATTTCGTTCTCAAGTCGCCCGGCTCGATCCAAACGGCGCGGCTGACTCGTTCAATCCGGAACCAGACTTGTTCAGTGGCGTTGCTAGTTTCGCCCTGCAGGCAAACGGTGCGGTCGTAGTAGGCGGTTCTTTCACCACTATCGGGGGAGAGCTGCGCGGCAGAATTGCCCGCCTGGATGCGACCACCGGCTTTGCTGATTCGTTCAACCCGATCGCGAATGATATTGTTACTTCGATCGCGATGCAGGCGGACGGCAAGATCTTTGCCGGCGGCTATTTTAGCGAAATGGGTGGCGAGCCTCGCAGCCACATCGCTCGTTTGAGCAACGACACCGCCGCGCGTTACCTTTGAGTCTTCAACCGATAACGTGAACTACACTCCCGTGGGCAACGGCACGGCGACCGGCAGCAATTGGAACCTGACAGGTCTGAACCTGCCGACCGGACAGAATTTTTACATCCGCGCTCGAGGTTATTATCGCACCGGACTCTCCAACGGTTCGGAGAGTATTATGGAATCTGTTCGGAGCGCTTTTTTTGCCGGGCCGACGGCAACGCCGACGCCGACAGCCACACCTTCGGCTACCCCGATCCCCGTCCAGGCGGTCAACCTTTCGACCCGGGTGCGCGTTCAGACCGGCGACAACGTCGGCATTGGCGGGTTCATCATCACGGGAAGTGCTCCGAAGCGTTTGCTCTTTCGAGGGATCGGACCTTCGCTTGTTGCTTCAGGGATTACCGACGCGTTGGCCAATCCGACGCTCGATCTGCGCGATTCCGCCGGCGTGCGCATCCTGGCCAACAACGACTGGAGAGATACGCAGGAGACAGAAATCGAGGCAACTGGCATCCCGCCAACCGACGATCTGGAAGCGGCCATCGTCCAGACGCTGGCCCCGGGAACCTACACGGTCATTCTCCGCGGCATGGGCATGACAAGCGGCGTCGGTCTGGTGGAGATCTACGACCTCGACCAGGGAGTCGACTCTAAGCTGGCCAACCTGAGCACGCGCGCCTTTGTCGACATCGGTAACAATATCGTGATCGCGGGGTTCACCCTGGTTGGTAACGGCAACGACAGAATCGTAGTTCGTGGAATCGGACCGAGCCTGGCTGACTTTGGAGTTCCTAACGCGCTCGCGAATCCAACGCTGGAACTGCGCGACAGTAATGGAGCGCTCTTGGTCGCGAATAACGACTGGCAGGATGACAAGGATCAAGCAGCGGAACTGACCGCCGCGGGTCTCGCACCGACAAACAATCTCGAGTCAGGCATAGCCACGACGCTCGCACCGGGGGCGTACACCGCACTGCTCGCCGGAGCGAACAACGGCACCGGCGTCGGCGTCGTCGAAGTCTACGACCGCGGGGCGCCGCCTTAGCCGCGGAGCGGCCGATCCACCTTGCGCGATCTCGTTTCAGCCGAGATTGCGAATCGCGATCACAACGACGGGACCGAGGTAAGACTTGTGCTTCGGTGGCCTTTCCGTCACAAGAACGCCCATGCAGATACACGTCGCCCGCGATGGACAACAAATCGGGCAATATTCGACCGAGGAGGTCAACCGCAAGCTCGCCGATGGAACGCTTTTGCCTACAGACCTGGGCTGGCACGAAGGCGCGGCAGACTGGGCTCCGCTTTCGAGCATTGCCGGTTTGACCATGCCAGCCGCGGCCGCGTCGCCCGCGATGCCAGTCGCTCCCCCACCCTCAACGATCGGTCCGCCGCCGCGCCCCGTGACCGTTCAAACCAGCGTGATGAGCGTCACACCGCCATCCGCTCAAGACTCCAAAGGGCTCGTTGTTACCAGTTGGATCCTGCTCGGAGTTACTTTCCTGATTTCACTGATCCCAGTTCTCGGCTGCGCCAGCTGGTTGCTGGCCTGGCCGGTGGCGGTGGCCACCTTGATTATGGCCATCATCATTCTGACGCGCGGTGAAAAAAACCAGGGAATCGCGATTCTCATCGCTTCGATCCTCATTGTTCCGCTTACCCTGGTCGCCTCGGTCGCCAGCGCGGCCTTGCTCGGCGCTTCGGTGAGCGAGCATGAGAAAACGCAGGAGAAACAGATCATGGAAAACTTGCGCGCGTTATCCGAGGCCAAAGCGAAATGGGTCGCGCAAACCAGGGTCAAGGAGGGAGCAAAAGTGACGGTGGCGGGTCTGTCGGCTTACCTCGATGGCAGGGAGATCAAATCGATCGTGGGCGAGATCTATGACCCCAGGCCAGTAGGTGAGGAACCAACCGCGACCTTGCCTGAGACGAAATCGCTCGGCAGCCACAAGAAGGGTGCTGTCCTGAGCGCCAGTGAATCCTCCGTTGCTCTCGATCCGCCGCCTTCATCTCCTTCCGAAGGAGAAGACGACCCGCCTACGCCAGCCGCGAGCCCGGAGCAGTTGTAGGGAATGGCGCGCCGCCGGCCCGCTCACTGATTGCGTTTATTCCTTTTAGGAACGACGTAAACTCCGTGAGTCCTTTGCCGGAACAAGCCGCGCATTTGTTCGCTCCGCTCCAATTGCGGGACATCCTCATGCGGAATCGCATCGGCGTTTCGCCCATGTGCCAGTATTCGAGCCACGACGGCTTCGCCAACGATTGGCACCTCGTGCATCTCGGCAGTCGCGCGGTCGGCGGCGCGGCGCTCGTCATGACGGAAGCAACCGCCGTCCTGCCGGAAGGGCGGATCAGTCCGGAAGATCTGGGGCTTTGGAAAGACGACCACGTCGAGATGCTGGCGCGAATATTTCGGTTCATCGAATCACAGGGCGCCGTGCCCGGGATGCAGCTCGCCCACGCGGGCCGGAAGGCGAGCACGGCCGCGCCTTGGAAAGCCGGCGAGCACGTCGTCGAGGAAAAAGATGGCGGCTGGCGGCCGATCTTTGCGCCGAGTCCGCTGCCATTTGCCCCGGGCGATATCGTTCCGGCAGAATTGGATCACGCGGGCATCGAGCGCATCGTCCGGGCATTTGCCGACGCCTCCCGGCGGGCGCTGGAAGCCGGCGCGAAGGTGATCGAGATTCATGCCGCGCACGGTTATCTGCTCCACAGTTTTCTGTCGCCGCTGAGCAATCAACGCACCGACGAATACGGCGGTTCGTTCGATAACCGCACCCGCGCGCTCCGTGAAGTGGTCTCAGCCGTTCGCGCCGTCTGGCCGGGCCGATTTCCCCTAATGGTCCGCCTCTCCGTGACCGATTGGGTGGAGGGAGGCTGGGACATCGAACAATCGGTGACGCTTGCCTCGCGGCTTCTGGAACTGGGGGTCGACCTGATCGATTGCTCGTCAGGCGGCGCCGTCCCCGGGCTGAATATTCCCGTGAAGCCGGGCTATCAGGTTCCCTTCGCAGAGCACATCCGCCAGAAGACCGGCATTCGCACCGCCGCGGTGGGGATGATCACAAAACCGGAACAAGCGGACCAAATCATTCGCAGCGGCCAGGCCGATATGGTCTTTTTCGCCCGCGAACTTTTGCGCGACCCGTATTGGCCGCATCGGGCCGCGATCGCCCTCAAGCAAAATCTCAGCGTCCCCGATCAATATCGGCGCGCCTTTCCGTCGAGGTAGGTTCTCGCAAAAAGGCTAGTCGCCGAAGAGGCGCATGTTGCAGGTAATGTTCGCGTCCGTGACCAACCTGGCGGTGCCAGTCACGTTCATCCGGATGGTCATCGCGCTCCTGAACAAATCGTCCACCACGGCTGGCGCCAGGCCCTGGGCGATCAAAGCGTCCTTGTTGATGCCTGCGTTCCCCACGCGGACAAGGGTTTCGCGCAATCTTTGGCGGTCGTTCGTGTCCATGCTGCGATCGTCGCGGAAATTGTAGCTGAATTGGTTAACGAGCTTGCCATTCGCCGGCAGCCCGGTCTGGGGATCTATGATGCTGGGATCCAGCAACACATCGCTCTCGATCGTGAGAAGCGCGGAGTAACTAAACACGCCCTGCGGCTGAAAAACGCCGGTGGTGTTTTCCAGTTGATAATTAATGAAGAAGTTGAGCGCCGGATAAATGATGGTGCGCGTGGCCCGTCTCGGCAGTTTGATCCGCAGAATGTCCTGGGCATCGAAAGTTGTCAGGGCCGGGGCCGGGGCCAGGTTGAAACATTGATCATTCGGAGTGGGCGATGGAGCTGGCGTGCACGAGGCCGTCAGATTGATGAAGCCACTCGCCGCGCCCATATATTGGGCGGCGTGGCCAAACGATCCGACGTCGCCCACGTCCTCCGCCGTCGGAGGCGCGGCTCGCAACATGCCTGCGACGGCCAGGCTGGTGAGGGTCAAGACGAGGGGTTTGGAGATGCGGTATTTCATGTGAGTTCCTTTCTTGGATTAGATGACGGCCTGCGTCCTTCCAGTGGAGCGCCTTATCCAAGATCGAAAAGACGCGCGGCGCGTCAAGCCCACTGCGCAGAACTCGCTCCGGCGTCGCGGCCGATTTTTTTTCTGACTCAAGAGGCCCGCCTCCTGTTATACCTCCTCCATGCTCCTGCGCCGAAGCCACGATATTTCACGGCTCGAGGCCTTTAGCGACGCGGTCTTCGCCTTCGCCCTCACCCTGCTCGTCGTTTCGCTTGAAGTCCCGAAAAGTTACGAGCACCTGATGAATTTGATGAGCGGATTTCCCGCGTTCGCCTGCTGCTTCGGCGTCCTTCTGTGGATTTGGTACGAGCACAACCTTTTCTTCCGGCGCTATGGATTGCAGGACCCTTATACCGTTTTCCTGAACGGCGCCTTGTTGTTCGTCGTCATGTTTTACGTCTACCCGCTCAAATTTATGCTCGACTCCGGCTTCGCCCATTTTGCCCCGATCGGCCGCCAGGGCGTCGCCCCAATGACTCTGACAGAGCTGTCGCACGCCTCGGCGATCTACGGCCTCGGGTTTGTGGCACTCTTCGTCATGTTCGGATTGCTCTATCTGTACGCCTATCGCAAACGGCACGATCTCGGCCTCACCCCGCTCGAAGTATTCAACGTCAGGTCGTTCGCCGGCCAGCAAATCGTCAGCGCGGCGGTCGGCGTGATCGTGGTCTTGATCGCCGTGGCCGCGCCGCGCCGCTACGCGTTTATTTCCCCCATGGCTTTCATTCTCATGTGGCCGGCGCACACCCTCTACGAGATGCGGATAAAAAAGAAGCGGAAGGCTTTAGCGGCCACGCTGCCAGACGAACCGGCGTTCGCCACTGCTCCGTCGTAGTTCCCGTGATCATCTTTCACGATCCGCGTTGCATCGAGTACTCGGCGCCGGGGCATCCCGAGCGGCCCGGACGAATCATCCGCACCGTCCCTTTCCTGAAGAATCGATATGCGGACTGGGAATGGCGTGCGCCAACACCCGCCGCTGAAGCGGTCCTATTGCGTGCCCACACCATTGAACATCTCGCGCGAATTCGTGACGCGACACAAGACTTCGACGCCGATACCGCGGCGCATCCGGGCATATACGAACATGCGGCCCGCGCGGCGGGTGCGGCGGTGGATGTAGCGCGCGAGGCAAGGCGGGGACAGCGCGCTTTTAGTTTGATGCGCCCGCCCGGCCATCACGCGACGCGCGACCGCGCCATGGGCTTTTGTTATTTCAGCAACATCGCCATCGCTGCGCTCGACGCGCTCGCGAACGGCGCAGAGCGGGTGGCGATCTGGGATTTCGACGCGCATCATGGCAACGGGACCGAAGAGATCGTCGCGAACAACCCGCGGATCGCGTTCGCCTCCATTCATCAATTTCCCGGGTATCCCGGCACCGGGACGCGCTCCTTTGGCAACGTTCACAATTTTCCAGTCGCGCCGCTTACACCGCGTTCGGAACATGTCGCCGAGGTGCGCCGCGCCCTCGATCGGCTGATGGCCTTCAAGCCCGATCTGCTTCTTGTTTCCGCCGGCTTCGACGGGTACTCGGGCGATCCCATCACCGAGATGACGCTCGAGTCGGAAGATTTCGCGACGTTCGGGGAGTGGCTCGGCGACACGAATATTCCGGCCGGAGCGATTCTGGAAGGCGGCTACAGCAACGACCTGCCGGAGCTGATCGATGCATTCCTGAGTCAGTGGAGCGCACGCTCCGACGCGCGATGACATGAAATGGCCTTTGGTCACACGTTGCAAAGTGTGCATAGCGCCGAATGATCCGATATCGCCCACGTCCCTTTGGTCACACTTTGCAAAGTGTGCATAGCGGCGATGCCGCGTCGATCTAGCATCGCGCGACTCATTCGGCTTTCGCTCGGCGCGCGATCCACCTACTGCAGGATGGCCTCGATCCTTGCCATCACTTCGTTCGTCAGTTTATCGACGAGCTGGACTGCCTTCATGTTTTCGCTCACCTGTGCGGGCTTGGAGGCACCGGTGATCACCGTACTGACATGGGGGTTCTTCAAACACCAGGCGAGTCCGAGGCGCGGCAAGGTGGTTCCCAAATCCTGGGCGACCGCCGCCAGCTTTTTCACTTTCGCCAGGCGCTTCCGCCCTTCGTCCGCTTCAAACTGTTCGCGGAGCCACGCATAATCCGGCAATGAAATGCGCGTGTCGCCCGGATCGCCGTCATTGTATTTCCCGGTCAGCAATCCGGAAGCCAGCGGCGACCAGGTGGTAAGGCCGAGGCCCACCGTCCGATAAAGGGGCGCATATTCCTTTTCGACGCGTTCCCGATGAAACATGTTGTATTGCGGCTGCTCCATCGTGGGCGGGACGAGCCGGAGATCGCGCGCGATTTTGTGCGCCTGTCTGATTTCCCGCACGCTCCATTCCGATGTGCCCCAGTAGAGCACTTTGCCCTGCGCGATAAGATCGCTCATCGCCCGCACCGTCTCTTCGATCGGCGTGTTTGGATCGGGCCGGTGACAAAGATAAAGATCGAGATAATCCACCTGGAGCCGGCGCAGCGCCGCATGGCACGCCTCGATCACATGTTTCCGGCTGAGTCCCTCCTGATTCGGAAGATCGCCGCCCCAGAAAACCTTGCTCGAAACGAGAAACGTGTCCCTCCCCCACCCCCGTCGTTTCAGGATCTTGCCCATCACGGTTTCCGCTTTTCCGTTCGCGTAGGCTTCCGCATTGTCGAAGAAATTGACGCCCGAATCATACGCGATGGTCATCAGCCTTTCCGCGGTCGCTTCGCTGATCTGCTGGGCAAAGGTCACCCAGGCGCCAAACGAAAGTGCGCTCACCTGCAATCCCGATTTCCCGAGCCGCCGATATTTCATCGCCGCATCACCAACTGCCATTCCCTTGGAAAAAACAAGTGCTCGATAGTCGAAAACTTTTTTGGCCATCGGAATCTTGGCCGCTCGCCATTTACCGGCAAATGGTCAATAGTGCGCATCTAAATCGGGCCGTAGCACAGCTTGGTAGTGCGCTTGAATGGGGTTCAAGAGGTCGCGGGTTCGAATCCCGCCGGCCCGATATCCCCCTCCGGAAATCAATCGCAAGGTTCTATGTTTACGTTCTACGTAATGGGACGACCGGAC
>DASZDO010000026.1:0-9637 GCA_035941955.1 Chthoniobacterales bacterium
AAACCCCGCACGATCATCAAAAAGGCGATCCCGATCACGATGCCGCAATGGCCGACAAAGAAACTTACGAACCGAATATCGGGAAAAGCATACTTGAGGTCCGGCGTCAGAATCGCCTGCACCGTCCCGCCGATGCCCCAAAAATAGGCGACTTCCAGCCAGCGCTCCCGGCCCGTCAGAAAAGCGACGATGATGGCGATCATGGCCCAATCGCAGAGCTGCAACGGCAGCGATTTCTCCCACGACGTCTCGCCGATCGTCCAAAGGTAAATGGCGTAGCCCACATAATTAATTCCCAGCAACACGGCAATGAGCCGGGCGATGACCCGTTCGGAGCGCGGCCAGCGCGATTTGCGCGCAAAGGCCGCCAAGACAAAGGGCAGCGCGACGGTCAGGAGAATGACAACGAGATGCGCCAGACCGAAGGGCTGAAAAGCGCGTTCGGCATCGATCGCCGCGATAAAAGCAACGAGGTCGACAAGCACTATCGAATCACCCAGAGATTGCACGGAATGACATCGGTCACCCATGACATGTGGACCGGCAGACCGTCCGCCGAAGCCGCGGGATCGACTGGCACCACGAGCAGCATCGCCTCAACCGATTGGACGAAATCCAGGACGGCATAACCGGTATTTCCGCGGATGCACCTCGCTTCAATGGGCACGTCGGTCTGTCCCGCCGAATCGATGAATTGCTCGAGGGCAGCCTCCTCTTCCTCCAGAGTCCGCGTCGCCTGGTCACCCGACCTGGCGGATTTCTTCCGCGCCTTCGCGCGCGCTTCATCGAAGCTGGTATAGACGCGAATGACAAAAAGCTTTTCGCACTCCTCGAGCGCCGCCAGGCGCAATGCCTTGTGCAGCGCTGCCCGGCCGTGGTCGGTGTACTCCGCCATGAAAACAATGCGGCAGAGCGGCTTTGGCTCGCGCTCCGGCTTGGTGAAGAGCATGACCGAACAGGCCGCTTCGCGCACGAGCCGGCGCGCCACATTGCCCAGGAATTGACGGAGCACCGCTTCTTTCTCCAACGCGCCGGCGACGATGAGATCGATCTGGTTCGACTTCGCTGCCTCCAAAATCGCGGCCGCGGGATCGCCTTCCTGGTAATAGATCGTCGAATCGGCCGGCAATTTCAGCTGGCGCAGCGCGGAACTGAACTTCCGCGTGGTTTCCTCATCCCGTTTACCGACATAAATGAGGTGCAACTGCGAGGCGAGACGCTCTCGAATGCGTTTTCCTTCAGCCAGCACCTGCTCGAAGCGGGGCGAAAACGTGCTGGCCACGGCCACGGTTCGATAAGGTGGATCGATCATTTGTCGCGCGAACTATCTCCCGACTTGTCACGGTTCGGCAAGCTTCCTCCGTCTTTTAGCAACCCGCCTCACCTCCGTGAAGCCCTTGCAAAATTGGACTCGCGGGCGTTCGACATTCGTCCTTCGTCATTCGACATTCGTTGCCATGATCCGACGCGCGATTTATCCCGGCAGCTTCGATCCAGTGACGAATGGTCACCTGGATGTGATCGATCGCGCCCGCAAATTATTCGACGAGGTGATCGTCGCGGTGGCGCATAACGATCAGAAGCAGCCGCTCTTCACGCTCGAGGAACGCCTTGCGCTCCTCCAGGGAACCATCGGGAACTTGAACAACGTGGAGATCGCGCCGCTCGACGGTCTGCTGGTCGACTTCGCTGTGACGCGCGAGGCCACCGCGGTGATCCGCGGTTTGCGCGCCGTGTCCGATTTTGAATTCGAATTCCAGATGGCGCTCATGAATCGGAAACTCGAGGCAACGGTTGAAACAATCTTTCTTATGCCGAAAGAGGAATATACTTACCTCAGCTCCCGAATCGTGAAAGAGATCGCTCGGCTCGGAGGGGACGTGGCTGAATTCGTTCCGGTGCAGGTCGCGGCGGCGTTGGGAACCAAGCTCAAGCGATGAACTCCGAAAGCCTTTGCCAGTGAAAATTCATCTCCGACAAATTCACGCAGAGGGCCTGCATCTCGAGGGCGAGGAGGAATGCGTCATTCCCGATCTCGAGACGGAGGATGTCCGTTGCACGGGACCGCTGCGGTATTCGCTCGATTTGGGAATTTCCGAGGGCGCGTTGTGGGCGACTGGTTCGCTCGCCCAGCCGGTCGAATTTCGGTGTGTCCGCTGCCTGGAACCGTTCCCGTTCGAGATCGAGGCAAAAGCTTTCTCGCTCCATCTCGATTTGACGGGGCCGGAGCTGATCGATCTCACGCCCTATTTGCGCGAGGACATCCTGTTGAACCTGCCGGCGCACCCGCATTGCGACCGCGAAGGAGGCCGTGTCTGCCCCGCTGCGGCGGCGCCTGCCCCGGTCGCTGAGGCAGAAGGCAAACGCCCGCCCGACTGGAGCGCGCTGGATAAGCTGAAATTGGGTTGAAGCGTTGAAGAGTTAACGCGTTATAGCGTGAAGAGCCCTGCGGCCTGTGCGACCTGCCGCTTCAACCCTTCAACCTCCAACCTTTTTCACGTCCGCTCATTGTCTTTTCCCGATTTCCTGCTTTCCTGATTCCCCTTATGGGAGTTCCCAAACGCAAAACTTCGAAGATGCGGCTGCGCACCCGCAAAGCGTCTCACCGGTGGCAGCCGCCGCAGCTCAATAAATGCACCCAGTGCGGAAGCACCGTTGCCTCGCATACAGCCTGTCCGTCTTGCGGTTATTACAAGGGCCGTCAGGTCTTGACGGTGGAAGCGTAATCCGTTGGAGCGTTAAAGCGTTGAAGGGTTGAAGCGGAAAAAACGCTGCAACGCTTTAACCCTTCAACCCTTCAACGTTTTTTGATTTTGCATTCATCTCCTGAAATCCGCAAAATCCCGCTCCGATGAAAATCGCACTGGATGCCATGGGGGGCGATTTCGGTCCGCCGAACATCGTCGGTGGTGCGGTCATGGCCCTGAAAGAATATCCGCACATCGAGAAGCTCTTTCTGGTCGGCGATACGCCCCGGATCGAAGCGGAACTCAAGCAGCACGGCTGTAACGACAGCCGCATCGAGATCGTTCACGCCACCCAGGTGGTCGAAATGAGCGATGGCGCCGTGGACGCGGTGCGAAGGAAAAAAGATTCGTCGGTGAGCCGCGCGGTTGATCTGGTCAAGAAAGGGGACGCGCATGCGATCGTGAGCGCCGGACATACCGGCGCGGCCGTGGCTGCGACCACGATAAAGCTGCGCACCCTTCCGGGCGTTGATCGGCCGGGAATCGCCGCGGTCATTCCATCGGAAACCAACATTTTTGTTTTGATCGATGCCGGGGCCAACAGTGATCCGCGAGCAGACCACATGGTGCAATACGCCATCATGGGCTCGGTCTATTCCCGCCACGTCCTCGGTTACCAGAAACCCACCGTCGGTCTGATGTCGATCGGCGACGAAGACATGAAAGGGAGCGACCTGACCAAGGAGGTTTTCAAATTGCTCAAACAAAGCGGGCTGAACTTCCGTGGCAACATCGAGGGCCACGACCTTTTTGCTGACCCGGTTGAGGTCGTCGTTTGTGATGGTTTTGTCGGCAATGTCATTTTGAAAACATGCGAATCGATTGGCGACGCGATTTTCAAGTGGCTCAAGCACGAGCTGATGAAAACGAAAATCCGTATGGCGGGGGCATATCTGGCCCGCAACGCTTTTCTCACCATCAAGAAAAAGGTGAATTACGAGGAGTACGGCGGAATGCCGTTGCTGGGCGTCAACGGGATCTGCATCATAGCCCACGGAGCGAGCACGCCACTCGCGATCAAGAACGCTTTGCGGGTCGCCGCCGAATCGATTGAACACCAGGTGAACCCGCATATCGTCGAGGAAGTCCGCCGTTATCATGAAACGACAACCCCGCTCGAGCCCGCGCTCCGGTAAACCGCGCCGCACCGTTTCGATCATCGGCACCGGCAGCTACACGCCGGAAAAAATCCTGACCAACGCCGACCTCTCGAAGATGGTCGACACGACCGACGAATGGATCACCACCCGCACCGGCATCAAAGAGCGCCGCATCGCCGCGAAGGATGAATTCACCAGCGACATGGCGGCAAAGGCGGCCCAGGCCGCGATCGAGCAGGCGGGAATTTCGGCCACGGAAATCGATCTCATCCTTGTCGCGACGGCCACGCCCGACATGCTGTTTCCGGCCACGGCGTGCCTGGTGCAGACAAAAATCGGAGCGACCAAGGCGGCTTGTCTCGACGTCTCGGCGGCGTGCGCTGGTTTTCTCTTCGCCGTCGAAATCGCCCAGCAATTCATCACCTCGCACACTTACGAAACGGTGCTCGTCATCGGCGCGGAGAAACTCAGTTCCATCACGAACTGGACCGATCGCAACACCTGCGTCCTCTTCGGCGATGGCGCGGGCGCCGCGATTCTGCGCCACCGGGGCGGCGCCCATGGAGTCATTGCCACACACGTGGGGAGCGATGGCCAGTTCGCCGACATCCTTTTCATGCCGGGAGGAGGTTGTCGCACGCCCATCACGCGTGAAAACGTCGACCAAAACCTCCAAACCATCCACATGTCCGGCAAGGACGTTTACAAACAGGCCGTGACCGCCATGCTGGCCGCATCAAAGAACGTCCTCGATCAAGCCGGACTCAGGATCGAAGACATCGCCTGCGTGATTCCCCACCAGGCCAATGTCCGAATCATCGAAGCGATCGCCGATCGGCTGAAGATTCCACTCGATCGGTTTTACGTGAATCTCGATCGCTACGGGAACACCTCGGCCGCCGCGGTGGCCATCGCCCTGGATGAAGCGAATCGCACCGGACGCATCAAGGCCGGCGACTACGTCCTCCTGGTCGTCTTCGGCGGCGGGTTGACCTGGGCGAGCACGGTGGTCGAATGGTGAGAGGAACGTTGAAGCGATGAAGAGTTGAACCGTTGAAGCGGAATCTTTTCTTTCGTGTCATGCTCACGTTCTGACGCTTCAACCCTTCAACGCTTGTGCTGATCGAAACTCACGCGCACCTCGATTACCCCGATTTCGCTTCGGATTTTGACGACGTATTGCGCCGCGCGACCGAAGCGGGCGTTACTCGGATCATTACCATCGGAACCTCAATCGAGAGCAGCCGCCGCGCGGTCGAGCTGGCGGAAAAATATCCAAATATCCACGCGGTTATCGGCGTTCATCCCACTTATGTTGAGGAGTCCGGCGAGGACGTGATTACACCGTTACGGGACCTGGCAAAAAGCTCGCGGGTCGTGGCGATCGGCGAAACCGGCCTCGATTATCACTCCCTTCCCAGCGTTGAGCTATCGAAGGAACGCAAGACAACGCAGGTTTTCGTCAAGGCACTTCAGACCTCCACCGAGGAGCAAATGGAAGCGGAAATCCACGATGGCGCCTATAAATCGAAACAGGCCAGTTTGTTCGAGCAGCAACTTGAACTGGCCGCGGAGATCGGGCTGAACGTTGTCATTCACCAGCGCGATGCGTGGGACGATACGCTTGAAATCATCCGGCCGTATGCCGGAAAGCTGCGCGGCGTTTTCCATTGCTTTGGCGGCACCCGGATCCAGGCGGATGAGGTGATTGCGCTCGGACACCTCGTCTCGTTTACCGGGATCGTCACATTCAAGAACGGGGCGGCGGTCCGCGAAATCGCAGCCCACTTACCGTTAGGCACGTTCATGGTTGAAACCGATTGTCCGTATCTGGCGCCGGTTCCCTTTCGCGGGAAGCGTTGCGAACCGGCCCACACCCGCCTGGTCGCGGACTCGATCGCGGCCGCACGCGGAATCAGTGTCGAAGAGCTGGCCCGCGCCACCACCCAAACCGCGGAAGGCTTTTTTCGGTTCGTTCGATGAAACTGGGCCACCCAACGCGCTATCTGTTGGCCGCCGCCACGCTTTGCCTCACCTCGTGCGTCGCGCCGGACACACGCCACCACGTGATTATCAGCGTCCCGCAGCAACGCATGGCGCTTCTCGATAATGGCGCTCTCCTCGCGACGTTTCCCGTTTCGACCTCGAAATTCGCGATTGGTGATTCACCGGGAAGCCTCGGCACTCCCCTGGGCGAGCTGGAAATCGCAGAGAAAATTGGCGGATCCGCGCCGAGCGGAGCGGTGTTCAAGGATCGAAGGCGAACGGGGGAAATCCTTCCGCCGGATGCGCCAGGCCGCGATCCGATTGTGACGCGAATTCTTTGGCTGCGCGGCCGGGAAGCCCGGAACGCGAATGCCTACAGCCGCTACATTTACATTCACGGAACGCCCGAAGAGCGAACCATCGGCCGGCCGGCGAGCTACGGCTGCGTGCGGATGCGTTCTCGCGACGTTATTCAGCTCTATCACATCGTCGGTCGCGGCGCGAAGGTCACGATTCTGAACGAACCGCTCGAAACAGTGGTGCCGGCGATCGGGCCGTCGACGGAGGTCGCTGCCGCGATGCAGCAGTAACAGGGAGCGGCGGCTCCAGACCGCCGTCTTGAAGAAGGCGGTTTGGAAAGCGCCCCTCCTTGGTCAAGAATTCACGGCAATTTGCCGAGATGTTTTTGCGCGGTCGTGCGCGAAAACAATTCGATGTCCGCGTCGACCATGATGCGGACGAGTTCGGGAAATCGAACCTTGGGCTCCCAATCCAGGACCTTCTTCGCCTTGGAAGCATCCCCGACCAGCAGATCGACTTCCGCCGGCCGTTCGTAACGGTCGTCGTGTTTCACGTAATCTTTCCAATCGAGATCGGCGTACCCGAAAGCGGCTTCCACGAATTCGCGGACTGAATGCGCCTCATTCGTTGCCATAACGAAGTCGTCCCCTTCGTCACGCTGCAGAATGCGCCACATGCCCTCGACGTATTCCGGCGCATAGCCCCAATCGCGTTTCGCATCCAGATTGCCCAGGAACAGCTCCTTCTGGAGACCGAGCTTAATGGCGGCGACGGCCCGGGTGATTTTGCGCGTGACGAAAGTTTCGCCACGCCGCGGGCTTTCGTGATTGAACAAGATCCCGTTGCTCGCGCAAAGGCCGTAGCTTTCCCGGTAATTCACCGTCGCCCAGTAGGCGAAGACCTTGGCGACGCCATACGGACTGCGCGGCCAGAAAGGTGTCGTTTCGGTCTGCGGCATTTCCTGCGCTTTCCCGAACATCTCGCTGCTCGACGCCTGGTAAAACCGGGAGCGAACGCCCGTTTCGCGGATCGCCTCCAGGATCCGGATCGTGCCCACACCCGTGACGTCCGAGGTGTATTCCGGAATGTCGAAACTGACCCGGACGTGGCTTTGCGCGCCCAGGTGATAAATTTCGTCCGGCTTCAATTCATAAAGCAGCTTCACCAGATTCACCGAGTCGGCCAGATCGCCGTAATGGAGGAACAAACGGACCCCGTTGATGTGGGGGTCGGCGTAGAGGTGATCGATGCGCGCAGTGTTGAAAGTGCTCGCGCGCCGAATGATGCCGTGGACTTCGTACCCCTTCCCGAGCAGCAGATCAGCCAAGTAACTGCCGTCCTGTCCGGTGATGCCGGTGATGAGCGCTTTTTTCATGTCATTCCGAGCGAAGTCGAGGAATCCCGTAACACAACTAACCGGCTTCCACCACTGACGATGCCAGGACAGCGCGTTGCGCGTCGATCAATGCGGCGATGCCCTTCCGGGCAAGCGCCAGCAATTCATTCAATTGCCCGTGACCAAACGTCGCTTCCTCGCCCGAGCCTTGCACCTCGACGAACTCGCCGTCTTCCGTCGCCACCAGGTTGAAATCGACCGTGACCGCCTTGTCTTCTTCGTAATTCAAATCGAGCAGCGGCACTTCGTTCAACACCCCGGCGCTGATGGCTGCGACCAGTTTGCGAATGGGCAGTTCGCTCAGTTTTTTCTCGTCGATCAATTTGCGACAGGCGATGGCGGCGGCCAGGCTGGCGCCGGTGATCGCCGCCGTGCGCGTTCCGCCGTCGGCTTGCAGCACATCGCAATCGACCCACATCGTGCGTGCGCCCAGTTTGTCGAGATCGACGACCGCGCGTAGCGAACGCCCGATCAATCGCTGAATCTCGGTGCTGCGGCCATCGAGCCGGCCCTTGGCAATATCGCGCTGCTTTCGCGTGTGCGTCGAGTAGGGGAGCATCGAATACTCCGCGGTGAGCCAGCCACCCCGGACATTTTGGTCCTTCATCCAGCGCGGCACGCCCTCCTCAATAGTCACGCCGCAGATCACACGCGTGTCACCCATGGCCACGAGAACCGATCCACTGGCGTTCGGCGCGATTCCGAGCTCGAACGAAACTGGGCGGATCTGATCGGCTTCTCGACCATCGGCGCGTTGCATCCTGCAATTGTAGGGCAGCCGCTCCGCCTGCCAACCAAAACCCTCGGCCGGCGATGCGCTTCCCGCCCGTTCACAGCAATGTGGCGCAAGAAATCTTCATTTTTCCGCAAAAAAATCGCTTTTCACGGTTGACGGTCATTTTTCGACGGCTACTTTGTTGACCCCGCCTGAAGCGGGACTCCCGTAGTCGCAAGACGAAAGAGTTGGTTCTCGCCTATTTTGGGACTGCAAATTGGAACTCAATTTTGTCCCGGCATGATAAAACGGCCATCCGCCAGCGGCGGGCCGGCCGTAAATTGTCGCCGGAGATCAAATTGGGTTTTTTTGTGGACTGAAAGAGGCGTAAACCGCTGGTTCTTTGATATCTACATACAGGGTAGTAAGTACAACTTTTAAGAGCTGAGTCTGAAAATAAGACCGGGGGTTAAGATCCCTGGTCCGAGAGTTTCAGTTATCAAGTTTGAGCGTCAAATTGGAAACGATTTGGCGTTCTACAGATTGATCAAGCTACAAAGAGCACATAATGGATGCCTTGGTGCCAATAGGCGATGAAGGACGTGGCTAACTGCGATAAGCCTCGGAGAGCGGTAAACACGCTGTGACCCGGGGATTTCCGAATGGGATAACCTGAGTGGGGTAACACCTGCTCGAGTTTGTGTGAATACATAGCACAAACATCGCGACACCCGGTGAAGTGAAACATCTCAGTAACCGGAGGAACAGAAAGCGAAAGCGATTCCGTAAGTAGTGGCGAGCGAAAGCGGAACAGACCAAACCACCAGCTTGCTGGTGGGGTTGTAGGAGCCCGATGTGGTAGTGCAACGATTAGATGAAGCGAATGGAAAATCGCTCCGTAGAGGGTGACAGGCCCGTAATCGAAAATCCGCGCACGCCTAGGGATTTCCTGAGTAATACGATGCACGTGAAACTTCGTATGAATCCACGCCGACCACGGCGTAAGTCTAAATACTAATTGGCGACCGATAGTGAACAAGTACCGCGAGGGAAAGGTGAAAAGAACCGCTGTGAGCGGAGTGAAATAGTACCTGAAATTATGTGCTTACAAGGTGTCAAAGCCCCGCAAGGGGTGATGGCGTGCCTTTTGCTTAATGAGTCTGCGAGTTAGTGTCAGTGGCAAGCCTAAGGCGTTCTGCGCCGGAGGCGAAGCGAAAGCGAGTCCGAAATGGGCGACCATAGTCGCTGGCACTAGACCCGAAGCCGAGGTGATCTACCCATGAGCAGGTTGAAGGTTGCTTAACCGCAACTGAAGGACCGAACCCGTGAAGGTTGAAAACTTCTGGGATGACTTGTGGGTAGGAGCGAAAGACTAATCAAACCCGGTGATAGC
>DASZDO010000027.1:0-115792 GCA_035941955.1 Chthoniobacterales bacterium
GACCACCAGTCTCGGCCAGGTGTTATCGTGCCGCGGAGTCCAGTTCACGCCGAGGTTGATCGACTCATACAGACCGACGTTTTGAGAGCCGAAGAGCTGGCCGCCGCCGACGAGCAACCGCGTGCCATCATAGACCACGGCTCGCATTGGGTTGTTCGGCAGACCGGCGGAACGATTCGTCCACGAGCTGCCACCGGTGGTCGTCACCCACACCTGGCCGCCGCCGAAGGCGCCAGCAAAGACGGCGATCACCGTGTTCGAATCGCCGGGATCGACTGCGATTGCCTGGCAGCTCAGCGCCTGGCCCAAGGGCGGTGTGCGATTCGCCCAAGTTGCGCCGCCGTCGGTCGAGCGCATGACGTTGACCGGCTGCGCGCCGGTCGCATCGGCTATCCCCGCCCAAAGGATGGAGGAATTCGATGGGTCGAGCGCGACGTCCAAGACCTGGTCGTTGACTCCGATGCCGAGGTTGCGCGCGGTCCAGGTAAGGCCGCCATCGGTACTTTGCCAGACGCTGTCCAGGGTGGCGATATGCGCATTGCCGCCGGCTGCAAACTCGATGTCGTAGACGCTGTTGCCAGCCAGGGCCGGCACCTCCGACCACGTGTTACCAGCGTCACTGGAGCGAAAGAGCGTACCGTTGAAGCTGCTATCTGGTGCGATGCCAGCGAGCACGATGTTTGGGTCGACAGTCGAGACGGCGACATCGGCGACATCGCCGCCCGGAGGCCCGAGTAACGACCAGGCGCCGTCTCCTGTGACTCCGGCGCCCCGATTTTTCCCGCCTCCCGGACGCGGCAATGTAATGCCGCCGGGGCGATACCCACGCTCGTCCAGATGGCGCGCGGAGTCGGACCTAAACGCCAGATCCGCTCGCGATGTGCGGGTATCGGCGGTGCTCGCTGCGTTCGAGGACGCGGCAAAGCCAAGTCCCGGCGAATTCGCAGTGGCGAACAGCGCCAGAAAGATGCCAGCCGGGAAGACAAGAAGAACCGTCAAGACACGCAAGTTAAAGAAGGCTGATCGCGAACAGATTTCCTTTTCATAGTTGGAGCTTCATTGGTTACCGCATAAAGCCGTTAAAGTCGTTGAAAATCAGAACGCCTTGCAGCAGGTGCCGGCGTTGTAGCTGAGGCGTTACGTCGCGGCAATGCGGGCCGGTCCATGTTATCTCGCGCAATCGCCTCGACAGAGCGAGGCGGCTACAGCGCCGAGCGTACAAAAATGCGAATCAACAGGTCAAGCGCTGTAGCCGCGGCGCTGCGTCGCCGCGATGGGGGAGCGGTCCATGTTATCACGCCAAGACGCCTCGACAGAGCGAGGCCGGCTACAGCGCCGAGCCTACAAAAACGCGAATCAACAAGGTGGAGCGCCCGATCCACCTATTCGGCCAGGTGAACGTCGTACGCATTCGCGCGCGCTTTCGCTTCGGCAGCTTCAGCGGAGTGGCCTGACTTGAGGAGCAATTCGCTCAACAATTGCCACGACTCGGCGCGATACCATTGCGTGGCCAGACATGATTTAAGCTCGGCAATCGCCGCCGCGGTCGCGCCGCTCTGATCCAGCGCTTCCACGTATCGTTTTTCGATCGCCCAATTCGGAGGTCCCGTCCGCGCGGCCAGCCGGAATCGCAACGGATCAACTCGACCCTTTTCCTTGTGGTCCAGGATAGCGAGAAGCTCGTTCACTCTGGCTTCGATCAGCGGGATTTTCGGCACGCGGTTGAGCAGATCGCGCGCGGCGACGACATCGTCCTGGCGAATGGCGACCGTTGCGAGATTCAAGATGGCGAGGGGTTGGTCAGGCTCCTTGCGCAGGGCCAGAGCCAAATGCTTCTTGGCGGTGTCGAAGTTTCCCTCACTTAGCTCGAGCCCGGCGAGGTTGATCAACATTCGGGCGGAATCTCCGCCGCTCGCGATCGTCCGTTCGAGGAAGGTGCGTTGGTCTTTCCAATCGAAGTTTCGCATCCAGGTCCGTGTGCCAAGAAAGAGGAACCAAAGAGCCAGGACCGATCCGGCGACATTCCTGGAAATTGGAAGGCGCGAAATCGCCAGAGCCGCGGCGAGGAAGAGGAAGGCGGTGGGGAGATAAATCCAATGCTCGGCCACGGACGCGTTTAAGAGAAACGCGCCGCTGGCCGGCAGATAGGCGAGCGCCGCCAGGAGAAGGCAACAAAAAATCGCCGGCTCCCGCGTCCGGCTGCGCATCAGCCAATAAATGGCCGCGGCGATAAGCAATATTCCCAGCAGCGTTTGCAGCTCGCGCCCGGCAGCGTGCTTCTCCCTGGCCTCCGGCGCGCCCTCCGGGTGCGTCTCCACATCGCGGTCCATGTGCAGGTTGATGGGAAGCAGAATCAATCCGGCATATTCGGCAACGGCGCGTGCGGCCAGGATCGGCCGGACGAGCAGGGGAGGCGGAGCACGAAAAGTGGGCGGCGGCACCTGTTCCGCGGGCAGGCGCAGGCTGAGATAAATTACCGCCACAAAAAGCGCGACGACGGTGACAGGCAGGAATGCCTTCCAATTTTTCTTCAGCAGGAGAATCGCGCCCCAGAGAAACAGAAAGACGATCCCGGTTTCCTTGCTCAGCAGGCTCAGGAGCAGGAGAGCACCCGCGGCAAACAGAAAAAACCAGCGCTTCGCGCCTTCCGTCCGGAGACTGCGCATCCCGGCATACAGGCCCAAGAACCCGAACGCGGCTGCTAGCGGGTCGGCCCGTCCGGAAACGTAGGCGACGGCGGCATTGTGAACCGGATGGATGGCCCAGGCGACCGTGGCCAGGAACGCGACGAGGCGCCGCTTTCGCTCCTCCACTTCGAACGATCGCAATAATTCCCCGCTGAACAGCAGCAGCGCGAGGGCCGCGGCGATGTGATAGAGGATGCTCGTGAGGTGGTAACCGCCTGGCCGGAAAGCGAACGCGGCGTAATCGAGCGTGTAGGTCAGCCGTTGGATCGGCCGGTAAAAATTGGAGGCGGTCGCGTCGGTAAAAAGGAAATGCTGAAAGCCTTCCGGAATGAGGCGCCAGCTTCGAATGAGCGGATCGCGCAGGACCAGGGCCGTGTCGTCCCAAACAAAACCATTCCGCAAGCCCGGCGCGTAGATCGCGAAAACGAGGGCGGCCAGAACCAGAGGAGCAAGAATTTTTTTCACCGGACGGATTGCGTTGGACAGAATCAATAAGATGCGCGTCTAAGTTTGCGAATGTTTATCGCAGCGACCCGCCCTTTAAAAATTTTCTTCCTCTTCCGCTACCTCTTCATTTTTCTGCTCGCGGCGAGCGGGCGCGCGGCCGGCGTGCCGGATGATTGCACCCAATTGATCGTCGGCCTCGCTCCGGGCTGGGACTCGATGCGCGGCCAGTTGCAATTGTTTGAGCGAGCGCCTGGGGCGAAATGGAAATCAGTCTCTCCCGAATGGCCGGTCCTCTTTGGCAAGCACGGCCTCGCCTGGGGAAGCGGGCTGGCCGGGCAAAACGAAGCCGGCCTTCGCAAAGCAGAGCGGGACGGACGCGCCCCGGCCGGGCTTTTTCAAATCGGAAAGGTTTACACTTACGACGCCCAGCTTCCTCCGGGCTCGGATTACACTTTCCACCAGGTCACGACCGCCGATGCCTGGATCGATGACGTGAGCCACCCGGACTACAATCGCTTTGTCAGGATTCCTGATCCCGCGAATCCGCCCCCGTGGTTCGCCAAGCAAAAAATGCGGCACAACGATTTCGCCTACCGCTGGCTGGTGGAAATCCGCCACAACTCCGATCCGCCCGTGCCCGGCGCCGGCAGCGCCATATTTTTTCATATCCGGCGTGGAGTGAATCGGCCTTCGGCCGGTTGCACGACGATGGCGGAATCCAATCTGGTGAAATTGATTGGCTGGCTCAGGAAGGCGGCGAAACCGCATTACGTTCTCCTGCCGGCGGCGGAGTACGACAAGAAATGGCAGAGCTGGGATCTGCCGCCGCCGAAATCGCCGCCGATGAGCCGTTGAAGACTACTGCATGTTGCAGTTGCGTCCCGCCTATTTAGATTGGTCGTTCGGCACCAGAATCATGAAAAAAAGAGCTAACCCCGATTCGGAGCAAAACATTCGGCGCATCGATACGAAGCCACGCGCGAAGAAACAAACCCACGGATTTCAGGTGCACTTCCTGCGCCGAGGGGAAACGGTGACGAGATTGTTTAGCGACAGCGGGTATGGCGGCAAGGAAGGTGCGCGACGGGCTGCCCGGAAGTTCAAACGCTCCGCCATGAGCGATCTGCCCGCGCGCGTATTTCGCGGACCGATCAGTGCCAAGAAAGCGCGAGCGAAGATTTCACGTCGCAAACCTTCGAAGGCGAAGGCGAAGAAGACGCGCAGGCGGTGATAACACTTTTGGTAGGGCGAGACTCTGTCGAGCCGTCGGCTGATTAACGCTTCTGCTTTCGCTCGACAGAGTCTCGCCCTACCATTAAGACGCGGCGCCAAATGCTTTCCAGCACTCCATAAAACCCGGCGCGAAGTCAGCTGGCCGGGCCTCGATCCATTCGGAAACGAGATCCGTTGGGAAAAAATCGCCGCATTCGATCTCCGAGCGGGCCAGTTCGAACGGCCCATCGTGCCGCGCTTGATAAAGCCAGATGAATTCCTGGCCCGTATTCTCCGACGCAGGCAGCTTGGCCACCCTGGTTAGTTCGGCCGCCACGCCAAGTTCTTCCTGGAGCTCCCGTCCGGCCGCTGCATCGTACTCCTCCCCGGCTTCCAGATGTCCGGCGGCGCTGGAATCCCAAAGGCCCGGATGGCGATCCTTCCGCCGGGAGCGTTTTTGCAGAAAAACCTCCCCTAAATGATTGAAAACAAGGATGTGAACGGCCCGATGACGCAAGTTATTCCCATGCACTTCCGTGCGAAGGGCGTCTCCCAGAACCCGGTCCTCCTCGTCCACCACTGAAAAACGCTCGGGAGCCTCTGAAGTCTCCTCCGTGAGGCCGCGTGAGCGGGCCGGATTCGAAAGGGCGATCCACTGCTCCAGCGCCAGTTCCTCTGCCCGGGCCCGCGGTTCGAAGCCCGCCACGCTCGAAGCCTCATCCCAGTTTGGAAGCTCTTCCGAGAGCAAATTCCTCAGCTGTTTGCGACGCTGGGAAAATCCGCGCCGGACGAGTCGGCAAAAAATCTCCGGGTCGTGCTCTGGCAGTTCATCCGGGGCGCGTGGCAGGATGCGAACGAAGGCCGAATCGACATCCGGCCGGGGAAGAAACACGCTCGCGGAGACAGTGCGCAAATATTCGACGCGATAGCGAAGTTGAATGAGGAGCGTGAGCGCGCCGTAATCGCTGGTGCCGGGCGACGCGGAAATTCGTCGCGCCATCTCCTTCTGTAACATAAACAACCACAATGAGATAGGACTTGGATAATTCGTGAACTTCAAAAGCAATTGGCTGGAAATATAGTAGGGGAGGTTGCCCAACAATTTGACGCCTGGCCTGGCGAAGAGCCGCCGAACGTCGAAATCAAGCGCGTCCGCGTGCAGAATTTCGCACCGCTCACTCGCAAAACGTTTGCGCAAGAATTCCGCGAGCCGCTGGTCCTTTTCAATCGCGAGAACGCGCGCGCCGGAAGCGAGAAGAAACTGGGTGAGCGCGCCGAGGCCGGGCCCTATTTCCACCACGTAATCGTCCGGGGTCAGCTCGGCTTTCTCGACGATCCAGCGCGCCAGGTTGCCGTCATGCAAGAAATTTTGGCCCAGTGTTTTTACCGGCGAGACCCGAATCTCGCGGAGGGTGGCGTCGATCTCAGAGAGCTTCATCGGAGACGGCGCGCCGGACTTTGGCTGGGCAGGAAAATCGAGGGCTTGTTCACAAAAATGGTGTGAACAAAAAGCTCCGTGCCGTGCACTTTATTCACAAGTTATTCGACTCCGGGATCGTGGCTAATATTGCTGCAGACGATGGTCGACAAAGTCTGTGACAGGTTCTCTCAGGGCAACGCCTCGATTTCCCTAATTTTCGCCGGTTCTCGCCGGGCGCGCTTTTCGGCTCGTCAGGTAGGTTCGGCGCGCATCCCTTAGCGACACGCCTTCGAGGAAATAGACGATGCTCGCCCGGCCGATCGCGTAGGTCCCGGCGCCCGCCACCATTCCGCAGACGACGTTGCCCCAGCCCGGGAAAAACTTCAGGAGCGCGCGAGTCCCTTCCCGCAGAATCATCCCGGCGCCGACATTTACCCCGAGCGCCGCGATGAACTCCGTGGCCGCGCGCATACTTCTCTCGCGCCCGCCGATGTACATGATGCCCGAGACCATGACGAGCTGGAGCGCGGTCAGGATCGGGAGATCAGCCAGCGGAATGGGTTGAGCGCCGATCGCGGCGCAAATGGCGGTGGTCGATTTTACCAGCGATTGCGCAATCTCGATCTGGGCCGCGCGATCGCGCGCGATCCGGACCATTTCCACGCGAGCTTCGTTCGGAAGTTGTCGCGCGAGCAACGACATAAACGATTGCGCGCCGGCGTTCGTTTCGTTTCCGCCGGCGCCCGCGGGTATGAAGGCCAACTCAAAGATTTGGAGGAGATGCGCTCTGACCGCCGGTTTCTCTTCCAACGCGCTTTGAAGCCGCGGACGCCTGGCTCCTGGTACGGGCGTCTTGCCATCGTGGGCGGAGCGGACGGCGCGGCCCGTCTCCTGCAATACGATGCCGACAACCTTGGCCGGCACGCGAGCGGCGGTATTCGAAGCGTGGAACGCCGCCAGATTCTCCAGTTCGCGCGCGGGAAGCCTCGTGGTGCCGCCCTCGTCGTCGAGATGCAGAAAAACGTCGGCCGATTGCCGCTTCAATTCTTCGTCGATGTCTGGAATTTTCGCGGCATCCGCGCCACGCGCGTCGAGGAGCGCAATAGTCCCGTGGCCGCCCAGATCAATTGTCTGCCAGCGAAAAAGTTCCATGAGGACATCGCGCGATTCCGGTGGCGGCGCCCAGGCGAAGAGGGTCGAGACAACTTCCTGAATCGAGAATTTGTTTGAGCCGGTCAGGACGAAGCGCGGCGGGCGCTGTTGCAGAAACAATTCCTTCAGCGGGGTCAGCTCGTGCAACACCGGCTTTTGAATCGACGCCGGAAGCTTGCCGAGAAAGCCTTCGAGTCGTTCGATGACGTGGAGAAGAGACGCGCGATTCATTCCAATTCGGGTTCAAGCCCGCCTGGGGCAGGATGCAGCGGTTCCGGTTTCAGCTTGGTTTCCACAGATGGGGCAATTATACCCGTTCTCATGAGTTTAAATCTCGAAATTCTTTCGCGCGCCGCGGACCAGGCGCGCGGGCTGTGCATGGATGCCGTGCAAGCCTCGAAATCCGGCCACCTCGGTCTGCCGCTGGGATGCGCGGAGATGGGCGCGGTCCTTTACGGTTACGCCCTCAAACACAATCCGGACAAGCCGCGCTGGATTGGCCGGGACTACTTCATTCTCTCGGCGGGCCACGGGAGCATGTTTCTGTACGCCTGGCTGAATTTGAGCGGGTACGATCTTCCCATGGAGGAGATCAAAAATTTCCGGCAATTGCACAGCAAGACGCCGGGCCACCCGGAGTTTTTTGAAACGCCGGGCGTGGAATGCACCACCGGTCCGCTCGGACAAGGTGTGGCCAACGCTGTCGGCGTGGCGGTAGCGGCGAAGACGGCGGCCGCGCGGTTCAACACGCCCGAGCACATGATCTTCGATCAACATGTCATTTGCCTGGCCGGAGATGGTTGTCTCCAGGAAGGCGTGTCCGCCGAAGCGAGTTCCTTCGCCGGGCACTTCGGCCTCGATAACCTGATTCTGATTTACGACTCAAACGCTGTCACGCTCGACGCCATGGCCGACGCGTCGCAAAGCGAAGACACAGCCAAGCGTTTCGAAGCCTACGGCTTCGATGTGCAGAAGATCGACGGCCACGACATGACGCAGTTCCTCGAGGCGCTGAACGCCGCGAAGAAGCGCGACAACGGAAAACCGCAGATGATCGTGGCTAAAACGCTGATCGGAAAGGGCATTCCGGAAGTCGCGGGCACAAATAAGGCGCACGGGGAAGCCGGAGTAAAATATGTCGATGCCGCGCGGAAGGGGTTGGGCTTGCCGGATGAGCATTACTTTGTCTCCCAGGAGGTCCGCGATTATTTCGCCGAACATAAGAAAACGCTGCTCGCGGAATACGACCGTTGGGAAAAATCTTATCAGGAATGGCGCTCGAAGAATCCGGAACAGGCGCGCCTGCTCGACGACGCCATCGACAAGAAAGTTCCAGCCGACCTGTCGGATAAGATTCCGGCGTTTCCGGCGGACGCGAAGATCGCGACCCGCAAGGCGGGGAGCGAAGTGTTGCAGCCTCTCGCGAAGGCTATGCCGTTTCTCATGAGCGGCAGCGCCGATCTGCACGGCTCGACGCTGAATTACATCGAGGGCGAAGGCGATTTCACGCGCGACAACCATTTGGGCCGCAACATCCATTTCGGGATTCGCGAACACGGCATGTGCGCGATTATGAACGGCATTGGGTATCACGGGGTCTTCCGCGCGTCGGGCGCAACGTTTCTCGTCTTCGCGGATTACTGCCGCCCATCGATCCGGCTCGCCGCGCTTTCGAGGCTGCCCAACATTTACATCTTTACGCACGACTCCATCGGCGTGGGCGAGGATGGCCCCACGCATGAGCCCGTCGAGACCGTCAGTGGTTTGCGGGTGATTCCGCAGCTCGATGTCATCCGGCCCGCTGATCCGGAGGAAACGGCGGGAGCGTTTATTGCCGCAACCCAACGAACCGATGGACCAACGCTGCTCGCACTGACGCGGCAAGCTGTTCCAACGTTAAACGAGATCGATGTGAAAGCCCGCCGCGAAGGCGTCGCGCGCGGAGGTTATGTCGCCAAGCGTGAGAGCGGAAAGCTCGAGCTCATTTTGTTGTCGTGCGGCAGTGAATTGCAGCACGCTTTGAGCGCGGCGAAAGAATTGGGCGAGGGGACGCGTGTCGTTTCGATGCCCTGTTTCGAGCGGTTCGAGCGGCAATCCGCCGACTACCGCGAAGAAGTGCTGCCGGCCTCCTGCCGGCGGCGGGTGGCGATCGAAGCCGGCGTTCCTCATCTCTGGTATCAATATGTCGGTCTCGATGGAAAGGTCGTTGGCCTGAAGCGCTTTGGCATGAGCGCGCCCGGCGACAAGGTGATGAAAGAGCTCGGGATCGACGCGGAGCACGTAGTCGAAGCAGCGAAGTCGCTGTAATGGAGTGAAGCTGCTTCCAAGGTTCTAGACGCGTCACCACTTGCTTGTCATCCCGAGCTCGGGATGACAAACTTCGTCTGCTAATTCGGCTCGCTTACGTTCCGCGCGCGATCTTCGAATCGCGTGAATTCCTTCAGGAACGTAAGCGCGATTTCTCCCACCGGCCCGTTGCGCTGCTTCGCGATAATCAGCTCGGCTTCGCCAGCCTTTTCCGCGCGGGCGTCTTCGTCCTCCTCGTAAATCTCCGGTCGGACGAGAAGTCCAACCAGATCCGCGTCCTGCTCGATCGAGCCGGATTCGCGCAAATCGCTTAACCGTGGCTTCCCACCCGTGCGCGCTTCCGGCTGCCGGTTCAATTGCGCGATGACGATGATCGGGATTTTCAGCTCCTTGGCCAATCCCTTCAATCCGGCGGAGATTTCCGAAATTTCCAGCTGCCGGTTGTCCTGCGCCCGCCGCGTGGTCGATCGCAACAGCTGGAGGTAATCCACCACGATCAGCTTGATATCTTTTTGCGCTTTCAGCCGCCGCGCCTTGGCGCGCAACTCGAGAATGCTCAGGCCGGCGCTGTCGTCGATGAAGATTTGCGCTTCAGCCAGTTTGGACGCGGCGGCCGTCAGACTCGGGAAATCGCGCTCTGCCAAAAAGCCGTCGCGGACTTTCTGCAAATTGACGCGCGCGCGCGAACAGAGCAGCCGCTGCACCAACTGCTGACTGCTCATCTCCAGGCTGAAAACAGCCACGGGCAACTTTTCGTTGATGGCGACATGCTCGGTGATGTTCATGGCCAGCGCTGTTTTTCCCATGCTCGGCCGCGCGGCGATGACGATCATCTCGGATTCGTGCAAGCCGTTCGTCATCCGGTCGAGTTCGGCAAAGCCGGTGGAAATCCCCGTGATTCCGCCACGGCGTTCATAGAGCTGCTCGATTGCCTCGATCGCCTCCATCACCTGGTCTTTCATGGTGAGGACCTGGCCTTTGAAACGGTCCTCGCCCACCGAGAAAATCTTCTGCTCGACCTCGTCGAGGAGATTATTCACCTCGTCCTGCTCGTCGAACGCCCGCCGGACGCTCTCGGTGCAGGCGGCGATGATTTGGCGAAGAATGTATTTCTCGCGAACGATCTCGAGGTAATAGGTCACGTTGGCCGCCGTCGGCACGAACGTGAAAAGGCTCGTGATAAACGCGGCGCCGCCCACCGTCTCGAGCACGTTTCGATCGCGCAGGACCTGCGTGAATGTGATCAGGTCGATGCCCTGGCCGGCATTCCAGAGCTCGACCAGCACCACGTAAACGGTCTGGTGCGCCGGAACGTAGAAATACTCTTCGTTAATTTTCTCGACGCATTCCGCGATAATTTCTCGCGGCGAAATGAGCATCGAACCAAGAACGCCCTGCTCGGCTTCAACGCTGTGCGGCAGCGTTCTGTGAATATCCTGCGAGGAACCTGTTAATGACCCGCCCCCGTTGGGGCCGCCATTCTTTTCCGGCCAGCCTCGGCCGGGCGCATTGCCCGATTTCTTACGAGACTGCTGACCTCCCAGAAGGGATGGTTCAGTAGCCATTTATTATGTTTCGGTGCGTTTTCTGAAAGGTCGGGCTTTTTCCGTGACCTCGCCAGCCGCTTCAGGCGCCGGCGCTTCTTCTTTCGCGGACTTAATTTGAAAAGCAAACTTCGCCGTCACGTCGTGGTGCAATTTGATCGAGACCTCATGTTCGCCGGTCGTTTTGAGAGGATGCTCGAGCACAATGCGATGGCGATCGATTTCGTTGCCCAGCTCATTCTTCAGTCGCTTCACGAGGTCCTGCGCGGTGACAGAACCGAAAGCCTTGCCGGTTTCCCCGGTCTCGAGAGTGAACACGACCTTCAACTTGCTTATCCGACGTGAAAGCTCTTCCGCCTCGTTCAATTCCGCCGCTTCGCGGGCGGCGCGTTTTGCCTTCAAATTGTCGAGCTGCCGAAGACTGCGCTTCGTCACCTCGTAGGCTTTGCCCTGCGGCAAAAGAAAATTGCGCGCGTAACCGCGGCGCACTTTAACGACATCCGCCTCGGCGCCGAGGCCGGGGATGTTTTCGGTCAAAATAATTTCAGTCGAAGGCATGCGAGATTGAGCGGGTAAGGGTTCCGCGACGAAACGTCAGTCGGCGCGGGGAGCAGGATTATAGGACTGCGGCAATCGCTGTCAAACGCCGAAAAACATTCGGGCATTTACACCATGCCGAGCTTCATCCGGCCCGCTTCGCTGATCATGTTCTGATTCCAGGGCGGATCCCAGACGAGCTGGACGTCAGCTTCGTCGATGCCATCGATCGTCAGGATTTTGCTTTGCGCATCGTGCGCGATGGCGGGGCCCATGCCACAGCCAGGCGCGGTGAGCGTCATCTTTACATCCACTTTCATGCCGCCTTCGGGCCGTTTCGTGAGCTGGCAATCGTAAACCAAACCGAGATCGACGATGTTCACCGGAATTTCAGGATCGAAGCATTGGCGCAACTGATCCCAGACCGCCTTTTCATCCACTTCTCCTGTGCCGGTTGAGGCAGGTTTTTCCGTCGCTCCGTTGGCCGAGGCGGGTTTCTCCAGACCGAGCGCGTCCAGATCCTTCTCGGCCACTCGGGCGAGACCCTGGTACGTCGCGATTGTGTAACTCCCGCCCAGCGTCTGGGTGATGACGCCCGGGGTACCGGCGGGGATTGTCGTTTTGTTTCCGCTCGGGATCTGAATCGCCTCAACGTCCCGGGCCAAAGTGAATTCGGTATTTTCGTGCATGGCTGGATAAAACTAAGGCGTAAGATCAATCATGAAGCGTGATTTGTCATCCTGAGCGCTCTTGTTCGGAGGGACGTGCTTCCGCGCGTCCCATTCTTCGGCGGAAGGGGCGCACTCCCAGTTTGGGACGTGCGGAAGCCCGTCCCTCCGAGTTAGGACTGTTCGCCGCTCTTATCTATGACGATCTTAACTTTGCCTTCCGAGCCTTGACCGGCATTGAGCTGGCTCAAAAGCGTTGGAGCGTCGCTGATTTTCCGCTCCGGTTCCTTCGGTGCTCCCTCACCGGACAGCGCCGCGCGTAACGCGCCCTCAACCAATTGCGCGCAATGAATCTTCACCGGCGGCAACGCGCCCAAGGGTGCGGCCAGCTCTTCACCCGACATCGACCGAGCTTCCGCGATGGTTTTCCCGGCGAGCATTTCCGTCGCGACGCTCGCGACCGCGATCGCCGTCTGGCAGCCGAAAGTCTGGAAGGTCGCGCGATCGATCACTTTGCGGCCGCCTTCTTCCTTGAACTTCACCCACATCCGCAGCATGTCCCCGCAATCGGCGCTGCCCACGGTGCCGATGGCATCCGCGTCTTTCATTTCGCCGAGGTTCCGCGGGTTCTTGACCGCGTCTTCGATCCGAGTTTGCAGATCGTGGTTCGCTGGATCGTTCATTCGAGGTGATAACGGGGCAGCGCTGAATCGACTTCCGCGCTCCACGCATCGATTCCGCCGCGGAGACTCTTGACGTTTTCGAAGCCGTGTCCTTGGAAGTAGGCGGCGGCGTCCATGCTTCGCGCGCCTTGGTGATCGTAAACGACAAAAAGATCGGTCTTCGATTCTTTGGCCAGGATCTCCTGCATCAATTCTTGCGTAAAGAGATGCGATCCGGGCAGCTTGACCGCTTCCCATTCCTCCCGCGTCCGCACATCGAGCAGGTAAACTTTCTCGCCGCTCGCAATTCGATCCGACAGGTCGCGCGGTGCGATTTGCATCGCCAGGTCGGCTTCATGACTGGCGATGACGTGTTCCGCTACCTCATCGACGCTGAGGTTTTCATTGCGAGCGCAGACGCCCGCAAGCGTTTCCTCCGGGCTAAATCCGCAACTGCTGCAACCGCCAATGTGATACTTGCGGAAAAGCGCGCGTTGCGCCCCGGGGAACTGCACGAGCAGTTCACGCATGGTGATGGTGGGGTTGATCGCCGGGCTTGAAGTCACGCCCCAAACTAGATTGCGCGCCGGGAACTGCAACCTGGAGGGACGACCGCTGTGTCGTCCCACTATGAAATGGGACGCGACAGCGCGCGTTCCTCCATCAGAGTTTCGCCGGTTCGCTCAGCAGTTCGATGACCCGCTTCAGCAACCGTCCTGCCCCCCCGCCATCCAGGCTTCGATGATCGAAGCTCAAGGTCACCTGCGCTTCCGTCCTCGGCACGAATTGGCCCTTGGCGTCATCCCACGACGGCATCTTCTTCCCCATGCCGAGCCCGAGTAACAACGTCTGGTCCGGCAACGGAATCGGTGTGCCCCATTCCAAGCCGAAGCTGCCGAAATTCGAAACAGAAGCAATTCCACCCGAGGTCATTTCACCGGTCAGGCGGCGGCGGCGCGCGAGATCGACCAGCTCCGTATAACGGCTGGTCAGATCGGCGAGTGAAGTCTTGTCGGCATTCCGAATCACGGGAACCATGATGCCGTCCTGCGCTTCGACCGCGACTCCGATATCGATCGATTCGGAGCGAATCGCGCGGCCGCCAATCAGACGCGCGGCGGCGTTTGGCTGCTCCGCGAGCGCGAGCGCGAGTGCGCGCAACGCGTAGAGCGCAGGCCCCGGCTTCGGGTCACGTTTCGCCCGGTCCTGCAAGACGGGATCGAGACACACGGAAAGGCCCACGGTTGCCAGTGGTCGTGTCCAACTGCGCCGCATCGCATCAGCCACGCCGGTCCGAATCGCGCTCGGTTTCTCCGCCGGCTGCCCTTCGATTCCGCCCAGGAAATTCTCGAGATCTTTGATCGTCACCCGGCCCGCGCTACCGCTGCCGGCGATCCCCGCCAGATCGGCCTGGGTCAATTGCAGCTCGGCCATGCGCGCGCGAATTCGCGGCGAAAGATAACCCGCCCCTTTTGTGCCCGCGGGGACGGGCAACACGCCAGCTTTATCGACCTGGAAATGGGAACCAGCCGCCACCGGAGGCAGGCCTGCCTCGTCGACCTGGAAGTGGGAGCCGCCTCCGTCTTGCGTCTTCACTGCTGTCGCCGATTCTTCTTCGCGCCCGGGCACCTCCTTCGCCACATCGCCTTTCGGCGGCTCCGGCGCGCGCTTCTGGAAACGCGCGGCATCGGCCTCGCTCGCTTCCACATAACCGAGCACCGCCCCGACCGCATAAGTTCCTTTTACCTCCGCATCGATCTTCGCGATCTCACCCGGGCACGGCGTCGTTACGCCCATGACCGCCTTGTCGGTCTCGACCTCGATAATCTCCTGGTCGGCGGCAACTTTGTCGCCGGGCTGGACTTTGATCGCGACGATCGTGGCTTCGGCCATCGATTCGCCGAGTTGCGGCATGGTGATTGGGATTTGCGGCATAGGGCTAATTATTAGCGCCAGAGATACAACTCTTATTTAGTGCTGTAGCCGCCCCGCTCTGTCGGGGCGTCGGCTGATGCGTCGTGTGCACGACACGGCGATCCGGCAGCTGCCGGACCGTGGCTACAGCGCGATTTGGTCTTGTGGCGGTTAAGGGCATTTGAGGATCATTCGCTGAGAACCTGGCGGACCTTGGCCGCGATCGTCTTCGCGTTGGGCCGGTGCTCGCTCCAAAGGTTCGGGTGATAAGGAATCGGGGTGTCCTTTGCGTTGATGCGCGCCGGCGCGGCATCGAGCAGATGGAATCCTTCGGTCGTGACGCGCGCGATCACTTCCGCTGTCACGCCGCCCCACGGGAACGCTTCGCCGACGCAAAGCAATCGACCGGTGCGCGCGACGGACGCGAGCACGGTATCCGTATCCAGCGGCTTGACCGATCGAAGGTCGACCACTTCGATCTCGATGCCGTCGGCGCTGAATTGCTGCGCAACAGCGAGCGCTTCGTGGACCATTGCGCTGTTGGTCACGATGCTGAGATCGCGCCCCGGTCGGACGATTCGTGCTTTCCCGATCGGCAATTTCTCCTTCGGGAGCGCGTCAGCCTTGAGATGGTAATAAAGATATTTGTGCTCGCAGTAGATGACGGGGTCGTCGATCGCGACCGCATCGATCAACATCGTGTAGGCATCTTCGACCGTCGCGGGAGTCAGCACGACCAGCCCGGGATAATGCGAGTAAAGCCCTTCCATGCTCTGGCTGTGGAAGGGGCCGCTCCCTTTCGTTCCGCCTGATGGCAGGCGCACGGTGATCGGGCAGGGGACCTGGGTGCGCCAATATTGCGTGCCGGCGTTGTTGAGAATCTGGTTGAGCGCGATGCTGGAGAAATCCGCGAATTGCATCTCCACGATCGGCCGCATTCCCTCCATCGCCGCGCCGATCGCCGTGCCCACCATGGCGTCTTCGCTGATCGGCGTGTTCAGGACGCGCCCGGGAAATTGTTCCGCCAACCCTTTCGTGGCTTTGAACGCGCCGCCGAATTTTCCGGCGATGTCCTGGCCGTAGATGAAGACGCGCGGATCTTCACGGAGAAGATGCGTCTGCGCCTCGCGGATTGCTTCGAGGTAGGTAACGCTCACAGGGATAAATCCGAAATCCGAAATGCGAAATCCGAAACAATGTCGAATGACGAATGACGAAGCTTCGGCGCAGTCGAATTTCGGAATTCGATATTTGGATTTGTTCTGAGCTTCGACATTCGGATTTCGAGTTTCCTACGTCAGGACGGCTGATCCACGAGTTCGCGCGTCGAGACCGCGCACCAATCTTCTTCGCTGCCGACTGGCGTGTCTTCCTGCTGGGCAATCGCGACGGCCTCGTCGACTTCGGCCGCGAGCTCGGCCCGCATTTGCTGCAAGCTCTCGCGATCCAGAAGTTCCTGTTCGAGAATCAACTGCTCGGCCCGTTGCAGCGAATCCTGGGCGAACGGCTCACGCCGAATTTCGTCGGTTACGTAGCTCGCGTCGTCATGCTCGCCGTGACCGGCGAGGCGCAGGGTCGAGGCGACGACGAGTTGCGGAGGACGGCCCGCCCGCGCGCGCTTGACCGCGGCACCAATGACTTCGAGGCATTGCGTCAGGTCGGTGCCGTCGACGGAGCTGCCTTCGTAACCGTAGCCTTTCGCGCGATCGACCAAGTCCGCACAGCCGAACTGGCGGTCGTTCGGCGTGGAATAGGCGTAATGATTGTTGGTGGCGACGACGACCAGCGGCACATGCTCGACCGCGGCGATGTTCAAGCCTTCGTGGGTCGCGCCGGTCTGCATGCCGCCCTCGCCAATTGTCGTGAGGCCAATAAACCCTTTCTCTCCCTTCATCCGCTTGGCCATCAATTTGCCGACCACGACGGAAACCATCGCGCCGAGATGGCTGATCATCGCGAGCTGCCCCGTCTTTGGGCAACCGCGATGGATATTCCCGTCGCGCCCGCGCATCGGGCCTTGGCGCGAGCCAAGATAAGTGCGCGCCACATCGACCAATGGTTCGCCGAAAGCAGAGCGTCCGGCCTGGTCGCGAATGAGCGGCGCGAAGACATCGCCTTCTTGCAAAAAAATCCCGCACGCCACGCTGACCGCCTCCTGGCCTCTGCCGATGTAAACGCCGCCGGTAATCAGGCCGCCCCGGTAAAGACTTGCGAGCTTCTCCTCGAAAATACGCGTCTGGAGCATGATGCGGAACGCCTCGAGGTATTTCTCGTGCGGCGCGTTTTTCGAAGTAGAAGCGCTGCGTGCGGCGGTTTGAAGCATCTCCGATTTTGGCAGCAACAGGAATGGGCGGCAAAGGGATTCTTTGCGCGTCGCCCGGGAACTTCGGATCAACAAAATCGTAGAAGCTGGCATGACAGTACCAAAAAGACCACGACGACAGCCCAAGCCGACAAAAGCAAAGGCCCGAAAGACGACACCTGCAAAACCAAAGCCGACCAGAGCGCGGGGTCCTGCGCGCGTCGTTCGGCGTCGAGGTTCGGTGCTTGAGCGTCTGGTCGATGTGATCGGCGATGTCGGAATTATCGTCACGGCGACCACGAAGTGGAAAGACATCGGCTTCGATACCGACTCGCTGGACATGTTCTGCCGCGTGCAGGTGTCGGATGAATTCGGAAAACCGTTTGATGGTTCCGACGCTGGCAGCACGGTGGGCGATCTCGTCAAAAGCATCAATCGAGCATTGGGTGTATGAGATCCCCTCCGATACGAGCGTTGTTCTCCGTGGCCCTTGTCCTTGGAGGCCTCCTGTTTTTGGTTCCACCAATTGACAGCCGGGCTGCGGAAGACCCGATCGTTAAATCATTACAGGACTTCGATCGAAACCACGACGAGGCGCTTGATCTCGGTGAAGTAGATAACGGATTGCGGCGCCAGTTAGGTCTGCTGCCTGACAGCAATTCTCCCGATTTGGCAAGACAACGCAGGCTCTGGCGCGATGTTTTCGGACCTGGGCCGACTTATAGGATCAAGGAACTTGCCGTCAATCCGTACTACAACGAGAAGCTCTTCGGCGTGGATAAAGCGGAGCCGAAGAAGGTTAATACGACACACCTCTGGGTCGCAGTCGACGAAAATCCCTTCAAGATCCGGCGGACGTTTGCCGATCTGACCGAGTCTAACCTGGCTGCGGCGAAAGGCGCTGCAATTTCCTACACGAACGACTTCAACGCCCATAGCGAGCAATGGGCGTTTCACGGAATCGTTGGATACGACTGGCACCAAAAAAAGAACGTCCACTTTGGCGAAACACCGGAGGGAAAACGAATAGATCTCGATCCAAATCGAGACCGCGGTATTTTTGAGTATTGGATAATTCCCAGCGCCCAGTGGGACAAAGTCGACACCTCCAGAAGTAGTAAGGACGAGCAGGATTCGCTCATCCTCCGAATTACAACCGGCTTCAAGTCCGCGACGAAAGATGCGCAAAAAAGCCTCCTTGATGGGTGGCGCGTCGATCTGTCCGCCGGGTATTCGACCGACAGCAACCTCGACAAAGGCATTGTCTCCGGAGAACTGGATCTCAAGCCGTTCATGTACGAATCGCCGGGGCGCGGAGTGGGGATCAACGGTGCTTTTCACCGGGCAGGGATCTTTCGGTTGAGGCCTGAACTGGTATTCCATGCTGAGGCTGGGAGCGTCGTGGACGATGGGGGGATAACGGCACTGATTAATCAAAAGGACTTCCTGCGCGTCGGCGCGCGAATGGGACTGGCGGTGCGCTTCGAACAAGAATCCGGCCGCTTTCGGTGTCTTCGCGGCCTTCTTTTGCATACCGGACTTCAATATTACGCCGATGTGACGGATGCCGGCCCTGACGTGGATCTCTTCACTGCGTCGGCGGACTGGGCGATCGACGAAGAGGGCCACTACACCCTGACAGCTGTGTATCGCAACGGGCGCGCGCCCCTTGTCCTGGAGCGCGACAATCGTCTCACCGTGGGATTGGGCGTCAAGTTTTAGAACCTGCAGTCAATCGCGTGCCCTTGATCCTTCAAAAAAATGACGACCTCTTCCTCAAATACCTTGGGCTGGTTTGATCTTGCAAAATTTGTAACGGCCCTGGCCGCGATCGTCGCGTTCGGCTGTTTCGTTTATTACATGCTGGGCCAAACCAAGATGGAGGAGAAAGAGTGGACTCGAGCCGTCTACCTTTTTCAAGGCGTGGAAGCAGTGGCTTTCGCCGCGGCCGGATTCATGTTTGGTAAAGAGGTTCACCGCGAGCGCGCGGATAAGGCCGAGAAAGAGGCCAAGGAAAATGGAAAGGAAGCGGCTAAAGGGAAGGCTTTGGCGGAGGTTGTAAAGAGCAGAGCGCACGCTCATCCGGCGAAAGCGGCGACCTTTAGGGCGATCGTAACTTCACCTGAGCAAGCATTCGAGGCGACACGCGCGGACGTGGATGAATTGGCCAACGTGGCCAGGGAAATGTTCCCTTAGCGACGCGCCGCACGTCGCTCTTCGTCGGCTTCGCTCGCGATGGCAAACTGCGTCTGGCGCGGCGTGTCGAGGGTGCGGCCGTTTCCATTGCCGTTCGATGAACGGCTGCGGATCAATTGCCCATCGCTGCCCCGCTCGGCCGCCAATTTCATCCCCACCAGTTTGCTCACGCCGCGCTCTTCCATGGTGACGCCGTACAAAATGTCGGCCTTTGCGATGGTGCGCTTGTTGTGAGTGATGATGATGAACTGGCTCTGCGAAACGAACCGGTCCAGGACGCGGATGAAGCGGTTGATGTTGCTCTCGTCCAGTGGCGCGTCCATTTCATCGAGGATGCAGAACGGACTCGGCCGCACCATATAGATCGCGAAGAGAAGCGCGACCGCGGTCATCGTCCGTTCCCCGCCGGACAGGAGGGAAATGCTTTGCAGTTGTTTGCCGGGCGGCCTCGCGCTGATTTCGATTCCGCAATTGAGCGGATCGTTCTCGTCCACCAGGGAAAGATCGGCCCGCCCGCCGTCGAAAAGTTCGCCGAACATCTCGCGGAAGTTGATCCGCACGTGCGCGAACGTTTCGGCGAAAAGCGTTTGCGTGGTGCTGTTGATCCGCGAGATCACGTCAAGCACTTCGCGGCGGGCCGCGATCAAATCGCTGTTTTGGGTTTCCAGAAAGCGGTAGCGCTCTTCGAGCTCATCGTACTCGTGGACGGCCTCGAGGTTCACCGGGCCCATGTTGTCGAGTTGGCGGGTGAGGTCCGCGATGATCTGCTCGACACTCTCGACTTCCGGGTGGATCGGCCGCTCCGCGGGCGATGCCGGAATGGTCGCGACTTCGCCGCCATTACTAACATCGACCCCCAAAGCATTCGGGGTCGATCCACCAGCACGCCTCTTTGTCACCACGCTCAATGTCTTTTGGAACGCGTACGAATCGGGAGCAAAGGCGCGCAGGTCGATTTGGTAACGGCGCATGACATGCTCGGCCAGATTTTCGATGCGCAATTGCAACTGCGTTTGGCGGACTTCCTGTTTGCCCCGGAGATCGCGTAGATCGTTCAACGAATCGCGCAACGCGCGCACCTGAGCTTCCTGTTCGCTCACCGCGCTCAGTCGCAAGCCTCGTTCTTCCGCGAGCGCGGCCACGGCCTCGCCCGCCGCTTCCAACTGCGATCCCTGGCTGAGAATTCTCGCGTCCGCTTCTTCCGACTCCTTCGCCTGCGTAGCCAGCCGGTTCTGATAAGTGGCGATGTCCCCGCGGCGGGCCGCCACGAGATCAGCGAGCTCCGCTTCGCGCGCGGCCATCGGCTGACGATGATTAACCAGGCTTTCGTGCCGCTGCCGTTCCGTGGCCACCGCCAGCCGCAACTCATTCAGTTTCTCAGCGGCTTCCTCTTCCTGGGATCGCGCCGTTTCGCGTGCCTGCTCGGCCACGCTCTTTCGTTGCAGTTCTTCCTCGAATGTTCTCCGCTGCGAGCCTGCTTCCTCTTCCAGTTGCGCGATTTTTTCGTCCGCGCTCCGGACCTGTTGTTCCAAAGTGCTTTTTTCGGTCGCCGAATTTGTCAGCTTTTGCTCCGCGTCCTGGACGGCTCGTTCCGCGGAGAGAATCTGAACACTCGCCTGGGACTGACCTCGCTGCGCCGCCTCGTGGCTCGCGCGGGCTTCTTCGACGGCGCCGATGGCGGTTTCGACCTGCTCCTCGGCCCGGGTGCGCGTTTCGATGAGGGTTTCCCTTTCGGCTTCGAGCCTGTCGCGCTCCTGTGAAAGGGCGGTTAAGACCGCATGTCGCCCCAGGAGGGAATCATTGGCCGCGACTGTGCTTCCGCCAAAGATAATGCCGTCCGCGGAAATAAATTCGCCCGCGAGCGTCGCGTACTGGAGATGCCCGGCCCGCTTCTTGAGCTCAAGGGCAGATGCCAGATCGGAGACGATCACTACATCCTGCAGGAGGCTCCGCACGATCGGCGTCAACGCGTCCGGCGCGTCGACTTTCTCGATCGCCCAAGCCAGTGCGCCTTTCGGCAGCGTTGACGATGACGCCTTAAGATTCGCCGGCCACTCGGGAATCGCCAGCGCCGCTTGACCCGATTTATTTTCCGTCAGCGTTTGGAAAATTTCTCCGGCCAGCGCTGTGTCGTGCAAGACGACAGCGTGCATGGCCCGGCCGAACGCGGCCTCGAGCGCGGGAATAAACTCCTGCTCGACATTCAAATTCGCCACGAGCGCGCCGCCAATCGCCGGCTTGATCCGATCGGGATCGTTCAGGCCCTTCAGAACCGCTTGTGAACCCTTCTCCAGGCCTTCGCCTTCCTCCGTCATTTGGCGCAACACTTCGAGGCGCGTCTGTTTCTCCGCGATCACCCGATCGATCCGCGCGATTTCTTTCTCGGCCTGGGTCAAACTCGCCTGGTGCTGCTGCTGTTGCTCTTCCGCCTGGCGCAAGCCTTGCCGGAGCTTCTCCGCTGTCTGTTGCTCGCTTTCCATCGTGGCTTGCGCGCGGGCGAGATTGGATCGCGCTTCTTCCACGCGATCGGTCTCGGCGCTGATCGCGCGGTTCAGCTCTGAGATTCGGGCCGCGGTCGCCTCGCGTCTGGCCGCCATCCCGGTCAGATCATTCTGAAATGCCGTGATCCGGCTTTCGAATTTTGAAAGCGAGAGATGGAGCGATTGCAGCTCGTCCTCTCTTTGGGCCCGCTCGGTCCGCGCGGCCCGCAGCGTTTCGGTGAGCTGCTCGACTTCGTTTTCTTTCGTCTCGAGAAGTTGATCGATCTTGGCGATGAGCAGATCCGCCTCGTGAATTTTCGTCTCCTGTTCGCTCCGTTTCGCTTCAGCCGCGGCGATATCGCCCTCATGGCGTTCGATCAACTCCTGGAGTTCCAGTGCGCGCTGCCGGTTGAAATCGATCCGGTTGCGCAACGCTGCTATCTCGCCTTGCAGTCGCTGCACCTCCGCGCGGGCGTCGCCGGCCTGGCCGTCAATTGCATCCAGATCGCGGCGCTTCGCCGTGAGGTCGTTTTCGCTCGCCTCGATTTTTGTGTGGGCGCTTTTTTCCGCTTCTTCCAGCCACGCCACTTCCGCGCGGCCCTGCTCCGCCTCGGATTGAAGTTCATCCAGTTGCCGGCGCGAATGATGGCTGTCGAGCACTTGCAGATCGGCCATCAATGTCTGATAGCGGCGCGCTTTCCCGGCCTGGCGCTGGAGCGAGCCGATCTGGCGTTTCACTTCCTTGATGATGTCCCCGATCCGCAAAAGATTCGCCTCCGTCGCTTCCAGTTTCCGCAGCGCTTCGCGTTTTTGCGTTTTGTATTTGGTGATCCCGGCCGCCTCCTCGAAGACGGCGCGGCGATCTTCCGGACGCGAGCTGAGAATCAAATCGATCTTGCCCTGCTCCATCACCGAGTAGGCGCTGCGTCCGACGCCGGTATCGGCGAAAAGACTTTGAATATCGCGCAAGCGGCAAGGAGTTTTGTTTAGCAGGTATTCCGAGTTCCCGTCGCGATAAACGCGCCGCGTCACGCGAACGTCGTGCCAATCGACGCCCAGCTCACCCTCGCAATTCGACAAGGTGAGGGAGACCTCGGCGAAACCGACCGGCTTGCGCGTTTCGGTTCCGTTAAAAATCACGTCGGCCATTTCGCCGCCACGCATCGCTTTGGCCGACTGCTCGCCCAGAACCCAGCGAACGGCATCGAGCACGTTTGATTTTCCGCAACCGTTCGGACCGACGATCGCGGTCACCCCTTCGTGGAATTCGAAGACGGTTTTTTCCGCGAACGATTTGAATCCGAGCAGTTCGAGCGATTGGAGATGCATGAGACCGGCCTGGGGCCGTTGTTCTCATTAACCGCTAATCCATATCGAGTGACAAGGAAAATAATACCATTTGCAGCGGGCATCGGCTAACCCCGCCACAATATATGGGGCCCCGGCTTTGTTTCTTGTCAGCCGCGGGCGGCCCCCCTCGCGACCTTCCGCAAGACATACAAAGCCGACGCGACCACCAACACGAGCGCGGCTACTCCGAATTCGGAAAGGGTGGCGTGCGACAAGATCCACAGGACAATGGCGATCGCGAGGAATGGTATGATTTTGTCTCCGGGGATTGAGAAGGGTCTCCCATCCGAGACCACATTTCGGCGAATCAGCTCAAACGCCGCCGAGCAGCAAAAAAGGTAAAGCAGCAATGCCGCGATGTTTGAGAGAATGGCGAGATATCGAAAAGTGCTGCTGACTGATAGCGCGCAAGCGATGATGGCGTGGACGGTGATCGCGATGTGTGGAGTTCGGAAACGCGGATGCACCGCGCCCATTTTCGCTGGCAGGATCCCATTGCGCCCGAAAGCGTAAAGGGTTCGTGGCGAACCCAGGATGTCGCCGCTGACGTATCCGAAAGCGGAAATAACCATGCCTACCAGGATGATCGATCGCCCCGCGTTGCCGAGGAAACGAGACGCCGCGTCGGCCAGAGGCGCATCCACGAACTTCGATAGCTCGGCTCCGAGGACTCCTTGAGCAACGAGTTGAATCGCGATGTAAAGCGCGGTCGTGATCGCGAGCGCGATGAAAATGGATCGCGGGACCGTGCGTGACGGATTCTTCACTTCGCCACTGGGCACCAAAGCCAATTCGATTCCCATGAAGGCGAAGATGAGCACCAAGGCGGTCTTGCCGATGGCATCGCTGCCCGGCCAGACGGACCATCCCAGCGCGGCCGGTTGGATGAAGAAAACCCCCACGGCGATGAAGAGAAGCAGTGGTAACAATTTCGCGATGGTCAGCCCCGCCACCGTGGCGGCGCCAGCGCGAACCCCACGAATGTTGATGAAGGCCAGGCCGGAAAAAATCAGCACGAGAAGCAGGACCCGGCCGAGCCCTCCCTGCGCCACGGGAAAAATCACCGCGACCGAAGCGGCGATGGCGCTGGCCACACCCGCGACCGCGAGAACGTTGGTCAGCCAAAGCAAAACGCCGGCGAGAAAACCGATGTAGGAACCGAATGCGACTTCCACATACGCATAAAGGCCACCCGTCAACGACACCCGGCTTCCCGCGATGGCGAATGACGTGACGACCAGCGCCATGACCACCGCGCAGATTACATAGGCGATCGGAGCGGCGGCGCCCAAACCTGCGGCGACCGCGGCAGGCAGGACGAAAATCCCGGCGCCGATCGTCGCATTGACGATGCTCGCGGTAAGCGTCGGGACGCCCAGGGCGCGGATTAGTTTCTCTTTCTGCTCTTGGGCGGGTTCCGCGGCCATGCCGCAGGCTCAGTCAGCGCGCCGCGCCGTGCAATGCGCAATTCGCAGGCGAAACCAAAAAAGTTGGTTTAACCTTGCCGACCATGCGTGCAAGCCATCTTGAAGATTATTATGCGTTCCTGCGATTCCCGAGTGTTTCCACCGACGACCAGTATGCGGAAAAAGTCACGGAGTGTGCGCATTGGGTCGTGGAAAAATTGACCGATATCGGCCTCGAGACAAAACTGGTGCCGACACCGGGGCATCCAGTCGTTTGGGCGAAAAACAAACATCAATCCGGGCGCCCCACAGTCATGATTTACGGACATTACGATGTCCAGCCGCCCGATCCGCTCGACCTGTGGGATTCGCCGCCTTTCGATCCCGTGCTGAAGGATGGCTACGTGTTTGCGCGTGGGGCCACTGACAACAAGGGGCAGATTCTCTCACATATCCTGGGCGTTCAGGAAACGCTCGAGCAACACGGCGATCTCCCGGTCAATTTGCATTTTGTCATTGAAGGCGAGGAAGAAATCGGAAGCGGCAATCTCGGCAATTTTCTCTCGCAAAACAAGGAGGCCCTCCGTTGCGACGTGGCAGTTGTTTCCGATACGGGAATGGTTGCGAAGGGGACGCCGACGCTGAGTTACGGTTTGCGCGGGGTGACGGCGCTGGAGGTGAAAATCACCAGCGCGAAGATGGATTTGCATTCGGGCGTGTTCGGCGGCTCGGTGGCGAATCCAATTACGGCGCTGGCCCGCTTGCTCGCGACCTTGCATGACGACAAGGGGCATGTCGCCATCGAAGGATTCTACGACAAGGTAAAACCGCTCGAAGACTGGGAACGGAAAGCCTGGCGCGAATTGCCGATCAACGGCGATGAGGAAATCCTGAAGGAAACCGGAGCGCCGGCCCTCTTCGGTGAGGAGGGTTACAGCACGCTCGAGCGCCTTTGGGGACGGCCCACCGCGGAAATCAACGGAATCGGCGGCGGTTATCAGGGGGTCGGAACCAAGACAGTGATTGCGAGTCACGCGATGGCGAAGCTCACTTTCCGGCTGGTGCCTAACCAGGAAGGCGACGAAATCCTGGCCCTGGCCACGCGTCATCTTGAAAAGAATTTGCCCCCAGGGGTGACGATGGAAATAACGCGCGGCCACAGCGGACCGTGGTATCTGACCGACCCGCATTCGTCCGTCGGCAAGGCGGCGCAACGCGCGTTGCGCGAGGCTTTCGGAAAGGAACCCGCGCTGATCCGGGAAGGGGGCAGCATTCCGATCGTATCGCAGTTTCGCACGATCCTCGGAGTGGAAACCCTGTTGCTCGGCCTGGCGTTACCCGATTGCCGGGCGCATTCGCCGAACGAAAATTTTCCGCTCGAGAACCTCGACGCCGGCATTCGGCTAAACAAAGCCGTTCTGGCCGAGCTCGCGAAGAAGTAGCGATCGAACCGCGGGCGGCGCGGCTCGGGATGACACGCGCAGTCACGCAGCGTGTTATTCATCACGCGCGCCTGTGCTACGTTCCCGCTCCCATGCGACGAGTCAGAAGAATTGCCGGTGCTCTATTCTTGATCGCGATGCTTTCGGGCGTGGCCGAGCACCTCCACGCCGAAGAGTCGTTTGGCACCAAGATCAAGAAAATCTTCGCGCCGACCCCGACTCCGGCGCCGCGGAAACAACGAAAGAGTTCCAGCACTTCGAAGAAAACGCCGGCCGCCGAAAAATCGCCTTCGCCGAAACCGGCCGCCACACCGGAGAAATCTCCCTCGCCATCTCCCGAAAAGAAGCGCAAGGCGTCTCCCAGTCCCAAACCTTCAGAGACTCCCGAACCGAGCGCCTCTCCTTCGCCCAGGAAAAAGAAAAAAGCTTCGCCGACTCCGGCGCCCGAATCTTCGCCAAGCGCTTCGCCCAGGAAGAAAAAGAAAAAAACGTCGCCTTCCCCCGCGCCCAGCGAAACTCCAGCATCCTCGCCGAGCCCGACCGAAGCTCCAACGGCCAGCGCAAGCCCCACCGTCAGCCCGTCTCCTTCTCCTTCCCCGAAGAAAAAGGGAGCGCCCGCCACCATCTCCTCAGGCGAGCTGGCCGGCTACGAAAACTACCCGTCCAGCGTCCGCAAAGTCATAGACACAGCCCTCGAACTGACCACGCGAAATCTCGATTACAAATACGGCTCAGCCGACCCCGCCAATGGCGGAATGGATTGCTCCGGCTTCGTTTTTTACGTTCTGACGGAGAACGGGGTTCGCGATGTCCCGCGCGATTCGAGCCAGCAATACGTCTGGTTGAGGAAGGCCGGAAACTTCAAGGCGGTCAACAGCCGTCAGGAGGACACGTTCGAACTCGACGAGCTTGTTCCGGGCGATCTTCTTTTTTGGACGGGCACCTACAGTATTGAGCGCGATCCTCCGATCACGCACGCCATGATTTATCTCGGCCGCAAAAAAGGGACGAACCAACGGATCATGGTGGGCGCGAGCGACGGCCGGACCTACGAGGGAGAATCGCGGTATGGCGTGAGCGTCTTCGATTTCAAAATCCCCAAGCCCGCCAAGACGAACGAAGGAAGAACGAGTCCGAACTTTATCGGTTACGGGCGTATTCCTGATCTGTAGCGGGTTCCCTGACAAGGAGCCAAGGAGCCAAGGAGCGGCGGTTTGAAACCGCCGTTTTAGTGGGTCGGCGGTTTGTAAACCACCGCTCCTTGGGTTTGCAGCATCACTGCTCGTTAGGCATCTGCGAATTGGTAACCGCGACTGTCTCGCGCCTCATTTCCTGTTGATGCTTCAGCCACGTCCAGGCAAGGAGCGCGAGCACAACGAAGATGACGACGCGCTGTTCCCCTGGAGTCAGGACGAACATGGCGAAGAACCGTTTCATTTGGCCGCGTAGGCAATCGGATCACGCAGCCCGGCTGCCTGGAATCCTTCAAGCCTGATCCGGCACGAATCGCACAGGCCGCAGGCGAGCAAATCCGGCGTCGGATCGTAGCAACTGTGGGTCAACGAAAAATCGACTCCGAGTTCCGTTCCCTTCTGAATGATCTGGGCTTTCGACATTGAAAGGAGCGGGGCGTGAATGCGGAAGCGGATGCCTTCGAGGCCCGCCTTCGTCGCCACGCCCGCGAGCTCTTCAAACGCCGCGATGAACGCCGGCCGGCAATCCGGGTAACCGCTGTAATCGACCGCGTTCGCGCCGATAAAAATATCGGCCGCGCCGAGGACTTCGCTCCACGCCAGGGCGTAAGAAAGGAAAATGGTGTTCCGCGCTGGAACGTAGGTCGCAGGAATGCCGTCGCTCCTCTTCTTTTCGTCCCCGGACTTGGGGACTGGGATTTCACCGGTCAGCGCCGATCCGCCGAAAACGCGCAAATCGATTTCGGCGATTCGATGTTCGCGCACGCCGAGAGAAGTCGCGATGCGCTGGGCCGCCAGCACTTCGATGCTGTGGCGCTGTCCGTATTTGAACGACAAGGCGTAAGCGTCGAATCCTTCCCGGTTACAGATGGCCAGCGTCGTTGCGGAATCGAGGCCGCCGCTGAGCAGCACAACCGCGCGCTTCATCGGCATTATTTTCCCCTGATAGGGCGACGCTCTGCGGTGCCGTCCGATTTCGTTTTCGGCTCGACAGAGTCTCGCCCTACCGTCGCCTCGGGAAATTCCGCGCGGACTGTGAGCGCGATCCCGCCCCGAGCGGAAAATTCCGCGGTCACGATTGCTTCACGCGGCGAACAGGCGCGCACGAAATCATCGAGGATTCGGTTGGTCACCGCCTCGTTGAACGCGCGCTCGTTGCGATAAGAGGCCAGGTAGAACTTCAGCGACTTGCTTTCGATGCAAAGTGCATTCGGCACGTATTCGATGGTGATTTGCGCGAAATCCACCTGACCGGTTACCGGACAAAGCGAGGTGAAATCCGCGGTCTCGAATCGGATCCGGTAATTTCGCCGGGCAGGATTTGGGAATGTCTCGAGGCGGGCGTCCGCGGGAGATGCGGGCAATCGTGCTTCGCTCTTGCCGAGTAAGGTTAGCCCCGCGGGTTTTCTTCGTTTTGCCACGTGGGAGATTAAACGCGCTCGTCGCCTTGGCTTCAATCGCTTTCGATCACGAGCAGGAGCACGAGCACGAGCACGAGCACGAGCACGATTACAAGGCGCCCCGATCAATCGGGCTGGCGCAACATCGGGTTGTTGAGCGCGCGCTCGCGATCGCCGGGCTTGCTGTAGTTCCAATAATCGACTTTCAGGTTGCGCTTCATTTTCAAATGGCTGCCGTCGGCCGCAGTCCATTCCCGCAGCAGGTGAGGACCGTCGCGATCCAGGACGAACTTGTCGGCGCCGCCGCCGTGCCGGACGACAACGTCGATGGTGCGCTCGGTCGACTTGAAGGAAATCTTCGCCGGCTGGAAAACGAACGCGTCCTTTTTGGAATTGATCGTTGTGCCGGCCAGCGGCACTTCGAACTCCCCGGCCGGCTTGGAGAAGTCGATCGTGCGCACGAGCCAGGGCAACTCGTCGTAGAAGCAGCCATTGGCCGGCGGCGTGACGTTCTCTTTTCCGTCCGCCATTCCGTCCCAATAGGTGCGGTATTCGTAGCTGAATTGTTCTCCGTTGCGGCGCCCTTCCTTGAACGTGTTACCGCAACTGTCGTTGCTCGTGAGGGAAAACTTCACCAGCTGCGCGTTATCCACCCGCCAGAAGTTCGAGTGCATCTGCTGATAAACGTAAAGGCCTGTCGGCACATGCAGGATCTGGTTGAGCTTCAGGACCGCGATTGCGCCGGGTCGCGGCGAACCTTCCGGCTTGACGAATTGTTTCGGATCGAACGGTTCGCGCACGAGAATGTGCAGAACTTCGCAAGGACGCGGAATGCCGTACCGGGCGATTTCAGCGCCGTAGATATTGAACTCGGCTTTGCCGTCGCCCCAGTAGCTGTTGTTTTGGAGCAAGGCCGGCGTGAATTGCGCCAGCGCACTTTCGGCAATGAAACAGGCAAGGAACGCAAGCGGGCGAAGCATTGCTCGAAAATAGGTCATTCCATCCGCGTGTCGAGGTTCTGCAATTGGGCGTTGGACGTTGGAGGTTGGACGTTGGACGTTTCTCGATCATGGCAATTGGCGATCACGAGCACGAGCACGAGCACGATCACGAGCAGGAAGGGGCAGCTACCGGCGTGGCCAATGCCGCCGTCATCGATCTTTTCGCGCTCGATCCAAAAACCGGTCAGGTCGTTCTCGCGATGCACGAACCGCGGCCGTGGGACAACTCTGACGAGCGGCTGCATGAACTGCAGGAAAAATTCAACGCCTACGTTTCCTTCCTGCTCGACGGCGAGATGATCGCGGCGCATCCCGAGCTCACCGGCAAATCCGCGCGCATCGAGCTTCGCTGCGACTACATGCCGGACGAACGTGCGCTGGCCTTGCTTAATCTCATTCACGATCAGATCGCGCTGCAGGAAATTAAGATGGAAGTGATCGTGGCCGAACGCGGATGTGGCGATGGCTGCGCGTGTCACGCTGGCTGAAAGCGATTTTGGTAGGGCGAGACTCCGTCGAGCCGGCAGCGGTTTGGCTCCGCAGAGCGTCGCCCTACCAAAAGTTTGGCTCCGCAGAGCGTCGCCCTATCAATAATCAGTACTTCAGAAAAGACACGACCGGGATCGGTTCCAGCTTCTGGCGTCCGTGCAGGAACTCCAGCTCGATCAGGAACTGCGCGGCCAGGAGAATTCCGCCGACCTTTTTGATGAGCGTGGCCGCGGAGGCGGATGTGCCGCCCGTGGCGAGGAGATCGTCGATCAACACGATCCTCTCTCCCGGCTCAATCGCGTCGAGATGCAATTCCATCTCGGCTTCGCCGTACTCGAGCGAATATTTCGCGCTTTCGGTCTTGTAGGGCAGACGCCCCTTCTTTCGGAGCGGCACGAAACCGATCCCCAGCTCGTAAGCGACCGCCGAGCCAAAAAGAAATCCCCGCGCATCGATCCCGACAATCTTGTCGACTTCCTTCCCGCGGCATTGCTCGAGAAAGACATCGATCGACGCGCGGAACAGTTCCCCGTTGCCGAGGATGGGTGTGATGTCCTTGAAAATAATGCCGGGCTTTGGAAAATCGGGCACATCCCGCACGGCGGCGCGAAGCTTATCAATCACGTCGGAAGCCATGGCGCGACGCTACGGTTTCAACCGGAAACGTCAACGCCGCTCGCGTAGCGGAGGTTTGCCAAAGGACGGCGCTCCTTTTACACTGGGCACCCGCAATGGACCGCCAGCTCTTAATCGTTTCGACTCTTTGTTATTTCACTGGGGTCGTGCACACCCTGCTCGCGATCCGAGATCGCATTTCGCGACCGAGGCGTTTCAATTTTTTTGCGATCGGCCTGGGCTTTCTCTTCCAGACGGCGTTTCTCTCAGTGCGGGGCCATGCGCTCGGGCGCTGTCCCCTGACCAACCTCTTTGAAGTGTTTATCTTTTTGGCGTGGTCGGTCGCGCTCATTTACCTGCTGGTCGGCCCGGCCTACCGGCTATCGCTCATGGGGGCCTTTACCGCGCCGCTGGTCTTTGCGCTCCAAACCTTCGCCCTGATCGCGCCCATCGATGTGCCGCACCAGGCGCGCCTGCCCGCGAATCCGTGGCTGGAATTTCACGCCTCAATGTCGATGGTGGCCTACGGTGCGTTCGCGCTCGCCTGTGTGGCCGGGGTCATGTACCTCGTGCAGGAGCGGCAACTCAAAACGCACCAGCTGCATTCCGTTTTCTCCCGCCTGCCGCCGTTGACGAATCTTTTCGCCGCGATCACGCGTCTGCTCTGGCTCGGCTTTGGCCTTTATACCGCCGGCCTGGTCAGTGGATTTTTTACGGGTGGGCCATTGCCCCGGGTGAAAATGATCTGCGCCTTTGGGGTCTGGTTGTTTTATGGGGCGATCCTGCAGGGCCGGCATCTCCGCCGGCTCGCGCCGAGACGGGTGGCCGCACTTTGCGTTTTGGCCTTTGGCGCCGCTGTCTCGGTCTTGTGGGCAATCAACTTCGTGTCGCAGAGCCCCCCAATGTGATGAATCTGTTCTGCGTCGGAATCAGCCATCACACCGCGAAAGTGGAAACGCGTGAGCGTTACGCGCTGCAACGCTCGGAAGGAGCATTGCGCACCGAGAGCGGTTGCGACGAAGCGCTGGTGCTGGCGACCTGCAACCGCGTGGAAGTCTACGGCTCGGCCTCGGTGGCGGTCGCAACGGAACGGATCACCGACTGCCTCGTGCGCGGCGCGAAAACGGTGGAGGACGCAGGTGCCTTTTACCGTTACGAAGGGGGAGAATGTGCGCGGCACCTTTTCCGTGTCGTATCCGGTCTCGATTCAATGGTGATCGGCGAGACGGACATCCTGGGACAGGTTAAGAAATCGTACGCCACGGCGCGGGAATCGGGCAGCGTCGGGCCTCATTTGCATCGGCTTTTCCAGCGCGCCTTCCGCGTGGCCAAGCAGGTCCGGACCCGGACCGAGATTACCCGCGGCGCCGTTTCGGTCGGGTCGGTGGCAGTCGATCTGGCGGTGAAAATCTTCGGGGATTTGCGCGAGCGAAAAGTCCTCATCCTCGGTGCGGGCGAGACGAGCGAGCGCACGGCCCGCGCTTTGAATTCGCGGGGAGTGACGGACATCCGGGTGAGCAACCGCTCTTTCGAGCGCGCGGAAAGTCTGGCCGCGGTGGTGCGTGGCCGCGCGATCTCTTTCCACGAATGGCCCAAGCAATGCGCGGAAGTCGATATTTTGATTTCATCGACGGCGGCGGAAGAGCCGCTCCTGACGCCGGCTGTTTTGTCGCCGATGATGAGGGAACGAACGGACCGCCCGCTTTTCATCATCGATATCGCGGTGCCGCGAGACGTGGCGCCGGAAGTAAATGAAATAGATGGCGTCTTTCTTTACGATATCGATTCGCTGCAAGCGATCGCGGAAGAATCGCTCGCGTTGCGCCGGCAGCAGATCGCCGCGGCAGAAGAGATCATCGCGGCACATGTGTCAGATTTCCGCGCCTGGCTTGGTGATGCCGGCGACTCGGCTGCGGCGCGGGCCACCGTTAATCCTCGCGGGTTGGATGAAGCGGCGTTTCGCGCTTCCCAATTGTAGCGGCGCTCTATGAGCGGCCGCATTTCTCAGACCATCACCCTCGGCTCGCGCGGAAGCGAACTCGCCCGCGCGCAAACCGCGATGGTGGCGAAGGCGTTGCAGCTCGCGTGGCCGGCGATCGAAGTCAGAATTGAAATCGTCCAGACCCGCGGAGATGAGCGGAGTTTAGAGGCCGCCGAGCCAATCGATCCGCGGGCCGGGCGCAAAGGACTCTTTACGGGGGAAATCGAGCGGTTCCTGGCGGCCGGCAACATCGACATTGCCGTGCACAGCGCAAAGGACCTGCCGAGTGACAGAACGCCTGGATTGGAATTGCGCGGTGCGCTTCCGCGCGCGGCGGTGGAAGATGTCCTGGTTCGGAAAAATTCCGGCGGGTTGGCGACCCTCGAACCAAACGCGGTCGTTGCGACCGGGAGCGTGCGACGGCAACATCAGCTCCGATGGAAATGCCCGGAACTCCGGATCGTCGATCTTCGGGGAAATGTGCCGACACGGCTGCGCAAATTAGTGACGAACGATTGGGAGGCCATCGTTCTGGCGCGCGCTGGTGTGGAACGGTTGGGCAACGATTTGTCCAGCGGTTCGTTCGCCTTTGAAGGGGCGTCACTCCATGCGGAAATTTTGTCGCGCGAGGAGTTTCTGCCCGCGGGCGGACAAGGCGTCATCGCGCTCCAGGTTCGAAGCGGCGACGACGAGGCCCGGAAACTGGTCGATCGCGTGAACCACCTTGAAACGTTTCTATGTTTGCAGGCGGAACGCGAGTTCTTGCGCCTGCTTCAGGGAGATTGCGACTCGCCGGTGGGCGTGCTTGCCGTAATCCAGGCAACGACGATGAAACTGAGCGCGCAGGTTTTCGAGGATGGACGATTGGCGCCGCGGGTGGGCGCAGTCGAAGGTGCAGCGAACGGCGGCGGCGAACGGCTGGCCGCCGAGTTGATGGAACGGATCAATGGCGCCTAAAAAATCCAAGGGCAAATGCTTCCTCGTTGGCGCCGGCCCGGGCGACCTCGGGCTGGTGACGCTGCGGGCGAAGGAATGCGTCGAGCAAGCCGAGGTGATCATCTACGATTACCTCTGCAATCCCGAGATGCTGAAATGGGCGCCGGAAAGCGCCGAGCTTATCTACGTCGGGAAAAAGGCCGGCGCTCACACCCTGACCCAGGAGGAAATCAACGCGCTTTTGATCGAAAAGGCGCAGGCGGGGAAGCAGGTGGTTCGGTTGAAAGGCGGGGACCCGTTCGTGTTCGGGCGCGGTGGGGAGGAAGCGCAGGCACTTGCCGCCGCCGATGTTTCTTTCGCTGTGGTGCCGGGCGTTACCTCGGCCATCGCGGGGCCGGCCTACGCGGGAATCCCGGTCACGCATCGCGGCAAGAATTCCCACGTCACCTTTTTTACCGGCCATGAAGATCCGGAGAAATCGGAAACGTCCATTGATTTTCGCGCGCTGGCGCAACTCGGCGGCACCCAGGTGATGTTGATGGGCGTGGAAAGGATCGAATCGATCGCGCGCGAAATGCTGGCAAACGGGATGCGGGCCGACCTGCCGGTGGCATTGATTCGCTGGGCCACGACGGGCCGGCAGGAGACCCTGGTAGGGAACCTGGGAAACATCGCGGACCGCGTCGCGGAAACGGGATTCACCGCGCCGGCGGTCGCCGTTTTCGGAGAAGTAGTCTCTCTGCGGAAGGACTTGAACTGGTTCGAGGATCAACCGCTTTCCGGCAAACGCATCGTGGTGACGCGGACTCGCGTGCAGGCCGGGGTCTTGAGCGGACAATTGCGTGCGCTCGGCGCGGATGTGATCGAGCTGCCGACGATCCGGATCGAGCCGCCGACGGACTTGCGCGCGTTCGCCGAGCTGGTGCAGGACGCCCACGCTTATGACTGGATCGTGTTTACCAGCCCAAACGGCGTGACGGCGTTTTTCGATCTGTTTTACAAGCTCTACGACGACGCGCGTGAAATTGGCGGCGCGCGGATCGCAGCCATAGGTCCGGCGACGGCGCAGCGGATCCAAGATTTTCATCTAAAAGTCGATCTGCAGCCGGAAGAATTTGTCGCGGAATCGATCGTGCGTGAGTTCCGGAAGGCGGGGGGCGTGGAAAATCTGCGCATTCTTCTTGCCCGGGCGGAAAAGGCGCGGGATTTGCTCCCTAGGGAACTCTCGGCTTTGGGAGCTATTGTGGACGAAGGTTTCGCCTACCGCACGGTCCCCGAAACGCGCGACAACAGCGGCGCGCGCCGCCGGTTATTGGAGGAGGGGGCGGATCTGATCACTTTTACCAGCTCATCGACGGTCGAAAATTTCCTGGCGCTCGGTCTGCCGTGGCCGGCGGGGATGAAAGTCGCAAGCATCGGACCGGTGACCTCCAAGACAGCCCGTGATGGCGGCCTGGAAGTCGCCGTCGAAGCGCGGCGACATGATATCCCGGGATTGGTCGACGCAGTCCGCAAATTTTTTGTAGGAAAAGCTGACGAATAGGGACGCCGATGGAGATCAAGATCACCGACGAGTTTGCCTCGACCATGCAGCAGTTGAGCGCCGAGGCCGAGAAAACGCTGCCGCCGGACGACTGGGAGGAAGACAACGGCAATGGCGCGCAGTTCGCGCAAATTTTACAAGAATTCAGCGCCCTGAACGGTCGCCTGCAAAGTCTTGAAGAAACGGTGGCCAACCGGCTCGAAAAACGCGAGAACGGCGGCCAAGCGGATTTGGCGCAGCAATTCCGCCGAATGGACGAGCACATGGTTGCGCTCCGCAATACGGAGAGCGTCAATCAGCGTCTCTTCGACTCGTTGCACCAGGAGCTGATCAAGTATCGGGACAACTTCCTCTACGAATCGCTTCAGAAGCCGTTCATTCGCGACCTGTTGAGCTTGTTCGACGACTTGAGCGCTCTTTCCTCGCAACTTCAAACGGCGGTGGACGCAGGCGAGACGAAGCGCGGGAAGTTCGTGCAGTGGCACGACAATCTCGAGAACGCGATCCATTCCCTGACCGAGATCCTTCACCGGATGGAAGTAAGCGAAATCGAGCCGAAGGAGATGGTGGACCGTGCTTTTCATCGCGTGGTCAGTTACGAGCCTTCGGACTTCGCCGAAGACGAAGGGCGAATCGTGATGCGAGTAAAACGCGGTTTCCTCTGGCGGGATCAAGTTTTGCGGCCGGAAGAAGTGGTCGCGAAGCGCTTCGGGTAAGCGGCTAAACGCGGGCCCTCTTCGCCTCGAAAATCCCCCCTAATTCGCGGTGGGCGCGGGCATGGAAATTGCACCTGTCCAAGGGGCGGAATCATCTCTCACACGACCCACAAATATGACCGGAAGAAAAGCAGTTGGAATCGACCTCGGCACCACCTTTTGCGCGATCGCGCACATCGATGCCTACGGAAAACCGCAGATCATCCCGAATTCGGAAAGCGAACGCATCACGCCGTCCGTCATCCTTTTTGACGGCCAGAGCGTAATCGTCGGCACCCTGGCTAAGAACAATTCCGTGGCGGAAGCGGAACGGATTGTCGATTTCGTGAAACGCGAGATGGGCAAGCCCAAGGAGCAATTTCAACGGGAATTCAACGGGAAGATTTACTCCGCCGAGGAGTTATCGGCCCTCATCCTGCGAAAGCTGAAATCCGACGCCGAAAAATATCTCAAGGAGCCGGTGACGGATGCGGTGATTACCGTTCCAGCCTATTTCAATGACGCGGAGCGGACGGCCACGATCACCGCGGGTCAACTCGCCGGGTTCAATGTTCTGCAGATCATCAACGAGCCAACCGCCGCGGCCGTGGCTTATGGCCTCGATAAGCTCAAGGAAGATCAAACGGTCTTCGTTTTCGACCTAGGCGGCGGAACGTTCGATGTCACGATCATGCGAATCCAGGGGCAGGGGATCGAGATGCTCGCGACGAATGGCGACCATCGGCTGGGCGGCAAAGATTGGGACGACATCATCGTCAACCATGTCGCGGAGGAATTCGATCGGGCCAACGGCGAGAACCCGCTGCTCGATCTGCAGAGTTATCAGGATCTGCAAAGCCGTGCGCTGGCGGCAAAAATTCAGCTCTCGAGCCGGCCGCGCACCGCGATTGTGCATAATCACAACGGGAAAAGCACAAAGGTCGAGCTGACCCGGGGAGAATTCGAACTCAAGACCCGGCATCTCGTCGAAAAGTGCAAGACGATTTGCGAGATGGTTTTGCAGGAAGCGAACATGAACTGGAGCGACATAGACAAGGTCCTGCTGGTGGGCGGAATGACCCGGATGCCAATGGTGCGCGAAATGATCTCGCAGCTTTCCCCCGTGCCGGTGGTGGATGATGTCAATCCGGACGAGGCAGTCGCGGTGGGCGCAGCGATTCAGGCGATCTTGTCTTTGCTCCAGGAGGAAGAAAAGTCGGGCGTGAAGACCCTGTCGGAAGATACGCGCCAGCAATTCTCCTCGCGCGACGGCGGTCTCATTCAGGTGACTAACATCACGTCCCACACACTCGGCGTGGTGCTTTGGGATGAAGGGCACCTCGAAGAATATGTTTTTCCCATGATCCGAAAAATGACGCCCATCCCGGCGACGGCGAAGAATTCATTCGGCACCGCCAGCGCGAACATGCCGCGCGCCGTGGTCCGGATCGTGGAAGGGGAGAGCACATTGCCCGCCGAGTGCACACCGCTCGGTCTTTGCGACGTCGAGTTGCCGTCCTTCCTGCCGAAGGGATCGCCCGTGGAGCTGACCTACGAGTATAATGCCAATCAGGTTCTGGAGGTGGCGGTCAATGCCTGCGGCAACCAGGCGAAGGTGACGATCGAACGCAATACCGGCCTGGCGCCGGATGAAGTCGAGCGCGCCACCGCTGGTCTGGGCGCCATCGCGGTCACCTGAGATGATGCAATACGAGGGTCACTTTCCCGTCCCGCTTCCAGACGACCCGCAAAAGTGGGATGGCTGGAGCAAATACAAGTCGCCCAATCTCTACGAGCGCCTTTGTCTTGATCCTCGCGCGAACCCGAGCAACGAAATCATCGAGGACCATTGCCGCGAGTTAATGCGATGGTGGCAGAAGAAGCTGCCGCTGAAAAATCAGCCGAGCAATCCGCTGGCGCAATTGTTGCGGCCCGGGCTCGACGAATCGTCGCGCTACCTGACCGAGGCGCGCGTCGAGCTGCTTGATCCGGCCCGCCGCCGGCAAGTGGATTCCGAGCTGGCCGCGCAAGCCAATGAGCAAGCGGTCATCGAGTTTCACAAGTATCTGACCTTCGCGCTGGCCGATGGAGTCCTCACGCCGGAGGAGGAAAAAAGTCTTCGTCGATTTGGAAACGAGCACGGCCTGACGGAGGAGCAGATCGTCGCTTATATCGACGCGGAGCTAAAAGACAGCGGGGCTCAGCGTGTGGTGGCGAATGCCGCACCCCCGCCGCCTTCCCCCGTGGCGACCGAGGCGAGAAGAGAAGCGCGAGCGCGCCGCCAGCGGTCCCTCGATCCGAAGGACGATTTTCTCCGAATGCTTCGCCTCAGCGGCCTCGATAGCGATGGAATGGCGGACGAGACGCGGGATGCGTTCGTTAACATGGCGGAAAACCTTGGCATCGAGGTCGATGAAGCCGAGGAACTGGTCGATCTCTACCTCGATGAAGCCGACAAGATGTCGGATCCAGGCGCGCTGCCTCCGCCACGGGTGACAGTCGTCGGGTCCGCCGTCCAAACGGCGGCTGAGACCAGCGCGTCCCCGGCTGCGGCGGCGACGCCGGTCCCGGAAACGGACCGCACGCACTTCGCGAATTATGTCAATTCCGTTGAGGCCCAAATGCTGTTCGTTCCCTCGGGTGAATTTGTCATGGGGAGCGAGGCGATGGATGCCGGCATGAACGAACGGCCGCTCACCAAGGTGACGTTGAGCCGGTTTTACATGTCTCGATTCCCGATCACGAACGCCGAGTACGAGCTGTTCGATCCGAGCCACGGGCGGAAACGCGCGGCGGGCGCCGGCGACCGCCATCCGGTGGTATATGTCAGCAGCCTGGAAGCGATCAAGTTTTGCCAATCACTCTCAACCCGGGAACGGAAGAAATACCGTCTGCCCACGGAAGCGGAGTGGGAGTACGCGGCCCGCGGCACGGATGGCCGAAAGTATCCCTGGGGAACGCATGACGGGCGGGGCGATCTCGCCAATTTCGCCGATCGAAACACGGTCTTCGCCTGGAGCGACCGCGAGGTGGATGACGGCTATCCGGAGAGTTCTCCGGTGGGCGCCTTTCCCTTCGGAGCGAGCCCTTTCGGCATGGAAGATATGGCCGGAAACGTGTGGGAGTGGTGCCTGGACTATCTGGAAGCGTATCGCGGCGCCCCGAAAGTGAATCCGCGTGGACCGACTAATGGCTCGAAGCGCGTCTATCGAGGCGGCAGTTGGAAGTCTCGCTTCCACAGCCTGCGGGCCACCGCTCGTAACTCCAATATGCCAAACTATTCGTGCAACGATCTCGGATTCCGAATCGTGTGCGAGTGTGATTAGCCCTTCGTCATCCCGAGCGCAGCGCAGCGGAGTCGAGGGACCCCGCAGTGAGGCCGGCGAGACCGTCCCGGGTTCCTCGATTTCGCTGCGTTGGGCTCGGAATGACTAGTTTGTCTTGGAATTGAGCAGCGATGTTCGCCTTTGGCGTACAGCAAAAAGCGGTCGCCGGGACGACCGCTCTAAAAATTGCTGGTGGAACAGTTTATGAGGGATTAAAGCGGAACTTTGTTCGTCCTCGCTTCGCGTTCGCTTTCGCCTTGCGGCGGCTCTTTTGGTTCGGCGTCTCGAACGCCCGCAAACGGCGGACTTCTTCGAGAATGCCCTCGGCGTCCAGCTTGTTTTTCAGGCGCTTTAACGCCCGGTCAACCGGCTCACCTTTGCGAACGATAACTTCTGGCATGGTAGTCTCCTCGATGAAAATTGTTCCGGCTCGACCGGTGAAGCCGAGCCTACTCGGGCCGGTGAGGGGCGTCAACTATTGTGAATAACTTTCGTTTGCGGCCGCACGGACCTGCCCGCGGCGAGTCCTGGCCGGGCAAAAGAATGTCCCCGCGCGTGGGAAGCACGCCTCACCCTAGGAGCCGATCGGGCCCGTTGCAGCCGCGGCGGCCTTTTGCGTGACTTCCCGCCGGAGAGACGAGCCGCCGCCCCCTCGCGCCCGCGTCCACCAGAGCACAATCGGCGAAGCGACGAAGATGGAGGAATAGGTGCCGACGAGAATGCCGATGATAATCACCAGCGCAAAATCGCGCAGGACGGCGCCTCCAAAGAAAAAGAGGCAGAGCACGGAGACAAATGTCACGCCGCCGGTGAGAACGGTGCGGCTCAGGGTTTGGTTGATACTCTCGTTCATGATCTGCTCGATGGAGCCTCGGCGCCCGCTGGCCAGGCCCTCGCGGATCCGGTCGTAGACCACGATAGTGTCGTTGATCGAATAGCCGGCGATCGTCAGGAGCGCCCCGACCATCGTAAGCGTGAGTTCGCGGCCGAGAAGAGAAAAGATGCCCACCGTGATCAGGACATCGTGCAGGAGGGCAACAATCGACCCGATTGCGAACGACAATTCGAATCGAAACGTGACGTAAATGAGGATGCCGATCATGCCGAGGGCCAGGGCCCAGAGGGACCTGCGCGCCAACTCGCCGCCCACCAGCGCGCCCACCCGCTCCGAGCGCTCCACTTTGAATCCCGCCTCCGGCGTGGCCTCCAAGAGCCGTTTCTCGATTTCATGGCTGGTGTTGAATGGGCTGCGAATCTCGATGTAGCTCTTCGAGCCTTCCTTGGATTGCTGGATCGAGGCGTCGTCCAACCCCGGCGGCATCGCGGCCCGCACCTGCGCGATCGTGACCGGCTGCGTCGAGCTAAGCGTGAGAAGATCGCCGCCCTTGAAATCGACCCCGAAGTTCTTTTCGCCTCGAAGAACGAAAGCGGTCGCTCCCGCGGCAACCAAGGCGAGCGAGCAAAGCACCGCGACCAGACCCTTGCCGAGGAAGTCGATGTTGTGCGCGGGAATCAGTTGCAGCATGGAAATTTTCTTCAGCCGGCCGGAATCCACCACCCAGTTGAAGGCGTTCCGGCAGACAATGAGCACGGTGAACATCGAGGCGAGAATGCCCATCGTGAGCGAGATGGCGAACCCCTTCACCGGCCCGCTCGCCTGCCAGAACAGGATCGCGGCGGTGATTAGCGTGGTGACGTTCGAGTCGAAAATCGAGCTGAACGCCTTATCGAACGCCGCCTGGACCGCAGTCTTGAGCGATTTGCCGAGCGCCAGCTCTTCCCGCAGGCGCTCGTAGATGAGAACGTTCGCATCGACCGCCATGCCAATGGTCAGGATGATGCCCGCGATGCCCGGCAGGGTGAGCACGAAGTTAAACATGGTCAGCGCGCCCATCAGCAGGATGAGGTTCACCAGAAGCGCGAGGTTGGCGATCATTCCGGCGAATCGGTAATAGGCGCAGACGAAAAGGAGGGTGAAAGCGAGGCCGATCAAACCAGCAATGACACTCGCCCGGATGGAATCGCTCCCGAGGGTGGGGGAGACGCTCCGTTCCTCCTCGATGCTCACCGGCGTCTGCAACGGATTCTCGAGCACGCTGGCCAGTCCGCGCGCCTCCTGCTCGGTGAAGCGTCCCGTGATCACGGCATCGCCGCCGTAAATTGCGTCCCGGATCACCGGCGCCGATTGGATGACTCCATCCAGGACAATGGCGAACCGAAATCCCTTAAACTTTTCCGTGATCGTGCCGAATTGCTTCGCGCCTTCGCTGTCGAACTTCAGCTGCACCGTCCAGCCCTCGTTTCCGTAATAGGCGTTTGATTCAGTCACGCGGTCGCCGCCCAAATCGGCTTTCTTCTTGACCAGGAGACGCTCTTCCTCCGCCTTTTTGCCCGACTCGGCGTGCACCTTGTAGGTCTCGATTTTGTACTCGGGCGGAATCACTTCAGATCCGGCGTCGATGCCCTGCAAGCGCTGGCCGTTATCCGGATAAACCAGGCGGAACTCGAGCTTCGCCACGCGCGAGAGCTGCTGGCGCGCTTCCTGGATTTTTTCGGTGCTCAGGCCGGGTATCTGCACCAGGATCCGGTCCTTCCCGACCGGGCTGATCACAGGCTCGCCCCCGCCAAAGTAATCGACTCGCTTGCGGATGACCTCGACCGCCTGGTCCAGCATCTCCTTGCCGACTTCCTTATCGGCCTGAACGAGCCGGATCAGGAACGACGTGCCGCCCTGGATATCGAGACCGAGTTGGATCCTGCCCGCCTTGATGACTTTCCCGTTCGCGTCCTTGATGTCGGCGGGCGGATACATCGTCATCACGCTGAACACCACCAGGAGCAGCATTAAAACGGTGGCGAGGATTCGTTTCCGAAGCCCGTAATCGGTGGCGAAATACCAGCCGAACAGGATCAGCATGGCCATGCCGATGAGAAAGGTGAGAGCGGGACTCATGGAAAAGGTTGAGAAGTTGAGAAGTTGAGAGGTTGAGTAGGAAGGTCCGGGCGGATTGGCCTTGGATATCGCGATGGAGGATTTTTTCTCATCTCAACCTCGCAACCGCTCTACCCCTCAACTGATTTCACCACATTCGTCACCGCCGTTTTTTCCATTTCGATCTTCACGTTGTCGGCGACTTTTACGATGACGGTGGTGTCTTTCACGTTCGAGATCAGCCCGTGAATGCCCGAAGCGGTGACGACGCGGTCCCCGGTCTTTAGGGCCGAGACCAGGCGCGCCTGTTCCTTTTGCCGCTTCATCTGCGGCCGCAGCATCACGTAGTACATGATGACGAAGATGAAAACGAACGGGAGAAGGCTGAGCAATCCCGACCCGGCTCCGGCGGGCGACGGGTTGGGCGCTTGGGCAAGAAAAATGGCGAACATGAAATGAAGTTTTGCGTTTCAGCGCCTTGAAGTTGGTCGCAGCCAAGGCGGAAGAGCGGCCTCTTATTGAGCACAACGTCCGGCAAATTGCAAATGCGCGCCGAAGCGCCTTTGTCATGTTGAGCCCGGCGCAGCGCGGCGAAGGACCTCTCGCACGCGAACTGGTCACACAAATCAGGCTCGCCGTTCGGCGTATGGCCGGCCCGGTGTTTCAGGTTCCACGCGAGAGTTTGCGGACGCAGCCAAGACGAGCTCTAGCCGTCGCCTTCAGACATTAGATTCGTCCCCGCTCAATAAGCCGGCGATAATGCTCACCAAGTATCGTAAGCTTGCAAGACTTGCTTCCCATGGCTGCGTGCCACATATGCGGGGCGTCTACTGGCACAACGAGATTCACCCGGTTATAGCGTTGGAGAATTGCGAATCTTCGGTTGTTTTCAGGGTTTGGGGGGGGAATAGCGGGATCGGGCGGAGTCGAGCGCTCCGGCTCAAAGGACGGGTCCAGCTTGAATTCAGACCCTTGCTTGGGGAAGAATTCGAGAATTTGTCGAAGCTCTGCCAAACCGATCGACGGTTGAACTTTCCTGAGCGAGACGAAGCTCTTCACATTGGTCTTGAACACGGGCCGCTGCTCCCACGCGCCCAGCGATTGGTCGATATGCGCATAGACGCTGCCTGGCGTGACATTGCCCACCAAATCTCCGGCGGCTCCACCTAGAGCGTCAACCAAGAGCCTGGTAAAGATGCCGCTACCCTCGTCTTCAGTTGCGTACTGTTCCGCAGTGGATGCCGTCAAGATCGTCATGCCCTCCGTGAGTTCGGCAATTTGCGGAGCCAATGGGCGCGTTCCTGCGATTCCAGAATGGCAGCTATCGAGTAGAATGGCCTTGTTGCGAGCCTTCGATTGGTTCGCCAGCGTCAGCACCTCGTCTAAAGCCAACCCATCATCGCCGGTTTCACATTCGCTGGTACAAAGATAGCCTCCCGTACTTTCGTTGTGCCCGTGTCCGGCAAAATAGAAGAGGGCAATTTCGCTGTCGTCATCGAACAATTCCCGCACGGCCTTCTTCAATGCGGCCCTTGTGACCGGCTCGTTCGGACCGGTGCCCGTCAAAAGCATGACGTCGAAATTGCGCGCGTCGTCACTGTGAAACGCGAGAACGTCCGCTACGGAGTTCGCGTCATTAACGCACCCGAACAGAGAGCCTATTGTCGTGTAGTAGTCGATACCGACTATCAGAGCTTTACGCGTAGGATCAGCCATGGTGTTTCCTTGGTTTTGTTAATTCTCGCAAACATCGTTTCGGTCCGCTCGTAAGCAAGTCGTTTGGGGCTAAGGAATCTCAGCTTAGGCTGCAAAGCCTGTCCGTAGCTGCTCAAAGAACGGTTGAAGTGTTTCTGTAACATTCAGGTTGATGTTCTCCAGTTCCCTTGGGAACCAGTTGTTGTTGAAAATGAGCAGGCGGTTTTCGGGCTTCAATCTGGGAAACCGTCTTGGAAACCGGTGCTCATGAGCGCGGACGAATGCCTGATACTCGTCCTCGGTATGCGGGCATATCACCAGCACTCTAGTAGGAGGCACCCACCGAACGACTTGTTCAATCTCCCATCCCAAGCTGGCGGAATCTGCGGCTTCCATCACGACCGCGGCGCACTTTCTTAGCCAGTCGATCACCGCGCCCTGCCACTCGTCATTCGAGACGTATTTTTTTGCGGCGCCCAAATCCATGTCCCGAAAGCTTTCAGTGGGACGTCCGAGTGCCACGTAAGGTCCAATCGCGCTTAGCGCATGAGCAAACACCATCTGCTCGTCGAATCTCGAACGGCTTGTGCCAAGAACGCTACGCAGATGCATGCGCCCGCCATAGAAGGTATTGCCGGGGGTAGTCGAAAAAGCATAAACCCCCTTTTGAGCGCGCAGTTTGTCCAAGTAGGGCAATAGGATCCCGCTACAACCAGTCTTCGATAACTCCTTCTCGAATGACCGAAAGTAGATGACAGGTCTTCGAGGATCGTTTGCGAGGACTTCATTTGACGTAGGCAAGATGTTTCTTGCGAATAATGGGAGAATCTGATGGAGGGTTGAGGACATGAATAATAACCCGCCCCATACTGCGTACTCTTGGGGCTGCAGTCTGCGGCCGAACAGAGGCAGACTGGATGAGATTAAGGGAATGGTGAAGCGCGCCAGTGAAATGATTCCGATAAGAAAAAGCGCGCCGTCGAGCACCTTCACAGTTCGCCTCGAAAGCGAGGCTGACGCGCCCGCAGGCGACGGGACCGCTCTTCTAAGCCAAGCCCCGGCGCCGATGAGGATGATTATTCCGAGGAAACAGGTAAACAAACTCTTCTTCGGGAGATATGGGTCTAATCCGATGGAATTGTAAGGCGCGAAAAACCAGGCAAGGACCGAGAATTGGATTGCGCTCACAATCACCGTTCGGAGGATGTATTTGACTCGCGGCATATCGGGACGGGGCTCAGGAGACAAGAAGCTCAAAGACCTAAACTAGTCGGGCGATGCGCCACTTTGCCGGGTGAAAAACAATTCGCTTTCAGCACGGCTCCTCTAGTTGAATGGAAGGGCAATCACTGGACAGGCTCGCCCCAGCATGGCTCCTCCAGTTGAACGTCGGGATTGTCGATTTCGCTACGATTGATCTTTTCGTAGCGCTCCGACACGTCCGCCCACGCGCGCAGCCGCAACTTGACCCGATCGCCCGGACGCAACCCGGCGGCGGCGGTCAGGACGTTGTCGCGCATGCTTTCGATGTAAACGAGCGCTTCCACGCCTTCGTCAATTTCGTGGCCTTCCACGGTAATATTGATCAGATGGAGAGCGAGGATGTGGTCGGCGTAAGGAACGGAGCCGGGGCGCGGCACGGCGGAGATGGCTTCTACCGATCCGCTCGCCACGATCTGTTCCCCTGTTTTCGGCACGAAAAATTTCGCCGGCAGGGGTTGTCCCAGTTTCATCTCGATCAATTTCCAATCGCCGAAGGCCAGCTCGCGCGCGGCAAATTCCCACACCACCAGCTTCTTTCCGGCGAGCCGGTCGCGGCCTCGGGCGAGATCGCGGCCGAGGATTTCCCGGGTGGCGTATGCGGCGTCGCTGTTCCGCAGAATGCAATCCAGCGGGCGTCCGCCCAGGGCCCGGCTGAGATGTTCAGCGAACCCGGCGGATTCGCCCCAGCCGAGGGCGTCGAGCGAAAAGATGTTCGAGAAACTGTCACCGAGGAGGAGGATGTCGGCCTCTTTGCTTGGGCGCCAGGGCGCGTTGCCGGACGAGACTTCCTGGATCGTTACCTTTTCGGGAGGGTAAAGATTCTGCGACGGCGGCAACCGCAACATCCTCGCGATGTCGCCGAGGCCGCTGATCTCTTTTTTCGTTAGTTGCAACGGCACGCGCGGCGCCAGGGTGGAGGGCGGAATGAGCGCTGCCAGATTTTCGGCGGCGAATTCCATCGTCTCAGGCCGCCAGTGGGTGTCGCTTTCCAGGTAAAGGGAGGCGCCATTCTTGCGGCGCAGCATTGAAGGACCCGGGTCGAAAACGCGCACCCCGGCGTTCTCGAGGCGCGCTTTGAATTCAGTGAACGACGCATTGTGGAGCGGCGCGTTCCCTTCGACGCGGGCGGAAAATCTATCGGCGTCCAGGCCCGGCTTCATCGGCACGGGCATCGCGATCAAATCAATCCCGCGCGCCGCGAGTTGGTCGCGAAAATCGACGATGGCCTTCACCGGGTCGGGTTGCACCCGGTCGGCGCGTGCGCGGTGTCGCATCTGTGGGGGATCGAGAAAGGGCGGGCCGGTGATGTAATCGACGTCCGGCCTATAAAAGAGCCACGCGTCGCGGCCGAGATAGACCTGTTCGTTGCCCGCGCCGAGTTTTCCGGTGAGCACGGACTGAACTTGCGGCAGCAGCCATGCGGACACAGCCGACTCGCTTTCGAGCGCCTCTTCGGCGGCCTTGAGCTCCGCCGCGCGCGGGAGGAGGCGCCAAAGGTCCCCCGCGCTCCGCACCGCTCGGACCTTCGCCCATGGGGGCAATACCCTATAGATATCGAAGGTCGCCAGCCCGCCCGACGACCGGGGAGAACGGAGCTCAACCGCGAACTGGATCGCGGGAACCGAAATGATGGTGAAGAGGAAGAGCGCGATGAGCAGCCAGCGCGTGCCCGGAGTGTAGACGGTGTGCTTGAGGGCGAGCTCGGCTTCCTCTTCGCGGGAAACTTTCCGGTGCGTTTCAGGCGTCGGGTCGCTGTAGCGCGGAAGCGAATACTTCGGCTTTCGCGGTTCTTCACCGCCGACACTTGGATCTGGAAATTCTTCGGGCACGTGTGGTTCCTAAAAGATGAAATAGATGAACGGGTTGTATTCCTGGGTGGCCAGAACGATCAACGCGAGCCAGCCGAGCGCGAAGCAGACCGCCGTTTTCGGCAGCGTCATGTGCTGGGTCCAGTCCCATGTCTGTTTTCCACCCCAGACCACCAGCGCGGCGGTGCCGAGCGAGAGGAGGTAATAGGGTTGATAAAGAATTCCCCCGAGCAACGCGGCGCTGGGCTCGGTCCGGGCCAGGCCGAACATGCTGGTGAGATAAGCGACGGCGCGGGGCAGATCGGCGGCACGGAAAAAGACCCAGCCGAGCAGGACGATGACAAAAGTGAACGCGACGCGGAGCGGCTTGGGAAGATTATGATAGAAACCTTCGCGACCCTGGCTCCGCTCAAAGGCCAGCATCCCTCCGTGCAGCGCGCCCCAGATGACAAAGTTCCACGACGCGCCGTGCCAGAGCCCGCCGAGCAACATCGTCAGGGTGAGGTTGAAATAAGTGCGGCGGATTCCGCGCCGGTTGCCGCCGAGCGGCACGTAGAGGTACTCGCGCAGCCAGGTTGAAAGGGAGATGTGCCAGCGCCGCCAGAAATCCGTGATCGATTCCGAGCGATAGGGGGAATCGAAATTTTTCGCGAAGACGAAACCGAACATCAGACCGAGCCCGATCGCCATGTCCGAGTAACCGCTGAAATCGAAATAGATCTGGAAGGCGTAGCCGACGGAGCCGAACCAGGCGTCGAGCGTGCCGATCGAGCCGGCGTTAAAGGCGGTGTCGGCTATTTTTCCACAGGGGTTCGCGAGCAGGATTTTTTTCGCCAGCCCGAGCATGAAGAAAGCGACGCCGCGCGCGAACTTGTCGGAGGTAAGGGCGCGATGTTTGAGTTGCTCGGCGAGAAAGGAGAATTTCAGGATCGGCCCGGCGACGAGGTGCGGGAACATGGAAACGAAGCAGGAGAAATCGACGAAGTTGGACATCGCCTCGGCCTCGCCGCGATACACATCGATGGTGTAGCTGAGCGCCTGGAAGGTGTAAAAACTGATGCCGAGCGGCAGAACGACGCGGAAAAAGGTGTCGAATTGGGCGTGATCGAGTCCGAGCCCTCCGGCCAGGGCGTTCCAGCTCTCGATCCCGAAGTTGAAGTACTTGAAGAACCCGAGCACCGCGAGATTCAGGACGACCGAGACCCAAATGGCGTGGCGTTGGGTCCGGGTCCGCGGCGCGCGGCGCGGCAGTTGTTTGACGGGCTTGTGCAGGACGCGCCAGAATCGCCACGTGTCGTGTGCGATGACCAAACTCATTAGCCAGTCGACGAACGTGGTGGCGAACATGAGCGGCATGAAGCGCGGCTCGGCCCACCCGTAAAAGATGTAGCCGGTCAGGATGAGCCAGCCGTTCCGCCACCGTTGGGACGCGCCGACAAGCAGGTAGTAACCCAGCAGCGCGAGCGGCAGGAAGTAGTAGACAAAAATGTGTGAACTAAAAACCACGCGAGTCTCCGACCGTCTAAATGCCGGCTGAAAATAAAAAACAGCACGGCGCAGTTGAAAGAATGCGTATTATCGCTACCGGCTTTCAACTCTTAATGAAATTTTTCCGCCTGCTTCTTCTCTGTTCGATCCCGGCTTTCGTCCTGGCGGAAACTCCCATTTCCCTCTCGGACGCGCAGGAGAAACTCCGTCGCGAACTGGCAGCCAGGGTTCAGGTCTCGGAAAGAAAAAACGCTGCTGCCTGCGCAGAAGCGGACGGCTGGTTGTTCTTCGCCGCCGAATTTCGCCTTCTCTCACTCGGCCGATTTTGGGGAGATGAAGCGTCGAAAGTAAGTCGATCTCATAAACCGGAGCTGGCGGACCCAATTCCAGCGATCGTCGATTTTCAAAAGCAATTGAAGGCGCGTGGAATCGATCTGCTCGTCGTCCCAGTTCCGCCAAAGGCTGCGATCTATCCGGAAAAAATTCTGCCCGGGTTTGACGTTGGTGCTGCGGACCCCGCTCCGGTCCTGCACCGTTTTTACGAGGAGCTGCGCGCCGCGGGGATCGACGTCCTCGATCTCGCGCCGCTCTTTATCCAAAATCGCAACGACAAACGAGGCGGCGTTTTTTGCAAAACCGATAGTCACTGGTCGGGGCTCGGATGCGTTCTCGCGGCGCAAGCCATCGCCGAAAACCTCCGCGGCAAGCTCGCGCCGCCGGCTGCACCAGAGGATTTCGTGGCGGAATGGAAGGAAGCCGAAATCAAAGGGGATTTGGTGGGCCTCCTGCCCCCTGATGCGCACAAGCCCGGTCCGGAAAAAAGTTTCGTCCGCAGCATAAGTTTGAAAGGGGGCGGGATGATTGAACCCGATATCAACAGCCCTGTGCTGCTCGTGGGCGACAGTCACACGCTGGTCTTTCATGATTTTCTCGCTGGCCGGTCGGGCCTGGTCGATCAGCTCACTCACGACCTCAGGTTCGCGCCCGATCTGAGCGGGACACGGGGATCGGGCGCAACGCCCGTTCGCATCAATCTTTACCGGCGCAGTCTCAAAGATCCTGGATACCTCGCGAAAAAGAAAGTGGTCGTGTGGTGTTTTGCCGCGCGGGAATTCACTGAAGCATCTGAAGGCTGGGCCAAAGTGCCGGTCGCGAAGTAAGCGCGAGACGACGCCGTTCGAGACGTTCGCTTTTTCAAGGAGCGGCGGTTTGAAACCGCCGTCGTTTTTTGTCGGCGGTTATAAACCGCCGCTCCGTGGGAAGATTCAGCGGAGTGGCACTCCGCTGGCCGCACAGACTGAAAGTCTGTGTTCCGCAAAGCTGAAACATCCTTGACGCGAGGGCTGATTTATTTGAAAGCGATTGCCGGATCTTAAGTGGCAAAACAACGAGGACGCGCATCATTACCAAGAGAAGCAAGTGCGTAACGCGATCCGCGAAGCGACCCGATGAAGGCTCAAGACCGATATCTGAAATTTGTGCGTTGGAGTGATGAGGACGGCGCTTACGTCGGCTATTGCCCCGATCTCTTCCCGTGGGGAGGCGTCTGTCATGGTGCAGACGAGGAACAAACTTATCAAAAACTGCGGGAGTTGGTTTTGGAAGAAATCGAGCAGCTGACGGCCGCCGGGACTGAATTGCCTGCCGCAGTAACCCGTCCCACACGCGAACCCGCGGGCGTTTGATCACGGACTAAGCTTGGCGTTTTGCCCGTGGCGCTGGTCGGCGGTTATGAACCGCCGCTCCTTGGGAAGACTCAGCGGAGTGGCACTCCGCCGGCCGCACAGACTGAAAGTCTGTGTTCCGCAAAGCTGAAACATCCTTGACGCGAAGGCGGATTCATTTGAAAGCGATTGCCGTGTCTTGTCTCGCCAACCCCAAATGAACATCCCCCGGAACACAGGCTTTTCCTGGTTGTTGGTCTTAGGGCTCCTGGCACCGACCGTATTTGCCCAACGGCCGCCGCCAGTGCGACGGGCCGAAGCGGTCGCGCCCGAGGCCGCTGCGCCTGCGGACGGAATCAACGTCCTGATTCTCGGCGACTCCTTGGCCCTATGCGGATTTGGAAAGAGGCTGGATGACAGGTTTCGGAAGAGTCCCCGCGTCAAAGCTACGTTTACCTACCTTACCTGCGGAACGAATCCACTGAGCTGGCTCAAGGAGCGGCCGTACTCCAACATCAAGACGCATTGCGGATTCGTCAGCATCGAGTCGACCGGTCCGGGCCACTCGCGAGAGCTGCAAGACGTCTATGGGATGAGGCGCGGTTACACGCCGCGCGCGCATGCCGTTCCGAAGCTCGAGGATTTGCTCACTACGGTGCGGCCCGACATTCTGGTCATGCAAACGGGCACGAATCTCTTCGATCTATTCCCCGATCATAAAACGGTGAGCCCGAGCCGCCACGGCCCGGCGTTGCGGAGCTACCTGGTCCCTTTCATTACCAAAGCCGTCAGCGGTTCGTCCACCTTGCGGAAGATTTATTGGGTCGCGTCTCCCACCTCCGGAAGAGTTTCGAAGGAGGTCCAGGATTTCGTCGTGCAACAAACGCGCGCCGACATTGGCCACATCGCCAACGTAATCGATAGCCGAACGCTGGTTCCGTATCCGTACCGCCATATGGAGCCCGACAAAGAGCATTTCATTGGGGAGGACATGGACTTGTGGGCGGACAAGGTCTTCGATCTGGTCGAGCAGGATCTTGCCCAGCAGCCGTTTGCGGCCCTAAAGCCTTTATCGGAAAAAGGGCCGCCCGCGCTCGCGGTGATACACGAGCAACCGACACCGCCCGCCGAGAAGCCGAAGGACGACCGGCCGCTCCAGGTCAAAGCGAAACTGATCTCCAAGACCGAGCCAATTCCTCTAAACGAACTGCTGCCCTACCAGGAATATCTGGTCGGTTATGTCTACGAGATTACCAAGCTGATCGCCGGCGAATACTCCGAAAGCCAAATACTCGTGATGCACCCGGCTTATATCGGGCTGAAAAAGCAAAAGCTTCGCTATCGCGTGGGAAAGACTTACAAACTCAAATTGCACGAACTGGAAGAGACCGTTTGGAAAACCGTGAAATCCAGGGATGATTCCGGCTTGATCAATCTACAGCCTTACATTCAGCTTCGAGATGAAACCAAACACCCCGAATATGCGCGTTAAGAACAGGCGCGTCAGAAGGGATTGGTCGCCGTTGGTGCAGGCGGCCCTTCTTCCTCTCGCCTTTGTCGTCGGGGTCGGCTCCTTTGTCCTGGTGGCGAACGGCAAGCAAAAGTCCGCGAAAGTTCCCGAGGGTCCGCCGCCCAGCATCCTGATGGTGGGTGATTCGCTGTCGGTCGGAAAATTTGGGGAAGTTGTGCAACGGCATCTCTCGCGGAAATATCCGGTCGCGGCGTATGCTTCCTGCGGTTCCTCTCCGGAGCACTGGTTGACCGCTGAGCCGGATTTTATTACCAAGTGCGGTTATCGCCAGCACACCATCGATTCCGACGTTTTTCGTGATTTCACGAATGGAAAACCGCCGCGCCCCACGCTGACCCCGAAGCTGACGAAGCTCCTCAAGAAACACCGGCCCACGATCCTCATCGTTCAACTCGGGACGAATTGGATGGATCGCTCGCTCACGGACGCGCAGATGAACGATTACCTTCACCGCTTTGTCGGCGAAGCTCGCCGCGGCTCTGTTCAGGAAATCATCTGGATCACGCCGCCGGATTCCTCGGCTTTGCGCAAGACGCAGGGGAGAGTCCACGGGCTGATTCAGCAGGCGGCGAGGCGCGATGGATTCCAATTGGTGGATTCGCGCGGGGTGACGCGTTACGTCGTGGGGAAAACCGGCGGAGATGGAGTCCATTACAACAGCGAGGCCTCGGAGGCGTGGGCCAGGAGGATTCAGGGCGATCTGGATTCAAAGCTCTCTCGAAGCGCGCGGGACCGAAAATTCAGCCCGCTGAAGCGCGAAAGCTAGCCCGCTCGCTCAGGCAATCTCGTCGCGCGATTTGTATCCGGCCACAAACCGCGCGTGGAAATCAGCGAAAGTTTGCTGCCCGATCGCGTGGCGTGCGCGGTTCATGAGATCGAGATAGAAATGAAGGTTGTGAATCGTGATCAGGCGCAGCCCGAGGATCTCTTCTGCTTTGACGAGATGTCTGAGGTAGGCGCGCGAGAAACCGCGGCAGGCTTCGCACACACAGCCTTCCTCGAGAGGCCCCGTTTGCAGAGCGAACTCGGCATTTTTCAGGTTGAGTGTGCCGGTAGCGGTAAAAGCGGTGCCGTTGCGCGCCAGTCGCGTGGGCAGAACGCAATCGAACATGTCCACACCGCGCGCGATCAGCTCGAGCAGTTGCGGTGGCGTCCCCAATCCCATCGCGTAGCGCGGTTTGTTCTCCGGCAAATGCGGCTCGCTCCATTCAATCGCCTGCATCATTTCCGACTCCGGCTCACCGACGCTCACCCCGCCGATCGCATAGCCGTCGAAATCCATCGCCGCCAGCGCCTGCGCGCCAGATCGCCGCAGCTCCTCAAACGTCGCGCCCTGTACGATGCCGAAGAGCAACTGCCTTTCCGGTTTCCGGTTTCCGGTATCCGAAATCGTTTTGCACCGTCCCGCCCAGCGCAGGGTCATCTCCAAACTCCGCGCCGCGTAATCGTACTCACACGGCCACGGCGGACACTCATCGAGCACCATCGCGATGTCGCTCCCCAGGGCCGCCTGAATCTCCATCGCCATCTCCGGGCTTATGAAGGTCGGCGTCCCGTCGATATGATTTTGAAACGCGACGCCTTCCTCCGTGATCTTTCTCAACTTGGCGAGCGAGAAAATCTGATAGCCGCCGCTGTCGGTCAGAATCGGTCCATCCCAGTTCATGAATCGGTGCAGACCGCCAAAATGGCGAATCACCTCAAGTCCCGGGCGGACGAACAGATGGTAGGTGTTGCCCAGAATGATCTGCGCGTTCAGTTCACGCAGCTCGCGGGGGCTGACGGCTTTCACGCTCCCCTGCGTCCCGACCGGCATGAAGGCGGGTGTGTCGATTACGCCGCGACCGGTCGTCAACCGGCCGCGCCGGGCTTTCGATGAAACATCTTTGCCGAGCAGTTCGAACATATTTCGCTGTCATCCTGAGCGAAGTCGGAGGTTCTCTCAACCCATTGCTCCGACGAACACCTCACGAAATTTTTTCGGGACGGATAGAGCGGTCTTCGGCTCCTTGGCTCCCGCGGCTGATCGAAATCTAACAATGTGGTATCTAATGCGATGTCGGAGCCGGTCTTGAATTCAATTGCCAGCGCGAGCGAACTGGTGGTGCGCTTCGGCAATCAGGTCGTGCTCGACAAGGCGACGGCAACGATTTTGGAGGGAGAACGCGTCGGCCTGGTCGGACGCAACGGCTCGGGCAAATCGACTTTCCTGCAAATCGCGGCCGGGGTGATGAAGCCGGACGCGGGCGAGTTCAATCAGCGCCGCGATCTCGTGGTCGGTTACATGCCGCAGATGTTCGAACTGGATGAGAAGGCGACGGTGCATGCCAACATCCTCTCGGGCGCGCAACGCGTCCTGGACTTGATCGCGGAATACGAACTAGCGCCCGCCGAAAGCGCGCGAAGCGGAATTTTACTCGATCAGATTTCGCATTTCGACGGCTGGAATCTGGAGCATCGAATCAAGAGTTTGATCACGAATCTTCACGCGCCGGAGCCGGAACGGATCGTGGCCAGTCTCTCCGGCGGAGAAAAGCGCCGGGTCGCGCTTTGCCGCGCCCTGCTCGCGCGTCCCGATTTTCTGATTCTGGACGAACCGACAAACCACCTGGATACCGGCTCGATCGAATGGCTGGAGGATTTTCTGGCGCGCTATTCCGGCACCTGCCTCTTCGTGACCCACGATCGCTATTTTCTCGATCGAATCGCGACGCGGGTGGTCGAGCTTTCCCGCGGAAAATTCTTCAGTTACGAAGGCAATTACACCGATTACCTCCTCGCTCGCGCGGAACGCCAGGCGGTTGAGGAGATGCAGGAACACAAGCGCCAGAAGTTCTTGAAGCGCGAGCTGGAATGGGTGCGGAAAGCGCCCCGCGCGCGGCGAACGAAATCGGTGGATCGCGTCGAGCGCTATTTCGAAATGGCGCGGCAGGGACCGCCGGAAGCGGAGCTCGATGTCGATCTCATTATCCCGCTGGCGCCGAAGCTGGCGAATCGGGTAATCGAATTGCGCGACGTGGGGATCGAACTCGGTGGCCGCACCCTGTTCCAAAATCTTTCGCTGAACCTCGCGGCCGGAGAGCGGCTCGGCATCGTTGGACGCAACGGGCTGGGAAAATCGACGCTGCTCAAGATCATGCTGCAACAGCTCGCGCCTACCAGCGGCGTGGTGGAGATCGGCACGCGGACCGAGACCAACTACATCGATCAAAATCGGCTCCTGCTCGATGACGCGAAAACAGTATGGGAGGAAGTGGGCGAGGGGAGCGAATACGTCCGGCTGGGCGAGGAGAACATCACGTTGCGCGGGTATCTCCGGCGCTTCCTGTTCACGGAGGAGCGGATCAACACGAAGATCGATCAGCTGAGCGGCGGCGAGCGGAGCCGGGTCTTGCTGGCAAAAATTCTCAAGCGCGGCGGCAACGTTCTCATTCTCGACGAACCGACCAACGATCTCGATCTCGGCACTCTGCGGTTGCTGGAAGAGGCGCTGGTCGCGTTCGGCGGCAGCGTGATCGTGGTCAGCCACGATCGTTATTTTCTCAATCGCGTCTGCACGGCGATTCTTGCCTTCGAAGGAGACGGGGTCCTCTGGTACGGCGTCGGCAACTACGACTACTATCTCGAGAAACGATCGGAAGGAGCGAAGCCGCCCAACCTTGAGCCGGCCAAATCCGGCGCGCCGCCACGACCACCGGCCGCCAAGCCGCGCAAACTGAAATGGAAAGAGGAGCGCGAACTCGAAGGAATGGAGGCGGCGATCCTCGCCGCGGAAAGCGAAGCCGCCCGAATCGAAGCGCTGTTTGCCGAGCCGGACTTCTACACGGCGCACGCAGCGGAGCTGGCGAAGTTCGAAGCGGATCTGCGCAACGCCCGGGACGAAGTCGCGCGCCTTTACGCCCGTTGGGCGGAGCTGGGAGAAGTTGCCGGCGCCGGCGGTTAAACTGAAATCCGGTGGGGCCGGCCCATCCACACTTCGACGCCGGGGGAATAATTCGCGCCGATGTATTCAGCCGTCTTCCACCATTTGCCGGTGACTGCGATCAGATCACTCGCGATCACTTCGAGGTCGACAGGCAATTGGGGCCAGGGCTCGTGCCACACCCGAAAAAGGCGGCGGCGCCCAAAGCTTGGTTGCGTGAAGGCGGTGTAGCGTTCCATCAGAAATTCGGTGAGCGAGCCCGGTTCGCAAGGTGCGACCTCTGCGCTCGTCGTTGTGCCGCAATAGAAAAGGGAACTGCCCTTCGCATCGACGCGGCCGCTGATTCCTTCCACCGGCCGGTGGTGATCATAGTCGATCCGGCCGTAGCGATAGGGCAGCCCGAAGGCCGGCGGACCGAGCGGCACACTCAGGCGATTGGAAAGCCACTCGACAAGAAAGAATATGCCGGGCTCATCGTTCGCCCGAACGTATGTCCGCACGTTCAGGAATTCGTGCGTGGCGATCGGTTTCAGAAGCCATTCACCAATCCGGCCGCCCCGGCGGGGGCGCATTCGCCGCAGAGTGAAGGCCACCAGACTGACGAAGGCCCGTCCATCGCGCAGATCCAATTCGAACGGCACACAACGTTGGAGGGCGGCGGGATCAGCCTCGTAATGAATCATGACGGCGTGGTCCCAGCTTGCGTAAAAGAGGGGTTCGCCTGGCGTCCGCAGCATCCGTCGCTGCGCCGCTTCGCTGAGCGATGCGCATTCTGCGGCGGTGTTCATGCCGTCCCAAGACGCTTTCGCCAACACCACGGCGAGAGCGTCCAGACCGTGTAGGCGCACGCGATGAGGCAAAGATCTTTGATCAGCGCCCCGTACGGATCGGTGAGCATTGCGGGATTCGCGCACGCCACGAGCACGATCAAGATGACCATGCCGCTGGTGGCGATGAAGACCGCGAGGCGTTCGGCAAGACCGGCCAGAAGCCACAGTCCGCAGACCACCTGGCCGAAACCTAACAACTGCAAAAAGAACTCAGGCGTCCCGATAAAGAGGCCGGAACGCTCGACGAGATCAATCTGATCCTGACGAACAAAGAGCAGCTTCGGAACGAGGCCTTCATAGAGCCAGACCACGCCCAGCGCGAGGCGGCAGATGACGCGGACCGCATTCATTTATCCGACACCTCCCACCGCCATGAAGTAGATGGCTCCGAGTGCGCCGTAACCCAGAAAGAGCGTCCAATGAATCCAGGTGCGAACTGGATCACCGCGCCAATGACTGGCGCTGTAATGCGACCATTGCATCACCGAACGAACCGACCAGAAACAGCCGATGCCGATGGCCAGCCAAACGCACAATGGATGCGCAGCTGTCGCAATCTCGCCGGCGAAACGCCACGTCAGCGTTCCGAAAATCGCCAGGGTGATGGAAATGAAATAGGTGTGGATCCGGAAGACTTCCCTGATCAGGAGTGGAGCGGAGATCAAATCGCGCTCCCATTTCATGATCCGAATGAGGAAGAGATTCAGGACCGCGACGCCGAGCTGGGCGAGGGACGCGAGATGGAGGAAAAGTTCGAGGTTGTCGAATAGGAGTTTCATTTGTCGGGGTATAGCGCTGCGAGGGCGTCGCGCAGGTTTGGGAATTGGAAACGAAAGCCGTGCTCGGAAAAACGGCGCGGCACGCAGCGGTTGCTAAGCAAGGCGAGGCCGCCCTCAGTGCCCATGACCCACGCGCCGGCTCGCGCGAGCGGGGCAGGGACCGGCGGACTCCACGGCCGATGAAGAATGCGCCTGAGCTCACGCATCAATTCTCCGTTCGTTACCGGCGTCGGCGCGGTGGCGTTGAAAACGCCGATGATCTCCGGCTGCTCAATCGCGGTGACAAACATTCGGACGATGTCCGCGACATGAATCCAACTGATAAACTGCCGTCCGCTGCCGACGGCGCCGCCAAGAAAAAATCGCGTCAGCTTTTCCAGCATCGGGAGAGCACCGCCGGTGCGGCCGAGGACGACTCCAAGCCGCAAGACCACTTTGCGAGTCGCGGGCAGGTCGAGCGACTCGAACGCTCTTTCCCATTGCCGGCAAACTTCGGCGGAGAAGTCGGTCCCGTGGGACGCGTCTTCATCGACCACGCGATTGCCGGTGTCGCCGTAGTAGCCGATCCCGCTGGCCTGAACGAAGACCTTCGGTGGCGTGGCGCATTGTCCGATCGCCTCGCCGAGGACGCGGACCGAGTCGACGCGCGAACGAATGATCTCGCGCCGATTCTCCGCGTTGTGACGGCAGTTTATGTTTTTGCCCGTGAGGTTGACGATCGCTTCCGCACCATCGATCGCGCTCGCCCAGTCGCCGAGCGTTCGGCCATCCCACTGCAAATACTCGACGCCCTCTTCGTAATGGGCGGCACCGCGGCCGAGCACAACGATGTGGCTATCGTTCGCGAGAAGGACGGGCGCAAGCGCCTGACCAACAAAGCCGCTTCCGCCGGCGAGAATAATGCGTTTCATAACAGATTCGGGTTGAGCGCGGCGCAGCCGTAAATGAAGACGAGCGCGGTGAAAAGGAGGGTCAGCCCGTGGTAGCCGAGCCGCAGGACCGGCGTGGTGAGAAAGGGACGCGCATCAAACACGAAGAACTGCACGCCCAAACGCGCCAGCCAGAAGATGGCGATCATCGCGCAAACCGACCGAGGGAGGGCCGCGCCGCTAGCCAGTTCTTCCGCATGCAAGAGGGTGAGAACGCCGAACGAGATGATCACCAGGACAATGAAGCAGCCGTAGACCCAGAAAAGCCGGCGCAGGAAGGGATGCAGCCCCGCGAGACTCGTTCGCCAGGCGAGGACGCGCGGAGTGAGCGCGCTCGCGATCAGGACGACGAGATGCAAGAGACCGCCGATAAAAAGCCACGTTTTCATAGCGCTCCGATTGCCTGCATAAACGGAAGAATCACCTGCATTACGAACGGTGGATGGAAAAGCCAGTAGGCTGGTCCCGCGACGACGAATATCGTGAACATCCAGCCGCGAACCCCGGCGCGCAGTCCGAGCCGTTTGCCGGCGGAACTTCGTTCCGTCAGAACACCGATCCCTTGTCCGAGGAAGTAGGCGGACGGGAATCCGTAGCAGGCCGCAGCGGGGAGCGAAATAACGAGCTCGTGGACCAGTCCGGAGACAAGGAACGCCAGCAAGGTCCCGCCGGCCATCCCCCAGCGGCGCGCGGCGGGCCGGAAAACCAGGCGTAACGCCAGATCGTTGAAGGCGGCATTCCAGCGCTGGCCCCAAAATTCGCTGACTGAGGTGGAGCGCAGAGGCGCGTTCATGATCGGGGGCGCGTCGACGCGCAAGGCGCGCCAGCCGACGCTCAGGAGATGGAAGAAACCGAAATGGAGCAGCAGCACCATTCCTACCATTCCGATCCAGCCGGCAAGCAGTGGCTCGACTGCATGTCGCGCGACACCGAAAAGCAGGAATGAGCCAAGCAGAATCCGAATGAGGGCCGTAACCGTGTTTCGCCGAGTCGTTGACCGCGAGCAGCGCGGTGCCAATTCTGACGAGAGGAAACGGGTCGCCTCCATTCCGGGCGACGCCAGGAGATAGGCAAGCGCTCGGAAGGGAGAGGCGGCGCCTTCGCGCCGCAGGGCGGTTCCGAGCGTCAGCCATTTGCATCCCAGGAATAGCGCGAACGCCATGAGCCACATGAAGCCCCAAGGCGGCAGGAATGGCTTTGTCGCCAGTGTGACAAGCGGAAGGATGGCAAGGGCACACCAGCGGGTGCGCGAGATAAACGACGGGGCTGCCGGGCCCTTGATGGCGCAGGTCCGGTGCGCCGCGACCCAGCGATAAAGGCGGTGCAGCATCGCCTGGACTGGCGGCAACCGAGCCAGCCACGCCAGCGGCAAGGCCCACCAAATTTGCCGCGCGAGCAGAATCACGGCGTCAGCGCCACCGAAGACTTCGCCTGTGCGGGTCAATACGCGCATTTCCTCGAGCGCTTGTTCTTCCGTGAGGCTGAGCCGCTGCCGCACCCACTCGCGCTGGAGCGGCTCGAAATGAAAGCCGCGAGGGGCGAAGAAATTCTCGAACCAAAGCGCGAGATTGCGGCAGGAACCGCAGCTGTCGTCGTAGAAAATCCAGCCGCGGAAGGAGGCGGCTTCCGGCGGTTCTGTTATTTCTGTCAACTCAGAAATCATAAGGCAAATTTTTTTAGGCTGAGGCGGCAATCCCAAGAAGTTTCAGCGCTTTGTCTCCCAGCTTGGCCACTTTCAGAATGGCCGGCGTCGGGAGTTTCTCCATCTTCTCGTAAGCGTTCGTGGCGATCTCAAAAAAATTGAGCAGGTCGGTCAGTTGCTCGCGGGTGTGAGGGGCCGCCGCTTTGGGTTTGCCCGCCTCCTCGATGCAATCGCGGAGGACCCGCAGCGTCGGTTCGATTTCACGTTTCTTTCGCTCACGGGCGATGACCCGGAACATCGCGAAAACATCCTTCATCGACTCGAAGTGATCGCGCCGATCCCCCAGGACGTGAACGATGCGGACGATGCCCCAGTTTTGCAGCTCCCGGAGGCTCGTGCTCGTGTTCGATCGCGCGATGCCCAGGGTCTGGGCGATCTCATCCGCTGGCAGAGGCTTGTCGGAGAGAAAGAGGAGAGCGTGGATCTGGGCGACCGTCCGATTGATGCCCCAGCGGGTCCCCATTTCTCCCCAATGGAGGATAAACTTCTGGTTGACCGGGGCGAGGTTTGTCATGGTTGTCAGTCTTTTCTGTCTAGACAGAAATTAGAGAAATTCGCTTCCGGGTCAAGGGCGAATTTCGGCGGGCATCGCTCTTTTCCAGGCCCGGTGAGCGGTTCGGCCGGCGGTTTGGAAAGCGCCGCTCCTTGTTGAAAATATTGTTGCGGCGTCGCTAATCGTTCCTATATTGCCCGCTCTCCGCATCAGGTGCGTGGGAAGGTAAACGCGGCCTGTGCGGTTTTTTTGTCGCCCGGATGACGAGATCGGGCGGCTTTTAATTTAACGAAGATGCCAACAATTAATCAGCTTATTCGCAAGGGACGAAAGAAGGTGTCGGTGAAATCGAAATCACCGGCGCTGAAGAATTGTCCGCAACGGCGCGGCGTCTGCACGCAGGTGATGACGCGGACGCCGAAGAAGCCGAATTCTGCCCTGAGAAAAGTGGCAAAAGTGCGGTTGACGAACGGCCAGGAAGTGATTGCCTACATTCCCGGCGAAGGTCACAATCTCCAGGAGCACTCGATCGTGCTCGTGCGAGGCGGACGCGTGAAGGATTTGCCGGGCGTGCGTTACCACATTGTGCGGGGGACGCTCGATAGCCTCGGGGTTGACGGGCGCCGTCGCAGCCGTTCGAAATACGGTGCGAAACGTCCGAAGGCCGCGGGAGATGCAGCGGCCAAGGAAGGCGCGAAGCCAAAGAAATAATTTCAGCTTACTAAAAGTACGGAAACAGAATCACATGTCTCGGCGGCGGAAAGTTTACAAAAAAGAGGAGAAGCTCGACTCGCGTTACGGCAGTCCTGCGGTCGCGCGCCTCATTTCCACCGTGATGAAACGGGGCAAGAAGTCGCTCGCGGAACGGATCGTTTACACCGCGATCGATAAATCGCGGGAAGGTTCGGACGCGGTCGATCCGCTCGAAATCGTCAACAAGGCGCTGGAAAATGTGCGCCCGCGTCTCGAAGTAAAATCGCGCCGGGTCGGTGGCGCCACGTATCAGGTGCCGATGGAAGTCACGCCGGCCCGCCAGGTTTCTCTCGCGATGCGCTGGATCGTGCAATATGCCGATAACCGCCGCGGCATGCCGATGGCCGAAGCGCTTGCCGCCGAATTGAAAGATGCCGCGGCGGGGCAGGGCAACGCGATCAAGAAGCGCGATGACACCCACAAAATGGCGCAAGCCAACCGCGCCTTCGCCCATTTCCGCTGGTAACCATTTCCCCGTTATGCCCGCCACGCTCGAACAAAAATCCGCCGCCTCGTCGAATCCGAATTCGCCGAACCGGAAGTATCCGCTCGAGCGGACGCGGAACATCGGCATCGCCGCGCATATCGACGCCGGCAAAACGACGCTGACCGAGCGCATTCTTTTTTACACCGGCATGATCCATAAGATCGGTGAGGTGCACGAAGGCACCACCGTGACGGATTGGATGGAACAGGAGCGCGAGCGCGGCATCACGATCACGTCTGCCGCGACGACCTGCGCCTGGATGCAGAAGCCGGAGCCCGATGTCTTCAAGATTTACGAAGGCATCAAGATGCGCGTGAACATTATCGACACGCCGGGTCACGTGGATTTCACGGCGGAAGTCGAGCGCTCATTGCGCGTGCTCGATGGCGCGATCGCGGTCTTCGATGCCGTGGCCGGCGTGCAGCCGCAATCGGAAACCGTCTGGCGCCAGGCGAACAAGTACAACGTCCCGCGCATCGCGTTCATTAATAAGATGGACCGCGTCGGCGCCGACTTCGAGATGTCGATCGACTCGATGCGGAAGAAGCTCGGCGCGAATGTCTGGCCGGTCCTCCTCCCGCTCGGGAAAGAAGATTACCTCAAGGGCCAGCTCGACGTTATTAATAAGAAGGCCATCATTTATTCCGAGAGCGAAGACCAGGGATCAGTCTACGAAGTCACCGATGTTCCCGAGGAGCATAAGGCGATCGTGGACAAGGCTTACAACGATCTGGTGACCGCGGTTTCCGATCTCGATGACGAAGTCGGGACGCTTTTCCTCGAAGAGAAGCCGATTACGCCGGAAGCGCTGAAGGCGGGGATTCGGCGGCAGACGATCGCGAACAAATTTGTCCCAGTCGTGGGCGGTTCCGCTTTCAAGAACAAGGGCGTCCAGTATTTGGTCGATGCGGTCATCGATTATCTGCCAAGCCCGTTGGACATTCCTCCGGCCGTCGGCATGGAGCCGGATACGCACGAAAAGATTGAGGCGCCGACGGACGACAACGGAAAGTTTTGCTCGCTCGCCTTCAAACTTTGGAGCGACCCATTCGTCGGCAAGCTGGTTTTCTTCCGCGTTTATTCCGGCACACTTTCCAAGGGCGACACGGTTTACAATCCGCGCACAAACAAACGCGAGCGCATCAGCCGCTTGATTCAAATTCAGGCCGATAAGCGGGAAGACATCGACACCTGTTACTCCGGCGACATTGCCGCGATCGTCGGGATCAAGAACATCACGACGGGCGACACACTGTGCGACGAGGACCATCCGATCCTGCTCGAGCCACCGTCGTTTCCCGATCCGGTCATCTCAATGGCGATCGAGCCGAAGACGAAACAGGACCAGGAAAAAATGGGCGTCGCCTTGCAGCGGTTGTCCGAGGAAGATCCGACGTTCAAGGTCTATACGCACGAAGACACCGGCCAGACCATCATCGCCGGCATGGGCGAGTTGCATCTGGAAATCATTCGCGATCGCATGTTCCGCGAGTTCAAAGTGGACGCGAACGCGGGCAAGCCGCAGATCGCTTACCGCGAAACCATCACGGCGCCGGCCGACGGCGAAGGCAAGCTGATCAAGCAGTCAGGCGGCCGTGGTCAATACGGCCACGTCATCATCAAGACCCATCCGAACGAACGCGGCAAGGGCATCACGATCGAGAACAAAGTCGTCGGCGGAAACATTCCGAAGGAATACATCCCGGCCTGCAAGAAGGGGATCGAAGAGGCCGTGCTCAACGGCGTCGTCGGCGGTTACCAGGTGATCGACGCGCACATCGATATCGTGGACGGCTCGTATCATGACGTCGATTCGAACGAGCTCGCGTTCAAGCTCGCGGCGATTTTCGCGGTAAAAGACGCTTTCAAGAAGGCGAAGCCGGTCCTGCTCGAACCGATCATGAAGGTGGAAAACATGACTCCGGAGGAATACCAGGGCGATATTTTGGGCGACTTGCAACGCCGCCGGGGCAAGATCGGCGCGATCGAATCGAAGGGCAATCTCACGGCCGTCGCGGCGGAGGTGCCGCTCGCGGAAATGTTCGGCTACGCCACCGCGATCCGCTCACTTTCGAAAGGCCGTTCGAGTTACTCGATGGAGCCGTCCCACTTCGAACAGGTGCCGCAGCAGCTCGTGGCGGCCGTTCTCGATCAGAAGGAAACTAAATGACGAACGGCCAACGCATCCGCATCCGCTTGAAGGCATTCGACCACCGCATGCTCGATCAATCCGCGATCGACATCGTGGAGACGGCGAAGCGCACCGGCGCGCGCGTGGCGGGCCCGATCCCGCTGCCGACGTTGATCGAAAAATTTACGGTGAACCGTTCACCCCACGTCGACAAAAAGTCGATGGACCAATTTGAAATTCGCACGCACAAACGCCTCCTCGACATCATCGAGCCGACCGCGAAAACGGTCGACGAGTTGAAGAAACTGAACCTGCCGGCGGGCGTGGACATTACGATCAAGATTTAGCGGTCTAGCTTCGAACAATTTGCAAACCAACGATCATGAGCATCGGTTTACTAGGACAGAAAATCGGCATGACCAGCGTTTACGACGCGGATGGTCGGATGCGTCCAGTGACCGTGATCGCAGCGGGCGATAACGTGCTTCTGCGCCGGATCACGGCGGAGAATGATGGTTACTCCGCGATCAAAGTCGGCTTCGGGGCGCAGAAAGAGTCGCGCGTAACGAAGGCCCGGCTCGGTGAATTCAAGAAGGCTGGGTCCGAGCCGAAAAAGCTCATGAAGGAGTTCCGGCTTCCGGCGGATGCGCCCGAGGGAGACATCGATCTGAACGTTACTCAATTTCAGCCGGGTGATTGGGTCGATGTCATCGGGCGGTCGAAGGGCAAAGGCTTCCAGGGTGTGATGAAGAAGCACAATTTCCAGGGCCAGGGCGCATCGCACGGTTCGAAAACGCATCGCCGGAACGGCGCGGTGGGCAATCGTTCCACGCCAGGCCGCATTTGGAAGAACATGGGCATGCCCGGTCACATGGGTGACGAGCGCGTGACCGTGCAAAACCTGCGGGTGTTGCAGGTGCGTGAGACCGAAAAAGTAATTTTGATCAGCGGCGCGGTACCTGGATCGAACGGGAGCTACGTCGTCATCCGTCCCGCCATTAAGAAACCCGCGGCAGAAGCGGCGAAGAGCAAATGAGCGCGAAAGTCTTAACAGCGGAAGCCGCGAAGGAAGCGAAGATCGAGTTGATCGAGACGGGGCGTGGAACGCAGGCGCTTCACGATACGGTCGTGGCGATGCGGGCGGCGCGCCGTTCCGGTTCGGCGAACACGAAGTCGAAGGCGGACGTGAATCTCTCCGGCGCCAAACCGTGGCGGCAAAAAGGAACAGGCCGCGCCCGGGCCGGATATAAATCGTCGGTGATCTGGCGCGGCGGTGGAGTCGTGTTCGGGCCGAAGCCGCGCGATTACTCGAAGAAAGTTTCCAAGACCACCAAGCGGCTCGCCTTCCAGAAAGCGCTGAGCGAACGGATCAAAGCGGGCGACGTTCTGACGATCGATAAATTTGCCGTGACGGAGTTGAAGACAAAGTCGTTTGTCGCCCTCCTGAAGAAGCAGACCGACGCGCGGAAGGTCCTGGTTCTGTCCGATTCCTTCGATGACAACACCTACAAGTCCGCGCGAAATGTGAAGCCAGTCCTGCTGGCGACGGCGGCAAATGTGAACGCGGAACAGCTTCTCGCATTCGATAAGATTTTAGTAACGCCCTCGGCGTTGGAGCATCTGGCGGAAAGGATGAATCGGGAATGAACGAACATTACGACCTCATCCAGACCGTTCAGCTGACGGAAAAGGCGTCGTTGCTCAGCGAGAAGCTGAACAAATACGTTTTCCGGGTCTCGCCCCGCGCGAACAAGATTCAAATCAAGCAGGCGATCGAAAAACTCTTTAACAAGAAGGTTGTCGCCGTGAACACGTGCAATTACGCCGGCAAAAAGAAGCGCGAGCGCCGCGCCGATTTCGGCCGCAAGCCGCATTGGAAGAAGGCAATCGTGACATTAAAGGAAGGCGAGAAGATCGACCTCGTCTAACTGGTTATGGCTTTAAAGACTTTTCGCCCACTCACTCCAGCGCTTCGCTTCACGACGCTTCCTGCTTTTCAGGAAATCACCAAGTCGAAGCCGCATAAGAGCCTGACCGAGGTAAAGAAGAGGACGGGCGGCCGCAACAATAGGGGCCGGTTGACCTCGCGCCACATCGGCGGCGGGCATAAACAGAAATACCGCAAGGTGGATTTCAAGCGCCGCAAGCACGGCGTGGCGGCCGAAGTGACGGCGATCGAGTACGACCCGAATCGTTCCGCGCGCATCGCTCTTATTAAGTACGTAGACGGCGAGATGAGTTATATCCTCGCGCCGGATGGATTGACCGTCGCCGCGAAAGTCATGTCCGGGAGCGATGCTCCGCCCGATCTCGGAAATTCGCTGCCGTTGAGCACGATTCCGCTTGGCTCGAGCATCCATAACATTGAAATCGCCCCAGGCCGCGGCGGTCAGATCGCGCGGAGCGCCGGGCAACAGGCCACGCTTAGCAACCGCGAAGCGGGATACGCGCTGGTGAAGCTCCCTTCAGGCGAGATTCGCCGCATTCACGACACTTGTTTTGCGACGATCGGCCAGGTCGGCAACGTCGATCACATGAATGTATCGAGCGGCAAGGCCGGCCGGACCCGGTGGCAGGGCCGGCGCCCGCACGTCCGCGGCATGGTCATGAACCCGATCGATCACCCGATGGGCGGCGGCCAGGGCAAATCCAAGGGCGGCGGCGGACGACATCACCCGGTCAGCCCTTGGGGCCAGCTCGCCAAAGGATTCAAGACCCGGGCGAAACATAAACCGAGCGACCGCTTCATCATGCAGGACCGCCGGAAGAAGTAATCTTTATTTATGGCCAGATCTTTAAAAAAAGGACCGTTCGTTGAGCCGCATCTTCTCGAGAAAATCGACAAGATGAACACTTCAGGTATCAAGAAGCCGGTAAAGACCTGGGCCCGCCGCTCGATGGTGACGCCCGATTTTGTGGGTCACACCTTCATGGTTCATAACGGGAAGACCTTCGTTTCCGTGTTCGTGACCGAGAACATGGTGGGTCACAAGCTCGGCGAATTTTCGCCGACACGTATTTTTAAGAAGCACGGTTCGCACACCGCGAAGGTGACGAAATAGTTGAGAGTTTTGAGTTGAAAGTTGAGAGGAAAAGTTCGGGAGCCTGGGAGAAGAAGACTCTCTCAACTCTCAACTTTAAGCTCTCGACTTTGTTGGTCTTTCTGGCGCTGGCTCGAGGGCTGGCGGCGGAAGGAAATAGTTCTTTGTCAGAATCCAAAATTGAAAACGAGACGTCCGGCAGCAGCCGGATGACTGCCGCGGCGATCTCTTTGCAAAACGAGGAGTTGCGGGCGCAGCTTGCGGTCGCGCGGGAGTCGGTCAAGACATTGACCGAGAGCCTGGCTGCATCGAATGTGGAGGCGGAAGTTTTTCGCCGGAAGTATTCGGATCTGCAATTGCGCATGGAAGCGCTCGGACTCGAATCGACGAGCAAGGATCGAGCGAAGCTCGAGCAGCGTTTGCTGAACGCGGTTTCCGATCTGCGCTTGATGCAGCAGGAACGCGAGAAGTATCGCGATCAGGTGTTGGGATTGAGCGAGGCGGTTATGCACCTGCTCAAGACCTCCACGGGAGGCGATGCGCTGGCGAGAATGGAAGTGGAGGCGCAGTTGCGCGGGGCGAGTGAGCTGGCGACGAAGTCGCAGAGTCTGCCGGAGGAGACGGCGACCTTGATGGATGGCCGCGTCGTGAGCGTGAAGGAAGAGTGGTCGCTCGTGGTGGGCAATATCGGGGAAAAACAGGGAGTGAAGATGGGAATGCCGCTGCGAGTGATGCGGGCGGATACGTTGATCGCGACGTTGCGAGTAGTGGATGTGCGCCAGAAAATTTGCGGTGCGGTGATTCAAGAAATGGATTTCGGAAAAGAAAAAATAAGGGTGGGCGACCGTCTCCAGGCGGATGCCCGCAAAGATGTGAGTTTGAAATGATAAAAGGTCAAAGAGTTGAATGGTTACAGGGTTGCAGCGGAAGAATTCTTCCGATGTAACGCTTCGACGCTTTAACGATATAACGTTTACGAAAATGCAAGTTAGCTCGACATATCGGTATGCGAAGATTTCGCCCTTCAAGGTGCGCGAAGTCACTCGTGCGATTCAGGGCCTGCCGGTTTCGGCAGCGCTCGATCTCGTCGCGTTCAGCCCGAAAAAGGCAGCCGGCTTCATTGCCAAAACATTGAAGAGCGCGGTGGCGAACGCGGAGAACAACGCAAATCTTCGAGTGGACGGGCTGGTCGTGAAAGAGGCGACGGTCGGTGAAGGCCCGACGATGAAGCGAATGATGACGCGCGCTCGCGGAAGCGGCAGCCGCATCCTGAAACGAAGCAGCCATATTCGGATCATTTTGACCGACGAAATCGAGATCAAGACGCGCGAGAAGAAGAAGACGCAGAAGAAAAAACCGAAGAAGAAGAGTGAGAGCAAGAAAGCCGAACCGAAACGGGCGGAGAAATCCGAACCGGAATCGGAAGCGACCGCGGAGAAGCCGGAGACGGTGACCGAAGACGCGGCGACGGAGGCGAAGGAATAATTTATGGGACAAAAGGTTAATCCGATTGGTTTTCGCCTCGCGGTGAACCGTGACTGGCGTTCGAAGTGGTACGCCTCTCCCCAGGAGATGCCCGCGTTTCTCCATAGCGATCTCAAGATCCGCAATTACGTGAAGAAAAAACTGCTGTTCGCCGCGGTCTCGAAGATCGTGATCGAGCGCGCCTGGAACAGCATTCGCGTGACCATTTACACGGCGCGGCCGGGTATCGTGATTGGCCGCAAAGGCGCCGAAATCGAGAAGATGACCGAGGAGATCTCGAAGATGGCGCAGGGCAAGCAGATCAAGATCGACATTCAGGAGATCAAAACGCCGGAGCTCGACGCCCAGCTCGTGGCGGAAAACGTGGCTCTCCAGATCGAGCGCCGGATCGCTTACCGCCGCGCGATGAAGAAGGCGGTGCAGGTGGCGATGGATTTCGGCGCGCAGGGCATTCGGCTGCGCAGCTCGGGCCGCTTGAACGGGGCGGAAATTTCCCGCTCGGAGTGGTATCGCGAAGGCAAGGTTCCGCTTCACACCCTGCGCACTCCCATTGATTACGGATTCGCCGAAGCGAACACGGTCTACGGCAAGATCGGCGTGAAATGCTGGTTGTGTAAGAAAGAAGAGCCGGCCGCCGAGGCGCCCGCCGTTCTGCCGCCGCCGCCTGAACCGGCCCAGGTTTAGCAAATTTTTAGGAGATCACCATGCCATTGATGCCAAAACGCGTGAAGTACCGGAAGACCCAGCGGGGCAGCCGCAAGGGGACCGCGTCACGCAATCTGCGGATTGATTTCGGTGAGTTCGGCCTGCAGACGCTCGAGCGCGCCTGGATCACGAATACGCAGATCGAAGCGGCGCGCGTGGCGCTGACTCGAAGCATGAAACGCAAAGGCAAGCTTTGGATCCGCATTTTCCCTGATAAATCCGTCACTTCGCGCCCGCCCGAGACCCGGATGGGCAAGGGCAAAGGCCAGCCGGAATACTGGGTGGCGACGGTCAGACCGGGCAATATTCTGTTCGAGCTGGACGGCGTGACGGAATCGGTCGCGCGCGAATCGCTCCGGCTCGCCGCGGATAAATTGCCGGTGCGGACGAAATTTCTTACCCGACACCATGTGGCGGCGGCTTAACGAGCATGAAATTTAAAGAAATATCGGAGATGAGTTCGGACGAGTTGCTGACGAAGAAGCGCGACTTGCGCCAGGAAAGCCTGCACCTGCGCTTGCAGCAGCAGAGCGGCCAGTTGGAACAGCCGAGCCGGCTGCGGCTCCTGCGCCGGGAAGTGGCCCGGATCGAGACGGTGCTCTCGCAACGCGCCGCGAAGGCGGAAACGAAATAATTTTATGGCAGAAGCACACGATCAACCAGGCGGCGTAACGGCAACGGCGGAAACAACGCCCGCCTCACAGCGCGGCGCGCGCAAGACGCGAACGGGCGAGGTAATTTCGAGCGGGATGAACAAGACGATCGTCGTCCGCACGGTCACTCGCGTCCCCCACGCCAAGTTTGGCAAGATCGTGAAGCAGATGAGAAAATTTTACGCGCACGACGAAGAGAATAAAGCCAAGACCGGAGACACGGTCCGGATCATGGAAACGCGGCCCCTGAGCAAATTGAAGCGGTGGCGGCTGGTGGAAGTCGTCGCGAAGTAGCGGAAGAGGGAGAGGACGATTTTTATGGTTTACCTACGATCCAGACTCGACGTGGCGGACAACAGCGGCGCCCGCATGGCCACGATGATCGGCGTGATCGGCAAAGGGACCGCACAATCTGCCGGAATCGGTGATGTGATCGTGGCCAACGTCAAGGAAGCGAGCGCGACCGGCACCGTGAAAAAAGGAGAGGTCGTCCGGGCGGTGCTCGTGCGCACCAGGCAGCCCATCAAGCGCGGCGACGGCTCGGTCCTCCGCTTCGATAACAATGCCATCGTCATTATCGACAAGGATTTGAATCCGCGCGGCACCCGTATTTTCGGGCCGGTCGCGCGCGAGTTGCGCGAGCGTAATTTCATGAAAATTGTCTCGCTCGCCCCGGAAGTTTTATGAACCGCCTCAAGCTGCACGTCCGAAAAGGCGACAACGTCGAAGTCATCTCCGGGAACTTCAAAGGTTCCTCGGGCAAGGTGCTCGAAGTGATCGCGCGCAAACAGCGGGTGCTGATCGAAGGCGTCCGGATGATCAAGCGCCACCTGAAGAAATCGCAGGATAACCCGCAGGGAAAAATCGCGGAGCGCGAGGGTCCCATTCACATTTCGAATGTGAAAGTCCTCGAGCGCGGCGAGCGGTCGTCGAAGGAAAAGGGCGCGAAGAAAAAGGCCACCAAAGAGAAGACGGCCAAGAGCAAAGCCTCGAAAGAGAAGGAAAAGGCCTAGCCCATGAAGAACGAATTTTACCAGGATTACAAAGACCGCGTTATGCCGGCCTTGCAGAAACAGCATGGCTACAAGAACCCGCACCAGGTCCCGAAAGTGGAGAAGGTGGTGATCAATACTTCGGTCGGCTCGCAGTCGGACGTGAAGCAGGCGCTGGAAGATGCCAAGGCGGAGCTGGCCTTGATCAGCGGCCAGAAACCTGCCGAAACTCGCGCGAAGAAGAGCATCGCCAATTTCAAGCTCCGGCAATCGCAGGCGATCGGCGCGAAAGTGACTTTGCGGGGCGATCACATGTACGAATTCCTCGAGCGCTTGATCAAGGCGTCGCTGCCGCGCATCCGCGACTTCCGCGGTGTTTCGCCGAAGGGTTTCGACGGCCATGGCAACTACACTCTGGGCGTTTCCGACCAGGCGATTTTCCCCGAGGTCGAGCTCGATAAAATCAAGCGCAACATCGGATTTGATGTTACCATCGTCACCACCGCGCGGACGAACGAAGAAGCAAAATCGCTCTTGAGCGAGATGGGGATGCCGTTCAGCGACCGGGCGAAGAAGCCCGCCGCGCCCCAGCCAGCCTAATATTTTTCAATGAGCACAGTTACAGATCCAATCGCCGACCTTCTCGCCCGCGTGCGTAATGCCGCGACGGCGCAGAAGACGGAAATGTTCGTCCCCTATTCCAAAATCAAGGCGGAGATCGTGCGCATTTTGAAGGATGAGGGCTACATTACGGATTACGTGGTCGACACCGAAGCGGCCCATCCGCGGATCAAGATTACGAACAAGATCGCGAACCGCGCGAGTGCCATTACCGGCCTGAAACGCGTCAGTCGCCCCGGTCTGCGGCGTTACGTCGGCGCCCAGGAAATCCCGCGGGTGCTTGGCGGGATGGGCGTCTCGATTCTTTCGACCCCGCGCGGCATCTTGTCCGGGCGCGAAGCCAAGAAACAAAACGTGGGAGGCGAGCTGCTGGCCTACATCTGGTAGTCAAGTTTATGTCACGTATTGGAAATAAAGCGGTCGAGATTCCTGACAAGGTGAAGGTGAACATCGGAGCCGATGGCGCCGTCGCGGTGGAAGGGCCAAAGGGCAAATTGAGTTGGAATCTGCCGCGCAACATCAAAGGCAGCGTCGCGGACAACCGCGTCTCCATCGTGCGCGAAGCCGAAACGCGCAGTGTGAAGGCGCTCCATGGCCTGTCCCGCAGCCTCGTTCACAACATGGTGCTGGGCGTGAGCGAAGGGTTTACGAAGCAGCTCGAGATCGAAGGCGTGGGATTCAAGGCTGCCGTGCAAGGGGCCATTCTGAATTTGAGCCTCGGAAAATCGCATCCGATCCTGTTTCCCATTCCCAAGGAGATCAAAATCACGGTCACGGATGCGACCAAGATCATGATCCAGGGGATCGACAAGAAGCTCGTGGGCCAGGTGGCGTCGGACATCCGCAGATATTACCCGCCGGAACCCTACAAGGGTAAGGGCGTGCGTTACGCGGGCGAAATCATTCGCCGCAAGGAAGGCAAGACCGTCCAATAGTTATGGCCGCGCGCGATCGAAAAGAAATCCGGCACCGCATTCATACGCGGATCAGAAAACGCGTCAGCGGCACTGCGGAGCGTCCACGCCTCGCCGTGCATTTTTCGGGCAAGCATGTCTATGCCCAGGTGATCGACGATGATGCCGGCCGCACGCTGGCCGCGGCCGCGACCACGGAGGAAACGGTGGTCGGCAAATCGAAGGCGGGCGCGAATCGGGCCTCCGCGGAAAAGGTGGGCAAGGCCATTGCGGAACGGCTGCTCTCGAAGAAAGTCGACAAAGTCATCTTCGACCGGGGCGGATTTCTCTACCACGGGAAGGTGAAGGCCCTCGCCGATGCGGCTCGCGAAGGCGGACTCAAATTTTAGAAAAATCATGGCACAACCACACAGCGGCGGCGGAAGACGGCAGGAACGCCACACAGACAAGAGCTCAGCAGCGAAAGGGGACACGACCGAGAAGGTGGTGTTCATCAATCGTTGCGCGAAAGTCGTCAAAGGCGGCCGGCGGTTTAGCTTTAGCGCGTTGATTGTGGCGGGCGATCACGACGGCAAAGTCGGCGTCGGATTTGGGAAGGCGAACGAAGTCGCCGAAGCGATCCGAAAGGCTTCCGAAGCAGCGCGGAAATCGATGGAGAAAATGTCGTTGCACGAAAACACAATTCCGCACGAGACGATCGGCGAGTTTGGCGGTGGACGGGTTTTACTGCGTCCAGCTTCGCCGGGCACGGGAGTGATCGCGGGGGGCGGCGTCCGCGCGGTGGTCGAGGCGGTTGGCATTCGCGACGTTCTCGCGAAGTCGCTCGGATCCAGCAATCATTCGAATGTGGTAAAGGCGACGATCGAGGCCTTGCGCGCCTTGCGCCGGCGCGATGAAATTTTGAAAGTGCGGGGTATTCGCCTGAACGACGGAAAGGCCGAGCAAGCATCATGATCCGGCTGCACAATATGCGGACGCGGCCGGGCTCGAAGCATCGCGTGAAACGGCTCGGCTCCGGGGAAAGCTCCGGTCATGGCAAGACGAGCGGCAAGGGGCATAAGGGGCAAAAGGCCCGCTCAGGCGGAAGTCTCCGCCTGGGGTTCGAAGGGGGCCAGATGCCGTTGATCCGGCGTTTGCCGAAGCGTGGCTTCAACAATGCGGCTTTCCATAAAAACTACGCGATCGTCAATCTGAGCGATCTGAGCGCCTTCAAGGAAGGCACTTTGATCAACGAGCAACTGTTGCGTGATTCGAATTTGATTCGCGGTCAGGGAGCGGGCCTCAAGATTCTGGGCGGGGGCGAATTGAAGCACGGTCTGACCATCGAGGCGGACAAGATCAGCGCTTCCGCGCGGGAGAAGATCGAGAAAGCGGGCGGCACTGTGACCCTGCGAGAAAAACCTGCGCGCGGTCCTCGCGTCGCCGAGCAGCCATCACCGGCGGCCGAGGCCGGCGAGCCTGAAGCGGATTCGGCTTCCACAGCGAAGGTTGCAAGGAAGAAGCCGTCTTCAAAAAAGAAGGCGCCGGCCAAAACGGCGTCGAAGAAGAAATCATCGGGTAAGAAATAACCTTCTCCGGGTGATGATCAGGAACTCTTAGTCGATGGTTTCGGCTTTCTTAAATACGGTCAAGATACCGGAGCTGCGCCGGCGCATCCTGTTCACGCTCGCGGTGATCGTCATCGTGCGTCTCGGCGCCGCGATCACCACCCCGGGCGTCAACCAGGCGGTGATCCAGGAGTGGTTCCGAAGCGCGCTCACGGAAAATTCGGGCGGCAACGTCGCGGCCTTGTTCAATTTATTCAGCGGCGGCGCACTGGAGAATTGCGCAATCTTTTCGCTCGGGATCATGCCCTACATCAGCGCGTCGATCATGATGCAGTTGCTGACGGCGGTCATCCCGAAACTCGGCCGGCTCGCCAAGGAAGACGGCGGACGCCAGAAAATCATGCAGATAACGCGGTACGCGACGGTGGCGCTTTGCCTGGTTCAGGCCTGGCTTCTCGCCATCTCGTTTCAGCATCCGGAATCGTACCAAACGATGCTGCCGGGGATCACCGACACGATAAACAGGTTAGGAATTCCCCTGGTAGAGGATCTGGGGATGACTTTTCGCATCGTGACCGTGTTGTCTCTGACCACGGGCACGCTGTTTCTGATGTGGCTCGGCGATCAAATCACCGAGCGAGGGATTGGGAATGGCATTTCGCTGATTATCACCGTGGGCATCGTGGCGCGCCTGCCTGCGGCGCTGGCCCAGGCCTGGAAGACATTTGTGCCTTCGGCGGAGACCGGCACGAGCCAGGTCAATCCCGCGATCCTCGTTTTGATGGTGGCGTTCCTTTTTATCGTGATCGCCGCGGTTATCGCGGTCACCCAGGGTGTCAGAAAAATTACCGTGCAATATGCGAAGCGGGTGGTGGGCCGGAAAATGTATGGCGGCCAAACCCAATACATGCCCCTCAAGGTGAATTACGCCGGCGTTATGCCGATCATATTCGCCTGGGCGCTTCTGTTGTTTCCCACGACAATCGTGAGCGTCGCATTCCAGAACAGCCGGACGGCGAGGACCATCTCCGACATGCTTTCCGCCGGTTGGCTGCATTACGTGGTGCTGGCGGCGATGATTTTCTTTTTCAGTTATTTTTGGGTGGCCACGCAGTTCCAGCCCGCGCAAATCGCGGACGATCTCAAGAAATACGGCGGCTACATTCCCGGCGTTCGCCCAGGCAAACCGACGGCGGATTTTCTGGATTATACGATGACCCGCCTGACCTTCGCGGGGGCGATTTTCCTGACGCTGATCGCAATTTTGCCAAGTCTGATGAGCGACTGGTTAAATGTTCCTGTCATCACCGCGCAGTTTTTCGGCGGCACCAGTCTGTTAATCATCGTGGGTGTGATACTCGATACGATGCGGCAAGTGGAGACGCACCTGATCCAGCGGCATTACGACGGGTTCTTGCGCAAGGGCCGGATTCGGGGCGGCCGCTTCGACCGGGCCGCGTATGGCCGGGGTGAGGCGGCTCCGGGGAGCACGTTGATGTGGCTCTATGTTGCGATCGCAATCATTGTCATCGGCGGTATGGCGATCTTTATCTACGGCAAATAAGTGAAAAGGCGACTGGTCCTTCTGGGTGCGCCGGGTTCCGGAAAGGGAACTCAAGCGGAGATGATCACGCGGCAATTCGGTATCCCAGTAACTTCCCCCGGCGCTATTTTGCGACGGGAAAGAGATTTGGGCACCCCGCTCGGCTTGGAGACGGCCGACACCACGCAACACGGCGGATTGGTTTCCGACAAGATCATTGTCCAGCTGATCGAAGATTGGCTGCGGCTGCACGGTGGGTATGGCTTTGTTTTCGATGGCTTCCCTCGCACCATCCCCCAGGCCGAAAGCCTGCAAAGCATTCTGGTTCGGCACCGGACACCGCTCGATCTGGCGATCTGGCTCGATGTCCACGAGCGAACCGTGGGCGACCGGATAGCCAGCCGGCTGCAATGCCAGGGCTGCGGCTTTACCACCAGTTTGAGCAACGCGAACTTCGCCGAACGGCCGGTGTGTCCGTATTGCGATGGCCCGCTCGTCCGGCGCAACGACGATGACACCGATGTCTTGAAGAAACGCCTGGAAGAGTTTGCCGCCAAGACGCAGCCGCTCGCGGCCTTCTATGAAAAATCCGGGGCGCTGAGAAAGATCGATGGAAATCGCGACCGGGACGCGGTCTTCAGCGATATTTCGCGTCTGATCGAGCAATCGGCATGATTCCGATCAAGACCGGAAAGGAGATCGATAAGATGCGGCAGGCTTGCCGGACGGCGAGCGAGATTCTCGATCGCGTGAGCGAGCTGATCCGCCCTGGAATTTCGACCAGGGAGGTGGACCAGGCGGCGGCCGACCTGATGCAGGAAGTCGGCGTTCGCAGCGCGTTTCTCGGGTATCGGATCGGACACCGCGTGTTCCCCGGAAACATCTGCATCTCGCTGAATGACGAGATCGTCCACGGAATCGGGGGCCAGCGGCGGATCCAATATGGGGACATTGTGAAGCTCGATATCGGCGTGATCGAGGACGGCTGGGTGGGGGACACGGCGTCGACGGTTCCGGTGGGGATGATCGACGAACGCACGGAAAGATTGCTGCGAATAACGCAAAGCGCCTTGCGCCGGGCGATCGAGACCGCGTCCGAAGGCGTGCGGCTGGGCGATCTGTGCGCCACGATCGAAGAGGTCGCGGTGCGCGATGGGTTCAGCGTCGTTCGTGAATTCGTGGGACACGGCGTGGGCCGCAAATTGCATGAAGAACCGCAGGTGCCCAATTACGGGAAGCGTGGGAGCGGCCCGAAATTAAAGGCAGGGATGACGCTCGCGATCGAACCGATGATTAATTCCGGGACTGCCTCCGTCAAACTACGCGATGACGGCTGGACAGTTTGCACGGCGGACGGGATGCCCTCGGCGCATTTCGAACACACGATCTTGATCACGAAGGACGAGCCGGAAATCCTGACATGGCGCGGAAAGACGCAATTGAAGTAGAGGGGACGGTTCTCGAACTCCTGCCCAACACGATGTTCCGCGTGGCGTTGCCCAATGGCCATCGCGTTCTGGCCCATATTTCCGGCAAAATGCGGCTCCATTTCATTCGTATCTTGCCAGGCGACAAAGTTATGCTAGAGGTTTCCCCTTACGATTTGTCGAAGGGGCGGATTACGTATCGCCAAAAGTGACAACGCGGAGCCGAACTCCGCGTTTTTCGTCTCGCCGAATCTGTGAATTATGAAAGTGCGACCATCAGTAAAGAGACTTTGTGAAGCGTGCAAGATCGTGAAACGGAAGAATGTTGTCCGCGTGATCTGCAAGAATCCCCGGCATAAACAGCGCCAGGGGTGAGGTTGGAGTAATGGAGTGTTGGAGTAATGACGTATGCCCAGACTACTAGGAGTTGAGATTCCGGCGGATAAGCGCATCGAAGCGTCTTTGACTTACATCTACGGGATCGGGCCGAGCACGGCGAAGCGCGTTTTGGAACAAACGAATATCGACCCAAACCTGCGCGCGAAGGACCTGACGCCGCATCAAATCAACGAAATCATTCAGACGATCACCGGTAACAAGATGCTGATCGAAGGCGATCTCCGCCGCGAGCTCCAGAGCAACTTGAAGCGTCTCCAGGCCATCAATTGCTATCGCGGAATCCGGCACCGCCGCGGACTGCCCGTGCGCGGCCAGCGGACTTCCACGAATGCGCGCACCCGCAAGGGTCCCCGGAAGACCGTTGGGGTTATCCGCAACAAGGACGCGAAGGCCGGCAAGGTTTAACAAGCGCTAGGACTCACTCATGCCCGACTCAGACGAGAAGAAAAAACCCAAGGCCAAAGCGGCCAAGGACAAGCCGGCCGATGCGGCAGAGACTCCCGCCGCGGAAGCGGTAACGCCAACTCCTGAAGTTCCATCGGCCGCGCCGGATGAAGCTGCTGTGGCAGCTCCCGCGCCTGTGAGCGCTGTCGCGGAGCCGGCGGCAAAGCCGGCCAAGAAGGCAGCGAAGCCAAAGAAAGAAGAGGCAGCGCCGGTCGAGGCCCCCAAGGAGAATCTTTCTCTCAACCCGGATGACGTTGAGAAACCGAAAATCATCAAGGCGAAGGGGAGCAAGAACGTTCATACCGGCATCGCGCATGTTCTTTCGACCTTTAACAATACGATCGTCACGATCACCGATCTGAAGGGCAACGTGATTGGCTGGTCGAGCGCGGGCAAGGTCGGATTCAAGGGGTCGCGCAAAAGCACCGCCTACGCGGCGCAGATGGTCGCGCAGGACGCATCACGTCAGGCCATGGGTCATGGGCTGAAAGAAGTCGAAGTCCTGGTACGGGGCCCGGGCGCTGGCCGTGAATCGGCTGTGCGCGCCTTGCAAGCCATCGGCCTCGATCTCACGGTCATCCGCGACGTCACGCCAGTTCCGCACAACGGTTGCCGTCCCCCGAAACAGCGGCGCGTCTAATCCTCTCAACTACTCAACTCTCTCAACCTTCTTCATGGGCAGATACACCGGACCAAAAACCAAAGTCAGCCGCCGCTATGGGGTGCCGCTCTTTGGACCATCGAAAGCCCTCGAGCGGAAAAATTATCCGCCCGGCATGCATGGGCCGAAAGGCTCGCGCCGCAAGCAATCCGATTACGCCATTGCGCTCGGCGAGAAGCAAAAACTTCGCTATCAATACGGTCTACTCGAGAAGCAATTTCGCCGGATTTTCCAAACCGCCTTGCGCAAGCGCGGCGTCACCGGTGAAACGCTCCTTCAACTTTTGGAAACCCGCCTCGACAACGTCGTTTTCCGCCTCGGCCTCGCGAATACCCGCAGCGCGGCGCGGCAATTGGTTTCGCACGGTCACGTGCAGGTGAACGGCCGCAACGTGAACATCGCTTCCTACAACGTCAAAGCGGGCGACGAAGTCACGGTGAAGGACAAGCCGAAATCGCGGCAATTGGCTCTGCGAAATCTGGAACTCACGCAAATCGCACCGGTCCCGGATTGGCTCGTGGCGAACCGCGATGCCCTCAGCGGCAAAGTCTCGCGCATTCCGACGCGTGACGAGATGCAGCCGATGGTCAACGAGCAGTTGATCGTTGAGTTGTATTCGCGGTAGGGCGATTGATTCAGTCGTTCGGGCGATTCGGGGGATCGCCGCCATCTTCCAGCAGCTCCAGCGCTTTGGAGTAGCTGCGGCGCTGAAGAAAGTGCCGCAACTGCGGATCGGCTGTTCGTGGCAGGCGATGCTCGATCAGCTCGATCCTTTCTGAGACTCTTTGGAGGCGCTCCGTGTGCTGAACCGGGTCGCGTCGGCTTTCTTCGTCGGCAATGATGGCCAGGCGTTCACGCAAGGCCGCGGCCAGCTCAGTCAGCGTTTTTTCCATCGGAAAAGCTTGAAACGCCGCGTGCTTTCGCGCAAGCGTCCATTCATGGGTGAGAGCTCCGCAAAAAAGATCCTGGTGGTGGATGACGACGTTGGGCTCATGCGGGTGGTGCGCGAAGCGCTGACGTCGTTTCTGCGCTGCGAGGTGGACACGTCTCCGAACCCGGAATACGGGTTCGAGTTGGCGCTAAAGAAAACTTACGACCTCCTGATTTTTGATTTCTCGATGCCGATGATCGACGGCGCGATGCTGTTCTTCCTCCTCGGAAAGGTCTACAGCAATTCGGAGCCGCCGCGGATCGTGCCCCCCCTGTTGCTCGTGACGGGACGAGGCGATGAAGCACGCGCCCAGGAACTGTTGAAGGAAGCGGGCGTGCGCGGCCTGGTCGCGAAACCGTTCGCAATCAACCGGCTGATCGAGAAGGTGAAAGAGTGCTTGCCGGGAATCGAATCCGCGGTCAGCCCGAAGGCTGCGGGTTGAACGCCGTGATCTATGAGGCTCTACGCTTAGCTTCCTCGACCAATTGTCGCTTCGCTTCGATCCAGTCGTGCGCGGAGTCGCCTTGCAAGGAAAGCTGGAGCCGGCGCTCCGCGATAAAATATGCGCGGATCCGGATTTCTTCGTCGGATGGCTCCGGGACCGCGTCCTCCCGCGAGGCTTTTTTGGGACTGGAGGGCTTGCTCGCCGCGGCGGTCTTCTTCTTCAGCGTGGTCTTTTTCTTCAGTGGCGCGGCCGCCGGCGTTTTTCGCTTGGGCTTGGATTCTACAATCCCCTCCGTCGCGCGAGCCGCTGGATCGAGGCCGGCTGGATCCGTTTCTTTTCCTGATTCGGTTTTAGATTTTCTAGCCACGTGTTGCAGTCTCCGATTGAGTGCCCAATCTACCGGCGAGACGGGTGTTGCAAGCGGATTTTGCAAACCGGTTGCGTGATGCGAGAAACTTCGAGTACGTTGTAGTTATGCGACATTTTGTTTTCCGGTGGATGATAACAACCGTGGCTGTGATGGTCGCGCCGGTGTTGATCAGCGGGATACGATATGACACGGTGGGAGCGTTAATCGGTGCGGCGCTCTTGCTTGGCATCCTAAATGCATTTGTGCCTCCTGTGTTGCTGATCCTAAACGCTACGGAAAGCGGGGCCAGGTGACCTATTGCCTCGGGATGCTTTGCCGTGCCGGCGCGGTTTTCTTGTCCGACTCACGCACCAGCGCGGGCATGGACAATATCACGATGTGCAGCAAGATGCGGATCTACGAGAAACCGGGCGACCGCGTCATTTGTATCCTCAGCTCCGGGAATCTTTCTCTGACCCAGGCCACGATCGCTTTGATCGACGAGGATATTCATCTCGGCGGCAGCGACGAGAGCCAGGAACAGGTGACGAACCGCAAGACTCTGTATGAAACGGTGCGCTATGTGGGATCGAAGGTGCGCGAAGTGGAGAAACGAGATCGCGAGGCGCTCGAGTCCGACGGTTTCGATTTCAATATCCACCTGATCGTCGGCGGTCAGATCGCGGGTTTTGCGCCGGAAGTGCATTTGGTTTATCCACAGGGCAACAGTATTCACGCCACCCGGGATTGCCCCTTCTTGCAAATCGGCGAGCGGAAATACGGCAAGCCGATCCTGGATCGCGGTTTCACTTACGAAACGAGCCTGGCCGATGCGGTGAAGGTGGGCATCATCTCGATCGACGCGACGATGAAAAGCAACGTCGCGGTCGGTCCCCCCATCGACATTCTCTGTTACGAGAAGGATTCGCTTCAGGCTAAATTGCGGTCGCACTTGGGGGAAGACGATCCCTATCTCCTGGAGATCGGGCACCGATGGCAGGAGGGTATCGTAAAGCTGGTCAACGACATGCCGGCGCCCGATTTCAGCAAGCCAGCGCTGGGGTTTGCCACGGCAGCCTAGACGCGGGTATTGGTGGCGTCCGATCTGCCGGAACCGCGTCCCGGGAGATCTTGAATCTGGCCTTAACGCCCGGATTGGGTTTTCTCGAGGCACCTGATGGGAAGGGAGCCTTCCAGCGGGCATTTTACCGCCGCTCTCTCCCAGGTGGCGATGGCGTTGACCATTCCGGGCCGCCGCCTGGCGAACTAACGGGGCTGGTCTGCTTCCTGCTTTAAACGCTCCCGCATTCTTCAACTTCCCATTCATAATTATGTCTAATCGTTTCAAACACCTTCTCGGCGGGACGGCGGCATTGCTTGGTGTCCTTACCATCGCCGAGGCGCAGATCAGCTCCCCGCCACCGAGCCAAAAATCCCCTGCGACAGACTCTCTCCAAGCGGCGCCAGCCGCGGATTCCACCTTGCCGACAGCTCCAGCCGCCAAGACGAACGAAACTTCTCCACTCACCTTGGTGCAGGCATCAACGGTCACGGCCGCCGCCTCGCCGGCCACCACGACTAAAACCACCACCACCTCGCCGACGACCGATCCAGCCGAAGCCGACACCACCGACAGCGGTGGAGTCGCCGTTCGCGAATTTCAAGGCGACGATGTCGGCCAGGTCCTTCGCCTTCTGGCCCGCCAGGCGAAAATCAACATGGTCGTGAGCGAAGCGGTCGTGGGCACGGTGACGATGCGGCTGGAAGATGTCACCGCGATTCAGGCGGTCGCGATCATTGTGAAGGCCAAGGGCCTCTTCATGGACACGATCGACAACGTCTACTACATCAAGACTGCCGCGGAACGGACCGCCGAACCGACGGAGAGCGACAGCTACCAATTCAGTTATGCCCGCGCCGAAAAGGTCGCGGCGCTCATTGCTCCCCAATTGTCGAGCAAGGAAGCGGCGCAGGTGGACGAACGGACCAACACTCTTTTCTTTCGGGAGACGCGCAGCAATATCGATAATATCCGCAAGCTACTGGCCCAGGTCGACCGGCCGACCAAGCAGGTGATGATCGAAGCGCGTTTGGTGGAAGTGACCGCCAATCCCCGGCAAGGTTATGGCATCAACTGGGCCGGGGTGTTGGGTGGCGCAACGACTGGCCAGACCTTCAAATATTCTGCGACCGATTCTGTGCGAGATGCCCAAGGGCAGTTGATTCCCACCGATTTCACCCCGGGTTCGCAGAACAATCCAAATATCTTTGGAGCTTTTGGCAGCCTGGCCGCGGGGCAATTTGCCATTCTGACCATCCCGCAAATGTCATTGACGCTCCAGGCGTTGAATGAAGATGCGGACGCCGAGTTCCTCGCCAATCCCCGTCTTGTCACCGCCGACAACATGCAGGCGAACATCGAAATTACCCGCGCCCAGCCGGTGCCGAATTTGACCTTTAACCCTCAAGACGCCTCCTACCAGTTTAGCGGGTTCCAGGACAAGACGTTCGGGAACAAACTGGTGGTGAAACCGTCGGTCAATAAAGACAATTTCATCACCTTGTCAGTCAGGCCTGAAATCAGCAACAAGGTGGGAGATCAGCCGTTTATCCCTCCAGGTGGCAGTCAGCCGATCTTGAGTCCGATCATCGATAAACGCACGCTTGATTCAAATGTCTTGATCAAGAGCGGCGACACGCTGGCCATAGGCGGTTTGATGCAGGATGAGGTTACGAAGTCCCGCACGAAGGTCCCGATCATGGGCGATATTCCCGTCCTGGGGTATTTGTTTTCGAGCCGCACCAACATTCGACAAAAGCGAAACCTCCTGGTGTTCGTCACCCCCACGATCCTTGACCAGCATTATGGCACGGGCTTGGAAGACCAGGTCAGTGGCATCCACAACTCCGGGGAGGAATTTGCGGATCCCAACGGGTGGCGGAACAACGCCAAAGGCGCCGTCCGGCTGGTGCCAACATCAAATCGTCAAGTAGTCGCGGATTATCCCAAGCCCGGAACCCCGCCGGCTCCGGCGAGAGGATCGACCACAACAACGACCACGACCGAAAAGGTGCAATTCATGAGCACCGCGAAGGATCGAGATTTTTAGACAGCAATAGAATGTGGGGTTGAGAGGGGGCGGATTCTCGCGAGAGGTCCGCCCTCTTTGTTTGGCGCAACCTAGTCCTCCAGATAGTGGCTCAAACGGTGGCGCAATTCTGTCCGAGCACGAAATAGAAGGCTCTTCACCGCCGGCACAGACTGATCGAGCACGTCCGCGATTTGTTCGTAACTCAGCTCATCGTAGCGGCGCAGCACGAGCGCCAAGCGCTGGGTCTCGGGCAGCTGCGTGATTGCCGTCTCGATCGCGCGCTGCAACTCCTGTTCGAGCAGCGACACGTCCGGAGCCGTGGCATGATCATCTCGTATCGGCCGCTCTTCGTCTTCCGATTCGACTCGAAGCGGCGATTGAGCGTGACGAGATCGGCGCCGCAACTCGTTGAACACCAGGTTGCGGGTAATTTTCAGCAGCCAGGTCGTGAACTTGGCGCGCGGAACATAGCGCCGCGCGCTTTTCCAGACCCGGATGAACACCTGCTGGGCAATGTCTTCTGCATCGGAATTATTCCCCAGCATCCGGGCAACGGTCCCCACGACCAGGCGCTGATGCCGCTCGACGAGTTCTTCAAATGCCCCGGCTTCCCCCGCGCTAACGAGCTGCATCAAACGGATGTCTTCCGAGTCCGTGTCGGATCTTTCCGCCGGGCTCGGTTCATTGCGGGACATGGAGAAAATGGACGCTCCGGCAGGGGTGCGGTTACAGGATTAACCCGGCAAGACCGCGAAGGTTTCGGTCCATTGCCCTTGGGCGCGGTATTCTCCAGCGCTTTCGTTTGCAACCAGACGGGAGTATGTGCATCATGAATTCGAAAAATCCGCAATCCACGGACATCTCGATGAATCTATCTCTCATTCCAAGCGACCTTCAACCCATCGCCGAGAAGGTAGATAACCGGCAGCGCATCACGGATTCCGAAGCACTGCAGCTCTATCGTTCCAACGACCTGAACGCGCTGGGTATTATGGCGAGCACGGTCCGTGAGCAGAAGAACGGGAACGTCGCGACCTACATCCTCAACCGCTACATCAATTATTCCAATCTCTGCATTCTCTCCTGCCAGTTTTGCGCGTTCGCGGCCAAGAAGCGCGACGCCCACGCCTTTGAGCGCTCAGTCGATGACATCGAGGCGGTGGTGCGGGAGGCCCTCGAAAAGGGCATCACAGAAGTCCATATGGTGGGCGGTTTGCACCCCACTCTGAAAAAGGACTGGTATATCACCTTGCTGCAACGTTTGCGGGCGCTCGATCCGAACCTGATCATCAAGGCTTTTACGGCGATCGAAATCCGTCATATGGCGCAACGGATTTTCAAAATGTCGATTGCGGACACTCTTGCGGCGCTGCGGGACGCCGGTCTCGGCGCGCTGACCGGCGGTGGCGCGGAGATCTTCGACGCCGAAGTGCGCGATGAACTTTGCCGCGGCAAGGAAAGCGCGCAGGAATGGCTCGAGGTTCACCGCATCTGGCACCAAATGGGTGGCCGCAGCACCTGCACCATGCTCTATGGGCATATCGAGACGTTGGAGCAACGGGTGGATCATCTGCGTCAGCTTCGTGAATTGCAGGATGAAACGAAGGGATTCACCGGATTTATCCCTTTTGCCTTCGAGCCGCAGACCACCATCCTGGCGCACGTCAAAGCCGCATCGGCGGTGGAGCAGCTTCGCAACCTCGCGGTCAGCCGCATTTACCTGGATAACTTCGATCATCTCACCGCTTACTGGGTTTCAATGGGACTGCCCCTGGCCCAGATTTCCCTTAGCTACGGCGTGGACGATCTCCACGGCACGATCATGGAGGAAAAAATCTTCCACATGGCCGGCGCCAAGACTCCTCAGGAACAAACAGTCGAAACGCTCGAGAACGTCATCCGGGAAGTTGGCCGTGAACCGGTGCAGCGGGACAGCTATTACCGGCACCTGCGACGGCAGCCGGCCGTGGCCACAGCTCCGCCGGCCCTGGAATCCGAGCTCGTTTGCGCGTAACGCGTGGCTGCCGCTGGCCTGCTCCGGATTGGTTGCGTTAAGTATCTCAACGCCCGTCCGCTCATTCACGGGTGGCCCGGGGAGGTCGTGTTCGATCACCCCAGCAAACTCTGCGAGCAACTGGCCGAAGGCAGGCTGGAGGTCGCGCTCGTCTCGAGTTTCGAATTTCTGCGAAACCCGAGATACATTCTGGTGGACGACATTTGTGTCTCTTCGCGCGGACCGGTTTACAGCGTCTTTCTCGCGCACGCCGGGGAGCTTGCGGAGATCGAAGAGATCGAAGTCGACCCGGCGTCGCAGACCGCGGTCAATTTATTGCGCTGCCTGCTGGCCGAAGCGGGGCTCACGCCAAGATTGGTGGCAAGAACTCCGTTGATCCAACGAGCCGTGACCTCGCGGCTCGCAAAGTTTTTCATTGGCGATCAGGCCATCCGTTTTCGGGAGCGGAGTGCGGCCGCCTTGCGATTCTGGGACTTGGGGGAGGAATGGGAGAAGGCGACCCACCTGCCCTTCGTTTATGCGCTCTGGCTCATTCGGCCAGAGGTGGCTTCGCCGAAACCGATTGCCGATATGCTGCGCGCCTGCCGGGACAACAACCTGCGAGAGCTGGATGTGGTAATCGCGGCGCAAAAAGAATTCAGCCCGCAGTTTTGCGCATATTATTTTCGCGAATGTCTCACGTATCGTTTCGGCCCCTCTGAACGGGAGGGTCTGTCGCTCTTTCGGAAGCTGTGCGAAAAGCATGGAATTCTGTTCCCCGATCCGACCTTGGTTTTGTAGGAAACCATCGTCCGTTGAGCCGCGGCATCTTGCCACCGAACCCGCGCGCCAATAAAATGCGCAGTGGAAAAACGTTGGATCATCCCTCCGGCTGACCAGGACCCGAGCTCGGGTATTGCCTGGTCGGAGATCTGCGGTCTGCCCTGCATTGCGGAATTGCTGAAGAGGAAAGGCTTCGCGAGTGCGGATGCGGTGAACGCTTTTCTGCGGCCGCGCCTCAGATCCTTGAGCGATCCGTTCCTCCTGCCGAACATGGCTGCCGCCGTGGAGCGCGTCTTGCAGGCGATTGATCGGCGCGAACGCATCGTTCTTTTTGGGGACTACGATGTGGATGGCGTGACCTCCCTCGCATTGCTCTCGGAAATGCTGAGCGCCTATCACACCGCGCCGGCATTATTTCTGCCGCTGCGGATGGAGGAAGGCTACGGGTTAAGCGCGGAGAGCGTCGATCGCTGTTGCGCGCAATATCAGCCACAGCTCCTCATCGCGGTCGATTGCGGCACGTCGTCGCTGGCCGAGGTCGCCGAGCTGAAACGCCGCGGCGTTGATGTGATTGTGCTCGATCACCACGAACCCAAGTCCTCACTGCCTGATTGTGTGGCGGTGGTGAATCCCAAGACCGATCCAGGCGGTGACTTTCACTATCTCTGCAGCGCCGGCGTTGTCTTCAAATTGTGCCACGCGTTGCTCAAGACGCGGCCAGCGCCGGAATTCGACCTGAAAGCTAATCTCGATCTGGTTGCCCTTGGGACGGTCGCCGACATTGTCCCACTGGAAGAGGAAAACCGCATCTTAGTTCAACGGGGCGCGGTTGAAATCGCGCGATCCAAACGCCCAGGGCTTCGGAAATTGATGGAGGTCGCCGCCGTGCGTCCGCCCATCATGGCTGAAGATATCGCTTTCCGTCTTGGTCCGCGCCTCAACGCGGCGGGACGCCTTGCGACGGCCGAGAAGGCGTTGCGGCTCTTGCTGACACGGGATGAAAAGGAAGCGGCTGAACTGGCGTCGCTGCTCGATGCGCAGAATCGGGAACGGCAAGGCGTTGAGAAAAGGATTTGCGGCGAAGCCGAGCAAGAGCTGGGGACCTTCAATCCCGAAAGCACGGCCGGGATTGTTCTCGGGGCGCGCGATTGGCACCCAGGCGTTCTTGGGATCGTCGCCTCGCGGCTGGCGCGAAAATATCATCGGCCCGCGGTGATCGTGGGTTTCGATTCCGCGGGCATGGGAAAAGGAAGCGGCCGGAGCATCGAGGGCTTCTCGCTCGTGGAAGCCCTCGGCCATTGCGAAAAATGGCTCGAGAAATTCGGCGGTCACGAGATGGCCGCCGGCCTGACCGTGCGGGAGGAAAACTTCCCTGCGTTTGCCGATGCGTTCCGCAAGGTAACTCACGAACTGCTGGTGGCGGAGAATTTGCAGCCTCGTCTGCATCTTGATCACGAACTCAGTTTTTCCGATCTCAACGAGGAGCTGCTCCGCTGGCACGAAGTCTTGCAACCTTTTGGGACCGGCAATCGACAACCGCTGTTTTTTGCCCGGGGCGTCGAACCGGCCGTCGCGCCCCAGATTCTGAAGGAGAAGCATCTCGTCCTTCGCTTGCGCCAGAAAAACCATTTTCGGCGCGCGATTTTTTTTGATGGCGCTTCTTCGCCTTTGCCGTCATCTCCGTGGGACATGGCTTTTCGGCTGAACGCGGATGAGTACGAGGGTGAAACGCGATTACAGATTCAGGTTGAAGCGTTGCGCGAGTCGGCCCCCGGCGCATGATTCAATCGTCGCAAGCGCTGAGCGAGCTGGATTGGATTCCGCGGCCGAGGCTGACGGCACTGCGCCGGTTCGGAATTGAAACGGTCGAAGACCTGGTCACCCATTTCCCGCGCCGGTACGAAGACCGCACCGAGTTCCCCGGCTTCCCGCGCGAAGAAAGCGACGTGCCGATCTGCCTGTGCGGCGAAGTGGTAAAGACCCAGCTTCGCCGCTTCGGTGGTTGGAAAAAAATCTTCGAAGCGACTCTGCAGGAATCGGATGCGAACGCGCTGAGCCAGCCGCTCGTCCTCCGGTGGTTCAATTTGCATTACGTGCAAAAGATGATCGCGACCGGGCAGCGGCTCGTCGTTTTCGGCAAGCCGCGCTTGCGTGGCCGGCGTCTTTGCATGGAACATCCGGAGTTTGAAGTGATCGAAAACGACGAGGAAATCTCCGTCCACTTCCGTCGCATCACCCCGATTTATCCCGCGACCGAAGGATTGTCGCAGCGAACGTTCCGGAGCCTTATCCATCTTGCACTGAAACACTTAGACAAGAAATCTGTCGAGACCTTCTTGCCTCGGGAAATCAAACTTGGCCGACGGATCGACGCCTTGAATCAAATTCATTTCCCCGACAGCCCGGCGGATCTTGATGCAGCCCGCGAACATCTGGTCTTCTCCGAGTTTTTCGCGATGCAGATGCTGATTGCAGCGCGACGTTCCGCCACTTCCTTGCGTAGCGGGCAAGCGCATTGCGGCCCGGGCGCAGTGATGGGGAAATTTCTGCGCGGCTTGCCATTCGATCTAACGGACGCGCAAGTGCGCGTGATCGGTGAGTTGCGTGGCGACCTCGCCGCGAAGCGCCCGATGAACCGCTTGCTCCAGGGCGACGTGGGCTCGGGGAAAACCGTCGTCGCCATCGCGGCGATGCTGCTCGCGGTCGAAGGCGGGTTCCAGGCTGCGCTCATGGCGCCGACCCAAATTCTCGCCGAGCAGCATTATGCCGTTCTTTGCCGCTGGCTCGAACCGCTGGGCGTGAAGATTTCCCTTCGCACCGCCGATCGCCAGGAAGAGAGCGGCCCGTTGCCGTTATTTGATCCCCCGCGCTCGGAAAATGACGCGCCCCACATTATTATCGGGACGCACGCGCTTCTTTACGAAGGCGTTTCCTTTGAAAATCTGGGTCTCGTGGTGATCGACGAGCAGCATAAGTTCGGGGTGTCACAGCGGGCCCGCCTGACGGCACGCGAGCCGGCGCCGGACGTTCTCGTCATGACGGCTACGCCCATTCCTCGCACGCTGACCATGACGGTTTACGGGGATCTCGACGTGTCGATCATCGACGAAATGCCGTCGAATCGTGGGAAAATTATCACGGCCGTTCGCGACCAATCGAAACTTGGCGACGTGCTCTCCTTCATGCGCGAACAGCTGGAAGCGGGACGCCAGGCCTACATCGTCTATCCTTTGATCGACGAGAGCGAGAAGCTCGAGGTCAAGGCGGCGGCGGCGGAATTTGAAATCTGGCGGGAAAGGTTGCGGCCTTTTCGGTGCGAGCTGCTGCATGGCCGCATTCCCGGCCCCGAAAAGCAATCGATCATGGAGCGCTTTCGACGCGGTGAAAGCAGCGCGCTGATTAGCACGACGGTCATCGAAGTGGGGGTGGATGTCGCCAATGCCACGCTGATGCTGATCGAGAACGCCGAGCGTTTTGGGCTGGCCCAGATGCACCAGCTCCGGGGGCGGATTGGCCGGGGCGAACACAAATCATATTGCATTCTCCTGAGCGAGGAAAAATCGCCCGAAACGGCGGCGAAACTCGCCGTGCTGGAGAAGACTAGCGATGGATTTGAGGTGGCGGAGGCGGATTGGGACCTGCGCGGTCCGGGCGATCTGTTAGGAACGGCGCAAAGCGGCCTGCCGTTATTGAAGTTGGGCGATCTGAGGAAAGATGCGCAAATTATGAAACGGGCGCGAGCCGCCGCCACCGCGATTCTGGAAGCCGATCCGAAGCTTCAAGCGCCGGAGAACCAACATTTTCGGAGATTGATTGTCGAAGAACGGGGACGTACGTTCTCGAACGTTAGCTAAAATGAAAAATCTACTCAAATTTCTCCTCTTCGTTTTGCTGGTTAGTGCCGGCATCTCCGCGCTTTACGACTATCGCCTCAAGAATGGAGGCCTGAAGTTTCTCGCCCAAACCACGGCGGATAAATACACGCTGACGACCACATCGCCTGTCGACCCCAAGGACGTCGTGGGGCTGGAGAACTTGAACAGGGAACGCCGCGCGCTTGTTAGCGGCATTCTGCCGGCGGTCGTGAGTATCAAAACCTCGAAGAAGGTCGTGACGCGCCGGACTTACGGGCTCGATCCCTCAGAGTTTTACAACCGCAACCCGCGCCGATTCCGCAACCCCAGCGAAGAGGCGATGGTGCAAAACTCTCTTGGCTCCGGCGTCATCGTTTCCGCGGAGGGTCATATCGTCACCAATAATCACGTGGTCGATCAGGTGGACGAGATCGAGGTGCAATTGAGCGATGGCAAGACGAAAAAGGCGCGCCTCGTGGGTGCGGATTCGACGGTGGATCTCGCCGTTTTGAAAATCGAGGAGCCCGGCCTCAAATCGCTGAAGTTTGGAGATTCGGACTCGGTGCAGGCGGGCGATTTCGTACTCGCCATCGGCAACCCGTTCGGTTTCGAGGAAACGGTGACGGATGGAATTATCAGTTCGAAAGGACGTCCGAATCGCGCCGATGGTTTCGGCGATTATATCCAAACGAATGCCGCGATTAATCCGGGAAACAGCGGCGGCCCCTTGGTGAATCTGCGGGGCGAGATCATCGGAATCAACACGGCCATTATTTCGAAGAGCGGCGGATCGCAAGGACTCGGCTTCGCGATTCCTTCGAATTCCGTCCGCGCGGCCCTGGAGAGTTTGTTGAAGAACGGACGCATTATCCGCGGGTATCTCGGCATCTTCTCACGCAACCTTCCGCCGGGCGTTAAGGAGACGGAGGGAGTATTGGTTGACGACATCGTTCCCGATTCGCCGGCGGACGAGGCGCAGATGAGCAAGGGCGACGTGATCCGGAAGTTTAATGGGCACGACGTGAGGACCTTCAACGAACTGAAAACCTTTGTCGCGCAGGTGGAATTGAACAAGAAAGTCGAAATCGAGGTCACCCGGAACGGCAAGCCCCTCAAGTTGACGACGACGATCAAGGAACAACCCGTTGATTATAAGACCACGCGCGTCAATCCCCGTGAGTCGCCGCCACCGTCCCGACGGCCGACTCCGACCGAGCCCGACGACGAGGCCGACGGAGATAACGTGCTCGCTTCGATCGAAGTCGGTGAGCTGACCCAGGAGATGGCGCGCCGCCTCGATCTTCCGAACAGTGTCCGGGGCGTGATGGTGACAAAGGTAACCGACGACGAAAGCGAACTGCGGACGGGAGACGTGATCGAAGAAGTGAATCAACAACCCGTCAATTCGGTGGCCGAATACAAAAGGATTGTCAGTTCGCTCGATCCCAACGAGACCCAGGTGCTCTCGGTCTGCCGGCATCGCACCCGTTCGTTCGTCGTGTTGCGTCCCAAATAGCCGGCAGCGGTCTGCCTGTTTCAATTCGGGTCTCTTGCGCCGGGGGGCACGCACGGGGTGTGTGTTTTTCGAACCATATCGGGGTGAATAATCGCCGCAGCGCGAAGGTCTAACCCCTGAATCATCACTCAACTTATGAAACGAATACTTCTTGCGGTAGCGATATTGGCACTTGTTCTGCCAGCCATGAGGCAGGCGGAAGCGAGGGTCGATGTCTCCATTGATTTTTTCTACGATAACATCGGCTCCGACGGAAACTGGGTCGAAGTAGCCGATTACGGCTATTGCTGGCAGCCAACTGTGGCGGTGAGCAACGCCAAGTGGCGACCGTACTCGGACGGCTATTGGGTCTACACCGATGTCGGTTGGACCTGGGTTTCGAATGAAGATTTCGGATGGGCCACCTATCATTACGGGCGCTGGACGCGGCTGCGCGATCGCGGCTGGTTCTGGGTGCCCGGCCGCGAGTGGGGACCGGCCTGGGTTTCCTGGCGCACGGGAGGCGACTATGTGGGTTGGGCGCCGCTGCCGCCCCGCGGCCGCGGAGACGTGGACTATGACAACCGCACTATTAGCGGACAGGTCGACGTGGAGTTCGATATCGGTCCCTCCTACTACAACTTCGTCGATGTGCGTTACATCGGTGAGCCAGTTCTGCGGGAGCGGATTGTCGAATCCAGCCTGAACATTACTTACATCTCCAATACGGTGAACGTGACCAACATCACTTACACCAATTCGAGGGTTCACAATTACGGACCGGATTACGATACCGTGAGCCGTTATTCGACGCGCCCGATCCGGCGCATGACCCTGGAACATGACGCGAACGCCGATCTGAGCGTTGCGGTTAGATCCAGGGGAGTCAACAGAGTGCAAGGCGATAGGCTCATCGTCGCCGCTCCGCTCACCTTCCAGAAACCTCCCAAGCCGATTGCCCCGAAGATGGTGAAGGAAAAGATCGCCAAACCGACCTTCGAGCGTGGGTGGGATGGCGTTTCCGATCCGAAGGCTCAAGAAGAGTTGAAGCAAAAGATGAAGAGCGAGGATCCCAAGAAGATTCCTCCTCCAAGCATCAAGCCTCGCGACGGCGCGGAGCCGGCGCTAAGTCCCGCAGGGGCTTCTCCGGCGGCTCCCGCTCCGGGATCCACGCAAGCTCCTGCTGCTACCAGTCCGGCGGTTTCGGGTAGCCCAGCCTCTGTTGCGACTCCAGCGACGGCGGCGAGCCCTGTGGCGCCGTCCGATGACAAGGGAAAAGGCAAAGACAAGGACAAGCCCGCGAAAGACCTTTCCGCGTCGCCTAATCCCGCCTCAATGACCAGTCCCGCGATGACTCCTGCGGACAAACCAAAGAGAGAGCGGGGTGACAAGCCCGCGCCGGCTCTCACTCCTTCGTCATCCGTTGCGCCCGGGTCCACTCCAGCCCCGCGTATCACCGCCCCTCCTTTACCGGCCAGCACCCCCCCAAGAGAGGTCCCCGGGCGGGATAAGGACAAGAAAGACAAACGCACCGAGAAAGCCCCTGACGTGATGCCTCAAACCCGTCAGCCCCCCGACGCGCAGATCGAAAAGCCACCTCGGAAACCCAAAGACGAATCTATTCCTGCTCCGCCCCCATCTGAGGTGCAGCGGGAGAGTCCGCCCAAGCGAAACCTGCCACCGGAGCAACCCGTCCCCGTGAGGCGGGAAACACCACCGCCAACTTCGCAGAAGCCACCTCCGGCGGAGCGAATGGCCCCTCCTCCTGGACCGGCCACAAGTAAGCCGGAGAAGCCGGAGAAGGCGGAGCAGGCCCCAAGTAAGCGGCCGGACAAGAAAGCCACCGAGCCTGCGCCGTCGCCTGGCGGGTAGCAGCGCGGGATTTGAAACGGAGCGGCCCCGGAGAAATCCGGGGCTGTTCGTTTTTAGAGCAGCTCGGCGATTTGAACTGCGTTGAGGGCCGCGCCCTTGAGGAGCTGATCGCCCGAAGCCCAAAACGAGAGCCCGTTTTCGAACGCGCAATCCAGGCGAACGCGCCCTACTTCGCAGTTATCTTTGCCGGCGGTAAAGAGCGGCATCGGATAGCCGTTTCTTTGCGGCTCATCGACCAACTCGAGGCCGGGCGCTTTGGCCAGCACTTCATGGGCTTCGGCGACGGAAACCGGGCGTTCGAATTCCGCGCTGACCGCGACGGAATGAGCACGGTAGACCGGGACGCGAACACAAGTAACCGAGGCGCAAAAGTGCGGCAGATGCATGATCCGCCGGCCCTCGTTTTGCATTTTCATCTCTTCCTTCGTGTAGCCACTCGGCAAAAAGGAATCGACGTGCGGCAGGACGTTGAAGGCAATCGGATGGGGATAGACTTCCGCCACCGGCGGTTGCTTTGCGGCCGCCGCTTCGACTTGGGACCGGAGTTCGCCGATCGCGCGCGCACCGCTCCCGGACACAGCTTGATAACTGGCCGCGAAAACGCGCCTAACGCCAAAGGCCCGATGCAACGGATAGAGCGCCATCAGCGCGACGGCGGTTGTGCAGTTTGGATTCGCGATCAACCCGGTATGCTGCTGCACGTCGTCGCCGTTAATTTCCGGGATCACGAGCGGCACATCCGGCTCCATTCGGAAGACAGACGAATTATCGATCACAATTGCCCCGGCCGCGCGGGCGATCGGCGCGTAACGACGCGAGATATCGCCGCCGGCGCTAAAGAAGGCGAGGTCGATGCCGTCAAACGACGCCGGCGTCAGCTCCGTTACGGCAACGTCATCATTGCGAAACGAAACCGTCTTGCCGGCGGAACGGCTGGAAGACAACGGGAGCAGCCGCTTCACCGGAAATCCCCGGCGTTCGAGGACCCCGAGCAGCTCGGCGCCCACGGCTCCGGTCGCGCCCACCACGGCGATGTGATAGCCTTTCTCTTTTAGCACGGCGCACCCTACCGCCACTCTCAAATGAAGAAAAGCGCACAGGCAAAAATCCACATTTCGGTCGGGGACCAGGAACTGACGCTAAAATCCGGCCGGAAGAAGCTGGCGACCTACCCAATCTCGACTTCCCGGTTTGGTTTGGGCGCCAAGGAGGGGAGCATGAAAACCCCCACGGGCCGATTCCGCATCGCGGAAACAATTGGCCGCGGGGCGGCACCAGGCACGGTGTTCAAGAACCGGCGGCCCGTCAAAGCGACAAAGAAAATGCTGCGCGAGGAGGATTTGGTCATGACCCGAATTCTTTGGCTTGACGGCCTCGATCCCGGGAACGCAAACACGCACGAGCGATTCATTTACATTCACGGGACGAACCACGAAGAGAGCATCGGCGAACCGGCCAGCCACGGGTGTATTCGGATGAGGAATGCGGATTTGGTGGAGCTTTTCGAGCAGGTGGGCGAAGACACGCCCGTGACAATCAAAGCCTAGAGGCGGGCAATCAGCCTGAAAAAAGTCGAGAAAAGCGTTGCGTGACTGGTCGTAACTGCCTAAATGACGGCAGCAACCTGCACGGAAAGGAGGCGAAATATTAAGTGAAAATTTTCAAAGCAATAATGATAGTGGCCGTCGCGGCCAGTGCGTTAAGTTTGGGGGCTTGTGCTCAGAAAAAAGAAGCGCCGGTCACGACCACGACTTCCACCTATTCGAAATAACCGTCCAGTTGTCCGCCTGCGGATAGCTTTAACCAAAAGGCCAGGTCGCTTTAACGGCCTGGCCTTTTTCCATCTTCCGGTGGGTGCGCCCGTTGCAACTGCGCTTGTTGTATCGATAAACCATCTCTAATAAGGTGCGGATGATGCAGCTCTCCGGCCAACCCTTGTCGCTCTCGGCCATCGCGAAAGTGGCGCTGGGAGACGGCGCGATCGAAGTCGCACCCTCGGCCCACCCGCGCATTCAGGCCTCGCGAAAGGTCATCGAGGAAATCGTGGGGCGGGGCGGGGTGGTGGTTTACGGCGTCAGCACCGGATTTGGCAAACTGGCCGAGGTGCAAATTCCGGCCGGGGAGCTTCGGCAGCTCCAATTGAATCTGGTTCGCAGCCACGCTTGCGGCATCGGCCGGCCGCTCTCCGTGCCGGAGGTGCGCGCGATGATTTTGCTCCGGGCCAATGTGCTGGCCTTGGGCTTGAGCGGGATCCGCTTGGAAGTGATCGAATTGTTGTGCGGGCTGCTGAACCGCGGAGTTGTTCCTGTTATACCGGAAAAAGGCTCGGTCGGAGCCAGTGGGGACCTGGCGCCGCTGGCCCACCTCTCCCTGACCCTCCTGGGCGAAGGCGAAGCATTCTACGAGGGCGCGCGCCTGCCCAGCCGCGAAGCCCTTGAACGGGCTGGACTGCGTCCGGTAGTCCTGGAAGCGAAAGAGGGCCTCGCCCTGTTGAATGGGACACAGGCTATGCATGCGGTGGGAGGGCTGGCCTTGCTCCGCGCGAAACGGCTGGCGCGTGTCGCGGACATTGCAGGGGCGATGAGCCTCGAAGCATTGAAAGGAACGCCCACTGCATTTGATCCGCGGATTCATGCGGCGCGTCCGCATCCGGGGCAACAGGCGGTGGCGGAACATTTGCGCCATCTGTTGCGCGACAGTGAGATCAGGCAGTCCCATCTCAACGGCGATCCGCGCGTCCAGGATGCGTATAGTTTGCGCTGCATGCCGCAGGTGCATGGGGCGATTCGGGGCGCGCTGGCCCACTGCGAAAATGTCTTCGAGATCGAATCGGCCTCGGCGACCGATAACCCGCTTGTCTTTGCTGAGACGGGGGATGTGCTCTCCGGAGGGAATTTTCACGGCGCCCCGCTGGCGCTGGCCCTCGATTACGCGGCGATCGCGTTGACCGATCTGATGAGTATCAGCGAGCGCCGGACCGATCGCCTGGTGAACCCGGATTTGAACGAGGGCCTGCCGCCATTTCTCGCCCCGCACGCGGGAACGCATTCCGGCTTTATGATTCTTCACGTGGCCGCCGTGTCGTTGCTCAATGAAGCCAAAGTGCTCGCGCATCCGGCGAGCGTGGACAACCTGCCAACCTCCGGCGGCAAGGAAGATCACGTTTCCATGGGAATGACAGGGGCGCTGAAGCTGCGGACAATCGTCGAAGACGCGGAGCATCTTATGGCAATCGAGCTTCTCGCCGGCGCCGAGGCGCTCGAGTTTCGGCGGCCATTGAAAGGCGGCGCGGGCGTGGAACAAGCCTACGAACGGGTGCGATCCATTTCTCCAGCGGTGGATGAAGACCGCTCCCTGTCGCTCGACATCGAGCGCGTGGCGGCGGCGATCCGCAACGGTGAGTTCGATAGCGAGACCGAAGAGATATGAGCTCGAAACGAGTAATCCGCGCGCCGCACGGCCATGAAAAAAGCTGCAAGGGATGGCATCAGGAGGCAGCGCTTCGGATGTTGATGAACAATCTCGATCCGGACGTGGCGGAGAATCCGGACAAGCTGATTGTTTACGGCGGCACCGGTCGAGCGGCCAGGAGTTGGGAAGCGTACGAAGCGATCGTTCGATCGCTCCGGGAACTGGAAAACGATGAGACGTTGCTCGTCCAATCCGGCAAGCCCGTGGGCGTTTTTCGGACGCACGACGAAGCGCCGCGCGTCCTGATCGCGAACTCCAATCTCGTCGGCCACTGGTCGAACTACCCGGAATTCAATCGGCTGGAGCGCCTGGGCCTCACCATGTACGGCCAGATGACGGCCGGCTCGTGGATCTACATTGGCAGCCAGGGGATCGTGCAGGGAACATTTGAAACTTTTGCCGAAGCCGGCCGGAAACACTTCGGCGGATCGCTCGAGGGAAAATTTGTCGTCACCGGCGGGCTCGGAGGCATGGGCGGTGCCCAGCCGCTTGCCGCCACCATGAACGGCGCCCTTTTCCTCGGCGTGGACGTCGATCGCACCCGGATCGAGAAACGATTGCAGAGCGGGTATTGCGACAAGATCGCGACCACTCTCGACGAGGCGCTGGCCCTGATCGACCAGGCGCGAAAGAAGAAGGAGGCGGTCTCGGTCGGCCTGGTGGGCAATTGTGCGGATGTTTTGCCGGAGATGGCGCAGCGCGGCGTCGTCCCGGATATTTTGACCGATCAAACCTCGGCGCACGACCCGCTCAACGGCTACGTCCCGAACGGGATGACGCTCGCGGAAGCGCTGCAGCTGCGTGCGGGGAATCCGGACGACTACATCGAGCGCTCCATGCGATCGATGGCGGTGCATGTCGAGGCGATGCTCGCGTTACAAAAGCGCGGCGCGATTACGTTTGATTACGGGAACAACCTTCGCACGCAGGCGAAAAAGGCCGGAGTCGAAAACGCGTTCGATATTCCCGGCTTCGTTCCGGAATATATCCGGCCGCTCTTTTGCGAAGGAAAAGGTCCGTTTCGCTGGGTCGCGTTGAGTGGTGATCCAGCCGATATCGCCCGGACCGATCAACTCGCTCTCGAACTCTTTCCCGAGAACGAAACGCTCAAGCGTTGGATGAGACTGGCCCAGGAGCGAATCCAATTCCAGGGTTTGCCGGCGCGCATCTGCTGGCTCGGCTATGGCGACCGCGCCGCGTTTGGCGTGGCCATGAACGATCTGGTGAAGCGCGGCGAGATCAAAGCGCCCATCGTTATTGGCCGCGATCATCTCGACACCGGCTCGGTCGCTTCCCCGTTCCGCGAAACCGAAGGCATGCTCGATGGCAGCGACGCCATCGCGGATTGGGCGTTGCTCAACGCGCTCGTCAATACGGCGGCGGGGGCTTCCTGGATTTCGATCCACAACGGCGGGGGCGTCGGAATCGGCTATTCACAGCACGCCGGCATGGTGGTCGTGGCCGATGGAACTGACAGCGCCAAACGCCGGCTCGAACGGGTTCTAACCAGCGACCCTGGCATGGGCGTTCTGCGTCACGCGGACGCAGGCTACTCGCGCGCGATCGAATTTGCCGAGGGCCACGACATCAAAATCCCGATGAAGCCGCAGGCGCGGGATTGATGAAGGGCAACGCCGAATCCTGAAGGCTTTCGACCATGCCGAACCGACACGAACGGCAACAAAGCGCCCACTACTCGCGCTCGAGTGAGCAGCTGAACTCGACAACGAAGCGTCGGTGATTAAGGTGGGAGCCGATGAAGTTAGACGCTGCCACAATGCGGGAATCTGTCGCGAGTGTTTGCCGGCGGTTTGAGGTGGAACGGCTCTATTTGTTCGGATCAGCTGCCGTGGGAAACTTCGACGCGGAGCGAAGCGATCTGGATTTTTTGGTGAGTCTCGGAGAACAAGCGCCGGGCGAGTATGCGGATAATTACCTCGGCCTGGCTGAGGCTTTGGAGAAACTGTTCGGCCGGCCCGTCGATTTGGTCACGGAACGCTCCATTCGAAATCGGTATTTTCGAGAAACTGTCTTTGCTGCTCGGCAACTTCTTTATGACCGTCGCGACGAAAAAGCTGTTGCTTGACGTTCGCGAAGCGGGCGAGAGCATTCTTCAACACACGGCTGGCAAAAGTCTCGCCGAATACACCGCGGACCGTTTTTTCCGCCGTGCGGTGGAACGCGAATTTGAAATCATCGGCGAAGCTTTGAACCGCATTGACCGGCTCGATCCGCCGGTCGCGAAGCGCATTTCTGAGTTGCGCCCCATCGTGGATTTCCGAAACCGAATCATTCATGGGTATGATACCGTGGACGACACTTTGGTGTGGGGCATCGTTGAAAGGCATCTACCGGTCCTAATAAATGAAATTGCGGATCTGCTCGACGCCGATGACGCGACCGCGTGATTAGGAATCACGAACCCATATGCAAAAAGTCATCGAATGCGTGCCTAATTTTTCTGAGGGGCGCGACCTGGAGATCATTCGGCAGATCACCGCCGCCATTGAATCGGTGGAAGGCATTTCACTGCTCAACGTAGATCCAGGCGCGAGCACCAACCGGACGGTGGTCACCTTTGCCGGAAGTCCGGAAGCGGCGGTGGAAGCCGCCTTCCGAGCAATTCAAAAGGCGGCGGAGCTCATCGACATGCGCCAACACAAAGGCGCGCATCCGCGTATGGGCGCGACGGATGTCTGCCCTTTCATTCCGGTGAGCAATGTCACGTGGGAAGAAGCAATTGCCTGTGCCCACCAGTTGGGAAAGCGCGTCGGCGAGGAGCTGAAAATTCCCGTCTATCTTTACGAAAAGGCGGCAAAAGAGCCGTCCCGCTCAAACCTTTCCATCATCCGTTCCGGCGAATACGAAGGCTTTTTCGAGAAAATAAAGGAAGCGGCCTGGACGCCGGATTTCGGACCGTCAGTCTTCAATGAAAAGTCTGGCGCCACAGTAATTGGCGCGCGGGAATTTCTGGTCGCCTACAATGTGAATTTGAACACGAAGGCGGTGCGGAGGGCCACGTCGGTCGCTTTCGATGTCCGGGAAAATGGAAGGGTCAAGACGGACGACGGGACGCCGCGCGGAAAACCGGTGCTCGACGTCAACGGAGAGCCGGTCCGTGTTCCCGGCATGTTGAAACATGTCAAAGCCATTGGGTGGTACGTGGAGGAATACGGAATTGCCCAGGTTTCCATGAACCTGACCAACATCGAGGAAACCCCTTTGCATGCGGCGTTCGATGCCTGTCACGAGGCTGCCAACAAACGAGGTCTGCGGGTCACGGGATCGGAGGTCGTGGGCATGCTTCCGAAGAAGTGTCTGGTGGATGCCGGAAAATATTTTCTGCGTAAACAGCAGTGGTCGGAAGGCGCTTCCGAAGAAGAACTTATTGCGCTTGCCATCCGCTCCATGGGATTGAGTGAGTTGAAACCGTTCGATCCCAAGGAAAGGATCATAGAATTCAAGATGGAATCTGCTTCAACGAAGTCGCTTGTGAAAATGAACCTGCGGGAGTTCTGCAACGAAACCTTGAGCGATTCTCCGGCGCCGGGCGGCGGATCGGTCGCCGCTTTGATGGGCGCTCTGGGCGTTTCGCTGGGCGGGATGGTGGCCAACCTCTCGGCTGGAAAACGCGGGTGGGAGGAGAAGCTGAGTTATTTCAGTGAATGGGCCGTGAAGGCGCAGCAATTGAAGGATGAGTTGCTCTTCCTAGTGGACGAAGACACCGCCGCTTTCAACAAAGTGATGGACGCATTTGGCTTGCCCAAGGAATCGGCCGAAGAAAAAGCGGCCCGCTCAGCCGCGATCCAGTCCGCCAACAAGTATGCGGCGGAAATTCCGCTGCGAGTCATGGAAACCGCCTTCAAATCCTACCAGCTTCTCGCTGAAATGGCTGAGAAGGGAAACCCCGCCTCAATTTCAGACGTTGGCGTCGGCCTCCTTGCCTTGCGCGCCTGCATCGACGGAGCCGCTATGAACGTCCGAATTAATCTTGCGGGCCTGAAAGATGAAAAACTGAAATCATCTCTTCAGGAAAAAGTTCAGAGAATCAACGCCGAATCCGAATTGGAGTTTAAGAAGATTAATCAGATCATTGAAAATAAGATCGGCTAAGGGAACGCCGACTCGTTCTCCTTTGCCCGAGGCCGGCGCAATGACGCGCGGGGCTTCCTGAAACTGCGGAATACCAACTAAGCGACGTACGGGTGGTTTCTGGTGCGCGACCGAAGAATTAAACCGGCGTGGCTGGAACGAGCGATCGTAAGACCCGACCGGCGTTAACCAGATGAAGACGTCGGTCCAAACAACTTCGAAATTCCTGCGACTCACCACCGAAGCTTGACTCTGCCGGTTGGAAGTTGAGGATAGCGGTACCATGGATACGGCGACTAGCTACCGTTATATCGTCCGCTCGGAGGGCGTGCGCGGTGGAGCGGTGAGAATAGAAGGCACTCGCATCGGCGTGCACGATGTGGCTGCGTATTTCCTTCTCGGACGTGATGTGGAGGGTATCCAAGCCGCATTTCCAGATCTCAGCCGCGCGCAGATATTCGAGTGTCTGGCGTATTATGAGGATCATCGAGCTGAGATCGAAAAGCTGGCGCTCCCTCAGATCGAGCAGACTGCGAAGTGAAGTTTTTTCTCGACCACGACGTTCCTGCCGCGGTCAAAGATGCCCTTGAGCGGCACGGCCACAAGGTCACGCGGGTGACAGACACGTTGCCAGGAGATTCCGCTGACGAACTCATCTTTGCTACCGCCCACCAGAAGGGCTGCGTGACAATCACTTGTAACCGGAACGACTTTCTCAGGCTCGCGCAGGAGGCACCGCACCGTGGCTTGATCATTTTGATCCGCCGGCGCAGCGCACAACTCGAATGCACGAATCTCCTTCGACTAATTGATCGGGCTGGCGACCAAGGCTTGGATGGCAATATCAATTTCGCCTAATTAGCGGTACCCATGAAAACGCTCGCCGTTCTGCACGCTTCCCAACTCGTCACGCTAGCGGGGCCAAAACGGCCACGAGTTGGCGCCGAGCTTGGTGATCTGGCCATCATACGAGACGGCGGAATGCTTGTGCGGGATGGCGCGATCGTCGTCACGGGACCGTCGGAGGTAATCGAAAAGCAGATGTCGAGCGATACCGAAGCGGTCGATGCGACTGGCCGCGTGGTGCTGCCGGGTTTCGTCGACGCACACGCACATCCTGTCTTTGCGGGCAATCGCCTGGATGAATTCGAGATGCGAGCCAAGGGCGCGACTTATGAGGAAATCGCGGCGGGGGGAGGGGGGATTCGTTCTACGGTCCGAAAGACGCGGGCGGCGACGGAGGACCAATTGCTGGCGCAGGCGATCAAGCACGGGGAATGGTTTATCCACGGCGGAACGACGACGGTCGAAGCGAAGTCGGGTTACGGACTTTCGGTTGAAGACGAACTCAAGATCTTGCGGGTGGTGCGGCGATTGAACCAGGAAACTTCGGTTGAATTCGTTCCGACGTTCCTCGGCGCGCACGCGATTCCAGAGGAATTGCAGTCTGCACCAGATCGTTACGTCAGCCTGGTCATCGATGAGATGCTCCCTCGGATTGTCGATGAGGGGCTTGCCGAATTTTGCGACGTGTTTTGCGAACGCGGATATTTCGATGTTGAGACCTCCCGCAGAGTTCTCAAAGCGGCCAAAGAGCGCGGCCTGGGCATCCGAATGCACGCCGACCAGCTGACGAACGGCGGGGGGACTGAGCTGGCGGCTGAATTGGGCGCGGTGACCGCCGATCATCTGGAGCAGACGGAAGCGCCTGGCATTGCGGCGATGAAACGTGCCGGAGTGCAGCCGGTGCTGCTCCCTGGATCGGTCTATGCGTTGGGCAAGACGCGTTATCCTCGTGCCCGCGAGATGATCGAGGCCGGCTTGGCCGTCGTGATTGCGACCGATTTTAACCCTGGTTCTTCGCCGACCCCGTCCATGCAGATGGTGTTGTCGATCGCCACCACTCAGATGAAAATGACGCCCGCTGAAGGGGTGACCGCAGCCACGATCAATGCCGCCTACAGTTTGAACCGTGGAGACAAGATTGGCTCGTTGGAAGCCGGAAAGCGCGCCAACTTCGCGGTCTTCAACTGCGAAGATTACCGGGAGCTCGCCTATTACTTCGGCGTGCCGCAGACGCATTCCGTTTACGTGCGCGGCGAGAGAGTTTGGCTCCTCCGGTAGGGCGACGCTCTGCGGAGCCGTGTGATCATTCGCGGGTCGACAGAGTCTCGCCCTACCTTGCGCATGGCGCGCCTCGCCCTTAACGTCGCTCCGCCAATGAAAGTGGAAGTCGAAAATCAGCCGCAGGGTCTCGCGACGCTACGGATCGAATTGCCGCCGGAGGAGGTTCGCAAGGAGTGGGACTCGATTGCGAACAACTACTCCCGCTACGCCCGGATTCCGGGGTATCGCGCGGGCAAAGCGCCCCGGCAGGTCATTGAGAAGAAGTTCCGCAAGGAAATCCAGGATGAGTTGACGAAGAAGCTGGTGTCGAAAAGCTATCATGATGCGATCGCGGAAAAGCAGTTGCGGGTCGTTTCCTTGACCGATCTGGGCGACGTGGAGTTTGGCGACGATCGGTCGATGCGTTTTCGCGCGACGGTCGTCACCGCGCCGGAATTCGAGCTGCCCGAATACAAGAACATCCCGGTGCAGCTGCCGGCAACGACGGTGGCCGAAGCGGAGATCGAGGCCGCGCTGGAGCGTTTGCGCGATCAAGCGGCTGATTTCACGGATGTGGCCGATCGCGAGCTGGCGATGGGAGATTTTGCGGTGCTCGATTTCACCGGGGCGATCGATGGAATTCCAATCAGCGAGATCGTGCCGGAGGCGAGCAAGAACCTGCATGGCGGGAAAAAGTTCTGGCTGCACCTGGCGCCGGAAAATTTTCTGCCTCAGTTCTGCGAGCAAATCGTAGGAATGAAACCGGGCGATACCCGGAGCGTGCAGGTGGAATTTCCGGCGGAGTTTCCGGTGCTGGAGCTAGCGGGCAAGAAGGCGGATTACGCGGTCACGCTGAACGAAATCAAGCAGAAGGTCCCCCCCGCGCTCGATGACGCGTTCGCGGCGAAGCTGCTGCCAGACAAGAGCCTGGCCGATTTGCGTCACACCATTGAGCACAATCTCGAGCACGAGAAGGAGCACGAAGTCGAGCGGGTCAAGGAAGCGCAGGTTGTGAAGTTCCTGCATGAGCACATCAGCTTCGATTTGCCTCCCAGCCTTCTCAAGAACGAAACGCGCCGCGCGCTGAATGAGCTGGTCCACCGGAATCGGGAGCGAGGCATCACGGATGATTTGCTGAAGGGGAAGGAAAAGGAGCTGATCGAAGGCGCCGGATCGCTGGCGGCGCATCGTTTGAAGACGAACTTCATTCTCCATCGCATCGCCGAGCGCGAGAAAATCCAGGTCACGCGGGAAGAGGTCGACCAGGGCATTCGCGAACAAGCGGCGCACTACAATGTTTCAGTAGAAAAAATCCGCAAAGAATTCGAGGAAAACGACCGCTTAAACGGGCTCGCCGAAGAGATTCTGCTGGGCAAGACCCTTGATTTTTTGAAGCAAAATGTTATCGTCGAAACGACTCCAGAGGCGGCGCCAACCAGCGCACCGCCGGAATAAATCAATGACCGCAGCGAACAAGAACTTCTCTGAATCCGTGCTCATCCCGATGGTGGTCGAACAGACCGGCCGCGGGGAGCGGAGTTACGATATTTATTCGCGGCTGCTGAAGGACCGGATCATCTTCATCGGCACATCGATCGACGACCATATCGCGAACCTGGTCATCGCCCAGTTGCTCTTTCTCCAGATGGAAGACGGCAAGAAAGACATCAGCATCTACATCAACTCGCCGGGCGGCGTGGTGACGGCGGGCCTGGCGATCTACGACACGATGCAGTTCCTGACCTGCGACGTGAACACGTATTGCCTCGGGATGGCCGCCAGCATGGGCGCGGTCCTTCTTTGCGCGGGGACGAAAGGCAAGCGGTTCGCGCTCCCGAACTCCGACATCATGATCCACCAGGTCTCGGGCGGCGCGCAGGGGCAGGCGAGCGACGTCGAGCGGCAGGTCGAATACATGTTCAAGCTGAAGAAGCGCTTGATTAGAATTATTTCGCAACACACGGGCAAGCCCGAGGACCAGGTTCGCTTGGATTCCGACCGCGACTACTATATGTCCGCGGCAGAGGCAAAAGACTACGGTTTGGTGGATGAGGTAATCAAATCACGGAAGGAAGTGAAGCTGCTCGACGGGGCGACGGCGGCTGCGTCAGACCCTTCGGCCGCGATCGCGGAGGCCGCATTGCCCCGAAAAGTCGAGGAATAAGAACTGCTCATTTAAACCCCCACCATGGCCCGCGCTTCCAACCTCACCATGTGCTCCTTTTGTGGCAAAAGCCACGCCGAGGTGCGCAAGCTTATTGCCGGGCCGGGCGTTTACATCTGCGACAGTTGCATCAACGTCTGCAAGAGCATCCTCGATAAGGAACTGAACGAGGACGCGCGCCGGCAATCATCGACCATTCGCGTGCCGAAACCGGCCGACATCCGCCACTCGCTCGATCAATATGTCATCGGCCAGGACATCGCGAAGAAGACGCTCTCGGTCGCGGTCCATAATCATTTCAAGCGCGTCTTGCAAAGTGCCACCCCGGCGGACACGTCCGCGGCCTTTCAGCCGGATCCCTTCGCCGATGTTGAAATCGAGAAGAGCAACATCCTGCTCATCGGCCCAACCGGTTCCGGCAAAACACTTCTTGCGAAAACGCTCGCGAAAATCCTCGACGTTCCGTTCTGTATCGCCGATGCGACGACGCTGACCGAAGCGGGTTATGTGGGAGAAGACGTCGAGAACATTATTCTCCGCTTGCTCCAGAACGCGGACTACGACGTAAAGCGCGCCGAGATTGGAATCGTCTACATCGACGAGATCGACAAGATCGGCCGAAAGACCGACAACGTCAGCATCACGCGCGACGTTTCGGGGGAGGGCGTGCAACAGGCGCTCCTGAAGATTCTCGAAGGCAGCACGTGCAACGTTCCGCCACAGGGCGGCCGGAAACACCCGCACCAGGAGTACATCCAGGTCAATACGGAAAAGATTCTTTTCATCTGCGGCGGCGCTTTCGTCGGGCTCGATAAGATCGTGCAGAAGCGCATCGGTCAGCGGACCATGGGCTTCAATAGCCCAACGCTGGAAGTTGAAGCTGCCCTGGCACGGGAAGCGGTGCGGCATGTGGAGCCGGAAGATTTGCTCAGCTTCGGCATGATCCCGGAATTCATCGGGCGCTTGCCGGTCCTCAGCGCGCTCGACGCCCTGACTGAGGAAGAGATGGTCGCCATTTTGACGGAGACGAAGAATGCGATGATCAAGCAGTACACCAAACTGTTTTCGATGGAAGGTGTTCGGCTGAGCGTGACCAAGGACGCTCTGAAAGCGCTCGCGGCGCAAGCCGTGACCAAAGGCACTGGCGCCCGCGCTCTGCGTTCGATGCTCGAGCGGATCATGCTCGAAATCATGTACGACGTTCCGAGCCGCGAAGACATCGCCGAGGTAACGATCAACCGCGCGGTAGTCGAGGGGAAGAAGCCCCCGCTGATTCGCAAGAAGCAGGATAAAGACGCGGCGTGAGGGGAGCGCACGCTGGCGCGTGCGACGTTACATCGTTACATCGCTACATCGTTGAAGGGTTAAAGCGTTGAAGCGTTAAAGCGTGGACTAATCAAACGCTTCAACGCTCCAACGCTTCAACGCTTCAACGCTCCAACGCTCCAACGCTCCAACGCTCCAACGCTCCAACGTGACCATCATCGTCATCAACACCGGCACCGAGCTTTTGCTCGGCGATGTGATGAACTCTCACCTTTCCTTCATCGCCCGCGAGATTTTTCCGTTGGGCTTGCGCATCGACCGGCAGCTTGCTGTGCCCGATGGGCCCGCGATTCGCGCCGCTTTGGAGGAATCATCGAAGCAAGCCGACATTATTTTTGTGACCGGCGGCCTCGGGCCGACCACGGACGACATCACGCGTGAGATCACGGCTGAACTCCTGGGTCTGGAATTGCACCGGGACGCGGCGGTCCTGGCCGCAATCACCACTCGAGCCGCGAATCGAGGTTTCCGCCTGACGGATCGAACCTCGCGACAAGCCGACGTGCCGGAAGGCGCGACCGTTCTTCCAAACGAAACAGGGTCGGCTCCGGGCCTGTATCTCGCGGCAAGAACCTCTCCTCCGAAGAAATGGCCACATTTGTTTCTCCTGCCGGGGCCGCCGCGCGAATTGCAGCCGATGTTCAAGGATTCAGTAATGCCGATTCTCCGGGAAATTGTTCCGCAAGAATCCGCCGTGGATCGCCGAATTTATCGCATCGCGGGAATGGGCGAATCGCTCGTCGAAGAGGCCGTTGGGGAGCGCCTGCTGGAAATTCCCGGAATCGAGCTTGGCTATTGCGCCAGGCCGGGAGAAGTCGAGCTGCGGATCATGGGCGGGACTTCGGCGCTTGATCGGGCGGAAGCGATCATCGCGGCGGAACTGGGCAAAGCCGTCTTCTCCCGCGACAGCGCAAGCCTGGAAGAAGTCATTGTGAAACTCCTGACCGAACGAAGGCAAACGCTCGCGGTGGCCGAGTCGTGCACCGGCGGCTACCTGGCACACCGAATCACGAATGTGCCGGGCGCCTCGGCTGTTTTTCTAAGGGGATTCGTCACGTATGCCAACGAGGCCAAGGTGGAAATGTTGGGCATCGATCCGAACCTCATCGCAGCCCACGGTGCCGTGAGCGAAGAAGTGGGGAGGGAGATGGCGCAAGGTGCCCGAGAAAAAGCGCGCGCCACGTTCGCCCTGGCCACGACTGGAATCGCCGGGCCCGGCGGCGCCACGCCGGGAAAGCCGGTCGGCACCGTCTTCATCGCGTTAGCCGCCGGGAAGGCCGAGACGCAGACCAGGCGTTTCCAATTCCCTGATGACCGGCCGACATTTAAGGAACTGACGGCGCAGGCTGCCCTTGAAATGTTGCGACGATCTTTGCTCGCGTAAGCTGGAGGGACGGGCGCTGTCCCGTCCCAGAAATTTGGGACGCCACAGCGGGTGTCCCTCCAAGTAATCGTCTACGGCTCGACGACAGCCGGCGTTCCGACCTTTACCTTCGAATAAAAGAGGGCGGCTGCTGGCTCCGGCATGCGGACGCAGCCGTGGGAAGCAGGATAGCCCGGCAAAATCCCGACGTGCATTCCAACGCCTCCGTTGGTCAAACGCATAAACCACTTCATTGGCGCCCCGACGAAGCGCGTGCCGCTCGGCGCCGAATCAATATGCGCACTGATGCCGCCGCGGACCGTCCGGCCTTTGGAGTCTTTGTAATCGCCGTAGATGTTGGAGCGATGGTCTTTGTCTTTCTGCAGAATGGTAAAGCTTCCGGTCGGCGTAGTGTGCCCGCGTTTGCCGGACGAAATTGGGCTGTCGGCCGCGACCTGATCGCCCGCAATGAGATAGGCGCGCTGCTTTGAGATCGAAATAAGAACACGCGCGTTATCGGGCGTGACGTTCTGAAGCACTGACGCGTCGGTGGTCAAGGGCGGCTGGGCCTTTATCAAATCGGAAGCTTTTCGCATCGGCTGATTGAGCGGCGCCGCGGCCGGGGTGGGTTTCGGACGGTTTACCCGCGTTTTGCCCGATGCCGGCGGAGTGCCGGCCGTCGATGGAGGGGCCGCGGGCCGGCGTGGAAGCGTCGTTTGGCCGGAGGCGGTATGGCAGGCAAAGAGAACAAGCGTAGCCGCGATCGCTGGGAGTAGAGGAGAGGTCACAAGTTACCTTTGGACGTAAGTGTTAATTCGGCTCAGCCAGCCGGGGAGCCAGCGTCCTTCGCTTCGTTCGGGCGGTGCGTTACGGACACGGTTGGTCAAAATTCTTTTTGCGGATTCAGCAAAGTTTTTCACGGCGTCGCGATCGGCGCTTTCCGGGGACATTCCCTCGAGCACCTGAAGCAGGCCCCAACCCTGTCCCGCATATCGCTCCGTCGCAAGAACACCTTCTCCCTTGAAGTTCACGTAATCAACCAGCGCGTAATATCCGCCCGGCGAGGCCGCCACGCGCTCGAACTGTTGCCGCACCCGCTCTCGCCGGGCCGGAGCGGCTTCGTCCACCATTTTCGGAAGCGCTTTTTGCAAGCGTTCGACGAGAAACGCCGCCTGAAGATCAACGGTGTTGGCGAGAAACTGGCGCAACTCTTTCATCCGGACCGTCTGGCTTGCCTGATTGAACTCGCCGCGCGAATTCCATGGACAACTCCCTTTGGGAATCAGGACTTCGGGGAGCCTGGCCCCGCGGCCGGCGACGAAGTCGACAAGTCTTGGAAAACTTTCCTCGAACGGACCGCGCCCGCCCCGTGGATACCAGATAAAGTGGCCGATGCCGAGGGACGCGAAATTTTCTCCTGAATTCCACGAGGTGAGGCCGGCCAAAGTGCCACCGCATTCGTTTTGCCAGATCTTCTTTCCGATGCGCCGAGTCTCAGCGGGAGAGAGATTGATCGCCGCCGCGGTCCCCACGATCGAAATGAAGAGAAAAAGTGTCGCGGCGACCCAAGCTTTCCTTCCTCCCGGGCGCGCGCCCCGGCTTGACGATCCACCTTTCTTCGTTAGGGTGGCAGTTCCCGCGGCGCCCAGACTCGAAAGACTCGAAAATTTAACAGCGCCCGGTTCCATCCTTCTTATGAATCGTCTTATCATTTGCCTCGCCGCCGTGCTCGTTGCTTCAATTGGTTTAGCGCAGGACAAAGCGCCACTAAAAGATCAAAAAGACAAGGCGAGTTACAGCATTGGCCACGATATCGGCAACACTTTCAAGAAGCAAAATGTAGATATCAATTTGGATGCCCTCGTCTCCGGCATGAAGGACGCGCTCGCGGGCAAGGAGGCGCTCCCCAAGGAGGAGCGCGATAAAACACTGGCGGCCTTCCAAAAAGAGTTGATCGAAAAACAGACCGCGGCCGCCAAGGCAGCGGGAGAGAAAAACGCGGCGGAAGGTGAAAAATTCCTCGAGGAAAACAAAAAGAAGGATGGGGTGAAAACGACCGCGAGCGGGTTGCAATACAAAGTCCTGAAGGAAGGCGCCGGAGAGTCGCCCAAGGCGACGGACATGGTCGTGACCCATTACAAAGGCACCCTGTTGGACGGGACGGAATTCGATAGCTCCTACAAAAAAAATGAGCCCCTGACGATCCCGGCCAATCGCGTCATTCCAGGCTGGGCTGAGGGGTTGCTGCTGATGAAGCCCGGTGCCAAATATCAGTTTTTTATTCCGTCAAAACTCGCTTACGGCGAACGCGGGGTAGGCCGGGACATCGGGCCGAACGCGACCCTGATTTTTGAAGTGGAACTGATTGGCATCAAGCCGCCGGATCCAATCCCGACGCCGCCACCCCCGGGGGCTGCCATAAAGCCCAGCACGCCGGCACCGGTCGCCTCGATCACGCCTGCGACGAAGGGTCCAAGCACCCCGGCAGGCGGGGCGCCGCCCGCGCCCATAGTGAAACCGTCCCCCACGCCGCAGAAGAAATAGCCGATCCGGCGCCCGAATTCTAGCTTCTCGTCTCGGCTGCCTCTACGGCAGGCGAGGGTCGCGCCTGCCGCCCCGCTCGGCGCACCCCCCTCGAGTGCTAGTTTGGCATGGCCTTTGCCGGCCGGCTCTGATAAATGAGCCGCGTGTTGCCTCCTGATCAAGACCCTCTCGATCTGGATCTGGGCGATACGATCCGCGGATTGTCGGCTGGTCAGAAGGTGGTCGGTCGCTACTCACTGGTCCGTATTCTGGGCCAGGGCGGGATGGGTGTGGTTTGGCTTGCCCGCGATGAAAAACTGGCCCGCGACGTGGCGCTCAAGTTTTTGCCTGCGCTCGTGGTTCATGACGCAGCCGTGCTGGACGATTTGAAGCGTGAAACCAACCGATCTCTTGAGCTGACGCATCCGCACATTGTGCGAATCCATGATTTTGTGGACGATGTGCACAGCGCTTGCATCTCGATGGAATATGTCGATGGCCCAACGCTTTCTGCGTTGCGCGTGGAGCGGCCGGGCAAGGTGTTCGAAGTAGAGGAACTCGCTCCGTGGATAAAACAGACGTGCGAAGCGCTCGATTACGCACACAACCGCGCCCGCATCGTCCATCGCGATCTGAAGCCGGCGAACCTAATGCTCAATAGCAAAGGTGATCTAAAGGTGGCGGACTTCGGGGTCGCGCGCAGTCTTAGCGATTCAGTAAGCATGCTCACAATGACGCATGGAACCAGCGGGACGCTGATGTTCATGAGTCCACAGCAACTCAGCAGCGAACGAGCTTCGCATCTCGACGACATCTACTCGCTAGGTGCGACGATTTATGCGCTAATTACGAGCAAACCACCCTTCTATAGCGGCGACATCACGGCTCAAATTAAGACTGCGACGCCACTTTCAATGCGCCGTCGCCGTGAAGATCTCGATATTGCCGCCGCTGCCATACCGCGAGAGTGGGAGGAAACGGTCGCGGCCTGTCTGAGTAAAGATCCTGCGCAGAGACCGCAAAGCGCCGTGGAGGTTGCTGCACGACTCAGTTTAGTCCCCCGGGCCAATGAGCGAACTGCTGCCGCCCCACCCGTGAGCACCCCTGAACCAGCTGGGCAGCCCCCGCCGGGTATGTCACCGAATCGGAAATTCGCGGCTCCAGCTGCGATTGCCGCACTTTTACTTTTGGTCGGACTTCTCGTTTGGAATTACGCGTCTCGAGAGGACGCAAAGAACAGGACGGCCGAAATAATGAAGCCGGAAACAAGACAAAGTCCCGTGCCCTCGCCACAAGCATCGCCCGCATCGAGCGCTCCCGAGGTCGTTGCCATGGATCGTGTCCGTCCAACCAGTGACATGGACAAGGCGAGCTACGCCATTGGCCATGATATTGGGAACACTTTCAAAAAGCAAAACGTGGCGGTCAATCTTGGATTCCTGTTTGCCGGAGTAAAGGATGCGGTCGGAGGCAGGGAGACCCTCCCCAAGGAGGAGCGGGACAAAGCGCTGGCGGCTTTTCAGAAGGAACTGGCGGACAAACAAACGGCGGCCAACAAGACCGCAGGGGAAAAAAATGCGGCAGCGGGCGAAAAATTCCTCGCGGAAAACAGAAAGAAGGAAGGCGTGAAAACGACCTCGAGTGGACTCCAGTACAGAGTCCTAAGAGAAGGCACTGGAGCGTCGCCGAAGTTGACCGATTCGGTCGTCACCAACTACAAAGGCACGCTGCTGGATGGCACCGAGTTCGATAGTTCGTACAAACGGAATGAACCTGCGACGTTCCCCGTCAATCGCGTCATCAAAGGGTGGACCGAGGCGTTGCAGTTGATGAAGCCGGGTTCCAAATATCAGCTTTTTATTCCGCCGAATCTCGCCTACGGCGAGCGCGGGGCCGGCAAAGATATCGGACCGAACTCAACTCTCATTTTCGAGGTGGAATTGATTAGCATTAAGCCGCCCGACGCCGCCAGCCCGCGGCCAAACTAGTGAGTTGATGGGCGACAACTAGCGTTTCTCGCCGGCCGGCTCCCACGCCAGCCGAGGGGCGTCTCCCCACAAATCTTCGAGGCTGTAGAACTCGCGTTTTTCGCGGTGAAACACGTGCACGATTACTTGCATGTAATCGAGCACGATCCACTGGCTCGCCGGAAATCCATCCACCGAGACCGCGCGCAGACCGTGATCGGCTTTGAGCCGCCCTTCGATTTCACCCGCGATGGCTTTCAAGTGTGGCTCGGAGGTACCTGAGCAGATCACGAAAAAATCGGTAAAGGTCGAGATACCCTGAAGATCGAGGACGATAATCTCCTCCGCTTTTTTGTTCGCCGCGAGGCCGGCGCAAGTCCTGGCTAGGTTTTCCGCGGTTATTTTTGCATCTCCCTGTAAAGCTGGCGGTCGTGAATGATCTTCTCGACCGCGGGCGGAACGAGATAACGAATGGAACGCCCCGTGGCAACCCTGTTTCTGATATTTGTCGCGGAAATATCCAGGTGCCTCTTAATCGTCAGATAGGGATGCCCGGCCGTTCCGCCGCTGCGATTGAGCACCACGAAACGCACCTCTTCCAAAAGCTCCGCGAAACGATGCCAGCTCGGGAGGCGGGCGACGTGGTCTTCACCGATGAACAAAAAGAACTCGGCCGCCGGCTCGCGGCGGCGGAGCGCCTCGATTGTCTCGATGGCATAGGAAGGCGGAGGACGCTGGAGCTCCATCGCATCGAATCCGAAACCAGGCTCGTTCTCAATCGCAGTGCACAACATTTCCAGGCGAACCTCGGGCGCCGTGAGCTTTTGATCCAATTTGTGGGGCGAAGCGCTGGCCGGGACAAAAATCACCGTGTCGAGTCCCAGCGTTTCGCGTGCTTCCCGCGCCAAAATCAAATGACCGTGATGGACCGGATCGAAGGTGCCGCCGAAGATGCCGATCTTGCTCAACCAAATCCTTTTTGTAGCCACGCCCTACGGGTCGTGTTTGTTTCCGGCGGTTAACATGAAATCCAGTCTGACGGTATGAAGAGCGATTCCCTCGGTCAACTGATCCTTACCGGAGTTCCGGGGACCGAATTGGACCCGGAAACCGCGGCCCTGTTTCGGCGCGTCCAGCCGGGCAGCTTCATTCTTTTCGGCCGCAACATTCAAAGCGCGCGGCAGCTCCGGAAATTGATCGACGATCTGCGGGATCTCAGCGAAATCGAGCCCATCATCACGATCGACCAGGAAGGAGGCCGGGTCTCGCGCCTGCGGCTGATCGGGAACGAACCGCCGAATGCGCAGCAACTGCGCGATCGGAACGATGTCGCACTCGTGAGGCGGCACGGAGAGATAACCGGGCAGCTCCTGCGCCTCTTCGGGTTCAATCTCGATCTCTGCCCGGTGCTCGACATTTCCTTCGACGACGAAGCCGACAATTCGCTCCGGGGCCGCTGCTACGGCAAGACCGTCGAACAGGTTATCAGGCTGGCTGGCGCGTTCAACGACGCCATGCGCGAGCAGGGAATTTTGAGCTGCGGCAAACACTTTCCCGGTTACTCGGCCGCCACGGTGGACGCGCATCATGACCTGCCGAGGATCGAGCGGTCGCGCGCCGAGTTGGATGGGCAGGAGCTCGCGGTCTTTCGTCATTTCACGCCGTCGGTGGACAGCATGATGATTTGTCACGGGTGGTACCCGTGTTTCAACTCGACGAAAACGCCCGCCTCTCTTTCGAGGGAGATCGTGACAAACCTGCTCCGGGACGAATTCCAGTTCGAGGGCCTGATCATGACGGACGACCTCGATATGGGCGCGATCCTGAATGAATACGGCCTCGAGGAAACCATTCGACTCGCGCTCCAGGCCGGAAACGATCTGGCCATGATTTGCCACCGTGTTTCGTCGATCGAAGAGGTGCATCGCACACTGGCCACACTGCCCTCGGCACAGATCGGGCGCGCCTTGGGGAGCGTTGCGCGCGCCAAGGCAAAATTGCCGACGCCTCACGCCTTTTCGGAATCCGCTTTCAGGGAGATCGACGGGAGCATCTGGGATTTGAGGGTTGCGGTCCTGGGCGAAGAAGGTGCGGCCCAGCGCAGTCCCGAGGACGGCAAACGCTCACCGGTCGAAACTTACTAGGGTCGCCACGTCCCTGCGGGGCTCGGGGCGTGCGCTGGCGATTGACGGCACTTCACTCCGCCCATAACATTCGCGCGTGCAAGCGGAACTGGAGCAGTTGCTCGTCCTTCAAGATCGGCAACAAAAGATCAAACAAATCCAGACGGAGATCAGAAACCTCCCGTTGCAGCGCCAGAATCTCGAGGCGCAACTCGCGGCCAGCGTCGCCGCGCTCGCGGCGCTCAAGCACAAAGCGCAGCATCTCGAGATGGATCGGAAAACGCTCGAGTTGGATGCCGGGACGCGGCAGGAAAGCATCAACCGCTTGAAGACCCAGCAATATGAGACGCGGAAGAACGACGAATTCCGAGCGATGGGAAATGAGATTGAGCGTTACGAGAAGGAAATTCGGCTGATTGAAGATCAGGAGCTCGAATTGATGGATCAGGCTGAAAAGCTGAAGGTCGAAGTGACCGCGGAGGAAAAGAAAGCGTCGAGCTCGCGGGAATCGATCGCCCGCCAAATGGCCGACCTGGAGGAGAAGGGAAAAGCGCTCGAATCGCGCCTGAGCGAATTGACGGTCGAGCGCAGCGAAGCTGCCGGCAAGATTGACGAAGATTTGCTGGGGCGGTTCGAGCGTCTTTTTGCGAGCAAAGGGGACGCTGCCATCGTTGCCCTCGAGCACGAGGTTTGCACCGGCTGCCACATGAAGCTGACCACCCAGACCGCGCATCGCGTGCGGAATGGGAAGGAGATCGTCAGTTGCGAGCAGTGCGGCCGGATTCTCTACGCCGCGGAGTAACCTCTTCCTCTTCCTCTTAATCTGCCCTCACAGGGATTAAGAGGTAGAGGAAGCGGAAGAGGGAGAATAATCAGACGTTGAAGCGGAACTCGACTACGTCGCCGTCGCGCACGACGTAATCTTTTCCTTCGATCCGCAGTTTGCCGGACTCACGCGCCTTGGCAAAAGAGCCGAGCGCCACGAGATCGTCGAAATGGACGGTTTCGGCGGCGATGAAGCCACGCTCGAAATCGGAATGGATCACGCCCGCGGCGGCCGGCGCCTTATCGCCGGCGCGGATGGTCCAGGCGCGCGTTTCCTTTTCGCCGGTCGTCAGGTAAGTGCGCAGGCCGAGCAGGTGATAAACCGCGCGAATGAGCGCGCTCACGCCGCTGCCCGTTACGCCCAGGTCCCGCAGATATTCCTGCGCCTCCGCTTCGCTCAAGTCCACCAGCTCGCTTTCGATTTGTGCGCTGATCACGACCGCTTCAGTGGCGAAGTGGTTCCGGGCGTATTCCTGGACGGCGCGCACATGCTGCGACGCGGCGTTCGCTTCGACCTCTTGCGAAATTGGTGCGAGGTCGGACTCGGCGACATTGCAGGCGAACAGCGTGGGCTTTGAGCTCAGGAGGAAAAAATCGCGCGCCACGGCCTTCTCCTCTTCCGTCAGTTGAAGTGTGATTGCCGGTTTCCCGGAGTCGAGGTGAGGAAGAAGTTTGTCGATAACGGCCACCTCCGCCTTGGCCGTTTTCGATCCGGCACGGACTTCTTTTTGCAGGCGATCGTGCCGTTTTTGCAGCGAAGCGAGATCGGCCAGGACAAGCTCGGTGTTGATGACTTCGATGTCGCGAAGCGGATCGATCGTCCCGCTGACGTGATGGATATCGGCGTCTTCAAAGCAGCGAACGACCTGCACGATCGCGTTGACCTCGCGAATGTGGCTGAGGAATTGGTTGCCGAGCCCTTCGCCGGCACTGGCGCCTTTGACCAAGCCCGCGATGTCCACGAACTCGATCGCGGCCGGGATGACCTTTTGTGAGTGCGACAGCTTCGAGAGCGTTTCGAGCCGGGCGTCCGGAACCGTGACGACGCCGAGGTTAGGATCGATGGTGCAGAAGGGGTAATTTGCCGCCTGCGCCTTTCGCGTCCGGGTGACTGCATTGAAGAGGGTGGATTTGCCGACATTCGGCAGGCCGACGATTCCAGCGCTCAACATAGGCGCGGACGGTAAGGCCAGCGGCGGGTAGTTGCAATGAGAGCCCCCAAGGAGCGGGGGGGGGTGTGAAAACCCCCGGGTGTTTTGGGGGGGGGGTGGTGA
>DASZDO010000028.1:0-92887 GCA_035941955.1 Chthoniobacterales bacterium
GATTAGGAAACAGGATTCTTCCGGAATTCGTCCAGATAATTTTGCAGTTGCCGGTTCGCGTAAAAGAGCCGGGAACGTACCGTACCTTCGGAAACACGCAAGATTTTGCTGATCTCGGCATGGGGCATCCCTTGAATGTGAAACATCGTGACCACGGCTCTGTGTTCATCAGACAATTTCATCATGGCCTCGTTCAATCTTCGCTGAAGCTCGGAAAGGTCCGCCTCCCGCACGGGGCTGCTCGTAGCAGTGAGCTCCAGGAACTCCTTGTCGTTCTGGATGCTCGCGTCCATGTCGTCCAGGCTGAGATGGAACCGGCGGCCGCGTTTCTTTAGGAAATTCAGCGTCATGTTCACCGCGATGGAGTGGATCCAGGTGTAAAAGGACGATTTGCCGCGAAAGCCGCCGATGGACTTGTAGGCCTTGGAAAAAACGTCCTGGAGCAGGTCGTTCGTGTCCTCGTGGTTTGACGTCATGTTGTAGACGAGGCCGTAGAGCCGCGGAGTGTATTTGACCACGAGCTCGTCAAAGGCGCCCGCGTCGCCGTCCTGGGTGCGCGAGACGAGCTGCTTGTCTTCATCAGATCTCGGCGGTTCCATCGCGTCGCGCTTAGGCTTAACACGCGACCGCAGACCCGACGACAACAAATCGGAGAAGCGACGCGGAGACGGCAGTGCGATGGCGGGATTCATCTTTTTTGGCGGAGCCACGCGGACTTAGTCCCGATCGCGCACCATGAAGAGGTAAATGAGGTTGCCGAGCGTGGCGACGAAGGCCGCCACGTAGGTGAGGGCGGCGGCATTGAGGACGCGATTCACCCCCACCATTTCCTGCCCGGGCTGCACCATGCCCATCTGCTCCAGGATGATCTTGGCGCGGCGGGACGCGTCAAACTCCACGGGAAGCGTGATGAGCTGGAAGGCGAGCAGGATCATGTAGCAATAAATCCCGAGCGTGATCAGCCCGGTTATGTGGAACAGGAGCCCGCCGATGATCACAAACGGCAGCATCCGAGAGGCAAGCGAGGTGATCGGCACGATCGCCATGCGCCACTTCAGCGGCGCGTAAGCCTTGGCATGCTGAATGGCATGGCCGGTTTCGTGCGCGGCGATCCCCAGCGCGGCGACCGACGGCGTGTTGTAAACGTTCGTGGAAAGGCAAAGCCGTTTGCTGGTCGGATCGTAATGGTCGCCGAGGTAATCGTTCGTTTCGACGACTTCGACGTCATGAATCTGCGCTGCCTGGAGAATCTGGCGAGCCGCCTCCGCCCCGGGAATATTTGAGGTCGCGCGCACCTCGCCCCACTTTCGAAAGGCGCTGCTCACGCGGAATTGGGCCCACAGCCCGACGAGAAGCGGCACTCCTACGAGCAAGAGCCAGTAAGACATTCCGCCACCGGAACCGTATGGATAAATCATAAGTAAAATTTAATATTGCACTCGTCACTGACTTGTCATTCGGAGCGAAGTTTCGCGGGATATAAAACAAATCGAAGAATCCCCCGCTCCAACCAAGGCCAGGGCCTCAGAGCTGGGCGAAAGATGCCTCGACTTCGCTCGGCACGACAAATTCGTAAAATTAGACCGCGCCAGCCGCGCTTCGTTCAGATTTCGAGCCGCTTTTCGAAGCGCGACAAAAGCCGGGTGCCGGTCTTCGTCACCACCACCACATCCTCCAGGCGCGCGCCGCCGATTCCTGGATAATACAGACCGGGCTCGACCGTAAGGACTTGGCCCGGCTTGAAGACGGTTTTTTGAAACCGGGGAAACTCGTGGATCTCGAGCCCCAGGCCGTGGCCGGTGCCGTGGAAAAAACCGACCTGCCGGCCCTGGCGGACTTCCGTCGGGAAACCTCGGTCGGTAAAAAGCTGTTTCACCTCGTTGTGCAGCTTCAAGCCATCGACGCCGGGCTTCATTTTCTTGAGCGCCAGCGCCTGGCCTTCTCGCACCGCTTCCCAAAGCCGCCGTTGCTCCTCGCTGGCGCGGCCACGCACGACGGTGCGGGTCATATCGCCATAGTAGCCGCTCTTCGCGTCGCGAGGGAAAATGTCCAGGATGATAAGCGAATCCCCTTTCAGCGGGCCAAAGCCCCGCTCATGCGGATCGCAAGCCTGATCGCCCCCCGCCACGATCGTGTTCGCCGGCAGCCCTCCGGCGCGCAGGATTGCCGAGTCGATCTCCGCGCGCAGGATCTCCGAGGTCAGGGTGCGCCCCGACCAGGTGAGCTTCTTGCCTGGACCAGTTTTCGACGCCGCGAGCACTTCCATCGCACGCGCCAGTCCTTTCTCAGTAATGGCCAGAGCGCGGCGCATCTCCCGCAACTCCGCCTCGGACTTGGCTTCGCGCTCCGGCCAGAAAAGGCCGTTTTTCGCGCGGACCCGAATTTTCTGGCGGGCCAACTCGTTCGCGTAGCCGAGTGGAAAATTCGCGGGAACAACCGCGGAGCGGACACCGCGTTTTCGCAAGAAATGGGACATCACCTTCTCGAAAGCAGGCGCCTTCTTCCGTGTCCCCTGCAATTCGCGTTCGAACTTGCTCAAAGAAACGATCTCATCTGCCTGCGCCTGCTTCCGCGCGCGATCGATCTCCAGGTCGCTGAGGACGATGGTTCGCTTGCCGTTTTGCTCGAGAAAAATAAACGGGTCCGGGACAAAGAACCTCGTGGCGTAAAGCATGTCGGGATCGTGCTCGCTCGCCGCGACGATCAGCCGAGTTTCGTTCTTCGTTTTCTTTCGGGTGCTCATCTCCCATTTCTAAGCGCTAACCGCGCGCTTGTCACAACTACGTCGTTCGCCGCACACCCAATCGGCGCACTTCCAGCTGGCGCCGCAGAATCCAGTGGAGCAAGCCCAGCAGGCCGAGCGTCGATCCGATCAAGACGACGGTGTTGAAAACGAAGACGTTCACCTTCATCCCGAGATACCGTTTCTCCTGCCCGAAGAAAACGTTCAACTTCCCGCCCCGCCGATAATCGCTCTGCTCCATCTCCGCGTTCGAGATTAGATCGGAGACCTTCTGGTTCACGTAAAGCTGCTCGGCCGTGACCGGACCGACGGCGTCTTTGAAAACCTCGCGATCGAAGGGCCTCTTTCGATCCAGGACCTGGTCGATTATCCCCAAATAGCGGTCGAGCTCCTCCGGAGTTTTCGCCTCCAGGCCGGAAAGAACCGCGAGCGTTTCCTTCAACTCATTCAATCTCCTGGTCGCCTCAGGGTTGTCCTCCCGTTTGGCGACGAGCCGATCGATCTCATTCTGCGTGCGCTCCTGGCGCCGCGTCAGAGGATTGAGCTTCGCCTGCGCCACCACCATCTCTTCATACGACCAGCGCATCGCGATAAACTGGCAGACGAACGGCACCTGCAGCCTGCTGTTCATCTTCTTCCCCTGCTCGTCATTCGGGTGTTCGGAGAACCAGCGGCTGAAAGTGTAAACCAGCGCGAGGTTGCGATTCATGTCCTCGTATTTGATGAGCGCTCCCCCCATGATGATCTGCGGAATCAGGACGAGCGGCACGATATTCGCCGCGGTCTTCGGATCGGCCACGAGCGACGAGATGACCAGTCCCAGGGCCACGCCGCCCATCGCCGTCATCAGCATGATGCCCAGATCGATCCAGAACATCCCCCGGATCGCGAGGATGTAATTCCCGATCAAGACAAAGAGGATGCACTGAAAGAGCGCGAAAAAACCCAGCGAGACGAACTTCGCGAAAACATAATAAGGCAGACGGACGTTCAGGTTTCGTTCGCGCTGGAGGACGGCGCGGTCGCGAATGATGTCGTCGGCGCTGTTCGTCAGGCCGAGGAACATCGCCACGATCAGGCTGAGGAAAAGAAAGGTCGGGATGTGGTAGGCGGACGCGAAATCGTACTGGCCGCTGTCCGAGTAACGAAGAAGCGTGGAGATCAACAACGCCAGGACCGGCGCGACGCCGATGGTGATCACGAGGTTCGCGCGGTTGCGAAGCTTGCTCATAAATGAGCGCCTGAGCAGCGTGCGCAACTGGGTCCATTCATCCCGCCAGCGGCCGAAAAATCGCTTCTTGTTTGCCGGCGCCGCCGGCAGCGCGGCCAGCGGGCCACGGCGCAACGACACTTGTTTGACGTCCTGGATCAGCCGGAACGCCTCATATTTGTCCCGCCAGAATTCCGGGGAGTACCGGCGGGCCGCGATCAGTTGCCCGCGGCTATTTTCCTCATAGATAACGTCGCCGCTGATATCCCGCAGGGGCGTCTCCAGCACATCGAAAATGAACTCCGGCCGCGTGGTTCCGCACGACGGGCAGGCGCCCAGTTCGGCGCCGAATTGATGCTGGTGCTCGGCTTCGGCGAAGTACCGCAGCATGTCGGTGGGCGTACCGAAAAAAACGAGGCGCCCGCCTTTGTCGAACAGGATCGCCTTGTGAAACATCTGGAAGAGCTTCGAGCTCGGCTGGTGGATCGTGACAATGATGATCTTGTTGTGCGCGAGTCCGCGGATGATCTCGATCACGTGCTCGGAGTCCTTCGAGGAAAGCCCGGACGTTGGCTCATCGAAAAGATAAACGTCGGCCGACCCGATCATATCGAGGCCGATGTTGAGCCGTTTCCGCTCGCCGCCACTCAACGTTTTCTTCACCGGGCTCCCCACGATGCTGTCGCGCCGTTCGTTCAATCCGAGCTCGATCAGTTTGCCTTCCAACCGCCGGGTCAGGTCGCGTCCCGAGAGGTGCGGCGCGCGAATTGCGGCGGCGAACTGCAAGTTCTCTCCGATCGTAAGATGCTCATCGAAAGCATCTTCCTGCGGAATGTAACTGATGTAACCCTTGAGCAGGTCCAGGTTTCCATAGAGCGGCCGGTCGTTCAAAAGGACCTGGCCCTGCGTCGGCTGAAGCTGGCCGCCAAGGACTTTCATGAGCGTGCTTTTGCCCGAGCCGCTTGCGCCCATCACGCAGACCAGCTCGCCGCGGTTGACCGTGAAAGAGATGCCTTCGAGGGCGACTTCGGAATTGGTAAAGCGATGATTTACATCCACCACCTCGAGCGACCGGATGATGTTGCGCTCTTCCTCAATGATTCGTTCGGAGAAATTGCAGCGGAGAAATTGTCCGACATCGATGCGGATGGTGTCGCCGTCCTGAAGCGGCGCTGTGCCGCGGACGGGTGTCTCTCCCACCATGATCGGCCGATCGGCGTCGATCACTTCCAGGGTGCCAACGCGTTTGTCGTAATCGCAAAGGATCTTGAGCAGGACATCGCCGCTCGTGCCCGGCGAGAGCAGGATGTCGTCTTCCTCGAGCAAGCTCGGATTGTTCGAGACGAGATATTCGGATTTGGAAGCCTTGAGCTGAAACCGGCCGCCCATCGCCCGGGCGCGACGCCGCAGGTCGAGCAGGTCCATCTCGCTGTCGTTATGGAAAACGATTTTGTCTTCGAGCGTCGCTTCGACCTGCGTGCCGGACTTCAGCTTCACGTTGTTCAGGACAGCGTCCACGTCCTTCAACGCTTTGATCCGCACCTTTAGGCCGAAGGTGACTTCCAGCGCGCTTTCCCGCGAGCGTGAGCGTTCGAGCTGCACTTCATCGGCATCCCTGTGCACGCGCACGAAAATCTGCGGCAGCGAGACGTTCTTCTTCGCGTTGAAATAGGCGGCCAGTTCCTGGTAGGTGAGAAACTGATCGCCGACCAGGATCCGTTGCCCGGGATAGATACGGCAAAAGCCGCCGCGAAGAAGTGGCCGGCCGCGAACTGAGATCGTCTGGCCCGTGTAATTCTTGAGGAGGATCAAATCGTGATAACGAAAGGCGAGGAGACGATCGGTCCCGCTCAAGCTTTTCAAGGTCACGTCTGCCGCGCTATTCGTCCCGAAGGAAAGCGATTCGAGAGGCGACGCGCCGCGCTGGTAGATGGAGGCGTCGGAGTCTTCCGAAGCGTTCAATTGATAAACGATATCGATCGCCTGCGCCGCCATGCCGAGCTGCGACATGAACGAGTAAAAGGCGACGACCTGTTCCTGTTTGAGGCCGGCTTGCGAAATCAGATCGTAGAGCTGCACCCCGAGCATGATCTTGCGATCGGCCCCAAGCTGCGCCGACAGCTTCTGCGCCATCGCCGAAAGATCCTGCTGCTCGTAGAGCGCCTGTCGAAAAAGCTGCCTCAGTTCCGAATAGACCGCCTCCGGATAATCGTAGCGAAGAAACCCCAGGCTCGAGTCGATTTCTTCTTCGAGCAAAACGCCGTCCGCTTTCGAAAAACTGGCCAGCACCTGAATGAGCAGCGGGAGCAGGTTCGGCCCTTCCGAAACGCTGCGCGGTTTGCGCAGGGCGCGGCGCATCCAGCGGCGGCTTCGTCGCTGGATCCTGTAGGCAAACGGAGTGACCCGCTGCACGGCGCGGTCGATTTTGTCTGCGACTAGGTTAAGGGCCGTCATTTTCAGGAACTTGCGGATCAAAATTACCGCACGCCCGCAGCAACGCAATCGAGAGACGATCTTTGAACGCATGGCGCCAGGAACGAGTCTCTAAGCCGGTATGATGTCGCTCCCGGCTCGGCTCCTGCTCTTTGCATTGCCAAACCCTTCATGTTAGCCTTTTCGCGCTCGCCCACAGCGCGCCCCACGCCTTATGTCTCAACCTGATCGCAACTCCCAAAAGGAGAACAAACCTCGCGGAACCGAGCCGAGTTTTAACTGGCGTGGCGTCATTCTCATCGCCATCGCTTTCGCGCTCATCGGCCTCGCGGTCGTCTTCCGCGGCGGCGCTTACTCGGATTACGAGAATGTGCCTTATTTCCGTTTCCTCGAACTGCTCGATAACAAGCAGATCGTGACGAACAAGGAATACCCCCTCGAGCTCGTGGTGGAAGAAGGGCGGCCCACGCAAACCTTGAAAGGCGTCTACCAGAATCATGGCATGGGTTCTTCGCCCGCACAGCTGGTCCGGTTTCGCACGACCGTCTTTTTGAATTACAACACGGATCTCCAGGAGCGCCTGGCCAAGGCGAACCTCCAACCGGCGATCAAGATGGAGTCGAACCTGATGGCGCAAACGCTCATGAGCTTTCTGCCCATCGCGCTTTTCCTCCTCGTGCTTTATTTCCTTTTCCGCCAGCAAATCCGCATGGCCGGCAAAGGCGCGTTGAACTTCGGAAAATCGAAGGCGCGCATGCTCGCGCGGGACAAGAACAAGATCACGTTCAAAGACGTGGCCGGCGTCGAGGAAGCCAAGGATGAGGTCCAGGAACTCGTCGAATTTCTGCGCGACCCAAAGAAATTTCAGAAGCTCGGCGGGCGCATTCCGAAAGGCGTCCTGCTCGTTGGCCCTCCGGGAACGGGCAAGACTTTGCTCGCGCGAGCCATCGCTGGCGAAGCGGACGTGCCGTTCTTTTCGATCAGCGGTTCGGACTTCGTGGAAATGTTCGTCGGTGTCGGCGCTTCCCGCGTGCGGGACATGTTCGAGCAGGGGAAAAAATCCGCGCCCTGCATTATTTTCATCGACGAAATCGACGCGGTTGGACGGCATCGCGGCCACGGCGTTGGCGGCGGCCATGACGAACGCGAGCAAACCCTCAACGCACTGCTCGTCGAGATGGACGGCTTCGATACGCAGGAAGGCGTCATCATCATCGCGGCCACGAACCGGCCGGACGTGCTCGATCCCGCGCTGTTGCGTCCGGGTCGCTTCGATCGGCAAATCACGGTCAATTTGCCCGACGTGAAGGGCCGCGAAGAAATTCTGCGGGTGCATTCAAAGAAGGTGAAGCTGGCTGAAGGCGTGGACCTCCAGGTCGTCGCCCGCGGCACGCCCGGTTATTCCGGTGCCGAACTCGCGAACGTCATCAACGAGGCAGCCCTGCTCGCGGCACGCCGCGGATTGAAGGGAATCACGCTCCACGAGCTCGAAGAGGCCCGCGACAAAGTCCGCTGGGGCAAGGAACGCCGCAGCATGGCGCTAAGCGAGAAAGAAAAGACCAACACGGCCTACCACGAAGCCGGGCACGCCTTGCTCCTGGAATTGCTTCCGCACACCGAGCCGCTGCACAAAGTTACCATCATCCCGCGCGGACCCTCCCTTGGTTCAACCATGTGGCTGCCGGAGGAAGACAAGTATACGAATCGGAAGAATGAATTGATCGCCGGGCTCGCCGTCGGCATGGGCGGACGAGTCGCGGAAGAAATCGTCTTTGGCGACGTCACGAACGGGGCGAGAGGCGATATCAAGACCGCCACCGCCATTGCGCGCCGCATGGTTTGCGAATGGGGCATGAGCGAAAAAATGGGCATGGTCGAATACGGCGAGCATGAGGATTACGTCTTTCTCGGCCGCGATATTTCCCGCGCCCGCGATTACAGCGAAGCGACGGCCGAGCAGATTGACGGCGAAGTGCGCAAGTTGATCGATGATGCCTACAAGACCGCGATGAAGACGCTCACCGCGCATCGGCAGACGCTCGAAGTGATTGCGAAAGCCTTGCTCGAATACGAGACGCTCGACGGCGCGCAAATCAAAGAAATCATGGAGCACGGCCGGCTAATCAATCCACCGCCCGGTCCAACACCCCCGGCGTCCGGTCAGAAGATGGCTGACAAACCGCCGAAGCAAGTAGTCGTGGCTCCCGAGGCGCCGCCGCTTCCGGGTGGTTTGAGTGGCGCACCGGCGTAGTTGGGGTCTGTGTGAACAGTGATCGGTGATCGTTGAGTGGTGAATGGCCGGTGCCAATCACTGATCACGTCATTATTCAGTTTCTCCGGCCGCCTCGTCGGAGCTCTTTCACTAACACCGGCCTTCAGGCCGGTGGATTAACACCGTCCCATCGCCAAGCCGTTTCAACGGCTTTCGTCGTCGCCGTGCCAGCGCAACCCATGTCGATCGATAAACTCCCCAAGCTCCTCAGCAAACCCGCGCAGACGGTGATGCTCCTCCTGGCCCGTGATGTAAACAGCGACCTGGCCGACATTCGATTCCGAGACAGAGAACGCGCCATAGCCTCTTCCCCACGCGAATTTTCCAGGCAGGACATTGTTCGTATTGATCCAGTGAGAGGAACTTCCCTTCAAGAGCTGCATCAATTCCTCAATGGAAAGACCAGTAGGTAGGTCGATGAGCGCATGGACGTGATCAGCGTTCACGTAGTTGATCTTCATATAGACGCTCTTGCCATCGGCGTACTCGCTCAAGTAACGCGACACCCGTGCGGCAGCCTCTTTTGGCAGAATCTTTTCGCGGTTTAGGGTTCCCCAAATCAGATGAAGCCAGCAACGGGAATAAGAGTGGAGGGACATGCCCGCGAGAGTAAGCCGTTGAAACGGCTGGTGTCTATCTCCGCGCAAGATACACCGGCCTGAAGGCCGGTGTTAGAAAGAGTTCTCATCTACGAGTTTTCGCCGACGAGTCCCCCACCAAGTTCCCATCCACCAGTTCCAATCCACGAGCTTCCACCGACGAGTTCCCATCCACAACCAGTTCCCATCCACCAGTTCCCATCCACCAGTTCCCATCCACGAATTTCCATCCACCAGCTCCCGTCCACGAGTTCCCATCCACGAGTTTCCACCCACCAGTTTCCTCCCACGAATTTCCACCGACGAGTTCGTATCCACGAGTTCGATCGACGAGTTTCCATCGAAGGCGTGGCCACCGAACCCTCCTAATATCGATTACTCAAAAAGCGGACGCTTGGCCAATTGAGAAGGCAGCCCTTTAGCTAAAGGCAGATCCTTTCACCGCCGACGGCGGATCCCTTTCGTTACGATAGCAGATCCTTTCGCTTCGACGGCGGATCCTTTTCGTTACGGTGGCAGATCTTTTTCGATGCGACGGCACATCCTTTCACTAGCGACGCCACATCTTCGCCGAGACACCCTCTCATTAACACCGGCCTTCAGGCCGGTGGCACGGACATCAACCCTTAGCCAGCCGTTTCAACGGCTTACCTTGTCCTGCTATCCGCTCACTCGCCCCGCTGCTTCTCCACCAGATGCCGCAACTGGCGCTCCATCGTTTTAAAAGCGTCGTGGATAACTTTAGTCAGCGCGGCGTGCGCGCCGTTGTCCATCTGCTTTTCGTCGGCGACGAGTTCGTGACCCGGCGGCACCGTGACATCGATACGCACCCGGAACTGATTCCCCTTTTGATGCGTATGGTTGGGCTGCTCGACGGCGACGTCACATCGATTGATGTGATCGCAGAATTTTTCGAGCCGAGCCGCTTTTTCGAGAATAAATTGGTCGATCTCCTCCGACTTCTCGAGCCCACGATAGGTTATGTTTACTGGCCGTTGCATAGCTGATTGGAAACGTTAAGCCATCCTGGGACGCGAGTGCGAGAAAACCAAGCCGCAACTTTCAATTTCTACACCGGCTGTAACGACCGAAAATGCCCGGGCAATTTCGCCGGTTCGATTTTGACCAGGTCCGACTTCACGTGCTCGACGATCTTGTCGCGAACCGGGGGCGGGAGCAGCTCCACGATGGCGGAATGAATTGAAGCCGGCGCGGCAAAAGACCAGCCGTCCCGGCCTTCGCGGCCGGCAATTTCGGTTATGCTGTCGGCGAGTTGCTTGAAAATGCGCCGGTCGTTCTCGATGTCGATCCCGGTCCGCTCGGCGATGGAATTCTGACCGGGCGCCGCACCGCTGGGGAAGCTGCCAGCCTGGTCGGTGAGCTTGTCTTGATAACGCCCGTGGGCATCGGTGGTATCGAACGCCTGCACCAGTTGAAGATGGGGGCCGCGGGTTGGAGTCTCGCTCACTTTATAGGCCTTAAGGCTGCCGCGGTCGGTCACGATGATAAGAGAAGTCGGTGTCATAGAACTTGTCGGAAAATGCTCAAGAACTGGGGATCGTAAAATAAGTTCGTTTGTCACGCGGGCCGCGCGCGCTGAAGCAGTCTAAATGCCCTCCAACTTTTTCGCCAACCAAACAGCTCATCCCGCGAGCGGCGATTGATAATATCGCTCGAGCAAATCCGCCGGATCGCGAAAAATCGCGCAGGCGCCGGCATCACGCAGAGCCTCCTCGGGAGAACCGCCGCAGAGCAGGGCGATGGTCGCGAGATTGATCTTCTTGGCCGCCTCGACGTCATAGGGCGTATCCCCGATCGCGATCGCCTGTTCCGGAGACAGATGGCCGAGCGTCCGCAACGCCGCGATAAAAACATCAGCCTTTGGTTTCGAGTGGGCCACGTCGTCCGCCGTCGTCTGCGAATCGACCAACCCCTCTATCCCGGCGAGTTTTGAGTAATGATCCACCTCCTCTGCCTTGCCGGACGAAGCCAGCGCGAGCTTTTTCCCGTCGCCACGCAAGCGCTCAAACAACTCGCGGACACGTGGAAAGGGACGGACCTGCGGCAAATATTTTTCCTGAAAGATTTTGCCGCGGAACTCATCCACCTGCTTCCCGATTGCCCGCATCTCCCGTTCATTGAGAAAAACCGGCAGGTATTGGTCGCCGCCCTTCCCGATCTGTTCGCGAAGCTTCTCCACGGGAATCTCTTTTCCAAAATGCCGGAACGTTTCCTGCCACGCCTGCACGTGAAGATCGTTTGAGTCGACCAGCGTTCCGTCGAGATCGAATATCGCGGCGCTAATCATGACTCGGTAGGGCGAGACTCTGTCGAGCCGTGATTGGCAACATGGACTTTCCTCCCGGCTCGACAGAGTCTCGCCCTACCAAAGCACGCGGAGATCACCCGTCGGATTCCTTTTCGCGTCCCTCTTTGTCTTCCGGCAAGGGAGGCGGCTGCGGAGCAGCCGCGGCGGGTCTCAGCTCGTGCGGCAATTCCACTTGCCGCTTCTTCCAGGACTCGTGCCGGGCCCGCGCCTGCGCGCCCGAGACCAGTTTGAGCAATTTCATTCCGCGTCCGATCACTTCCACGTCGTCGCCCGAGGCAAACTTCTGCGGTTCAGGCAGGAACCCATGTTCCTCCGCGGTATCGAGGATGAGCAGCCATTCGAGGTGCTCCTCGCCCGGCAGCACGAAAGGGATCGGCTCAAAATGCGCGTTGATCAGAAACAGGAACGTCTCATCGCGGATCGGTTCTCCCTCGAACGTGAGCACGTCGATGGTGTCGCCGCTCAACAGCACGCCGATGCAGCGGACGAAGGGCGACATCCACTCTTCATCGCTCATCTCGTTCCCACCGGGATTGAACCACATCACGTCCCTGATGTCCGATCCGCGGATGCGCCGGCCCTGGAAAAACTTCGGCCGCCGGAAGACCGGATGATCGTGCCGGAGTTGAATCAGCTTCTTGGTGAAACTCAGCAGCTCGTTCTGTTCGTCGTTGTGTTCCCACGAGAGCCAGTTCAACTCGTTGTCCTGGCAATAGGCATTGTTGTTTCCGTTCTGGGTGCGCGCCCATTCGTCCCCTGCCAGGAGCATCGGCACGCCCTGGGAAAGAAAGAGCGTGGTCAGGAAATTTCTTCGTTGCCGGGCGCGCAGCTGGTTGATCTCCGGATCGTCGGCCGGCCCTTCGACGCCGCAGTTCCAGGAGTTGTTATTGTTGTCGCCGTCCTGGTTGTTTTCACCGTTGGCTTCGTTGTGCTTCTCATTGTAGCTAACCAGGTCGTTCAGGGTGAATCCATCGTGCGCCGTGATGAAATTGATGCTGGCGTAGGGGCGGCGCCCGCTATGTTGATAAAGGTCCGGGCTGCCCGTCAGGCGGTAGGCAATCTCGCCCGCCCGGCCTTCGTCACCCTTCCAAAAACGCCGGACTTCATCGCGATACTTGCCGTTCCATTCCGCCCATAGCACCGGAAAATTTCCCACCTGATAGCCGCCTTCGCCCACGTCCCAGGGCTCGGCGATGAGCTTCACCTGCGAAAGGATCGGGTCCTGGTGAATGATCTCAAAGAAAGCGTGCAGCTTGTTCACGCCCTTGTCGTCACGGGCCAGGGTGGAGGCGAGATCGAACCGAAAACCGTCCACGTGCATCTCGATCACCCAGTAGCGCAGGCTGTCCATGACGAGTTGGAGCGTGCGCGGGTGAAGAAGATTGAACGTGTTCCCAGTCCCGGTGAAATCCAGGTACAACCGCGCATCTTCCGGCGACAGACGGTAGTAGGCCGCATTATCGACGCCGCGAAAACCAAGCGTCGGGCCGAGGTGATTCCCTTCCGCCGTGTGATTGTAAACCACGTCCAGAATGACTTCGATGCCGGCCGCGTGCAGATTGCGCACCATCCCCTTGAACTCGGAAACCTGCTCGCCCATCGCGCCGCTGCTCGAGTATTGCGCTTCCGGAGCGAAGAAGCCGAGCGTGTTGTAACCCCAGTAATTGCGCAGCCCGCGATCGATCAAAACCTTGTCGTCGACCTTCGTGTGCACGGGCAGGAGTTCGACCGCGGTTACTCCCAATTCCTTCAAGTACTTGATCGCACCGGCGCTGCCCAACCCGGCGTACGTTCCACGCAGTTCCGCCGGAACATCGGGACAAAGCTTCGTGAAACCCTTCACGTGCATTTCGTAGATGACCGAGCTGTGGAGCGGCGTCCCGAGCCTCTTGTCGTCCCGCCAATCGAAAGCGTTATCGATCACGACCGCTTTCGGCATTCCCCATGCGTCGTCGCGAAAATCGCGGGCCAGATCCTCCTCTGCCCCTCCCACGACATAGCCAAACATCTCATCCGCCCAATTCACCTGCCCCGCGATCGCTTTCGCGTACGGATCGATCAGCAACTTCGAGCTGTTGAAGCGCAGGCCGCGTTCCGGATCGTACGGTCCATAAACGCGGTAGCCGTAGAGTTGGCCCGGCCGCACATCGGGCAAAAACACGTGCCAGACCTGGTCCGTGTGCTCCGTCATCGGGATGCGAATATTTTCCTGCGGCGCGTCTAGGTTATCGAAGAGACAGAGGTCAACCGAGGTCGCCATCTCGGAAAAGAGCGCGAAATTAACTCCGTTGCCGAGCCACGTCGCTCCGAGCGGATAGGGAAAACCCAACCAAATTTTTACCGGCGTCATAAATAAAATGAGCCGTTTCTATCCTCTACAGTTTTGCGCTTGGCAACGAATTAAGAATCGTTGGAGAGGTGCAGCGTTAAAGTGTTAGAGCGTGTTCCGCTTCAACCCTTCAACCCTTCAACCATTTCCCCTCCCCGCCTACCGGAATCGCCCGAACCAGCCGTAGGGAAATGCATCGCCCGGGCAATCCGTCGACCAGCGCGGAGGATTCACTTCCCGATGAGGCCGCACCACCAGGGAGCCGCAACGCTCCCGCAGATACCGAATCAGCTCGTCGCACGATTCGAGCTGGGCGCGCGTCGGCTGGTCGCGATTGAAATCGCCCACCAGGCAAATACCGAGCCCGATGTTGTTCATATAATCGCTGTGGACATGGCCGCCATTGATTTGCCGGCGCCAGCGATCGCCAATCTCGATCTGTCCGTTCCGCGACGACGTCCCGTTTCCAATGACGAAATGGTAGGCCAATCCATTCCGCATCCGCCGCACTCTGCGGTGATAGTAATCGAACGCGCGCGCGTTCCCCTGTCGCGTCCCGCTGTTGTGCACGATGACAAATTTCCAGCGCGCCCGCTGCACCGGTGCCCTCCGGATGGCCTCGATATTCGCGCTGGTGAGATAACGATAGTTCGCCGTCTGGCGCGACCATGGCCAGAAACCTCGCCGCGGTGGAGGAGGCGGTGGGGGTTCGAAGCCCTGTTCTTTCTCCAGCCCAGATTTTTCAATCGTGATATCCGAGGGCAACACGGCCTGTGGCAAAGAGACAGTCGGAGCCGGGCGCGGACGCGCAGGCGGCTCGACGGCGGGTGGGCGTGCCGGTTCAGGAGTAGACTTGAGCGGCGCGCTGGGCGCCGGACTTCCCGCCAGCTCGGCTTTTTCGATCCGTTTAGGTTCGGGCGTGGGTTTCTCCTTCACGTCCGGCGTCTTCGACGCGCCCGGCTTTTTCCTGGCGCCGGATTTTTTCTTGGCACTGGGCTTTTTCTTGGCCCCGGGTTTGGGCGTCGGACTCTTCCTGGCGCCCGGTTTCTTTTTGGTCTGCTTTGGCTTTGGACTTGTCGCTGCGTCCTCCTCGCTTGATTTCTTTGTTTCAGATTTGGGCTTGGCCGTTGGCGTGGGCGATTTGTCCGGTTCCGGCGCCTCGTCCTCCTCGCTGCCCGTTGCAGGTGATTTGTCCGGCTCCGGTGCCGGACTCTTTTTGGCGGCCGGCGTCGCGGTTGGTTTCGGCGTCGGGGAAGCCTGCTTCTTACTCTTGGCCTTGCGGTCCGCTGGTTTTGGTTTCGCCGCCTTTTCGGGCGTTTCTGCCGGGGTCGAGGAAGCGGCGGGGCGCGTCTCTTCGCGCGCATCGCGCTTCTTTTTCACTTCGTCGGTCAACTGCGCGTTGACGAAGGTGCAAACGATTGCGCTGAGCGCCAGCGCGATGCCGAAGAAAACGCGAGGACGGATCACGGCAGGCGAGCGTAACAGGGCCTAAAGGGGGATCAAGCGGGCTGTGGTGCGCCCACCGCGGCGTTGGCGGCGCGCTCGCGTTCCCGGCGGAGAATTGCATTCAGTTTCCCGCCCAGCAGCAAAAGTAAACAAGTTAGATACATCCACGTCATCAGCACGATGATGGACGCCAGCGCCAGATAAGTCGGGTTATACCGATCGTACTTCGCGACATAAAACTGGAAGAGTTTGGTGACGATGATCCAGCCGACCGAAAAGAAAATGGCGCCGGGCAACGCCTGCCGGATGGTCAGATAATTTTCCGGCGTCAAAAGATAGAGGGCGAGCGCGAGACCGACCAACGCCAGCGCGGTGAGCGGCAAACTCAGGAAAGCGACCCATTCCTGAAGCGGAATGGTCAATTGGAAATTCACTTCGGCGATGCCGGCGAGGGTTTCGCCAAAGACCATGGCGTTGAAACAAAACAGGATCGTAATGCCAAACCAGAAGACGAGGAAAAACGAAATGATGTACTTGGACCACCAGTTGCGATCCTCCACCACGCCGTGGGTACGGCTCAAAGCATGGGAAATGGTGGAGATGAAAACCGTGCCGAGCCAGATCCCGAAGAAGATCCCCACGTTCAACAACCTTCCGGTCGAACCGGTCACGACAATGTTCGCCACCAGCGAATCGATGATCTCCTGCACTTTCGGATCGGCCGGGAGGAAATTTTTCAAGAGACCGAGCATCTGATGGAGCTTTGCCGGGTCGGTGCCGAAAAGCCCGAGCAGGTACCAGAGAAAGAGCAGCCCGGGCGCGAGGGTGAAGAGGAACTGGTACGCCATTTGGGCGGCCAGCCCCATGGTCGTATCCATGGCGGTCTCATAAACCAAACGCCGGATGACTCGCCCGGCGGACCTGAGGTATTTCATCTGCGCGCAGAGTTTACTTTGCCGGAAGCAAATATCCATTAAACTCTCCGGCAACTTCCGCCGAGCCTGCTGGCCTAACGAGTTTTGAAAAAGATCCTCATCCTGACCGCCGGCTTCGGCGAAGGACACAACAGCGCCGCCCGCGGCATCCGTGATGGCCTCCGCAAGGTCTCGCCCGCAGGGGCGCAAGTGGAGCTGCACGATCTCTTCGCCGAAACCTACGGCGCCGGGAACGATTGGGGGCGCGTCCTCTACATGGGGATGATCAATCGCACGCCACGGATCTGGCGGAGGATTTACCAATGGCTCGACCGGCAGGAAACGTTTGCCGGGGATTTTCGCGTCTTCTTTGCCTTGAAAAATGAGCTGGGCCGAATGATCAGGCGTTTTGAGCCGGACGTGATTGTCTCGGTCTATCCGGCGTATCCCCACATGCTCGATGAGATTCTTGGTTGGGAAGGCGCCCGCCAGCACAAACGCGTGGTGGTCATCACCGATTCGATCAGCGTCAACGCCATCTGGTACCGGTGCAGCGCCGATTATTTTCTGCTGCCGAATGAGCAAAGCGCGGCGGTCCTTCTCGGCGCCGGCATTCCGCCGGAGAAAATAAAGCCGTTTGGTTTTCCGGTCAGCCCGGTCTTTGCGCAGCCCGGCGAAATTCGGTTGCCGCCTTCGGACGAAACCGGGCGGCGCGTCCTTTACATAATCAACGCGGCCAATTCCAGGGCTCCGGCCCTGGTGCGCCGTTTGGCCGGGCTGCCTGAAATTCAATTGACCGTGACCGTGGGCCGCAACGCCGGGTTGAAGGTTTCCGTCGAAAAAATTCGCCGCACGGTCACCCAGGAGTTCGAGACCGTGGACTGGAGCGACGAGCTTCCACGCCTTCTTCGCGCTAATCATCTGGTCATCAGCAAGGCCGGCGGTGCGACGGTGCAGGAAGCGATGTCGGCCGCCTGCCCCATGATCGTCAATCACATCATTCCGGGGCAGGAAGAGGGAAACGCCCGATTTATCGTAGAAACAAACTCGGGCACGGTCGCTCCGACGCACGATCGCGTGATCTCCGCGGTGCAGAATGCGTTCGCGAACGACGCCGCCCAATGGCGCGAATGGTCGAAGAACATCAGCCATCTTGGCCGGCCGACCGCGTCCCTCGATATCGCGAAATTCCTGCTTTTGCTCTGAGTTGATATGACGCCTCAAGGAGCTCGATATCGCGGAGGTCCTCCTCTCGCCGTGAATTGATCTGACGCCTCAAGGAGGGGCGGTTTACAAACCGCCCCAAGCTTTTTGGTCGCTGGCGCGACAGGGCGGTTTGTAACCCGCCCCTCCTTGGCCTGCTCGCAACGCTGCTAGCAGCTCTTCGCGTAAATCCGTTCACCCGCAACGAAGGTCTGGACGACTTCCAAATCCTCCGACAACACCACGAAATCCGCGTCGGCCCCCGCTTCCAATCGGCCTTTGGTCGACAATCCAAGCGCACGTGAAGGGTTCGCGCTTGCCATCGCGATTGCCTCAGCCAGCGGAACGCCAACCTGGCGGACCATCGTGCGCACCAGATCGATCATCCTCGCGGAGCCACCCGCGAGCGCGGAACGATCGGCCAGCCAGCAGGCTCCTCCACTCACCATGCAATCGGCGCCTGCCAGAGTGAACCGCGCGCCTTCCGGCAGACCGGCGCCCGCCGTCGCATCGGTCACCAGGCAAATGCCCGCCGCACCCTTCGCGCGATAGAGCATCTTCATCAGGGTATTGGGGACGTGATGTCCGTCCGCGATCAGCTCGCACATCATCTCCGGTTCGCTGAGCGCGAATTCGAGCAAGCCCGCCACGCGTTCCCCCTCCCGGCGATGCATCGATGACATGCAATTGAAGGTGTGCGTGACCTGCCGCATTCCGTGCTCGAACGCGTTGCGGGCCTCCTCGTCCCACGCATCGCTGTGACCGCCGCTGACAGCGATGTTCTGCGCGCGCAGGAGATCGATCGCTTCCAGCGCTCCCGGAAGCTCGGGAGCAAGCGTGACGCGTTCGATGACGTCCGCATACTCGAGCAACTGCTGCACGAGCTGCGGCTCGGGATTCATGATGAATTCCGTGCGCTGGGCCCCGGCACTCTTTCGCGAGATGAAAGGCCCTTCCACGTGGACGCCGGCAATTTGCTTGAGCTCGTCGCGGCACGTCCTGACTGCGAGCAGCACGTGGAGAATGTCCGGAATCGGCGCGGTCGCCGTCGTTAACACGAGCGCAGTTGTCCCCCCGCTGGCGTGGTAGTCGCAGATCACGTGAAAAGCTTCCGGCGACGCCTCCATCGCGTCGCGCCCGACCGCGCCGTGAACGTGCAGATCGATGAACCCCGGCGCCAGGTAGCTTCCACCCAGATCGATCGCCTCAGCGTTCGATCGTTTGCGGATCTCGGCGATTTTTCCGGCCGCCACGACGACCTCCAGACCATCGCGAATTCCATCCGGGAGAATGAGTCGAGCGTTGGAAAAGATCATGAGGTGCGAGAGTTGATTCGTTGCCGCAGCAGCGTCGCCGGACGCGTGGCAATCTCTTCGGAGAACCCGAGCGCTTGCTTGAATTGCCAGTCGCGTTCCAGCGAGTTGCGCACGCTTTGGCAGCGCCGAAAAGCCGCGCGGTCGATCCAGCCTTGGAGCCACATTCGGTGCCCGAGCACGGGCACCGGGAAATCGCTGCCGTGCAGAATCCGGGGAGCGATCTCCTCGCGCAGACAATCGCGCAAATGTCCACAGCGGTTCAGCGAAACCATCGCGCTAATGTCGCCGTAGAGATTTGGAAATTCGCGCAGCATCCCCGCCCAGGCGTCGAAGTGGTCGGGATCGAAAGCGCCGCTCTTTGTGGCGCAATGCGCCGCGATCACTGTCACACCGCGTTCCAGCGGAAACCGAAGCAGCCTGGGATCGGCCAGCGCCGCGTTGATCACGGGCACGGTGTGCTCGCCGCCGGTATGCGCGAGAAGTGGCAGCCCCGATTCCGCCATCCGCTGCCAAAAACGTCGGAAACGCGTGTCGGAAAGATCGATGTTTTGGCAATTCGGAAGACACTTCATCAGCACCGCGCCGCCCTCGAGGCAGCGCTCCAGCTCGTCCAGCGCATCTCGCCTGGCCGGGTGAATCGAAACGCCCGGGAGAAATTCGGGAAACGTTTTCGCCAAACCGAGCACAACGTCATTCGGCACGAACATCGAACCGAGGTCTTCCCGCGGAGTTCCATCCGGATCGTGCACCCGTTCGTGCGCGAGCAGGACGACGGCATCCATCGACGACTCGCGGACGAGTTTTCCCAGATGCTCGGCGTAAACGGATTCAAGATCACCCTCGAGCGCGCTCGCCGGAATTCCGAGCTGCCGCAGCATGAAACCGGCGAGCCATCGGTGCCAGCCGGTCAAACGAAGCCAGCCGCCCGAACCGGCCACACCGTTGCCCACCATGTGCACATGCATGTCGATGCGCTGCGCGCGGAGTTCGCCGGGAAGGGGCATCGTGTTCATCGCGCCGAGATGTTACAACCGGCTCGTTGAAATGGGAACTACTCCGCAGTCGCTTCCACGCCGCAACGGTGTAACGCTTCAACTTCTCTCATGAGCACCTCTCGCAACCGGCTCCGCCGCTTCGCCGTGCGCGGCGTTTTTTGGCGCCAGTATCTGGACTGGGCCACCATCCAAATGCCCTTCTACACTTATCCGGTCCTGCATTTTTTCATGACCTTCTTCTTTTTCTTTTTCGCCGCGCCGGCGCGCCGGATCGTCCTCGCCCACCTCGCGATCATTCTGCCGGGCTCCTCGCGCGCGATGAATTATCTGCGCGTTTTTCGCACGTTTCATAACTACGCCTGGACAATTTCCGAGGCTGCGATCCACAAGCTGATCAAGGAGGAATTCGACTACGAAATTATTGGCGCCGCCTGGCTCGATCAGCTCGGCGCGGCCCAGGGCGCGATCGTTCTGACGGCCCACATGGGGAATTACGATCTGGGCGCCGCTTTGTTTGCGGAGAAATTCAACCGCGAAATCCGCCTCGTCCGGGCCCCTGAGCCGGACCAGCAAACGGCGGAGCACCTCAGCGCGTCACTCGAGAAAAGCGGCGAGGGAGCGGTCAAAGTGGATTACAACACCGCGGGCGCCATGCTGTCATTCGATCTCCTGAACGCACTCCGTCTCGGCGAGATCGTTTCCCTTCAAGGCGATCTCGTTGCGGGAGACCTGGCGGAAATACGCACGCATCTTTTCGGGAAGGAAGTCCGGCTGCCCAACGGCCCCTTCGTTCTCGCCCAGGTCTCAGGCGCGCCGATCTACCCGCTCTTTATCGCCCGGTCGGGTTATCGCAGTTATCAGATTATTGTGCGCGAACCGATCGCCGTCCTCCGGAGCGGACGCGAGCGCGCGAACGACATTGCCCAGGCGGTCGAGAAATGGCGCCAAGTCCTGGAACAATTGCTCGCGAAGCGCTGGGACCAATGGTTTGCCTTCGCCCCCGGCTTTCTTTTCGATGAACGAAACCAATAAGAGAGATCCGCGGTTCTACTTTTCGCTGCCCCGTTTTATTGCGCTGCTCCGCGGCGGCGACACGAGGCGGGCCGAGCGCAACGCCGTTGAAGCATGGTTCGTGGGCCTCATGATGTACCTGGTCCATTACCTTTTTTTTGCGCACTACCTTCCGCCGCGTCTCGCGCCGTGGCAGACCGCGCTGCTCCTCATCGTCCTCGCGTTTTGGGTTTGGCTTTTCTGGCTGCTTCTCCTCTATCTCAATTCTGTGATCATCAAGCTCTTGCATCTCGGTGGACTCTTCCGAACGGTCGCGACTCGCCGCGCCCAAAGCATTTTCTGGGGCCTTTTCACGACGGCGATGGCTTGCGCGCTTCTCGAAGACAGCCCATGGGTGCGCGAGATCGGCGCCATTTGGCTGGTGGCCGTTGCCATGAACCTGGCTTCCGCCGTCGTTTTGGCTCTTAGCAATGCAACCCGCGCTTCCGGAAAATAACCCGCCCTGGACGCGTCGCGCGCTCCTTGGTTTTGCGTTTGTGGCGCCATTCCTCGCCCTCTACCTCATCCGAACGAATCTCGTTCTCGCCCTGGCGCCCCTCTTTCTCTCCCACGTTCTGATCTTTTACGCGACGTTCGTGCCCAATTGTCAGTGGTGGGGCCCGGTCATCCGGTCATTTCGGACCGCGGAGCCGGAAGTCTGGATCACCATTGACGACGGGCCCTCCCCCGAGCACACCCCGAAGATCCTGGACCTGCTCGAGCACTTCGACGCGCGCGCGACTTTCTTTGTCATTGGAACGCGGGCCGAAGAATATCCGCACCTCGTGACGGAAATCCTGAGCCGCGGTCATGGGATCGCCAACCATACTTTCACGCACCCCAGCGGAATGTTCTGGGCGGCGGGTCCATCGCGGATCGGCGCGGAAATCGATCACTGCGCGGAACTGCTCAGGAGCGGACCCGATCGGCCAGCGCGGTTATTCCGAACTCCGGCGGGCCTGAAGAATTTGTTTGTTCATCCTGAGCTGCGGCGCCGCGGGCTGGCGTTAATCGGCTGGAGCGCGCGGGGATTCGATACCGCGCGGCGCGACCCCGCGCTGGTGGCCGAGCGAATTTTGCGAACGACGAAGCCTGGAGGAATTCTCCTCCTCCATGAAGGGCATCGAACGGCGACCGATCCGGAATTCAACCCGCGGTGCCTGGAGCTGACCTTGGCCGGACTCGCCGAACGCGGATACCGCTGCGTCATTCCGCCCCTGGAACAGCTCTTGAAGGGTTGAAGCGTTAAAAGGTTGAAGCGTTGACCATAGCCCAGCGCTTTAACGCTGGGATTTGGCCTTGGTGTTTCCCGTATTCTGGTCCCAGCGTCAAAACGCTGGGCTATTGTCACGAACTCACTCGCCTGAAAATGAAGAGATAATTGTTGAACGGTGATGTCCCCCAGAGCGGCCGGCTTTCGCGCTCAAACTCAGTTTCGCTGAAAGCGCCATTGATGCGCTCGCGCGAGGGAAAGTGAAGCGAGGTGTTCCGATTCCAGGAAACCGCCTGCGCAAATTTTTCCGCCGCCCAGGTCATCCAGAAACGCGGGCCGTTGTCACGCGGACAATCACGAATAACGAGCGAGCCGGCCGGCGCCACGCATTGGGCGAGATCCGAAAGCAGCGCCGTCTGTCGTGCGAGCGGCAGATAATGGAGCACATCAAAAAGAGCGATCGTGCCGGAAAAAGCCGGGAGCGGTCCCTGCACATCCTGAGTGCGAAGGTCGACATCTTTGTACCGCTGCTGCGCAATGTGCGTCCCCTGACGGATTTTCCGCGCATCGACATCAAGTCCCAGGATCGATTGCCGGCAGCCGCGTTCGCGCAGATAAAACGCGAGCAAACCAACTCCGCATCCGACATCGAGGATCGGATCGTCGGAGCCGGAAAACAGTTCGTAGGCCGCGGGATAAACCGGATCGCGCCGCAGTTTGCTTCCGACATAGGCGCGCAGCCAGAGCTGGGGAAAATGGGCGGCCACACGGGCGCACGCCGATTCATGTCCAGTCATATCGCCCGGCAGGTTTTCCATTTGCTTCGAATTATCGCGCTGCCAGACTGATTCATGGGCGACTTCTTCTCTGACTATCAAGTCGGGGATTTTTTCGATGAGATGTTCGCCGGGCCCGGCGAGGTGCGCCCTCATTACAGCAAGTTATTCGCGCGCTTCAAGGAAATGGAGCGCGAAGAATTCGAGCGCAAACGCGCGCTCGCCGCCTCCACCTTTCTCACGCAAGGCGTCACCTTCACGGTCTACAACGACGACCAGGGGACCGAGCGCATTTTCCCGTTCGACCTCCTCCCGCGCATCATTCCCGCGAAGGAGTGGGAACTGGTTGAGCGCGGGCTTGTCCAGAGAATCACCGCTCTAAATTTGTTTCTGCACGACATCTATCACACGCAAAATATTCTCCGGGACGGCGTCATTCCGAAACAGATCGTCTGGGAAGCAGCGCATTTCCGGCCCGAGTTCATGCAATTCGATGTGCCGCGCAATATTTACATTCACATTTGCGGGACCGATCTCATCCGCGACAAAGATGGCACGTATCTGGTGCTCGAGGATAATGCGCGCTGTCCTTCCGGGGTTTCCTACGTAATCGAAAATCGCCAGACGTTGAAGCGCACTTTCCCGAGTCTGCTGGGTCAATATCGCGTCCGGCCCGTCGAGGATTACAGCCAGGAGTTATTGAATGTGCTGCGCCATATCGCGCCCGAGGGAAAGGCCGAGCCAACCGTCGTCCTTCTCACGCCGGGTGTTTATAACTCGGCCTATTTTGAACACTCCTTCCTCGCCCGCTCGATGGGCATCGAGATCGTGGAAGGGCGAGATCTCGTCGCGCAGGAAGGTAAGGTTTTCATGCGCACGACCAAGGGGCTCAAGCCGGTGGACGTGATCTACCGCCGGATCAACGACGATTTCCTCGATCCCCAGGTTTTTCGGAAAGACTCAGGCCTGGGCGTCCCCGGTTTGGTGGAAGCGTACCGGGATGGAAATGTGAGTCTCGCGAATTCCATCGGCACCGGCATCGCGGACGACAAGGCGGTGTACCATTTCGTGCCGCGGATGATTCGCTACTACCTGGGTGAAGACGCCATCCTGCCCAATGTGCCCACCTACCTCGCCGCCACAAAAGAAGATCTCTCCTACATTCTCGAGCACATCCCCGAACTGGTGATCAAAGCGGTGAACGAGAGTGGCGGTTACGGAATGCTCATCGGCCCCCAGGCGACAAAGGCGGAGTGCGAGCGCTTTCGGGAAAAGGTAAAAAAGAATCCTCGCAACTACATCGCCCAACCGGTGGTCCCCCTGTCTCGCGCCCCGGCCTTTTGCGATAACAGCATGCAAGGCCGGCACGTCGACCTGCGCCCTTTCATCTTGTACGGCGAGAAGGTCACGATCATCCCCGGAGGCTTGACCCGCGTGGCTCTCCGGGCCGGTTCGCTCGTGGTCAACTCCTCCCAGGGCGGCGGCAGCAAGGACACCTGGGTTCTCGAGGCGGAAAATGGAGCAGTGGAGTGATGGAGTATTGGAGCAATGGAGCAATGGAGCAATGGAGTATTGGAGCAATGGAGTAATGGAGTAATGGAGTAATGGAGTGAGGCAGCTATGAAATTCTTCTTCCCATTACTCCAATACTCCAACACTCCATTTTTTCCGCTCCTCCACCACTCCAACACTCCATTGCCCCTCCGCGTTTTCTCCCATGCTTAGCCGCGTCGCCGATTCCCTGTATTGGATGAGCCGCTACATTGAGCGCGCGGAAAACAACGCCCGGATCGCGGACGTGAACCTGCAACTGCTCCTCGACCTGACGAATCCATCCGAAACCGATCTGCAAGCGCAGTGGGACCCAATCATCAGTTCGCTCGAGGAAAATGAGCTTTTCGCCTCACTCTACGAAAAACCTGACGGCAAGGCAGTGATCGATTTCGTCAGCCTTCAAAAAAAGAATCCAAATTCCATCTACTCTTGTTTGACCCTGGCGCGCGAAAACGCCCGCACGACGAGCGAACAGATCTCGAGCGAGATGTGGGAGCAGATCAACCGGCTCTATCTTTTCGTGAAAAGCGATACCGCGAAGAAACTGGTGCGCACGAGCCCGTACGAATTCTTCAAGCGCATCATCGCCGGATCGCATCTGTTCCAGGGAATCACCGATGCCACCATGACTCACGGCGAGGGGTGGGACTTCATCCGGATTGGGAAACTGCTGGAGCGCGCGGATTGCACCTCTCGCATCCTCGACGTGAAATACCACATCCTGCTTCCCTCAGGCGAAAAGGTGGGCGGTAACGTCGATACCATCCAATGGATGTCCGTCCTGAAGTCGTGCAGCGCCCTGGAGGCGTACCGCAAAATCTATGTCGGCCAGGTTGCTCCATGGCGCGTGGCGGAATTCGTCATCACCCATTCTGCTTTTCCGCGGTCCATCCGCTTCAGCGTCGATTGCTTCGATGCCGCCTTGCACCACATCTCCGGTTCGGCCGATTCAAAGTATGCCAACGAAGCGGAACGCCTGTCGGGGCGGCTCCGATCGGATCTCGATTACGTCACGATCGGCGACATTTTCAAAATCGGTCTCCACGAATATCTGGAACAGATTCAGGACCGGCTCGCCGAGATCAGCAGTGCGATGCACGCAAGCTACTGCGCGAACACCACCCTCGAGAACTTCACGGCGAGTTGAGCAGGCCCATATACCAGCTCAGGAGCGATTCGCCGAAGAACATCCAAACCAATCCGCCAAACGCGAGGTACGGCCCGAAGGGCAATTTGGCCGACCAAACTCGCTGGCCAATGAGAAGCGTGGCCAGACCAACCAGTGAGCCCAGGAGCGATCCGGCAAAGACGCTGAATAACACCGCGCGCCAGCCCAGGAAGGCGCCAATGGCCGCGAGGAATTTTAGATCGCCACGCCCCATCGCTTCGCGCGGAATCTGAAGTTCGCGCACCACGCCGGATATTTGGTCCGCGGTATCGAGCAGAATTTCTTCTCCGTCGATGTTTACCCGGTTGTAGTGAAAGCGCAGGTCGGTCCGGCCGACATTGCGCCCATCAATCACCGCTTCGTCGCAGAGCAGAATAAGAAGATCGGTTTCGCGCGAAAAATGTTCGCTCCACAACCCCTTCTCTTCGCCCACGACGAAGTCGGCGTCCTCCCCCGTCCGCGTCCAGGTAAACGGGGTGGGCGCGTCCAGCCGGATCTTTTTTTTCCCAAACACTTTCTTGCCTGCTTCGAGCACGATCCACAGAAGCCCGTAGCCCAGGAGCGCCGACAGCGCCGAGGCCAGAAGCGCGGACCATCTCCCGTCCGCGGCCATGAGGGCGGGCACAAGAAAGCTCGCGAGAATGCCGGCGATTACCCCTCCAATCGTCACTTCGTCCGGAATGATGAAGTGCTCGAAGTCGATGAATGTCCCAACGATGAGCAGCGAAACGAAAACCCAATAGGCAAGCGCGATCTCCCAGGGAAACTGGAGCCAGACCGCGAGAAAAAGAAGAGCGGTCAGGAGTTCCACCGCGAAGTAGCGGAAGGCAATGCGGCTGCCACAGTTCGCGCAGCGCGCCCGCAAGAAAAGCCAGCTCAAGAGCGGGATATTCTGATGCCATTTGAGTTGCTTCTTGCACGATGGGCAAAAAGAGCGGCGCGGCTCGTTCACCGAAAGATCGAGCGGCATCCGATAAATGCAGACGTTCAGAAACGAGCCAACCACCGCGCCGAGAACGAACGCGAAGGTTCCGAAGAAAAAATGATAGCCGGCGAGCGAGTTATCCATGCTAGCCGTTCAATTTCTTCAGCGCTTTTCGCTGCATCAGCCACGCGATCCAGATGCAACTCTCATAGAGGAGGCACATTGGCAGGCTCATCGCGATCAGCGTCAAAACATCCGGCGTCGGAGTGATGATTGTCGCCAGGATAAAAATCAGGACGATGGCATAGGGCCGGGTCCGGGCCATAAATGGATAGGTCACCAGCCCGAGCCGGACGAGCGCCAGCACCACGACCGGCAGCTCGAAAGCCAGACCGAAGCCGATCGTAAAACGCGTCACGAAAGAATAGTATTCCTGCACCGTCCATGCGGCCGTCCAGCCGAGCGATTCCGTGTCGTGGAAGAAGAAGAGAATCGTCGACGGCAAAAGCCAGTAGTAACAGGCGAGCACTCCGGTCAGAAAAAGGGCGAAACTGACGAAGATGGCAGGGAGAACGAACCGTTTTTCCATCGCCGTGAGCGCAGGCAAGACAAATTCGGCCAGGAAATAAAGAAGCAGCGGGAACGACAAAACGATGCCCGCATAGAAGGCCAGACGAAAGGAAATCGTCAGCGAATCGGTCACGCCCATGGCCCGCAACGCGCCTATTTTGGGTTCGAGCTCGTGCAACGGACGCTGCATGATCTGGACGAGCGACGAGCGAAACGCGAAACAGATTATCATCGCGATCAGGAGCGCGATCGCCATCTTCACGATCGTCCAGCGGAGGTCCTCGAGATGTTCCAGGAACGGTTTCGACGTTTCGCTCTCCGGCAGGTCGCGAAATTTGAAGAGATTGCGTAACGCCATACGATCGAAATCTTACGCGCGCTCGAGCGGAAGAAGGCCGCGCGCCACCAGCCGCGCAAAAATGCCCAGCGTATTCGCGTCGCGGATTTCGTTCTGGTCGATCATTCGGCGCAATTCACTGGCGCTGAACGGCCGGCAATCCAGGATCGATTCCGACTCGTCGTGCGCGTGTCCGTCGGCACAGGACCGGACAGGCCGGGCCAGAAAAAAGTACCCACGCTCATCGGTGAACCCGGGCGAAGTGAAATAGTCTCCGAGGGAGATCAGCTCGCCGCCCTCGAGCAGCTCAAACCCGGTCTCTTCGCGCAACTCGCGCAGAGCGACCGTCTTGATCGCAGCCAAATCCGGCGTTTTTGATTCGTCGATTTGGCCGGCCGGCATTTCCCAAATGGCGGCCCGTATCGGAATGCGTTCCTGGCGAATCAAAATAATCTCTCCTTCTGGAGTCATCGGCGCGATTACCACCGCCTTCTTCCGGTGCACGATTGTCCATTTCCGAGGCGCGGAGCGAGCGGGCGTCCGGATTTCCTCCGTCGTCACCTCGAGATGATCGTTTTGAAAATGCGTTTCGCTCGAGACCGTTTCCCATCCGTCTGATTCTGAATCCGCGTTGCTCCTCTTCACGCCGGAAGATTATGAGGAGAGCCGGGAAAAGCGAACCGTCTTTCTGTGATGGCCCGAGCATTCACAAGGAGCGGCGGTCTCCAGTCCGCCGTTAAAAAGAGGGCGGTTTGGAAAGCGCCGCTCCCTGGTGGGAAAGAGCGCGCCGTTCTTGCCAGCGTATCATTTGCTCAAACGCTCTCGCGTCACGGTCACGGAGACAAACTCGACGTCCGGCAAAATAAACTTACGGAGTTCGATCGTAACTCGCTGTATCTCGAAAGCCCCTAGTAAGTGGTTCGCCAAGGCATCGGCCAGAGTCTCGATCAGCCGGTCTGAACGACCCTGAACAAAGCTCTTCGTTTCCGCGCACACGGCCGCGTAGTCGACCGTTCGCGCGATATCGTCCGCTAACTCCGGCCCGTTGTGTGCAGGCAAGAACGTGATGTTGAAGACGAGACGCTGGGAGGCAGCCCGCTCTTCGTCCGGGACCCCGATGCGGGCAAAGACCTCGAGCTGCTCGATCCGAATCGCATCACCGGCCTCTTCTGTGGGTATCGTCACGGTAACAATGGGCTCCTGAGGTTCAAAAATGCCCGACTGACTACTGTTGTAAACCCAATTGCTTCCGCCGGAAAGGGAGGGCAGTTCGTTAGGTGGCTTCTACAGGAACTTCACCTCCCGGTTCCCGTAAGGAAATAGGGGATGCCTCGTCTTGAGCAGTGATGACCATCGCCGAGAACGGGAAAGGAACTGTAGTTGGACGCAGGTTTAGGCTTGTATAATATGAACGGGAAAACCATCATCCGCGGTCTTGAACCCGGCAGTAGCTACGGAAGGCGGTGGCGAAGCTCGAAACTTCGCGACAACAAGGTGGAGCCTTATCCTGACCTCGGCCGATCTCGGAGGCGACGATCAGAAGGTGCACCAGGCCCTTTCGGAACTGTGCCGGCTCTATTGGCGTCCGATCTTCTCATTTGTCTGCCGGCGCGGTCACTCCGCCCAGGACGCGCAGGATCTCACCCAGGACTTTTTCGTTATGATGCTGGAAGGTAACTGGCTTCGGCACGCCGACCCCACCCGCGGGAGGTTTCGCTCTCTCCTGCTGAAGTCGCTCCAGAACTTCTTGAACGACGCGACGGAAAAACGGCACGCCCGCAAGCGGGGCGGCGACGTGCAATTCGTTTCCTGGGACGACTGGATGGCGGAGGCCCCGTCGCAGCTCACCGTCCCGGCGAAAGCGGTGGAGTCCTGGCCAGCCGAGCGTCTTTTCGATCTGCGCTGGGCGGCAACAGTCGTGGAACAAGCGCTACGACGTCTGCGGGAAGAATGCGAAAGCCAGGGAAAACTGAGGGCCTTTGAGGCCTTGCGCTCATGCTTGGGCGCCGAGCGCGAAGACGTCTCGTATCCAACGCTCTCCCAAACGCTCGGCGTTCCTGAAGCGACGGTGAAACGCCTGGTGCATCGCCTCCGTCAGCGTTACCGCAGCCTACTTCGCGATGAAGTCGCTGAGACGGTGGCGGACCCGGCTGAGGTGGATGACGAAATCCGGCATCTCTGCGCAGTCCTGGCGGCCAGCGCCAGCGCAACATCATGAAACATTTTTCCCCGGGACTTTCCGATTCGATCGCGTGCGTGATCGAAGACCCGCCGCAATGTCAGCACTGCGATTCTTCGTCACACGTCGCGGGCGGGCTTTGCGTCGGTTGCTTGCTCAAGGCTGGACTCGACCCGGACGACGAGTGCGCGCCTGAAACGCTGGTCAGCGCGCTGGCTGAAGTCAACTTGCCGGACAAGAACTGGCGCCTCGGAAACTACGAGATTCTCGAGGAAATCGGGCGGGGCGGGATGGGCGTGATCTACCGCGCACGCCAGCGCCATTCCCGCCGCATTGTCGCCGTGAAGCGAGTCCTTGGTTATCACGCGGACTCCCACGAAACGCTGGCCCGCTTCCGCCGTGAAGCGCAGGCGGCCGCGAGCCTCGATCATCCGAATATCCTGCCGATCCACGAAGTGAGCGAGAGCGAAGACGGACTCCCGTTCTTCAGCATGAAATTCGCGTCCGGCGGAAGCTTGCAGGAGGTAGGTCCCGCGCTAAGAAACGAGCCGCGGCAATGTGTGGCCCTCGTCGCCAAGATCTCGCGCGCCGTCCAGTATGCGCACGGCAAAGGCATTCTCCATCGTGATCTAAAGCCGGGAAACATCCTGCTCGACGGCGCCGGTGAACCGTTCGTCAGCGACTTCGGTCTCGCAAAATGGCTCGACACTACGAGCGACCTCACCCGCACCCTCACGATCTTCGGCACCCCCGGCTACATCGCCCCCGAACAAGCGAGCGGCGCTGCCGCGCAACTAAAACCCGCCGCCGATATATACAGCCTCGGCGCAATCCTCTTCGACCTACTGGCAGGCCGCCCACCCTTTTTGGGCTCACACGCACTCTCCGTCATCCGCCAGGCCGCCGAATCTCCCGCTCCAAAACTGCGCTCCCTTTCCCAGATCGCCGACCGCGACTTGGAAACGATCTGCGCGCACTGTCTCGAGCGCGAACCTTCCGCTCGCTACCAGACCGGCCACGATCTCGCCGAAGACCTCGAACGCTGGCTCGAAGGCCGTCCGATACTGGCCCGCCCAGTCTCGTCGCCGGTCAAAGTCTGGCGTTGGGCAAGACGCGGTCCAGTTCTCGCGGGCAGTCTTGCCGCTTGCCTGGTGCTGCTGAGCGCCGCGGTCTTCCGACAACTGCAGAACTACGAAATGAAGTCCCGCCTGCGCGAGCAAACCGTCGCGCGTCAGTCAATCGGCGTTCTGCCGTTTCTCGACTTGGATGAGGCAGCCGCGGATAATGAGACGGCAGCTAGTCTAGGCAAAGCCCTTGCCCGGACCTTCGAAAACATAGGGCCTGCGGGCGTAGTTTTCTTGCGAGACATTCCCAACAGCTTCGCCGGTGGCGGAAGCGCGGAAGACCTGCGCGCCGCCGGCAAGAGCGGAAGGACCCGGACCGTTCTCACTGGCACAACGCGGAGAACCGCCGCAGGAAGACGCATCGTCATCCGTCTCATGGACGCGGCGACGGGGGAGTTGCTCTTTAGCCAGCCGCTGAAGGATGATTTTCTATCTGGAGGAGACGCTCAAACCATCCTCGAGGCCGGTAAATCCATCTACTCCCTGTTGAGCGCCGAGGAATTCAAATCGGTGACTGCAGCGGCCCAGGACCCGGGCTTGGCAAACGAACAAACGCGCGACCTGATCATCGCGGGCCGCGACCTGGCCTTCCGCTACAACGCGAATGATTACGACCACGCGATTATTTGTTTTGAAAAGGCCATTGCCATCGAGCCTTCATCCGCCATCGCTCATGCTTATCTGTCGGCGGCCCTCAGCAGCCGGATCCATTATGCCAATAGCCCGGGGTTTCTCGAACGCGCTGAGCGCGAAGCTAGAACGGCTTTGAGCCTCCGGCCTAATCTACCAGAAGCGCATCGCGCCATGGCCGTGATCTATCAGCAGCGAGACCCACATCGGGCGCTCGAAGAGCATTTTCGAACGATAGAATACGGAGGCTTGGATTATCGAACCGCTTACGTTATCGGTGGAGCGTACCAAAATTTCGGCCGGCCGGACCGCGCCTTGCGCTGGCTTGAACTGGCGCGCCGCTGGGAGGTTCGCCGAGGTGAAACGGACTCGCGTATCGGCGATTGCTGGGCGGATCTCGCTGACGATTCAAAGGCGGAGGAGTCTTATTCACGCGCCGCCGATTTGCATCCTGAGATGCCTTATGGCTGGCTCGGAATTTGCCGGCTGAAGTTGCTCGCGGGTCAGTTCAATGACGCACGCCAGTTATGGACCAAACGCCTGGCGCCGCTGCGGCATTTCAGCGAAGTCCAGCAAATGCAAGCGCAGATAGAGTTCTTTGCCAGGGACTTTCCTCGCGCCAGGGAGCTTTACTCCGAGTTGAAGCAAGCCGATCCGGCCGGCGGAGGGTTGTTCTACGGCAGTATTTCGTATGAATCAGCTTTTGACCGCATGCAGACGGAAGCTGCCAGCCCGCCAGCTTTGGAGGCATTAAGGGCGCGAATCGAGACACGACGCCAAGTCACGCCCCAAACAAGCGATGTCCTCTACCAACTCGCGGCGGACGAATCCATCGCGGGAGAGATCGACGCCGCGATCCTGCATCTGAGCGGCGCGCTGGAAGCGGGGTGGCTGGATTACCGATCTGCATTATTAGATCCGCGTTTCGACAATATCGCGAAGGATTCGCGCTTTGCCGCCATTATCAGCAAGGCCAAAGCGCAAATCGCGACGTTGCAGGCCACGGTCTTTTCACGAAGCAAAGCGCAGAACATAGCATTCAACTCAGAAAGACGATGAAACATGAACGATTGGAAAACAAACGACGGCAAAAGAGAGATCGTGAAGGCGGTTATTCAGCACTTAAGAGACAATCCTAAGGATGTGCCTCTAATATTAGACTATGGTTTGGCTCGCGGGATCGTCGCAAAAGTGGGAAATACTGAAATACCGGATGACGTGCGGGTATTTTGCCTGCCCCAGGGCGACAAGCTCAAAGACGGCGACGGTTCCCCCCAGCAGAAGGGACTTGGCGGCTCGCTGATCCTGGAAATTCCGCCTGATCACGTGGACATAAACTCGAAGGAAATCTTACTCTACGCCTGCACCTACAGCCCCTGGCGACCAGGGGAAGAACCCTAAATGACAGGATAGGTGTGCGGAAGACTCTGCCATGGCCTCTCGCGTCGGGATTGGCACACGCCGGCAATCGCGCCGCAACATCCCGGTGGTGAATCGGGGCACGCAGCACCGGAGCAGGCAATCTGCTTCAGCGTCAGCAATCCGGCTTCCCGGCGCCGCCGGATAACAGGCCGCACGCAGGCCCTCAGAGCGGCTTTGCGTTGTGAGCATGTGGCGCGGGTGGAGTGACTGACGCAAAAGCTGTTCGTACTCTCCCGTAGAGCGGACAAGCGCCCGCGACTCATAGCGGGCTGCCCGGCTAAGGATCGCGTTAATTCGCGACATGCGCGAGGGCTTGGCCCAGATGAACTCCACTGCATCGTCAAAACCCCTCCGAATATCCCCTGCAAAGTCCTGCGGCGGCCTTGGCACGTCGTTCAGGCGCGGCCAGCAGTCAGGCGGCTGCTCGAAGGAGCTCGGGTCATCGAACGGCGCCAGGCCCCGGTAGGCAAGGCCACTTTGGGATCGAAATGGGACCAGGCCAGTAGCAAACAATGGCTCCAATCTAGTTACACTCGGACCTATCCGCTCCAACCTGGAGGCATCCGGGCCAAACATCTCCGCATCCACCAGAATGGGATGTTCGTGCATAGCTATCCAGTTACTATGATGCAAGTCGGCAAAGCCGAAGATCGTGGCCAAGGCTGCCTGCGCACCCCACCGAAAATAAAACCGTTCTACGGCCGACTCATTGGAACAGGGAGAGCCAGGCAGAAATTCCACCCAGGAATAGCCGGCGCTGGGACGATGGACCATCCGGGCGGTTTTCAATTCCGGGAACCCTTCCTTATGCAGCCAGTCCAGAATGCAGGACCATAGCTGCTCGCCGCTGCACTTTCGCGGCTTGTAAATAAGCCGATCGCCATCGGTAAACGTTAAACTACAGACGCTCCGGCCGCCTTCATGCCGATCGGAAAGGTTGGCCACGACGTTCGCCACCGTCCATGACGCGTCATCTGGGCACGAGCGAAGGACAGCGAGCGCCCCGCGATCGCGGTGGAGGCGCCGAAACATCTCCGCATTGGCTGAAATCCAATCCCCCAAAACCAACTCAATAGTCTCCTGGATCGGTGGAAAACTCAGCAGGACTTCGGGAATCTCAAGATCGCCAAGAGCTTCCGTTCTATCCAGGGAGTCCACCCCGTTCTCTGGTTCGCGAACGACGCGCCCCTTTTCGAGGACGTCAAGCGTAGGCCCAAGGATCCAAAGGAGTAAGTCCAGGAGCGACTGGAGAAGATCGCCTGTCGCACCCTCCGAAAGCAGCCTGGCTCCTTTAGGGGACATTTCCCGGCGAAGTTGTTCGAGCCCAAAGACTGCAAACGGTATGAGCAAGCCGCGCTTCTCACCCGGGTGCGAGCTAACTACCTGGCTCTCCGGAGCGCGGGAGCGAGAAAACAATCGGACCTTCCGAACGTGCGCGTCCAGTTCCTGTCCGAAATTCCCCTTTACTTCGGCGGACATCCCGGCCCTGGCCCCACCGCCCTAGGAGACGTATTCAGCCAGTCTCCCTAAACTGGTGATCCGCTTTAGGGAGCCGTTCGGAAACCGCAGTTCCGGTGGTTCCCACCCCTCGGCGTAGGCGTCTTCATCCACCTTTAGCAGCCCAAGCAGAACCTCCGCGACAATTCGGCTGCCCAGAGGACCCAGCCGGCAGCCGCCCTCCCGGCTTGGCACGGAAAGCGACTCGTCGACTCCAGCTACGTTCGCCTCGTGGAGAATATAGTACCAAAGTGGCAGTCGGTCGAGTAAGCCGCTGCTTTCCAGGAAGGCATGGTGCGGGTGGCTTGCATCCACCCCAATAAACGGCGTCCCCGCCAGCGTCTCCGCCAGCGCGCACGCCTCCTGACCTGAGGGAAGCCGCGCTTTGGACCCTCTCATCAAGCTTCGAACTGGTAAGCTCGCTTCCGAAACACCGTCTGAGTTATCCTTGTATCGAATTACCATCGGGTCCGAGAGGCCGAATAAGGCCGTCGAAATGGTCGTATTGATTTTCTGCGCGACATTGGCTATTCGCCCCGAGCCGACAAAACGCACCCAGTCGAGAACGTAATCCGCGCGGAGCGGGCGATCACCTCTATTTAGGATATCTTTGGCGCTCAGCGCATGCGTTTCATTAATAAAGTAGGTTTCATGCACCATGCTGTGCCCGAAGCGGAACGCCGCCATGGTGAATTCGACCGGGAGCGAAAGATCTTTCGTTGACTCGGGCTTGAATAGCTTTGGACCATTCGCCTTGATGTCATCGAGAACCGATTGCAAGACGACCATGGGAAGAAAGTATTCTCGCACTAACCGCTGGTAGTGCCACGTCACCAGCCGGCGCGTCTTTTCAAAGGGAGTTGCACCATCCGGGACCGGAACGACGGAGCCCTCGACGATCAAAGGAAGAAGCTTGTTGTGAAAGCGAAGAAAAAGGGCGTGGAGCTGCGCGAGGATGAGGTTGTCGTCATTTCGATCATCGGGGATGATCGGGCTCTGATCCGAACGTCGCGGAAAGTCTATTTCTTTCGACGGAAACGGAACCCCGCGCACGACTGCGGGCTCCGTTGGACCAAGCCTGAAGATCTCCTCGCCCGGGCGAGGCTGGGAGTAAATCTGGTAGTCGCCACCCGGTTCAATCGCAGCGCCCACCGGCCCGCTTCCATACACCGAGTCGAGCTCGAGCAGTGGAGTCCGCTCATTGCGCGTTGTCTCGGGTGTCGGAAAAGGCGCTTTGCTGAGCGGCGTTCGATCTCTTGTGATGTCGTGCGCAATAAATTGGCCCAGGTAAACAATTCCCGAAGGAGTCCCTTTGGCGTCGTCTCGCCCGCCTTCGCCCTCCATTACCTTGGCGAGCGCCCGCAGGGTAATCTCCGAATGCTCCGCGAAGTCTCCCTGGAAGAGGCGAGAATAGTGAGCCCCGGGATCGAAAGCTGCCGCATGGGGGCAGCCGGACTTCCTTCTGGCCGAGCGAGAATAGCAGGCCGGATGCGGTGTGGCTGGGGCCTGCCCAATTGTGACGGTTGCTGCGTGACTCTCGTCGGTCATCGTTGTGAGTGGTGTCATAATAGTTGAATGAGAACGCTACTAACCATGTGAAGCAGTTGTCGATTGTTTAAACAGGCAATTGCTCCGAAAGCGCAGGTGCGAAAAGGACAAGCAACTAGACCCCCTCGCAATCGTCGCCTGATCGCGCTGGGAAACTTGGTCGAATACGCACACGAACAAGTTAGGTTGGCCTCTAGTAACCATGTTACTTATTCATACGGAGGCTGCGTCCGAAAGTTCCTAACAAACTCCACAGGCTCTGTCGCGCCTCCCGAGGTGTGTTACCAAGAGTGGCCACCGCGCCAAAGGTGGCGCCGGCGTTTCCCGCGCGCCCCCTGGCAGCGACCCAACGAATCAATCCCCGAAAGAATCCTGGAACTTTCCCAGGCCGATCCCGGAGAAGGGCATTGAATGCAAAACCATTTGAATCAAAACGGAAGAGTCGAACGCACCTTGTCCCAGAGTCCCAAGCTGAAAAGCGTGGAAGCGCGACCGGTGAGAAAAATATCTCGTCGAATTGCTCTGACCGCCAGCGTTTGCATGACTTTTGTGAGCTGCGCCGGCCCGATGAACGATACGGGAGGCAAGCATATCCACGCGCAATGGGTCGCAGCCCTTCGGAGTGGTATTCCTACGAAGGTAACCGATGGCACGGATGCCCCCGCAACCGCCGCTTTTGTCTTCCGGATGAAAGCCGTCAAGGACTACGAGTTCGGCAATTATGTCCGCAACCTCCGGCGTGCCACGAGCTGGGGCGAATTCGCCTCCGATTCGGTCAAGATCATCCTGGATTCCCTCGTTGCGGTCACCGGAGGCGAGGGAACAAAAGCCGCTTTAGGCGCAGCTTCGGCTGGGCTCACCGGCGCGACGAGTTCGATCAAGAAAAACGTCCTCTTCGATCAGTCCATTACCACGTTCATCACAAAGATGGATACGCTGCGTTTGGACAAGTGGAACGACATTCTTTGTAAGCTGGGGCGGTGTCCAAACGTTCCCCCGCCTCCCTCCTACACCGTCGCCGAAGCCTTCACCGATCTGGAGGAGTACGGCCGCATGGGAACACTCGATGCCGCATTGAGGGACGTGGACGCCAAGGTAAGCGCGGACAAAAAGAAGGTAGAAGAAACCAACGATACGATTACCCGGGTGGACCAACTAAAGAGCGATTAACCGAGCTTTTGTCCGACTCACCTGGCTCAGCCTTTGCCGGCAACGGTCGCAAAGCGCGTTTCATAAACTTTTTCGGCCTTTGCAAAGAACTTCGCCTCCGAAATCCCGGAAAAGAAAGGTGAAGAGCAACCTACGTCTGCGGCACGAGAACAAACTCAACAGCGTCCCAACCACTATGATCAACACCATTATCGACATCTACCATGGCAACAGCATCAACTTCGAAGAGTGCCGCGAGGGTGGCATCGTTGCCATCATCCACAAGGCGACTCAGGGAGCGACCATGCGCGATTCCAAGTACCACCAGCGCCGCGACCGCGCCAAGGAGCTCGGTTTCCGATGGGGAGCATATCATTTCTCGACTGGAGGATCGGTTTCCGATCAGGTCGAGAACTTCCTGACCTACGCAAGGCCCGAGGACGACGACCTGATCTCGCTGGATTGGGAGCCGAGCGACGGTCCCGACATGACTCTCGACCAGGCAAGGCACTTCGTGCAGATGGTCAAAGACGAGACCGGCCGATGGCCCGTCATTTACGGTGGCCACGTCCTGCGCGAGTCGATCGGCCACAATCCTGATTCAATTCTCAGCAATTGCCCACTTTGGTACGCCCGCTACGCCAGTTCGCCAATTGGTATTCCCACACAGGTCTGGCCAACCTACACGCTGTGGCAATATACGGACGGCGAGGTTGGCCCCCCACCTCGGGAGACGCCTGGAGTAAGCGGCGCGGACCGGAACATCTTCCAAGGCACAACCCAACAATTGAAGGATCTCTGGCCCTTCACACGCCGTGAGGAAGGCGGGATTATTGGCGCAGGCTTCGATCATATTCTGAATCCTCCCCAAGCCGAGAAGAAACCGCGCAGTCCCAAGCGCCGCGAAGGCGATTAGCCATACCACGAAGATGCCTAACCGCACTTAACGCCAATGAATCAAGGCACCTAACAAAACAAACAACAAATTTCTCTTGAGTAAGAAATCGCGACCCGTCAGCATCGCCGCCTGTGAAGCCGGACGCCTCCGTCACGGGCGGCCACTCCCCGGAGCGGTTCGCCACGACTCGTTGGAGTGTCGTGCTCTCGTGCGCCGATTCCACCATCGGCGAAGAGGCGGCACGCCAGGCGCTCGCCGAGCTTTGCAAGATCTATTGGCGCCCCGTTTTCGCTTTCATCTGCCGGCGGGGCCGTTCTGTCCCGGACGCCCAGGACTTAACCCAGGACTTTTTTCTTATGGTGCTTGAAGGCAGCCTGCTCAAACGCGCTGACCCAAATCGCGGGCGTTTTCGGTCGTTGCTGCTCAAGGCGTTGCAGCACTTTCTCATCGACGATTCGGTAAGGAAGCACGCGCGCAAGCGCGGCGGTGATGTGCAATTTGTTTCGTGGGATGACTGGATGGCGGAGGCCCCATCACATTTGTCGATCTCTGCCGCGGGGGCAGAAAGCTGGCCCGCGGAAAGACTCTACGATGTCCGATGGGCTGCCACCGCCGTCGAACATGCTTTGCGGCGGCTGGGCGAGGAATGTGAGAGCAAGGGCCGCCGCCGGGTCTTCGACGTGCTGGGTGATTATCTGGCGTCGGAACGGGAAGATGTCTCTTACCAGGGCCTTTCGAAGACGCTGGGCGTTCCTGAAACGGCCGTGAAACGCCTCCTTCACCGGCTGCGAGTCCGCTACCGCGAGCTCTTGCGCGAAGAGGTAGCGCAAACCGTCGAGAGGCCGGAGGATGTCGACGAAGAGCTCCGTTATCTTTGCGCAGCCCTGGCGGCCTCTTCCTGAATCCGCTATGAATATAGCTGGCATTTCCGATTCCGTGCGAATGCCAAGTGATGTTGTCGCGTGCGCGAAGTGTGGATCGACCTCGCGTGTCGGACGCGGCTTCTGTTTAAGCTGTCTGCTACAGCGCGGTCTTGAGGCGGACGCGGGCGACACCGAAACGCTCGATGAAGTGCTCGCCGAAGTCGATGTTCGCGATTCCGAGTGGCGACTCGGCAATTATCAAATTCTCGAGGAAATCGGGCGGGGCGGAATGGGCGTGATCTACCGCGCCCGCCAGCGCCATTCCCGTCGCATCGTCGCCGTGAAACGCGTCCTTGGGTACCACGCCGACTCCCGCGAAACCCTCGCGCGCTTCCGCCGCGAAGCGCAAGCCGCCGCAAGCCTCGATCATCCCAACATTCTGCCGATCTACGAAGTGAGCGAGAGCGAAGACGGCCTCCCGTTCTTCAGCATGAAATTCGCGCCGGGCGGAAGTTTGCAGGAAGTCGGTCCCACGCTGCGAAACGGGCCCCGGCAATGCGTGGTCCTCGTTGCCAAGATCGCCCGCGCCGTCCAACACGCACACGGCAAAGGCATTCTCCACCGCGATCTCAAGCCGGGAAACATCCTCCTCGACGGCAGCGGTGAACCGCTCGTGAGCGACTTCGGCCTGGCCAAATGGTTAGATACCAGCAGCGACCTCACCCGCACCCTCACCATCTTCGGAACCCCCGGCTACATCGCCCCCGAACAAGCCAGCGGCCCCGCCGCCCAACTAAAACCCGCCGCCGACGTTTACAGTCTCGGCGCGATCCTTTTCGACCTCCTCGCGGGTCGGCCGCCTTTCCTCGGCTCGCATGCCCTCTCCGTCATCCGTCAAGCCGCCGAAACTCCCGCGCCAAAACTGCGCTCGCTTTCCAAAATTGCCGACCGCGACCTCGAAACCATCTGCGCTCACTGCCTTGAGCGCGAACCCACCGCACGCTATCGTTCCGCCCACGATCTTGCTGAAGATCTTGAGCGATGGCTCGAAGGGCGGGCAATTCTTGCACGACGGGTCTTCCTCCCGTCGCGTGTTTGGCGCTGGTCACGCCGAAATCCGGTTCTGGCTAGCACGTTTATCGTCTGCGGCGTGCTGGCTATCGTCGGCACATCGTGGCAAGTCAAGAATCGTCGACTCGCGGCGAGGTTGGATGAGGAAAAGCTGGCCGCACGCTCGTTGTTTCTTCTGCCCGCACTTGATTTGGACGAGGTATCGTCCAATTCCCCACAGGCGACCGACATGAGCGCGAGACTGGCTCGGGCATGCGGTGCTGTAATATCGATGAAGACCAGTTCGTTCCCACGTGCGGAAGCGGAGGCAAGCGGATTCAAATGGAAGGAATCGGACCTGCGTCGCATTACGCTGGCCTCTGGTTCCAATGCGTTTCTCCTCGCCACTATGAGACGAGTTGAGGGCAAAATTCGAAGCGTATTAACACTCGTGGACGCCGGAAGCGGCCAAGTGTTGCATCGAGAGATTATCGCCGGCGACGCTTCGGTCGAAACAACTATCCCACAAGCAGCCCTTTTTCTAAATGGCAAGTGGAACCAAAACGCCAGCCGTCGCGATTTGGCGCGCCTGCGCAGCGAACCAGCGACTGCGACCAAGTCCGCAGCAGCGCAAGATTACCTGCTCGCGGGCGATGATCTGACAAAGAAACGTAACGAGGAAAACTTTGATCGCGGTGTCGAATGCTATCGCAAAGCCGTGGCGGCTGATCCGCAATGTGCGCTTGCTCTTGCCAGCTTGGCCTCGGCGTTAGCAATGCGACAACAGTTCCGACCCAATGTCGCGGAGCTCGATGAGAGCATGCAGCTCGCGGCTCGCGCGGTCGAACAAGATTCACTCTTACCAGATGCACACCGAGCAATGGCGGTCGGGTTCACCATGGCGGGACGTTTCCCAGAAGCAGTTGAGGCAAGCATCCGGGCATTTGAACTCGATCCCACCTACCAGCGCGCACCAGGACTGCTCGGTGCACTTGCCGCCCTAACGGGACGACCCGACATGGCTCTTCGTTGGTTCGAGTGGGCGACACGCATGCAGAGCCAACCCGGGGAATACTCCTCCAACATCGCCATGGCTTGGTTGGCCCTCGGAGAAGACGAAGCCGCCGAGGCGGCGTTACGCGACGGCTCGGAATTTCGATCTGAATTGCCAGACTCTACTTTTGCGCTGATCAGTATCCGGCTGCTACAACGGCGTCACCAAGAAGTGCAAACGCTGGTGAAAGGGGTGTTAGAACGCGCCCCCAGCGACCGCGATGCCCGTCGAACCGCAGCCGAAGCGTGGTTGATGTCGGGTAAACGGCAAGAGGCCGCAGAGATCTACCGGACCCTCTTGGAAGGGGATCGCGGCATCAGCATTCTCGGGTCGCGTATCACCTATCAATCAGCACTGGGGTGGATATGCCTGCAAACGGGAGAGAAAGCTGAGGGCATTAGTCTTCTGAACGAGGCGAAAAACCTTGAAATTGGCGCCCTGAGCACCGCCCCTCGGAATCCAAACCACCTCTACTCGATCGCTGCTACCTGTGCCGCTCTCGGGGAGACAAATGAGGCGTTAACTTGGTTTGAAAAAGCTGCGGACGCAGGAATGATCGATTATCGGTTTGCGGAGATGGATCCTCGCTTCTCCGACCTCGCCTTCGATACGCGCTTCAAAAAAACTCTCACGGCCCTGCGAGAAAGGGTCGAACAATTGAGACGGCAAGGACCGGCCGTAACGTTGGTCTTAAAGTAATCCCAAACAAAGGAAATATATGTACGATTGGACAATACCAGCGGAACGGGAAGCGGCATTTCGGCTAGCGATCGGCCCAGCGGTGCACAACAGCGACTTGGCAGAACCACTGCTCGACCCAAAGACAGCGAAAACAACACTGGAACATGAAGGAAAGATCAAACTTCCAGAGAAAATGACAGTAGTGTTTTACCGACAGGAGAATTTGGAGAATCACTTGGTCGCGATGATTCCAGCTCGCGAATGGCAAGAACTGCATCTGCCGTACACTGAGCCAGGATTCAGAAGCTGCTTTCGCTGCACCTGGATCACGTATCGGAAGGATATGGAGGAGCAGCAGGAGCTGTATCAAATTGCCCGTGAGAAAGACCTGAAGAAACTGTAGCCGCCAGAAAAGCTGCGCGAATCTCTGGAAGCTTGCGGAGAATTTCGCATAGCCGGACGGGCCTGATTGGCGCGCGGCCGACCACTTTCGCACAGGTTGTGAAATAGGGAATGTCTAAGCGCATGAGAGCTGCAGCTTCCTGAAAAGCAATGTCGGATGTTGCACCCCTGGCCGTGCAGTCACCCGCGATCGCGAAGAAGCGGGTGATTCCGTCCTTGAGCAAATTGGGCTTCACAGAGCTCTCTTGCATCATGGCATAGGCCTCCGTGGACCAAAAAACCTTGCGCCAACGCGTGTGCGCGATGCGTTTCCTCTGCCGAGTCAGGCGATTGCGAGACCCCGCGGAGCTCAGCAGGCTGACTGCTACGTGGCAAAATCCGTCTTCCACTTCCGACAGAAAATCCGCAGCGCGAAGCGGCACGCCTGCGAGGCGCGGCAGATGTGTCGCGCGATCTCGTTCTTCAGTAGGGGGCGATCCAAACCCGCTCCAATCGGCATTAGCAGCAACGCCGGCGGCTGGGAGTAGGGAAGTCAAGACAAGGGGCGCATTTTCGAAAGAATTCGCTTCGCTACTCCAGAGAGTTTCCAAATCAATCACTACGGGATGCGCACCGGCTGCAATCACATTTCCCCGGTGCAAGTCCTCTGCACGCAACAGGTGAGCCATGCACAAGACCGCCCCTGCGCGGCGATAAAATCTCCGCGCGGCCGCGTCACTTTGGCAAGGACCTGCCGTCACGAACTCAACCCACGCCCAACCCTTGCGCTGAATCACCTTAGGGGCGCGAGGACGCAATGAAACATCCGCCAATTGCTGCGAAAGCCGACGCCACTCCCATTCGCCACGACAATCGCGCGGTTTATAGACTACGCGCCCGCCGCCCCGCAAAGACAATGCGATAACCGAGCGGCCGTGCCGGTGCGGATCACCCAACGCTGGCTGCACATCGCGTACGAGAGCAGTCTTGCTCCCATCGAGTCTCAAAGATTTGCCAAACACTCGAAGCAGCGCACGCCGATCGCGATAAACCCTTTCAAACAATTCGCGCGTCGAATCAACCCAATCCACCGCCAACTCACTCATGAGGCGGGCCAGTGCGGGATACTCCCGAAAGAGGTGCAGCAAACGGACCTCTGGCGAAGGCAGAAAAAAATGTGCGGTCTCACGGGGGATTCTCGGAATATTCAGGCCCGATCGCTGCTCCTGCGCGATTTCGAATGCTCGCAAATCCGCCTGCGCCACAGGTCGGATGCCACGTAACAGACGCGCTGCGAGCGCAGAGCGAAGTTCATGATGCGCGTGTGCCGAGAGCTGTTCGTGGAAACGGCGAGCACAGCTTTGCTTAAGGCTGTGGGATGCGAACCGCACCACTGGAATGCACAGAGGAAGAAAAATGAAGCGGTCCTCCCTCGCCCGGGCCTGAAATGGTGCGGGGGCACGTTCAGTAATGCACTCTTTCAAGAAGTTGATTAACCCCATCAGGTCGTCTGCCCACCTGGGCAAAACGGAGAGGTTTGCTTCGATGAGTTCTCGGATCCTTTCGGGATGAAGGGTAAGAAGACTCTCGGCGTCGGAAACTGGATTCGGTTGAGTGTCCCCCGGTCGGTGTCCAAGATCCCATACGTCGGCGTGAGTAAGATCCCGCAAATCCGCCGCCGCCATCACGACTCGTGCCCACTCCGGAGGCAAAACCCGCGCGGGAAAGGCGCACTGATTCAAAGGTTGCACACCCAATTATTGAGCCGCCTTGTGCGGGTCGATCAGACCTGTGGCCAAGCCAACCATTCTCCCCATCTTGTTGGCGCACCAGCCGCCCTCGTTCCAAACTGATGGCGTCCATCCACGACCGGCTGTCAGGATGGAGTCGGGATCTGCTTTGAGCAGCCCTACAATCGTACGACCGACGATATGGCTGCCCACCGGGCCCAGCCACCTTTTTTCTCCCCTTACCGCTCCTTCTTGTAAAATGTAAAACCAGAGTGGGGCATCGTCGATCCAACCCAATCGCTCCAACATATCACTAACTCCTTCGGCATGGCCGCTGAGCATATCGTCCTCGGTCAGAGGCTCCTCGCAGATTATTTTTGCAACAGTACCACCGGACGGAAGCTGGCTGCGTTGCCCCCGCAACAAGGTAATCGCAGGCAAACTGCTGACCTTCCTCGGGTTTTCTCCTGTTTCGATTGGAACTTCGAAATCTAAATGATGCAGCGCCTTTGCGATCGATGTGTCTAGCGCCCGGCTGCGATTCTCAAGCTCCGGGAAATCGTCGAAAAAGCGCTTCCACTCGATGGTCCATTCGTCGGTCAAGTGCTCGAATGGGGGCTCGCTCTGGCTATTTAACCGCATCAACTCAGTTAACGAAGCTTCCGTCTCCATTTGATGCGACGTGTTCATCTGATAAAAATTTCGAACCATGCTGTGACCAATGCGAAAGCCAGCAAGCGCGAATTCTATCGGTACTGCGGAGATAGGAAGAGCATTAGCGATCGCCTCTTCCTTGCCACCCACTTCAAGCAGGAAATGCAAAAGTTCATTCAAAACGACGTACTGGTAGTGCCATTTCACCAAGCGCTGTGCCTGCGGGAATAACGGCGCGCCGGGACTTGGCACGGTTATTTCATTGTTCTCAAGCGCATCCATGATGCGATTATGAAAGCGCAACATCGCCACGTGCAGTTGCGCGAGGATGAGGTTCTCCTCATTCCGAGGCTCGGCCATGATTGGTCGTCCCATCGAGGTTCGCGGCAAGTCGAGTTCCGCGCCTGAAGGCGAAGTCTTCCCGAGCAGAAAACGTTCGTGACCGGGCGGCATTCTCCGTCCACTGGGACGTCCCGCGGGAAGGTAGTAAAGGTACGGCGACAGCTTCGGGCCGCCTCCATAAAGCGACTCAAGATCGAGAAAAGGAGAGCGATAGTTGTGTCGTTCTTCGGGCGGTACTTCAGCGGTACGCGCTAACGACGTTGTGTCGAGGGTGAGATCATGATCAACGAACTGGGCCAGGTAGAGCAAGCCAGAAGCCATTGAAACACCGGGGGGATTTCCTCCTCCGCCCGTAAGGGGGTCATCGACCATGAGACTCGCCAACTCGATCAGATCGTCCTCCGCGCAGGCGTAGCATTCCTGCGCTGGGAACATTCGCGTGAAGTTATTACAGTGGGGGCTTGTCACAACTTCTGTGAATAGCGCGCCATTATTCGGATTGCCACTCAAAAGGACCGACGGCGCATTGGCGGATCCGGTTAGTAGAGAATAGCAACGCTAAAGACCGCTGGCCAGTTTCGAGTTTGTTCTGCATATCATCACGCATCGCGACGCTCCGCTTCTATCTACGGGAGGATGAAGGGGAAGTTCCTCGGAATTCGTCCGATCTTTGGCCCAGTGATGTTAAGATTTTCGCCTGGGTCAGAATTCGATCGAGTATAAGGTTTATGATGTTTTAGATTGTTCGTAACAACATGAACACCGTCTGGCGCGTTTTTGCTTATTTGAGGCGGTATCCGTGGATGGCGGCGGGGACGCTGGCTTGCGCGATCCTCAGCACGCTGATGGTGGTCGTGTTTCCGGCGGTGACGAAGAGGGTGATCGATGAGGTTCTTGATCAGCACCGGGCGGAGCAGTTGACGCCGCTGGTGCTCATCGCGGCGCTGGCTTTTGTGCTCCAGCACGGACTGAATTCGCTCCGGATCATTCTCAACAATACGTTTGAGCAGAAGGTGATCTTCGATCTGCGGAGCGATCTTTATTCGCATATGCAGATGTTGCCGCTGCGCTGGTTTGATAACCGCGCGACGGGCGATTTGATGACGCGGATCCTGGAGGATGTGAACTCGGTCGAACGCATGCTGATCGATGGGATCGAGCAGGGCATAGTGGCGGTGCTCCAGCTCGTGATTGTGCTCGGAATGATGTTTTACGTCAGCGCCTCGCTTTCGCTCGTGGGGCTGGCTCCGATGCCGTTTCTGGCGGGCGGGGCGCTTTGGTACACGCTGACGGCGCATCGGCGGTATCGGCTACAAAGGCGGGCATCTTCGACGATGAATTCCATTCTCCATGACAACCTGGCGGGCATCCGGCAGATCAAGAGTTTCGTGCGGGAGGCAGAAGAGCATCGGCGATTCAATTCGGTCAGCGACCAACTGCGGCACGCGACGCTCGTGGTGATGAAGGTCTGGGCGATTTATCACCCGTCCATGTATCTGATCGGGTCGCTCGGAATTGTGCTTACCGTCTGGGTGGGCGCGCGCTACGTGCTCAGCGGCGCCATGCAAACAGGCGATCTGATCGCGTTCCTGATGCTGACGGGATTCTTGTACGAACCGATCAACAAGCTGCATCAGCTCAACCAATTGGTGCAGGCCGGACGGGCCGCCGGCGAGCGCGTTTTCGAGATTATCGACGAACCGATCGAGCCGGGATGGGACGTGACGAAGGAACCGGTGCGAGTGAGGGGCGATGTCCTTTTCAAGGAGGTCGGCTTCAACTACGGCAAGGAGGGCGCGCCGGCGCTTCAGGCGATCAGCTTTCACGCCGATCCGGGCGAGACCATCGCGCTGGTCGGGACGACGGGCGCCGGCAAATCGACCCTGGTGAATTTGCTGACACGTTTCTACGAGTACGATACGGGCGAGATCCTGATCGACGGCACGCCGATCCGCGAATTCGGCATGCGCCGACTGCGGGAAATGATCGCAGTGGTGACCCAGGAAAGTTTCCTGTTCAACGGGACGATCAGGGAAAATCTGCTGATGGGGAACCCGACGGCGACGGACGAAGAGCTGCTCGCGGCGGCCGAGGCGGCGAACGCGCACGTGTTCATCGGCCGGTTGCCGAAAGGGTTGGATAGCGTGGTGGGCGAGCGCGGGGTGAAATTGAGCGTGGGCGAGAAGCAGCGGATCTCGATTGCGCGGGCGCTGCTGAAGGACCCGCCGATTCTGATTCTCGACGAAGCGACCGCCAGCGTGGATACGGCGACGGAACGCCTGATCCAGGAGGCGCTCGAACATTTGATGGCGCATCGCACTTGTTTCGTGATCGCGCACCGGCTCTCGACCATTCTACGGGCCGATCTGATTCTGGTGTTGGAACGAGGACGGATTATCGAGCGCGGGACGCATTCTTCGCTGCTCGAATTGGGAGGAAAATATGCGCGGCTTTGGGAGCATAGTTTTCTGGAGAAACCGCCCCCGGACCTGGAAGCGGCCGCGGCGTTGGAAGAAAGGGAGACCGCGGCACCTGCGTTGGACGTCCTGCCTAACGAGCCTCGCGAGGCCCTCCTCTAGAGCGGTTTAGGTTTTTGTGCAACCGATCGGATGTCCCGAAGGGACGTTGGAAATTAGCCGGTGGGGCCACCTGGATCGCTCTAGGACATCCGTGTTCCGTCGTCCCTACCGGGGCTGGTTCCGCTTACGTGAAGGATCCGGTGGTTGGCACCGCCGGCTAATGTCCGATGTCCCTCCGGGACAAATCAGCGGCCATCCGTTTACTTAACCGCTCTTAGCGTTTCGCCGTGTGGTTCGCGCGCCGTCGAGGCACACCGCCGCATTCGCTTATCCGCCAGGGGACGCAGTAGTCGAAGGCCCGTTGGCTGACGGCGGGATCATGATCGTCTGGCCGATCTGTAACTTTCGATCGTTCTCGATGTGATTGAACCGCTGCAGTTCTTCCACGCTCACTTTGTGCATCTTCGCGATGGAAGTAAGCGTCTCGCCTTTCGCGACCACATGGCTGTTGCCGGTTTGCGGTGACGGCTTGGGAGCCTCGGTCGTAGTGGTGGTCGTGGCAGGCGCGGGCGTCTCGCCGATCATCACTCCGGGCCGGATGGCGGAAACGTGCTGATCGAGTTTGAGGATGTGTTGCGACAGCGCATCGATCTTCGCGTTTTGCAGGTCGATTTTCTTCATCAAGGCCTCGAGCACGGCCGCGTCAGATTTATCCCCGGAGGGCGTCTGGGCGGAGGCGATCGTGCAAATCATCGCCGCAAAAAGAAGAGAAAAGGAGCAAAGGCCGAAGCGCTTCATGGAGGCCATCTTGCCAGAGAGGGCCGCGGGTGGCAAGTCCCCCGCATTGGCGCGGGCCCCGCGCGGATCGAACCAGAGACCCCGGGCAAGACGTGCCGGCACGGCTGGCCAGCTTGCCTTTCGCTCATTTATCTTCTAGCCTTTTTGCATGCCTGAGCGCATCCAAAAGCCCCCGCTACCCTGGGGGCCGAAACAGGGCGACGGCGACGGCCCGCGGTCCCCGGATATCTCCAGACCGGACACGCGGGACCTCCTCAAAAAGATGCGCAAAGTGGATCCCAACCAGTCCAAGCGCTACCGCCAGCGAACGGGTCAGTGATGGAACCGACCGCCCTGGGGCTCGACCAGAATGCGTCTGGAGCGAGCGACGACTTCCCCGCGCTTCTTCGCCGCCGCGGTTTCCTTTCGCCTTTGCCGGCGCAGACGGGCAGCGTTGCGGCGGCCAATCCGGCGTGGGTTCCCACGCAGGCGACGACGATCCTGGCCTTCAAGTTTCAGGGCGGCGTCCTGGTCGCGGGAGATCGGCGAGCCACCTCGGGCAACACCGTGGTTTACGATCGGGCGGACAAGGTGCTGGAGATCGATCGGCATTCGATCATGGCGATCGCGGGAGTGCCGGCGACGGCGTGGGAAATGGCCCGCGTGCTCGAGCATTCCTTTCAATTTTTCCGGCGGACGCAATTGCAGGAAATGAGCGTGGATGGAAAAGTGCGCGCGCTCTCAAAATTGTTGCGGGACAATTTCGGGTTCGTCCTCCAGGGAGTCGGCATCGTCGTTCCGATCTTTGCCACCTACGATTCGGGGGCAGACCCTTCGGCGCGGCTTTATTTTTACGATGCGATGGGCGCGCAATTTGAAGTGGCCGATTATGCCGCGACCGGTTCGGGGTCGCCGGCCGTGCGCGGAATTCTTTACTACGAAAACAATTGGGGGAAGAAGCCGCTGGCGAAGCTGAGTGAGGATGAGGCCGTCACCGTGGCGTTGCGGGCCCTGGACACCGCGGCCGAATCCGACACGGCGACGGGCGGGGTGGATCGAAACGCGAAAATCTTTCCGGTGATCAAGATCGTCTCGCGCGCGGGCATCACAACCCTGCCGGAAAAGCGGATTGCCGCTCTCTTTAAACGAAGCGTCGCATGATCGAAGAACCATACCGTTGGGTCGAAGCGATCGCGAATCGCGGCGAATACATTGAGACGCAACTGGCGGCGGGCAGTCCGATCGCCGCCATTGGCTATCGCGACGGAATTCTGTTTGTGACGCTGGGCCGGAGCCGGCAAAAGCTTTTCGAGATCTACGACCGGATTGCCATGGGCGCGATCGGTCATCCAGGCGATATCGAGCGTTTGCGCATGGCGGTGATTGAGCTGGCGAGCGCGGAAGGCTTCACTCGTTCAGCGGCCGATGTCTCGTTGCGGCGGCTGGCGCATTATTCGCTCAGTCCGGTTCTGAAGGCGGCGTTCGAGCAAGTTTATGGCCCGCCTTATCTCGCCCGCATGCTCTTCGCCGAGATCGGCGAAAAACAGGAAACGGATTTGTTTCTGCGCCTGGAGTACGACGGCGCCATTGCCACCAACAGTGGCTCTGTTGCGCAAACGCGGCAGGATTTTGGCGCGATCAGCGGCACCCGGCAATCGACGGAATTGATGGAGACGTTCCTCAGGGCCGAACACACAGCCGGCGCGACCTTCGAGCGGGCGCTGAAGATCGGACTGGATGCCTGGACGATCGGCCACCTCGCGCTGGGCGATGGCGGGGTGAAGGAGCTTCCCGCGCGCGAGAAGATTCTGGCCGAGCGAAAGGAACGGTTGCGAGCGACGGGCCTCGAAGCGGCGATCTTGGAACGCGACGACAAGAGCGCGATTCGTTATCGCGCGCTGACCGAGGCCGAAATCCGATCCGCGCTGGGCGACTAGCTTGCCAGGTATGTTCGGGAGAGTCGACCGTGATAGGGGAACCGGGCGGCCGCTCCTGGCCTGGTTCGGGGTGGTGCTAATGGTTGCATCGTTCGCGTGGCTGCAATTTTCGACTCCACCCTCAACTCCCCGCACCGCGATTCGAGTGGCTGCCACCGAAGAGCCATTCACTGTCGTCGTGCTCGATCCCGGGCACGGTGGTCAGGATTCCGGAACGATCAAGGCCGGCATTCTGGAGAAGGAGCTTACGCTCGATGTCGCGTATCGCGCGCGCCGAATCCTGCAGCTTCAGGGCGTGGATGTCCTGCTCACGCGCAGCGACGATACTCACGTCTCGCTGGCGAGTCGCGCGGCCATCGCAAACGAGCGGCGCAACTGCGTATTCATCAGCATTCATTTCGACAATGCGGCCAGGCCGGAAGCGACGGGGGTGGAGACCTATTATGCAGCCCATCAAACTTCCAAGGCCACGCTCGCGCCGTCCTGGCTGCCGTTCCTGCAGCGGACGTCTCTGGAGACCCCGAACGTGGAAAGTCAAAGTCTGGCTTCCTTCATCCAGGAGGCCCTGGTCCACCATACTCAAGCGGTGAATCGGGGGACGACCGCGCAACAATTCTTTGTCATCGCGAACGTCCGCCATCCGGCGGTTTTGGTGGAAGGCGGTTTTCTGACAAACACGGACGACATCACCAAACTGGCGACGGGAGATTATCGTGAACAGATCGCGGCCGCGATCAGCGACGGGATCCTTCGTTACCGAGATACCTTGCGGCAGCGCCAGACGCCAATCGCGGTCAGCCTGGCCGGCGGTGAATAGCGAGTCCGGCGTGTCCGCGAAATGCCTGCGCCTAGCCCGCTGGTTAGTCTACGCCCGACTTGGATTTTGGGTTTTCGAAATCGACGGCCTGTAATTCGACGAATACGGTGCCGACAAAGACCTGCGCCTGGATTTTCAGCAAGAGACGGTCGGCATCATCCGAGAGCCAGACCGTAGCGCGCCGAAACTTCCGGTGCGGCTCGAGCTCCCGGTTTTTCCCCACCTTGTTCAGCTGCAAATCGAGCTTGATGGCATTGTAGGCTCCGGTGGGACCAGCAAGGCGCTCGCGGCCGAGCACCGTCACCGTGGCCAAATAAGCCGAGGTCGCGGGATAGACGACAATGCGCTGAACATTGCGATCCTGCAGCGGCTGGCTCCTCAGGTAGAGCAAGGCGGAATACAAGTCGAAGAGGTTGGGACAATCGAAGCGCCGGGTTTTGCTCTTGCCCGGCGTCTCCGTCTCCCGCGAGGTCACGCCGCTTGAGTCAAAGGACAAGCTCGTGATGGTTTTCTTGTTACGGGCATTTTCGATCTGCTTCGTTTCGCGCGGGCGCAATGGGACGGCCTCGGCACTGGAGGTGTAGGTGGCGTCGAATTTCCAGAGCGACCGAACCAGGCCAGTCGTGTGAATCGTTCCGTCGAGTTGCAACCGATCGCCCGATGGCTTCGTCAGCCGGATATCGGCGGTGGCTCCCGGAAATCCGCTCCAACCAAAGCCGTACTTTGCCTGCATCGGTCGTGGCGGGGGAAAACTGGGAGGGGCCGAAGCGGTGACGCTGGCCTCCCACTCCGCACCCAAAGCGGTGGAAGCGAACGACAGGGCAAGCGACAAGAGCCTCGCGGCGCCCAGGCTGCGTGATCTCACGGGCAATCCTCCCAAGCGCGCTCGGGCAATTTCGAAAGCGCACCCACCATGGACAACAGAGTGCTCAGGGCACAAAAAACACGCGGAGATGCCGCGTGTTTTTCACTCATGAAAAAACGCTCCGGCTCTTAAGGCTTGGCGGCCGGCTTGGGACTCGTCGCAGGGGCCGCAGAAGCGGCCGGCTTTTCCGGTGCGCTCACCGGCTTCTTGTTGAGCGCGGTGATGATTTCCGTGGTGAAGTCCGACGTGTCCCTGGAGTACAAAACCACCGGCACATAATTCGTGCTCAAGCCGGATTTATCGAAGACCAGATCCATGCCATTTGTCTTAACGCGTTCCAGGACGATGTCGGTGATTTCCTTGACGATGCTCTCGCGCATGCGCATGGCCTGCTGTTGCAATTGTTGCTCGCGCGTTTGACGAAATTCGTTGATCTCGCGCTCCATGTTTTTGATGTTGGCGATCTTTTCGTCCCGCTCTTTGGCTTTTTGCGCCTTTGCGTCCGCGCTCAAGGCCGGAGCGTCGAGCTGTTGATTGAGCTTGTTGATTTCGTCGAGGGCTTTCTTGTATCCCTCCGTCCGGTCATCGAATTCCTTCTTCGCGGCATTTTTCGCATCGTTGACCTTTGCCTCCGCGTCCTTCGTTTTGTTGTATTCCTTGAACGCGCGCTGCATATCGACGGTGCCGACTTTTAGGGTGCCTTGAGCGAAGCCCGCCGCGGGAAACGCGAGACCGGCGGACAGGGCGAGAAGGAGAAATTTTTTCATAAACAAAAAGCAAAGGAGGTTGATGGAAAGGCGTTAGACCGCGAACACGGTTATTCGTTCAAAATTGATAACCGACGTTAAAGTTGAATTTGCCGCCGTCTCCGAACCCATTTGTCTGCAGGGGAATTCCGTAGTCGATCCGAATCGGTCCAATCGGCAGGTCGAGTCGAAGACCGATACCGACGTCCGAGACGAGATTGTTCGTGTTGAAATCCCACGACGGCGCATTCACGAATCCCGTGTCGTAAAAAACGGCCGCGCGCGCCTTTTCGATGATGGGCATCGTGTATTCCACGGTCAACCGGGCAAGCGACCTGCCGCCGATCGGCTCCCCATTGATGTCCCTTGGACTCACATCGCGAAAATCGAAACCGCGCAAATCATTTGAACCGCCGAGATAGAGCTTGTCGTAAATCGGAACAAATTTCCCTTCGCCCCAGGTGTCCACCCCTGCGATCGCACCGTTGAACTGAAGAATCGAGTCCTTCCAAAGGTGGATAAAATGCGCGGCCTCGAAGCTGAATCCGTAGATCTGCGTGTCCCCGCCTAAAAATCCGCCAGCGACGTAAGGAGCGAACATCAATCGCGTGCCGCGCCGGCTCAGAAATGGATTGTCGCGCGTGTCGAAAACAATGGCGGGCGTTATCTGGCTTTTCGTCTGCTCTCCCGATTGGAGGATCACCGCAGTCGAGGCGTTCGGCGATATATTGAAGAGCTCAGTGTTCTGGAGCAGATATTGCACACTGACCGCCGCGAAAGTCCCTATCGCCTTCCGGCTTTCCAAGGAGAGGCCATAATTGCGCTGGGAATAAAGGTCGCTGTAATAGTCTGCCTCGTTGAAAAAGACCGAGCCCCCGAGAGAAAGACGGCGATCGAGGAAATACGGTTCCGTGAGCGAAACGACAACATCTTTCCGGCTCGTGCCGTATTGAATACGGGCGCGAAACTTTTGCCCGGCGCCGGTGAAGTTCGGCCAATTCAGCAAATCAAAATTGCCCTGGGTCATCTCGATGAAACCAACCAGCTCATCGACGGTGCTGAAGCCGGCGCCGAAGTTGAGAGAACCGGTGCGTTTCTCCTCCACGTTGATAATGAGATCTTTCCGGGCCGATACTCCGGTTTCTTCGGGGTACGTTTCGACCCGCGAAAAGTAGCCGAGATTGTCGAGCCGTTTCTTGGTCGTCTCGACCCGGACGCTGTTGAAAATATCGCCGGGCGCGATCAACACTTCGCGCCGGATTACTTTGTCTTTCGTCCGCGTGTTCCCGACAATGGTGATCCGTTGGACAAACGAAGGGTTGCCTTCTTCGATGTTATATTTGACGTCGATCGTGCTTTTGCCCGAGGGCACACCCTGCGGCAGCACCTGCAAGTCGACATAGCCGCCGCTTCCGTAAGCATCAGCGATTTTTTTCGAATCCTCCCGAATCTGCTTCGGCGAGTAGACGCTGCCTTCTTTCATTTTCAAAAGGGCGCGGACTTTTGCCTCGGTCGCGACTTTTGTGCCGGAGATCGTCAGTTTGCCGACGTGATACTGCGGGCCCTCCACCAGCACGACGACGAGGCCCATCTTGCCCTTGGAGCGCTCGCGGCGGACCTCCTTGACCTCCACGTCGATGTAGCCGTGATCCTGGTACCATTCCCGGATGGCATTGAGGTCCTGTTCGAGCTGGGTTTCATCGAGCCGGCCAGATTTATCGATGATCGAATAGAGCGTCCTGCCCTTGGTCTTCATCTGCTTGCGCAGAATGCGATTTTTGAACTTTGTATTCCCTTCGAAAGTGATGTCGCTGATGATGCCCTTCTCGCCCTCGTTGATCGTGTAGATCACGCGGGAAGTTCCGCGCGTTTCATCGGTCTCGACGTGAAACTTGACGTCGATGTTAGTGAAGCCCTTCGCCTGATAGGCGTCGATGATTTTTTGCCGCCCTTTCTCGAGCTCCTCTTCACTGAGCGGTGCATTGATCTTCAGCTCGATGTTCTTGCGCAACTTCTTCGCACTAATCTTCTGGGCGCCGGCAATTTCGATCTCATTGACCACCGAACGCGTCTGAAGGACGACGATCACCTTGACGCCGTCGCCTTCGGGCTCGGCAAAAATCCTGACGTTTTGCACACCCCCGGTGGCGTAAAGGGCCCGGATGTCCTGTTCGGCGAGCGCCTCGGAATAGGGCTGGCCTGCCTTCGTCCGAATCTGGGCAATGACCCGTTCGCGGGAAATCGTTTGCGGTCCGACGTATTGGATCTCGACCGCCCGGATAAGCGGCGGGCCTTGCGAATTCTGCCCGGAGGCCGCACCGCTGCCCAGAAACGCCAAAACCAGCGCGAGCAAGATGGAGCGGGCTGGGCGACGAATCGAACCGACAAATTGTTTCATAAGGTAAAATCCCCGGGCGTCATCGTATCCGACGCGGCGCAGGCGGTATTGATGGGTAAGAAGGTAGGGATCGTCAAGGCAGGATTTGGCTGCGGCGCAGAGCGCGGGATGAAGAAGAACGCACCGGTCGGCGCTAATTCAAGAGCTGGTACCAATTATTCCTGCGCCGCGGTTCGTAGCCCGCCTCGCGAATCAGGGCCTCGATCTGGGTGGCATTCAGGCGAAATGTCGTCCCGGCGCTGCTCACCACGTTTTCCTCCATCATCACGGATCCGAAATCGTTCGCGCCGAACTTCAGCGCCACCTGGCCAATGTCCGGCCCCTGCGTTACCCAGGAGCTTTGCAGGTTCGGAATGTTATCCAGAAAGATGCGGGCCAGCGCCTGGGTGCGTAAATATTCGGCTACACCGGTGGGCCGGTTCACTTTCAGGACGGTGTTCTCCGGTTGAAAAGTCCAGCAGATGAAGGCCTCGAATCCGCCGCTCTGGTCCTGCTGATCGCGTAGGCGCCGCAGGTGTTCGATCCGGTCGTCGATCGTCTCCACGTGGCCGAACATCATGGTCGCGCTCGATTTCAAACCGAGCTCGTGGGCCGTCTGCATCACCTCGAGCCACGCGTCGGAATTGCATTTGAGCGGCGAAATTCGTTCCCGCACGCGGTCGACCAGGATTTCGCCTCCGCCGCCCGGGATCGAGCCCAACCCGGCCTCCTTGAATTGCGAAATCACCTCGCGCAAGGGGAGGCCGAAGAGCTGCGCGAAATGTTGCAGCTCGGGCGGGCTGAATCCGTGAATGTTAATGTGGGGATATTTTTCTCGAATGTGCCGGAGCAGCTCGAGGTACCAGTCGAACGACAAGCTCGGATGGTGCCCGCCTTGCATCAGGATCTGGACACCGCCCACGGCGGAAAGTTCGTCCAGTTTTTGATCGAGCTGTTCGCGGCTCAGGACGTAGTGGTCTGCGTCTTTTTCGGTCCGATAAAACGCGCAGAACTTGCAGTAAACGTTGCAGACATTCGTGTAATTGATGTTGCGATCGACGATATAAGTGACGATCTCGCGACCGCGCTCGTCGTAGCTCGCGCCCTTCGCCAGATCACGCCGGGCGTTTGCCAGGGCGCCGAGCGCTTCGAGGGGCCATCGATAGAGCTCGAGGGCTTCCGCCGCCGAAATGCGTTCGCCCGCAAGCACCTTCTCGGTCAGCACCGAATTGGATAATGCCACCATGCCCATAATCTAGCTGACGCGGGCTGGTTCTGCACCATCATATCGCTCATGGACCCTCGGTTTGCCCCAAGGAGCGGCGATTTCCAAATCGCCACCCTGTCAACGGCGGTTTCAAACCGGCGCTCCTTGAAATGAAACGCCGAGTCGCCATAGTCGGCGCCGGGGTCTCTGGACTCACCTGTGGAATCGCCTGCGCCGAAACCGGGTTCGACACCGCGATCTTCGCCGAGCAAATGGGGCCGGGCACCACTTCCGCCGCAGCCGGCGCCATTTGGTACCCGTACGATGCCGGGCCCTCCGAGCAGACGATCGCGTGGGCGCTGGAGACTTACCGCGCGCTGCTCGATCTCGCGCGCGATTCACGCAGCGGCGTTTCGCTCATCGAGCTGCGAACGTTTTCGCGCACCGGGGAAGTTGACATCCCCCCATGGGCGCTGCCACTTGGCGCGGAGCGACTTCGCTCCGGGATCCCCGCGGCCTTCGTGTCCGGTTTCGCGCTCAAGGTGCCGCTCATGGACACGACCATCTACCTCGATTATCTCGCGCGGCGTTTCCGTGAGGCTGGCGGTGAGATCCATCCGAACCGGCGTTTTGCCCAACTGGAAGACGTCGATCCCGCATTTGATCTCGTCATTAATTGCGCCGGTATCGGGGCGCGGACGCTGGTGCAGGATTTCGATCTCGAACCGCATCGCGGCCAGGTCGTCATCGTTCCGAAAATCGACCTCCCGTACGCGGTCGTTTGCGACGACGCCCCGCTCACCTACGTCATTCCGCGGGCGATGGATTGCGTCTTCGGCGGGACGAACGAGCTGAGCGACGACGTCGCCATCGATCCGCCGGCCACCGCCCGCATGGTCGCGGATTGCAGCCGCCTTCTCGATCTGGCCCAGCCGGAGGTGCTCGGCGAACGCGTCGGCCTCCGGCCATTTCGCCGGTCAGGTGTGCGCGTCGAGAGAGAGCAACTGCGGGACGGCCGCGCGCTCATCCACAACTACGGCCACGGGGGTTCCGGCTTTACCCTGTCGTGGGGTTGCGCCGAAGCGGTGGCTACGATAGCTCGATCGACTTAAACGAGCTAATGACGTCGTCCGGACCCTTGTCTTTAAAGAAACACTCGTAGAATCCCGGCCCGAGGTCCCAGTGATCGCCTTTGTAATATTCGTCGCGATAAAAGCGCCAGACACCGCTCACCACGATGAGCGAGCTGATCCGGTCGTTCCAAAAATCGCCCAGGAAAAAGAAACTGAGGTTGGTCCGGCAGGCGGCGCCCTTGAAGCCGACGTGGTCAAAGATCACAAGCTCCGGCATCGGGGCGTTGTGGATCGCGGGTTCGTTCCCTATCTCGGTCGCGCAGGCATGGTAACTCAACGGGCCCACTTTCCATTTTGTGTCGATGATACAGCCATTTTCTGGCGCCAGCTCGGTTTTGGGTATTTTGCTCATAAATCGCGAAGTTATCTCGGATTTGAACAGACCCCACCGGCGTTGTCGAGGGCGATATTTCCGTCCCCTGGCCTTTGCCCCTCGGGACTTTCCCCTGGCGATCGGAGAAATCCTGAATCGCGATCGTTCGTGAATCTCCTTGAGAGATTCGATGGCACCGGGTTATCTCTTTCGCCTCATGTCGCCGGTTCTGTTCCTCCTGATTTTTTGCCTGGGAATTCTGAGCATGGGACTGCAACTGGTCGCTTCGCGCGTCTTGGCCCCGTTTTTTGGAAGCTCCATTTTCGTCTGGGCGAGCCTTATCACCACGTTCCTGGCTGCGTTTAGCGCCGGATCTTTTGTCGGCGGGTTCGTCAGCGGCAAACCGTTCGCCGTTCAAGCGAGGATCATGGCGGTGCTGATGAGCATTGGCAGCGGGGCGCTTCTCCTCAATAGCGTAGGCTGCTACGCAGTGTGCGATTGGATGGACCTGCACGTGGAAAATCTGCCGGCAAAATTAATCACGACATGCCTGTTACTTTATTTCGTGCCGATTGCGTCGCTTTCGGCGCTGACGCCGGTGTGCGTCGGATTCTACGATCGCTGGCGAAAATCGGCCGGGCGCTCCGCCGGGCTCTTGAACGGAATTTCTACGCTGGGCAATATCGCTGGAGTGCTTCTGGCTGCTTTGGTATTGATACCGACGTTCGGCATTCAGTCCTTGCTTCACGTTTGGTGGATCTCGTCGGTCGCCCTTCAACTCTCCTTATGGTTCGTCATCTATTCATCCTCTCTGCCATCGCGTCCTCTTTCGCCGGCGCCTGCCTTGGAGAGGTAGCGCCGATCTCGATCGAGACGCCCTACAACCACATCACGATCGAGCGCGTCGGGCCGGTCGTGGAAATGCGCAGCGTTTGGCGCAGCACCGTTTACCGCGAATCCGCCGTCGACCTGACTGACCCATCACGGCTCATGGTCCCCTACACGGCCTTTATCGCAGCCGGGGCGGCCTTTCATCCCAAACCGAGAAACGCGCTCATGATCGGCCTGGGCGGTGGTGGATTTAATCAGTTTTTTGACAAAGCATTCGCCTCCGCGGTGCTCGAGACGGTGGAGATCGATCCGCAGGTCCTCTCCGTGGCCCAACAGTATCTGGGCTTCAAGACTTCGGACCGAAATAAAGTGACGATCCTCGATGGCCGGATGTTTCTGCGCCGCTCGAAAACCGCTTATGACTGGATCATTTTGGATGCGTTTCGCGGCGGTTTTGTTCCGCCTCACTTGAAGACCGTCGAGTTTTACAAACTCGCCCTGGGGCACCTCACCCCGAACGGCATCTTCATGGCCAACGTCCACACGAACAGCGCGCTCTTTGCGTCCGACCTGCGCACGATGCGAGCCGTGTTTCCGCAGGTGGGTTACTTCGATGTTCCGCAGACGGATAACGCCGTTCTGATCGGAGCCAACTTCACCTCGCCTTCCTTCGAAACCATGCTGAAAGACTCGGGCCGCCTGTCGTTTAATGACGTCTTCAAGCGGAACGTCGATTTCACCGTTGCGGCAAAATTCTTCCGCATGGCCTCCGCCGCGCCGAACAACCAAGGCACGGTCTTGACCGACGATTTTTCGCCCACCGAATTCCTTGATGCGGTGAAGACGAATAATTCGCGCCGTTAGGGCGCCTCAATCTCTCGGCGCAAGGACAATCCGGAAGCCGTTCGTGGTGTCGCGCATCGAAGGTCTGTTCGAACCGCGCGTCGTGGTGAGAAGCAGATTGCCTCTGCTCCGCCAGGACCCGCCGCGCAGGACGTAACCACGCGAGTCCAACCCGGAAAATTCAGCGCGAATCGCCGGCGCATTGAGCGAGGCAGAGTAGGGCGTGCGCGTCCACTCCCAAACGTTGCCCCTGACATCGTAGAGATCGAATTCGTTTGCCCGAAGACTCTTCACCCGAGCAGGGCCGGAACGTGTCCTTGTCTGTCCGGTCACCGAGTCCTCGAGGGAAGCATTGCCGCAAAAAATCGTCCACTGCGAATCGGTGGGTAATGTGTAGGCATGGCCCGAAGGCAGAGCGCCCGACTCCTTGTTGGTCAGCCTGGCGCAAAACTCCGTGGCCTCTGCTACGGTCACGCTATCGACCGGGAGTTCGTCGGATCCGAAGTTTTGGCTTGGATTATGCCCCATTAGACTGACGAATTCGCCCTGGGTCGTTTCGGTCTCGGAAACCCAAATTCTGAGAGTGGGGATCCAAACCATCGCGCGTCCCAGCGAATTCTTGAAAGTCCTTTCTGGAAAGGCCGTGCTCGCCGGCGCGGGCGCGGGTGGCGCCGGTGCCGGTTTGGCGGAATCGAGAGCGGCGACCGGAGCAACGCTCGGCCGGCTCGGTATTTCCATCTGCCAGTTCGCCGCCACTGTCTTGTTTCGGGAAATCCTTATCTCCTGCCAATGTTCCGGTCCTGTCTCCGGCGTGAAGATTATGCGCCCCGTCCCGATCGGAATGTTTTCAAGATCGGCCGGGGTGGTGCCGGTATGGTGCTCGGCGTCGGCATCGACCAGGTCGAATTTTATTCCCGCCGGCCTGGTTTCGATCCGCGCCCGTCCCGTGCTGCGAACGAGCTTGATCACGGGCACTTCAGTCACGCTGTTTTCCTCGACAGTTACTGTTCGCTCGACCGGCTCATAGCCGTCGCGTTCTATTTTAGCGGGAAACGAACCGACCTTGAGCCGGTTAAAAGTCGCAGGGCTCTTTCGGCTTTCTTCTCCCAGAACCACGATTGCGCCAGCCGGTTCGGTTTGGATGAGCACGGCCCCGCGTGCGTTCGCGCCGTCCGCGGACTTCGGTGTGGTAACCTGGGCTTGAGGCGGTGGCTGCTCCTGCCTGGTCTCTTCGCTGCCGCTGCGTGATCCCCAGTATAAGCCCGCGGCGATTCCCACGAGCGCCAGGACCCCGAGCACCGCTATTAAGGGAACCACGGATTTTTTCGGACCTGCCTCCTTTTGCTTTGTTTCGCTAATAATAGGCGCAGTTGGGACGGTTGGCTCCCGTGGCGCAGGTTTTGTCTTCGTTCTGGGCCGTTGCTCGAGGCCGAGACGCTCGGCTACTTCCTCGACGCTTTGCGGCCGCTGCGCCGGGTCCTTGGCCAGGCACGCGGCGACGGTGGACTCCCATTCCGCCGGAATCGGCGCGCCGCTTACGTCAAGCTCGCGCCGCCGCGGTGTGAGCAAGGGAGCGACCTTGTTTTTGATCTGGTCGGTCACGTCGCCCCCGTAAAAGGGAGGCTTGCCTGTCGTTAACTCATAGAGAGTGGCGCCGATGGAATAAATGTCGTCCAGCGGCGATGCCTTTTCCCCATTGAGCTGCTGCGGACTCATGTAAGCGAGGGTGCCGCTCGTGCCGCGCGCCTGCGTCAGCATGCTCATCGAATCACTGACACTGCGCGCGATTCCGAAATCGGCGACCTTGAGCTCGGCCTTGCTGTTGACCATGAGGTTGGCCGGCTTGAGGTCGCGGTGGACCACCTTCGCCTTCTCATGAGCGTAGCTGAGCGCATCGCATAATTGGGTGATCCACGGTCTGAGTTCCTCGATTTCGAGGCAATTTGCCTCCTTGCGCGCCTTCAGGGCCGCGAGGGTCGGCCCGTCCACGTATTCCATGGCGATGCAGGCGGTTTGCTCATCGCTCACAAAATCGTAGACCGACACGATGTGGTGATGCCGCAGCTCCTGGCTCTTTTTCGTTTCTCTTTTCAGGTCGGCCACGGCCTGCTCGTCCAGGACCATTAACTCCGGCAGGAATTTCAAGGCCACGGCGCGCTCGAGCTTGGCATCGCGCGCCAGCCAGACGATGCCCATGCCGCCGCGTCCCAGGATCTTCTCGAGCGTGTAGCGGTTGAAGAGGATGTTGCCGGCGGCGAAGCCGCGAAGCGTTTGCCCTAAATCGAGTTCGTCCATAGGCGAGCTGGCCTTATACCACCCGGCCGTCGCCTAACGATAGTTAAAAGCGTGTTCGCCGAAATTATCGGCGGCGGACGAAAGCCCCAGGCTGGTTCCCATTCGCGTCATCCGCGGGTCCCCTTTAGATCTTGTGTTCCCGATTGTCCGAGCGCAGCCGGATCGTCTTGTTCTGCAAATCGTGCGAGGCCCGAATGAATCGAACCGTGCGGCTTTTCGCCCGCATCAGGATTGAATAGGTCGTCGCCGTCGCGCCCTGGGATTTTACGCCGCGCAGCAATGCGCTGTCGCTGATTCCCGTCGCGCAAAAAATGATGTTCTTGCCGTTGGCCAGGTCGTCGGCAAAAAACACGCGGCTGAGATCGGCTTCGTGGCCCTCGGCAATGAGACTCTTGCGCTCCTTCTCATCGCGCGGCGACATCACGCATTGCATATCCCCTCCCAGGCACTTGATTCCCGCCGCGGCGAGGACCGCTTCCGGCGACCCGCCAATCCCAAAATAAAGATCAATCCCGCTGTCGGTCAGGGAGGGCGCCATGGCCGCCGCGATGTCGCCATCGCTGATCAGGCGCAACGAAGCGCCCACTCTCCGAATCTCTTCCACCATCGCTTTGTGCCGCGGCCGATCGAGCATCGTCACGACCACGTCCTGGACCCGTTTGTTCAACGCCTGGGCGACCACGAGCAGCGTCTCCTCGATTGGACTCTCGATCTTGATCAGGTCGATCCCGCTGGTCCGCATGTGTTGAAGCACGCGCGGCCCGTAGGCCAGCTTCATCATATAGAAGGAGGGAATGTCTCGCAGCGCCACCTTCACTCCTTCCTCCGGACTCGCCGCCGCGATGCAACTGATCGAATTCGGCGCGCCTTTTGAAATGTTGGTGGTGCCGTCGATCGGGTCGAGCGCGATATCGAAGGGCGGCGATCCCGGCATCCAGGTTCCGAGTTGCTCGCCTTTGAAAATACCCGGCGCGTCGTCCTTGATTCCTTCGCCGATGACGACCTCGCCGCAGATGTTCATGAGGTCGAACATCCCGCGCAACGCGTCGCACGCGGCAGCGTCGGCTTTTTCCTTCTCGCCGCGCCCGAGCCAGGGCAACGAGTTGAGGGCCGCGGCTTCGGTCGCGCGCACGAAATCGAACTCAATGATGCGCTCGATGTCGTGGTAATTTTGGCGGCGGATCCTCATCGCCGTTATTCTGCATTCCCGCGCCGATTCGACAAGCCAACTCTGGCGGGCGTCTGTCAAAACGCCTGCGATCAAAAAGCGCGCTGTAGTCACGGCGCTATGTCGCCGTGCGTAACGCGTTAACGCCCCGACATAGCGGGGCGGCTACAGCGCGCAAGGTTGTTGGACGAGCCTCCGGTTTACGGCTTCGGCTTTGGCGGCGTGTTTGGTTTCACCGGCACTTCACTTTCCGGCGCCACGTCATACTCCGGCTTCGCCATTCCCATCAGCCACCGGTCGAACCAACCCACCAGGTGCTGAAGCCTCTCCACCCGGTGCCAGGGACTGCCAGACCGCGACAGCTCGTGCGTCTCCTTGGGAAACTTCACCATCACGGCCGGGATCTTGCGGAACTTCAACGCGCGAAACATCTGCTCGCCGCCCGCGCCCGGCGGCGTGCGCGTATCGTCCTCACCCAAAATGAACATCATCGGAGTCTTCACCTCGTTGATGTAAGTGATGGGCGAACGCGCCTTGAAATCTTCCGGATCCTGAAAAGGCGGCGCCTTAAACCACGTCGGGTGAAAGAGCGTGAAGTCGGCGGTGTACCACCAATCGCTCCAGCTCGCGATATCGCGTTGCGAGACGGCGGCGGCGAAGCGGTCCGTATGTCCCACCGTCCAGTTCGTCAACAATCCCCCGCCGCTGCCACCCGTCACGCCGAGCTTCTTCGCATCGATGAACCCGCGCTTGATGGTTTCATCCACCCCCAGCATGAGGTCCTTGTAATCGTCCCCCGGATAATGGAACTGGATCACATTGCCGAACTCCTGGCCGTAGCTCGTGCTTCCGCGCGGGTTCGGATAAAGCACCACGTAACCCTTCGCGGCCATCCACTGAAATTCGTGCGAGAAGATGAATCCGTACGCGGCGTGCGGGCCGCCGTGAATGTTCAGGATGAGTGGATACTTCTTCCCGGGGTCGAATCCCGGCGGCTTTTGCAGCCAGGCGTGGATGCTTTTTCCATCGAAGCTCTTGTAGCGGATTTCCTCGGGCTCGGTCAGGTTGAGCTGCCCGAACAACTCGTCGTTCGAGTGCGTCAATTGACGCGCTTCGCCGCTGACCCGATCGAGCCAGAAAAGGTCGCCGATGCGCGTCGGAGTGGAAAGATGGTAGACGAGTTTCGAAGCATCCGGCGCCGCACGAAATCGCACTACGGCCTGGTTCCCTTTGGTGATTTCCGTCAGCGCGCCGGTCGCCACATCGAACGAGCCGAGATTGGTTTGCCCTTCCCTGGCAAAATTCTCGATGATGCTCCTGCCGTCCGCGGCCCAGATCGGAGCGTTCCCGCCACCGCCGCGCGGCGCGCCATTATCTCCGAAAACGCTGGCTCCGACATCCCAGTCAAACGCGGCCGTCAAATTGCGCGGCTGCGCCTCCTTCGCGAGATCCATGATCCAGAGGTCCGGCTGCGTATAGGAATTGACCGGGTCCGTGGCCGAGCCAATGAACGCGATCTGCTTTCCGTCCGGGCTGAGCGCGAGCGCGCCTGTGTCCATGTCGATCGTGGCAATCTTCACGGGCTCTCCCCCACTCGCGAAGATGGAATAAAACTCCGTTCTCGGGCGCTGGTAATACGGTTCATCCACGCGCAGCGAGACGAAGCAAATCTGGCTGCTGTCTTTCGACCAGGTGGCGTTGTCTTCGTCGAACCGGCCGCTGGTCAGTTGTTTCGGCTCCACTTTCTCGTCGGAATTTCGCGGCGCCTGCACAACCCAAATGTGTTGGGGCCGCTTGAAGTCGAAAGTACCTTCATTGTCCTGGCGATAAACTGCCCGGTTCACCACCTGGACGTCGCTTTCGCGCTCAGCCTCGGTCTCCGTCTGTTTCGCCGGCGCTTCGGCCGTCTTCGGTTTTTCCTTCCCATCATCTTTGCCCGGCGCGGACGGGCTGGCGCTCGTCACCGTCCGCTTCAATTCTTCTTCTTTTTGTTTTTTCTTTTCCTGCTTCGCCAAGTCTTCCGGGTTCGTCGTGCTCGTGAACGCGATCATCTTTCCGTCCGGCGACCATTTCGGATCGCCCGCTCCTTTGGGCAAAGCGGTAAACGGAAAGGCGTCGCCTCCCGTCATCGAGAGGATGAAAAGCTGCGGCGGCTCCGGTTTCCCGTCTTTTTCAGTAACACGAGTGAAGACAAGATACTTTCCATCGGGCGACCACCGGGGCGAACTGTCGCGTTCTCCGCTGGTCAGCCGGTGCGGCAGTTCGTTGCCCGCAGTCGGGACGGCCCAGATGGAGGTGTTGTAACCCTCTTTCTTTTCATTCACCGTCACGCGAACGAACGCCACCTGCCCGCCGTCCGGCGAGACCTGCACGTCGCCGATCCAGACAAACTGAAACAAGTCCCTCTCGGTAATGTTGCGCTTTTCGGGCGCCGCATTCGACGTTAGCGCCGCGGCGAAGATCGATAAAAGAAGGAGACGACGGCGCCGTGAAAATTGTGGTTTCATTCGTTGGTCACTCTTAGCGGATGCGAAGGACCTCACAAGTCTTGATCATGGCAGAGCGCGATAAAGCATCTCAATGCACATCCAATGGCGCCGGGGGCGCCACGACAGCCGGCCCCGACCCTGGCGGCAGGCGGGGAATGCGGGTCGCCAGCGCCATCGCGATGAAAAGCAGAAATCCGCCGAGATACCAGGGCGCGCCGGGAAAGTTCCATCCCTTGGTCTGATCGATAAAATAGGCGAACGTAAACGTGAACAATCCGGGACCGATAATCCAGGCGAGGCTGGCCAGACTGTTGATCGCACCTTGCAGCTCGCCCTGCTCCGATTCACTCACCCGGCGGGTCATCATTCCCTGCGCCGCCGGGCTCGAGATCGTCCACAACATCATCACCGGAATCGAGAGGAAGAAAAACAAGCTGGTCCGGGCGAGCCCCGCCAGGATCATCCCGACCGCGCCAAAGAACTGCCCGACGTAGAGCGTCCGCCGTTCGCCCAGGCGCGCCACGAGCGGCTGGACCAAACCGGCGGAAATCACGATCGAACAAACTCCCACCAGCGCGAGCGACAGCCCGATCATTCCTTCATTCCAGGCGTAACGAAAAATCGTGTAGAGCGCCCAGACGTTGAAGACTTCGTGCGCGACGTAGCCGATGAACTGGATAATGGCGAGCCGGGATAATTCCGGATGCGAACGCAGGAGCACGAGCGCGCCCACCGGGTTCGCCCGCCGCAAGGTGAAGGCTTGGCGTTTCTCCGGTGGCAGAGATTCCGGCAAAACAAAATATCCGTAGATTGCATTGGCCAGGCTCAAACCACCCGCCACCCAAAATGGCAGCCGTGGATCAGAATTTCCGAGCAGACCGCCGAGCGCCGGTCCCAGAACAAAGCCGACCCCGAACGCCGCGCCAATCATGCCGAACGCGCCCGCGCGCTTTTCCGGAGGAACAACATCTGATACATAAGCCGTTCCTGTTGAGATACTTGCGGCGGTAATTCCAGAGATAACCCGCCCGAGAAAGAGCCAGCCGAGCGTCGGCGCGAGTGCCATTACGATGTAATCGAGCCCGAGGCCCAGATTCGAAAAAAGGATGACCGGCCGCCGCCCAAAACGGTCCGACAACACGCCGAGCACCGGCGAAAAGACGAACTGCATCAAGGCCCAAACCGTCCCAAAGATGCCGAACATTTTCGCCGCGCTCGGCGCGTTGCCGCCGAGAAAATCGAGCACCAGCGTCGGCAAAACCGGCGCGATCAACCCGAGCGCCAGCATGTCCAGCGTCACCGTGATGAAAATGAAAATGACGGCAGCTTTGCGGGGTTTCATTAATTTTGGACGACAGATAATCGCTACACCCGCGGCAGGGCACCATAACCGCCGGTGGATCGAGCGCTCCGCGCTCGATGTTAAAGATGTTCGGCGTAGCCGCAAAATAAAACATCGCGAGCCCGGAACACTCACCTCGTCAGCCAGCCGGAGCTGGGTATCCGAAGCCCCCCAGGGCGCGAAAGTGTTCGCCTTTGATTGCGAACATTCGTCTAATTGTAGTTGCGCCTCGTGCAGCCCCACACACTTCAGGAAAACTCATGTTTGACCACGTCAAATTCGGAGTCAGCGACTATGCCGCGAGCAAAGCGTTCTTCCTCAAGGCCCTCGAACCGCTCGGCGTAGTTGTGGTCGCGGAGGGGCCGCCGACGTACGGGGTCGAGCTTAGTCCACCAGAGGGTAAGGCTTCATTGTGCCTGCACCAAACCGAGGAGAAGCCGGCGCCTCTTCACCTGGCGTTCACGGCCGAGAATCGCCAGCAAGTCGAAGCTTTCTATCGCGCGGCTCTCGAGGCGGGTGGCAAAGACCATGGTGCACCCGGTCTGTGCCCGGAATACCACGCGAACTACTATGCAGCTTTCGTCATTGGTCCGGACGGGCACAACATCGAAGCGGTTTGTCACGAACCCGAGGCCTAACCAATCGATGAAGCCAGCGTGGGCTGCCTGATCGCCTCGGGCACAGTGGTGATTTCATGACTTTCGCAAATCAGACATTTTGATTCGTGTTTCCACTTTGACGCACTCTCCCAATCCATCAATTTCGTCCCATGCCTGAAGCGCCTCCACCGCTCCCAAAATCGCAGCCGTCCTTTACCCGGCGGCATAGCACAATTCTCAAGCTCGCCGGCGTGGGCGCGCTCATTTTGCTTTTGTTGATTCCGCTGGCCATGATCGAGGGCGTCCTGAGCGATCGCCTCATGCGCAGGAATGAAGCCGTGAGCGACATCACCGCGTCATGGGGCAAGGACCAGAACATCATCGGACCGGTCCTCTGCGTTCCGTATCAGTTTCATGGCAAAGTCGTCCGCGCGGTGACTTTGCCGGATGGCCGGGTTGAGTCGCGGGAGGTGGAGGAAACGACCGTGGCGATCGCCTATTTCCTGCCGGACGCTCTCGAAATTTCCGGCGACATCCAGACGCAAATGCTTCACCGGGGGATTTACGACGCGGCGGTTTTTCGCGGGCAGATCACGATCTCGGGACGCTTTGCGCCGCCGGATTTTGCCGCGCTCAAAATCGATCCGAAAGATGTTCTTTGGAAAGACGCCGCGGTCACGCTGGCGGTAAGCGATCTGCGCGGCACGCGCGAGAGCCTGGTGCTCGATTGGAACGGAACGAAACGGCCGCTCCAACCGGGCTCGCAACTGCCGGGCTATACCACCGGGATCACCGCGCCGCTCGCGAGCGACCAGCCCATTGTCGCGGAGAGCGCCTTCTCCATCGCGCTCGATATCAACGGCAGCGGCGGGATTTTCTTCGCGCCGTTCGGAATGCAAAACAAGGTGTCGCTGAAATCAAACTGGCCCGACCCCGGTTTTCGCGGCGCTTTCCTGCCGGCGGACCGCTCGGTCCGGCCGGATGGTTTCAATGCTACCTGGAGAGTTTCCTATTATGGTCGCGATTATCCGCAGCGCTGGACGAGCCGGACCGGAAACGAACGTTTCACAGCGGCCTCGGTGACGGCCTCGCTTTTCGGAACGCAGTTTCTCGATGTCCTTGATGCCTATCGCTACGTCGAACGCTCGATCAAATACGGCGTGCTCTTCTTCGTTCTCGTCTTCACGACCTTCTTCCTTTTCGAAGTGACCGCGCGCCAAAAAATCCATCCGTTGCAATATCTGATGGTCGGCGCCGCGCTCTGTCTCTTCTACCTCGCGCTGCTTTCCGCTTCGGAATTTATCGGGTTCAGCTTGTCCTATTTGATTGCCGCGATCGCGGCGACCGGTCTGATCACCTGGTATTGCAGTCATTTTCTCGGGGGCGGAATGCGCACGCTGATGATCGGCGGCGGGCTCCTTGGCGTTTACACGTTTCTCTACATTACGCTGCGGCAGCAGGATTACGCGCTTCTCATGGGAACGATCGCGCTGTTTGCCGTGCTGGCGCTGGTCATGTACGTGACGCGCAAGGTCGATTGGTACGCGCGCGACGTGGGGTGAGGTTGGAGCCGTTACAGCGTTGAAGCGGCTTGCTGACGTTGCCTTGTAACGCATCAACGCTTCAACGCTTCAACGCTTCAACGCTTCAACCCCTCACCCCCTCCCAAATTCGCTGCCGGAATTCCGTCCTTGTTTTTGGCGCTCGCCGACGCGTGAGTTGCCCCGTGACTGAAAAAAGCGACGCGGAATACGTCCTGGGCACGCACGACGAGGAAGTCGCCCGCCTCGGGTTGCAGCATCGAGTCTGGCGACCAGTCGTGACCGAATGCTGGCAGCGCGTGGGCATCACGCATGGCTGGCGCGTGCTCGATGCGGGCGCGGGCCCGGGCTACGCGACGGCTGATCTGGCCGAAATCGTCGGGCCGGCCGGCGCCGTGCTGGCGATCGAACGCTCGGCGCGGTTTCTCCAGGTGGCGCGGGCGCGGTGTCAGAATCTCGGACTCACCAACGTAGAATTCCGCGAAGCCGATCTGACGGAGCACACGCTGGGGGACTTGCAGTTCGACGCGGCGTGGTGTCGTTGGGTGGCGTGCTTCGTTTCGTCACCGAAAAAACTGATCAAGAACATCGCCGGAGCGTTGCGGCCAGGCGGGGTCGCAATCTTTCACGAATACAGCGACTACGAAACGTTTCGCGTCATGCCGGTCAAACCCGCGCTGGAGAGCTTCATGTTCGAGGTGATGGCGAGCTGGCGTGCGTCGGGCGGCGAGCCGAACGTGGCGCGCGAGCTGCCACGGTTGCTGGCGGCGGAGGGCCTGCAGGTGGTCGAAATCCGGCCGCAGGTGCGCACGGTGTCGCCGCGCGATTACACCTGGCAATGGCCGGCCAGCTTCATCGAAATCAATCTCGAGCGTTTGCGGGAACTGGGCCGCGTCACACCGGAGTGGGCCGCCGATGTTCTGCGCGAGTTTAAGGAAGCGGAGGCAAACCCGGGCTCGTGGTTTACGACGCCGACGTTTCTCGAAATCATCGCCCGCCGCGAGTAGGAATGGTTACAACGTTACAATTCGTTGGGATGGGGCCGATGTAACTCTTGTAACGATCACGCATGCATTGGCCACTCCGGCTCGCAAACGAGGCCGACATTCCAGCGCTTGAAACATTGATCGAACGTTCCGTCCGCGAGCTGCAATCGGCCCACTACTCCGCCGCGCAAATGGACGGGGCGCTTGGGTCCGTCTTCGGCGTCGATCGGCAGTTGATTCAGGACAAGACCTACTTCGCCGCGGCCTCGGGCGCGCGATTCTTTTCGCGTGCGAAGATGCCATTCGCGCCGGGCGTTTTCGCTCGATCGAACTGGTCGCGACTTTGCCCGGCGTGCCCTTTTATCGAGCGTTCGACTACGAAACCGGTGAGCGCTACGAAGTGCCGCTCGTGAACGGGTTGAGCTTGCCAGTAGTGCGGATGTCCAAGAATCTGTTGAGCCCCAAGCAATGAATCGGCGTCTAATCGTTTACAGCATCGCCGTGAGTATCGTGCTCACGCTCCTGAGCATTTTCTTTTTCGATCGACCGATCGCCGCCTTCGCGCACAGCGTGGGAGGAGAATCATCTGTCGTCTTGCGGCAAGGCACCGCGTTCCTGGAGGTGATTTCCGGCTTCCCGATCGCCAGATTTGCGCTCTCCTATACGCTGCTGGCCGCGGGCCTCATCCTCTTCGCCTGGAAATCGACCCGATCGGCCGCGTGGATGCTGTTGTTCATCGGCTGCGCGCAATTTGTGACCCGCATCACGGCCGGGACGCTGAAGAATGTCTTCAATCGGCTACGCCCTTTCGAAGTCATTGAAGCAGGCAACTGGGACTGGAACTTTTTTGGCGACCGCGGCAGCTCCTTCCCATCGGGCCACGCCGCGCATTTCTGGGGCCTGTTTTTCCCGCTCGCGTTCCTTTTCCCGCGCTATCGCATCCCGCTCCTGATCATCCCGCTCTTCATTTCCGTCGCCCGAGTCGGCGTCAACGATCACTGGTGCAGCGATGTCCTGGCTTCGACCGCGATCGCCGCGGCCATCACGCTTCTCTTTATTTGGCTCTTTCGCCTGAAAGAAAGAAGGGTAAATGTCGCGCCTGACCCAAAGCGAACTCCCGAAAGTTAAAACTTAACGATGAACAAATTTCGCCCACTCACCGCCACCGCACTTGCGCTTTGGCTCCTGACCCTGAGCGCGGCCGCGCAGAAGTCCGAAGCGCCGGCTCCCGACTATTTCCCACTGCGCGTGGGCGATTCCTGGAGTTATCGCAGCAAGGACGGCGACACCGAACACAGCTTTAAAGTCCTCAGCGAGGAAAAGCAGAGTGACGGGACGACCCGCTACCTGGTGGAAAAGCGGGCGGGCGTGATAGTCCAGACGGTGTTCTCCAAGGCCAACGGATGGGTGCTGATGCACTTGGAGCGTTATCCGGAGCACGAGGGGCTTGAGATAAAATACGAACCCGCAAAACAGTTTCTGCAAAACCCTCTCATCGCCGGCTCGAAGTGGTCGTGGAAAGGCAAGGACTACACCCAAACGGACATCGACGAGAACCATCAGGTCGTCGATTTCGAAGAGGTTACGGTCCTGGCGGGCAAGTTCCGCGCGATGAAGGTGGTGAGTCGAATCGTCGGAGCAGCGCCCCTGACCCGGACGACCTGGTATGCCGATGGCGTCGGCCTGGTTAAATCCGAGACGGACGGCGGGCAGATCAAGTACGGCTGGGAACTGGCTGATTACAGCTTCAAAAAGAAAGAGAAGTAGCCGGAACGCCAGGGTTCGGTGGAACGCCACGCTGCCGCGTCCGAATTTCACCTTGGAGGGACGACCGCCGTGTCGTCCCATCTATCCAGGGACGGGACAGCGCCCGTCCCTCCATTACCGTCCTTAGTAACGGTAATGCTCTGACTTGTACGGGCCTTCAATCGGCACACCGAGATACTCGGCTTGCTTCGTTGTCAGCTTGGTCAGTTTCACGCCAATCTTTTGCAGGTGCAGGCGCGCGACTTCTTCGTCGAGCGCTTTCGACAGGACGTAAACACCGATCTTATAAGTATCCCGGTTCTTCCAGAGATCGAGTTGTGCGAGCACCTGGTTCGAGAACGAGTTCGACATGACGAAGCTGGGGTGACCCGTAGCGCAACCGAGGTTCACCAGCCGCCCTTCCGCGAGCATGAAAATCTCGTGGCCGTCTGGGAACGTGTACTTGTCCACCTGCGGTTTGATGTTGGTGCGCCTGATGTCTTTTCGGGCGTTGAGCGGATCGACCTGAATCTCGTTGTCGAAATGGCCGATGTTGCAAACGATCGCCTGATCTTTCATCCGCTCCATGTGTTCGAGGGTGATGATGTCGACGTTCCCGGTCGTGCTGATGTAAATGTCGGCGCGGCCGAGCGTGTCCTCAATGGTCGTGACTTCGTAGCCTTCCATTGCCGCCTGGAGCGCGTTGATCGGATCGATCTCGGTGATGACGACGCGGGCGCCCTGGCCGCGCAATGATTGCGCGCAGCCCTTGCCGACATCGCCGTAGCCGCAAATGACGGCGACTTTGCCGGCGATCATGACATCGAGCGCGCGGTTCAAGCCGTCGACAAGTGAATGGCGGCAGCCGTAAAGATTATCGAACTTCGACTTGGTAACAGAGTCGTTGACGTTGATCGCCGGAACCAGCAGCTGATTGAGCTGCTGCATTTTATAAAGGCGATGCACGCCGGTCGTCGTTTCTTCAGAAACGCCGCGCCATTCCTTGACCATCTCGTGCCAGCGATAGGGATTCTCGCGCTGCACTTCCTGCAAGAGATCCTTGATGACTTGCTCCTCCTTATTGGAAGAGGGCGATTTCACCCAATCGCCGCCTTCTTCCAGCTCGTAACCTTTGTGAATGAAAAGCGTCACGTCGCCACCGTCATCCACCACGAGCTGGGGACCCTTGCCGTCCGGGAACGAAATGGCCTGGTTGGTGCACCACCAATATTCCTCGAGGCTCTCGCCTTTCCACGCGAAGACCGGCACGCCTGTTTTCGCGATGGCGGCGGCCGCATGGTCCTGGGTCGAGAAAATGTTGCAACTCGCCCAGCGCACGTCGGCCCCGAGCGCCACCAGCGTTTCGATCAGAACGGCGGTCTGGATCGTCATGTGGAGCGATCCGGTCACGCGCACGCCCGCCAGCGGTTTGCCGGGCGCGTATTTTTCGCGGATCGCCATCAGGCCCGGCATTTCCTTTTCCGCGATCGAGATCTCTTTGCGTCCCCAATCGGCGAGAGTGATGTCGGCTACTTTGTAGTCGTTGGCTTTTGTTTCAGTGATGGTTTTTGTGTTCATAAAGTGAAGGGTTCAGGTTTCGGGGTTCAGGGGTTCAGGGGTTCAGAACGAAGGCGCCGAGTCGGTTTATCGATGGCGCGTTTCGAAACGGCGCGCGAAAGGCCATGAGCATGGCCGATATTTCTTTCGATTCACTGATCAAGTGGTCGAATTCCGCTTTTTTTATGAAATCGAGTTTCCGCGAGATATAAAGCTGCGTTCGGAGTTCGCCGCACGAGCCTTTTGCGATGTTTAGAAATCGAACAAATTCTTTGTTGCTGTTGCGCTCATAACCTTCGGCAATATTCGACGGCACCGAAAGCGCAGCCCGCTGCACTTGATCCTGCATGGTGAAGTGGCGGCAAGTGGCGAATGTCTTGAACACTTCCGCTGCGAGTCGACAACCGCGCTGCCAAACTTCGAGATCTTCAAACGACTGAAATGCCATATCTGAAACCTGAACCCTGAAACCTACCGCGCAGCGCGCTTGAGCGCGCTGGCTTTGTCCGTTTTTTCCCAGGTGATTTCCGGATCGTCTTTGCCGAAGTGGCCGTAGTTCGTGGTCTTGCTGTAAATCGGACGGAGCAGATCGAGCTGCTGGATGATTTCGGCCGGCTTAAAGGAAAAGGTGCGATTTACCGCACGCTCGATCGCTTCCTCGGACACGGTGTTCGTGCCGAAGGTGTTGATATTCATGCTGACCGGATCGGGATAGCCGATGGCGTAGGCGAACTGAATCTCGCATCGGGTGGCGAGGCCGGCGGCGACCACGTTCTTCGCCACCCAGCGTCCCATGTAAGCGGCGCTGCGATCGACTTTGCTCGGGTCCTTGCCGGAAAAGGCCCCACCGCCGTGCCGGCCCCAGCCGCCATAGCTGTCGACGATGATCTTGCGGCCGGTCAGGCCGGTGTCGCCTTGCGGTCCGCCGATAACGAAACGGCCGGTCGGATTGATAAGAAACTGGGTGGTGCCGTTGACCATCGATTTCGGCAGCATCTTGCGGATGATTTTTTCGATGCAGAATTTTTCGATCTCGGCGTGCTCCTTCTCTTCGGTGTGCTGCGTCGAAATCACGACGTTGGAAATACCGACAGGCTTCCCGTTTTCGTAAATGACGGAGACCTGCGACTTGGCGTCGGGCCGCAGCCATTCCGCCTTGCCGCTCTTGCGGATCCGGGTGAGCTCGCGGCCCAGCCGGTGGGCAAACATGATCGGCGCCGGCATCAACTCCGGCGTATCGTCACAGGCGAATCCGAACATAAGTCCTTGATCACCAGCACCTTGCTCCGATGTCTGTTTACCCTTCGCCTTCTTCGCATCGACGCCTTGGGAGATGTCGTGCGACTGATCGGTGATGACGGTGTTAACGAAAATCTTCTTCGCGTGAAACACGTCGTCGTCATGGACGTAACCGATGTCGCGCACGGTATCGCGCACGATCTGGTTGATGGGAATGACGTCTTCCAGGTGCTTGCCCTTCGGCAAATTGGGGATGGTGATCTCGCCGCCGACGACGACGACGTTGCTCTTGGCGTAGGTCTCACAGGCCACGCGGCTCTTGCGATCCTGGCGAAGGCAGGCGTCCAGGACGGCGTCGGAAATGGTGTCGCAAACTTTATCCGGATGACCTTCGCCGACGGACTCGGAAGCAAAAATGAAACGACGAAGCATGGGATTTGGAGCGTTGAAGGGTTAAAGAGTTGCAGTGTTGAAGAGAGAAACCGCTTGAACGCTTCAACCCTTCAACCTTTTCACGACGTCAACATATTGACCAATCATGATACGTCGATATATCGTGGAGGTGTAAAATGGCGTCAACCATTAATTTTCTTCGCCTGCTCGCCGACCCGACCCGGCTCCGCCTGCTCCTGCTCCTGGAAGAAGAAGAGCTTTCGGTCGCGGAGTTGCAGGAAATTCTCGGCATGGGGCAATCGCGCATTTCGAGTCATCTCGCGCAATTGAAGCGCGCGGGAGTGGTGGAAGACCGCCGCGCCGGGAAAAATGTCTACTATGGGCTGACGGAGAAGGACGAGCGCAATCCCGCGCGCGCGAAGGTGAACGAGCTCACCCGCGTGCTCGCCCGCGAAATGCCGGAAACGGCGCGTGACCGGACGGCGTTGCAGCTCGCGCTCCGCAAACGCCGAGATAAGGCGCGGGAGTATTTCGACGAGCTGGCGGGAAAATTCGGCCGGAGCTATGTCCCGGGCCGATCCTGGCAGGCGCTCGCTCACACTGTGATCAGCTTGCTCCCCGCCTTAACCGTAGCGGACCTCGGCGCGGGCGAAGGGACGCTCGCCCAACTGCTGGCCAAGACCGCGCGCAAGGTCATCGCGGTCGATAACTCGCCGAAGATGGTCGAGTTCGGCTCGAAACTCGCGAAACAACACGGCTTCGCCAACCTGGAATATCGCCTAGGCGATATCGAAGATCCGCCGATCACCAAAGGCAGCATCGATCTTGCGATCCTGAGCCAGGCGCTGCATCACGCCATCCATCCGGAACGCGCCATCGCGAGCGCTTATCGCATGTTGCGAAAGGGCGGAAGGATCGTGATCCTGGATCTGCTCAGCCACCGCTTCGAGCGCGCCCGGGAGCTTTACGCCGACCACTGGCTCGGCTTCAGCGAAGTGCAGCTCCATCAATTTCTCGAAACGGCGGGGTTCAAGAATATCGAAGTGACGGTGGTCTCGCGGGAAAAGCAGAGCCCGCATTTCCAGACTGTTTTTGCCACTGGGGCAAAATAGCACCGGCGTAGCCTGCTTATCGCGGGGGAATCGTTGTGCGCTTTTGGGGGACCGGTCCTGCCCTGGTTGTTCGGCGGGCAAAATTTAGCGCCACTTCGCCGGCGCGTTTCCGTAGTTACAACAGGACACAAATTGAAACTGCCCCACGCCACCGAAGGAGCTAGAACGACCGGGCTGACCAGAGGCTTATTTTCCTCGTCAGAGGAAATGAGCGCTGGTAGGACTCAATTTCGTCAGTCGCGGAAAAACACCGTGGATTTCAAAAAATTCTTCGCCGAGCTCCAACGGCGGAATGTCTACAAGGTAGGGATAGCTTATTGCGTGGTGAGCTGGTTGCTCATCCAGATCGCGACCCAGACTTTTCCAGTGTTCGAGATCCCGAACTGGGCGACCCGGATGGTGGTGTTCCTGCTGCTGCTCGGTCTCCCGGTCGCCCTCGTTCTGGCTTGGGCCTATGAATTGACGCCCGAAGGATTGCAGCGCACGGATGAAATCGATCCGAGCAAACCGGTTACGCGCAGCTCCGGACGCACGCTCGACTTCGTCATCATTGGCGTGCTCCTGGCCGTCATAGCGATCATGGCGTTTCAGTATTATCGCCCGGGCACGCGTGCCTGGAAGGAAAACAGCCGCCAGAGAAGCATCGCGATCCTTCCCTTCATCGATCTGAGCCAGACGAGGGATCAGGACTATTTCAGCGACGGGATCACCGAGCAAATCATCAACTCGCTCGCGCACGTTCACGGTCTATTCGTCGTCGCACGCACCACCGCCTTTTCTTTCAAGAACAAAGACATGGATGTGCGTGAGGTTGGGCGGCAACTCCAGGTTAGTCACATGCTCGAGGGGAGCGTGAATCGTGGCACGGACAAAGTGCGGGTGGTGGCGCGCCTCATTGATGTCGCCAACGGCTTTCATCTCTGGTCGGAAACGTATTATTCCACGGAGAAGGACCTTCTCTCCTTACAAAGCGACGTGGCAAAAAAAGTGGCAAGCGCGCTCCAAATCGAGCTGCGCCTGGCCGAGACCGAGCAACTGGCAAAGCCTCTCACCCAAGATTCGGAAGCGTACGATCTGTATCTGCGTGGACGCTATTTGCTCAATAAGCGCACGCCCGATTCGATTCAAAAGGGACGCGGCCTTTTCGAGAAAGCGGTAGCGAAAGATCCTCGCTTCGCGCTGGGACACGCGGGAATCGCCGATTCCTACATTTTACTTGGCAAGGCAGGCGCCCTCTCTCCCGATGAGGCCTCCACCAAGGCGTGGTCGGAGGTTTCAATCACTCTTGGGATCGACGAGAACTTGGCGGAGGGCTACATTTCCCGTGCGACGCTCCTGGCAGATTTCGACTGGAACTGGCCAGCCGCCGAGGCCGACTTTCGGAAGGCGCTCGAACTAAATTCGAACAGTGAATTTGCCCATCATTGGTACGCGCGACATCTCGCGCAGATTGGCCGCTTCGAGGAGGCGCTCAAGGAAAATGGCGCCGCTGAGAAACTTGATCCCTTATCTCCGGTCATTCTAACATCCAGAGGGAAGATCCTTTCCGCCGCGCATCGTTTTCGCGACGGAATCGCTCCCTGCCTTAAGGCGATTGATCTCGAACCGAATTTTAGCCAGGCCTTCTCCATTTTGGCGCAGGCCTATCTCCATACCAAACAGTATCCGGAAGGGATCGAAGCTGCGAAAAAGTATGTGCTCCTCTCGAATGGAAGTGGCTGGGCAAAGTTGGAACTGGCCTACGCCTACGCGGTGGCTGGAAACAAAGCCGAGTCCGACCGAATTGTAAACGAAGTGACCTCGCAGGCGGAGCCATTTTCGCCCTATGACATGGCTACTATTTGCGCGGTCTGGCGCGATCCGGATGGCGCCCTTCGCTGGCTCGAAAAAGCAATTGAGCAACGCTCGGTGGATGTGATCTGGATCAGGGTCGATCCGCGGCTCGATCCCGTCCGATCGGACCCACGCTTCGGCGAAGTCCTGGCCCGATTGGCTCCACGCCGGCAGCTTTCGCAGGTACCAAAATAGAGGCTTGTTCCTGGGTAAAACAAGTCCTCATAATCGCCCCAAAGATAAATAATTATGACTCCATACGAAAAACAAGACGCAGCAGCGCCTGAACCTCATAGATGTCCAAACGAAGGCCGAAAGCTCACCCTCTGGGAACTGGTGAAAAAACTTGAAGAAAATGAAGAAAAATTTGCCGAATTCTTCGCGAACCAATTAAAGCTGGCCAATATGGGTGATGGGAAGGCCATTGAGTGTGTCGAGTCGTACTATGAACCAACTGACGACGAGCTGGCGAATCTTGGCATCCACGAGTCCCAATGGGGTAGCATGAGGAGATGCACCGATTCCGGCTTGCTGGTTATTGTCACAGCCAGGCAGACCGCCCCCCAGGTATTCAAATAGGTGGGTCTCGATTTCTGAGATCGTGCGCAGGCCGTCGCTGCGTTGGCTCGCCCGGATAAAACACCTGCCGCTCTCCGACGGGAATTGGTCCTATTCCCGGCCTGCCCGGGGAGACGACCCGGCGCAAGGCTGGAAGCTTCACATAACGGCCACCATCCTCGCTGCCGCGGAAGTCTTCGCGCGGGCCCAGCCGATCCTGCGCAGGTACGACGCCCTTTTTAAAGTTCCTTGCCGGCTGGAACTGCTGAAGGCGCTAAATTCCGGCCTCGATGATTTTTCACAGATTGGGAAATTTCTGACCATTTATCCTCGCTCGACTGATGAAGCCCTGAAGCTGGCACACGAACTTCACCGCGCCACCCATGGACTGTCCGGTCCGCGTATCCCGTTCGACGCGCAATACCGGAGGGAGAGCCTGGTCTATTACCGATATGGCGCGTTGCGCCGTTCGGTCGAAGGCCCGGCCGGATTCATCCAAGATCCAAAAGGAAGAGGCCGCCGGGACAAATGCGCGCCGGGCCAGGCCGTTCCGCGCTGGCTGGAAGACCCCTTTCAGAAATCGCGCGCGGACAATTCGCCATGGCGCGGACTGATCAGCCGCGGCCTTCTTGTCTTCAAAGCGAAAGCGCAGCGCGGGAAAGGAGGCGTTTACGAAGCACTCGACCTTTCCGTGCTGCCGGTGCGCCGGGTGATAATTAAAGAAGGACGGCGGCACGGCGAAACAAACTGGGACGGCCGAGACGGCTATGCGCTCGTCAGGCACGAAGCCCACGTCCTGCGCAAATTGCGCAAAGCAGGCCTTCCCGCCCCCGAGGTTTTCCGAGAGTTCTGCAAGAACGGCAATCGCTATCTTGTCCTCGAACGGATTACTGGACGTCCGCTGCTCGCCGCAAAGCGAGTGCAACCACCACGGCCTTCCTGGCGTCGGGCCGAGAAGATTCTGAAACAATTGGAGCCAACCCTCTCCAGGATGCACACGGCTGGCTGGACCTGGCGCGATTGCAAGCCGTCCCACATTTTTTTGCATCGCGGGACTGTGCGACTGATTGATTTCGAGGGCGCATGCCGCCTCGATCAAACCGATTTGCTGCCATGGGGTTCGCCGGATTACGCTTCGCCATCGGATTCCGGAAAATTCTCCCGCCGGGCCGGAACCAGGGAAGATGATTACGCGTTGGGCGTAATCGCGTTTCAATTCGGGACCGGAACGTTTCCGCCCAGGTCAGCCCGTTCGCGAGCCGCGCTTTACAAACGCACTCGGTGTCCCGGTCCTCTGCGGGAGAAGATTGAGCGATTGCTGAATTCGAAGATTTCGCGGCGCTGTGTAAAGTGATTCCGATCTAATACGCGCTGCCCTTGGGAAACTCATTTCATTCCACTCGTCTCTACGGATTTTTTTGTGAGTTGCGACGGCGCAAGGTCTGGCGCGTGGCCGCGGGCTATAGCGTCGCCGGATGGCTGATTATTCAGTTCGCCACCACGGTATTTCCGGCGCTGGCCCTGCCGGTCTGGACCGCGCGGCTGGTGATTATCCTCGTCCTTGCGGGATTTCCGATCGCCCTCATTCTGGCGTGGGCTTTCGATGTTGGTTCAGGTGGGATCAAGGTCACTCCCGATGCCCCGGCCGGCGCCGAATGCCCACCCGCTTTGCCCAGCCGCCGCAGAAACATCTTCGCGCTCGCCCTCATCGGGCTGCTCGTTTCCGCGTTGATCGGTTACTTCGTCTTCTCGCGCGTCCCGGCCCGAAGACCGGACAAATCGATCGCCGTTCTCCCTTTCGCGAACTTCAGCGACGACCCGGCCAATGCGTTCTTCGCCGACGGGATCCAGGATGATGTCCTGACCAACCTCGCCAAGATCGGCGCCCTCAGGGTGATCTCGCGCACGTCGGTGATGCCGTACCGCGGGCAGACGCCGAACCTTCGCGAGATCGGCAAGGCGCTCAACGTGGCCACCATTCTGGAGGGAAGCGTGCGGCGCGAGGGAAAGCGCGTGCGCATCAACGTGCAATTGATCGACGCCGCCACCGACAAGCATTTATGGGCGCAGGTCTACGATCGTGAATTGACGGATGTGTTCGCGATCCAGAGTGAGCTGGCGCAGGAAATCGCCTCCGCCCTGAAGGCCACCCTTTCCTCCGACGAACAACAGCGGATCGTGAAGAAACCCACCGAGAACGGCGAGGCCTATCTGCTTTATCTCCAGGCGCGCGAAATCTTCGGCCGGCCGGACCGCCACCATGACGACCTGGCCCGCGTGGAGGCGCTCTACGAAAAAGCGATCCAGCTCGATCCCGCCTTCGCGCTGGCGCACGCGCGCCTGGCGCATGTGGAAAGTTGGAGCTATTACGCCATCGAACCGGTGGCCGCCCGCGCGCAGAAGGCACGGACGGCGGCCAGCGAAGCGGCGCGTCTCCAGCCCGATCTATCCGAGACCCATCTGGCGCTGGGGTACGTGCATTACTATGTGGATCGCGATTACGAACGGGCGCTGAAAGAGTTTGCGATTGCGCGCCGCGGTTTGCCGAATGAGGCCGGCGTCTTCCGCGCCATGGCGGCGATCCAGCGGCGCCAGGGAAAATGGGACGAATCGAGCGCGAACTATGAGAAGGCCGTCTCGCTCGACCCGAAAGACGCCATCCTGCTCGAAAACATGGGAATGAATCATTTCGCCACCCGCGACTACGCCACGGCCGCGAAAATCTTCGATCGTGCCATCCAGGCTGCGCCGGACACCTTCACCATCCGCGAGCTGCGCGCGCGGGTGGATTTCTATGCGAAAGGCGACCTGCGTCCGATGCAACAGTTGCTCGCCACCTGGCCGGAAAACGTCGACCCCAATGGGACGATCACCCTGGCGCGCTACAACTTGAAAATGTACGAGCGGAAGTTCGATGAGCTCATCGGCATCCTGGAGCGCAGCCCCGCGGAAAAATCCCGCGGCGAAACCAGCGCTCCGCTCTCGAAGTCTTTTCTCCTGGCGACGGTTTACGCGCAGAAGAAGGACGAAGCAAAAGCCAAAGCCAGCTACGAGGAGGCGCGCGAGCGAGCGGAAGAAGCGGTCCGCGAAAGTCCGGAGGACGGTCCGCGCCACGCGTTGCTGGGCTTGATTTACGCCGGGCTCGGCCGCTGTGAAGAGGCAAAGGCCGAAGGAAGACGCGCGGTGGAATTGCTGCCCGAACACAAGGACGCCTTCGATGGCCCGATCCTGACGATCACGCGCGGGCGCATCAGCATGATGTGCGGGGACATTGATGCGGCTCTCGCCCTGCTGGATCGTTCCTTGCAAACGCCGTCCGGGGTTACCATTCACGAGCTCCGGCTGGACCCCGTCTGGGATCCGCTGCGCGGCGACGCGCGCTTTCAGCGAATGCTCGCGAAATTCAGTGGTAAGCGATAGCGCCTGGCACGCCCTTGCACGGCCAGGAAGAGCCGCCGGAACACAGGCATGGTGCCTGTGCGGCCCGCGGACATCCCTTGTCCGCGCGTTTTTTGATTCAGCGCACCGGGCGAGCTTGCAACAGCAACAATCCCGCAACGCCGGGCGAAGAATCTTGTCTGAGATGCTGTGGACGTTTGTTATTAACGGGTATGGCCGGGTTCTTCGAGGAGATTAAGCGACGCAAAGTCTACCGCGTCGCCGTCGCTTATATCGTGGTGGCGGGCGGCGCCATCCAGATCGCGTCGGCCATATTTCCGGCCTGGGAGCTGCCGAGCTGGGCTTTGCGCCTGGTCATTGTTCTCCTGCTCATCGGCTTTCCGATTTCGCTCATCCTCGCCTGGGCCCTGGAGGTAACGCCGGAAGGTATTCGCACGACCCCCACGCCGCCTTCCGCGCCGCGCCGAAAGCGGAATGTAATCGCCCTTCTGGCCGTAGGCATCATCGTCTCGGTCGCGGCGGGGGTTTTCCTCCTGCCCCGCGCTTCCGCCAGGAAGATCGACAAATCGATCGCGGTGCTGCCGTTCGAGAATTTCAGCGACGACAAGGAGAATGCTTTTTTTGCCGATGGCATCCAGGACGACATCCTGACGAACCTGTCGAAGATCAGCGACCTGAAGGTAATCTCGCGCACGTCGGTTATGGGTTACCGCGGCAAAGAGAAGAACGTGCGCGAAATAGGAAAGGCGCTCGGCGTTTCCACCATTCTGGAAGGGAGCGTGCGCAAAGCCGGCAACCGGGTCCGGGTCAATGTCCAGTTGATCGACGCGCGGAACGACGAGCATATCTGGGCGCAGGATTACGACCGCGATCTGACGGACGTCTTCGCCATCCAGACCGACCTCGCGCAAAAGATCGCGCACGAGCTGCGGGCCAAACTTTCGCCCGGCGAGAAAGCGCAGATGACGCGCAAGCCCACGGAAAACGGCGAGGCTTATCTCGCCTTCGTGCAAGCGCTCACCCTGCACCGGCAGGTCGAGGATTCTGACAAGCTTTTGCAGGCCGAGCAGCTTTATGAGCGCGCGCTGCAGCTCGACCCCAAATTTGCCCTAGCGGCGGCGCAGCTTTCCCGGCTCGAAAGCTGGATTTACCGCACCAATGATCCGGCGCAGGCGCGCCGCGAGAAAGCGCGTTCCCTCGCGGAACGCGCCATCCAGCTCCAGCCGGATTGCGCGGAGGGTCATCTCGCCCTCGGGTTTTCTTATTATTACGGCGATCGCGATTACGAGAATGCGATGAAGGAATTCGCCATCGCTCAACACGGTTTGCCGAACGACGCGGAAGTCTATCTCGCCATCGGCGCCATCCAGCGGCGGCAGGGTAAATGGAAGGAATCGAACGCCAATCTCGAGAAGGCGACCACCTTGAGCCCGAACGATCCGTGGCCCCTGCAAAATCTGGCACTGAATTATGAAGTGCTGAGGGAGTTCGAGACGGCGAACAAGATTATCGACCGCGCCCTGAAACTGAATCCCGATTCGCTCAGCCTCTGGTCCATCAAGGCGCAACTCGCGATCGGGGAGAAAGGCAGTTTGGAAATCGCCCTGCGCGTCGCCTCGAAGCTGACGCCGGAACAGGCCAAAAGCCATATGGCAGGCCAGGCCGTGCAAGTCTTCTTGCTGGAACGAAAGTTCGCTGAAGCGATGCGGGCGGCGGAGAGCATTAGTGACGACCTGCTGACCAAAGAACCCGAGGCGCTGCCTTTAAAGTACATGGTGATCGGCATTGCCAAAAAACTACAGGGAGACGAAGCGGGCGCGCGTGAGGCGTTGCTGACCTCCAAACGCTTCGCGGAAAAATATGTGAATGACGCCCCGAATGAGGCGGCGCGTCACTCGAAGTTCGGCGTGATTCTGGCGTGGCTGGGAGAAAAGGAGGCCGCGATTGCGGAAGGAAAACGCGGGACCGAGATGCTGCCGGAGAGTGTCGACGCTTTCGACGGGCCGAAGCTTACCGAAGAACTCGCGGAAATTTACTGCATCGTGGGTGAGCACGATAAAGCCATCGATTTGCTCGATGGCCTCCTCTCCCGTCCGAGCTTTGTCACGGTCGCCAGCCTGAAAGTCCTCCCGAATTGGGATTGGCTCCGAAACAACCCGCGTTTCAACGAAGTCCTCAAAAAACACGGTGGCTAGCTTACGATTTTTGCTGGTCCTGTTTTTGGCGGGGACCGCGCACGCGGACTGGAGCGTCACGGCTTCAGAGACGGAACAAGGGGTCGCGGCCGGCGTCGAGCACCGGAGGATTGTGCTGGCCGAGAGCGAGACTGGCGGACGAGCGAACGTCGAGCTCGCGCTGTTCTCCACCAAGTCGGCGACGGCGCGGGTCGTCGATAATCCAACCGGGGAAGACAGCCTCGCTGCCGCGATGCGCCGCGAACATTGCCTGGCGGGGGTAAACGGAGGCTACTTCGATCCGGCGGATGCACCGGTGGGATTGGTCATCAGCGGCGGAAAACTGATCGCTCCACTGCGCAAAGCTCGTTTGCTCAGCGGTGTGCTGGTCGTCTCCGGTGGACGCGTCCAGTTACTTCGCGTGGCCGAGTACTCGCCGAACCGGAAGGCAAAGGAAGCGCTGCAATGCGGACCGTTTCTGGTGGATCGCAGCCAGCCGGTCCCCGGTCTGAACGACACCCGGTCCGCCCGGCGCACCTTTGTTCTGACCAGCGGGCCGGATCGCGCCGCACTTGGCTTTTGTTCCGGAGTGACGCTCGCGCAGCTGGCAAAAATCCTGGCGACCCAGGGCATTGCGCCAGACCTGAAAGTGCAGCGCGCGCTCAATCTCGATGGCGGATCGTCCAGCGGCTTCTGGTTCGCCGGGGAACGGGGTCCATTCTCCATTTCGGAGCAGAAGACGGTCCGTAATTTCGTTGGGATCGGGCCGAAGTAAGACGTTGCTGCAAACCAAGGAGCGGCGGCCTCCAGACCGCCGAACCAAAATCCACGGCGGTTTGTAAACCGCCGCTCCTTGACGCGCAGCGTCCGTCCGCGCGAGACTCCTGATCCCGATGCGCACTTTCGGCGGCTTTATTTTTAGCGGCGACCTCGTTTACGGTGAATTACGCGGTGGCGCCGTCCACGTCCTGACACAACCGTACTGGCTCGGCCTCGAATTCAGCAGCGAGGTTGTTCCGCTGCGCGATCTCCAGATCGGCCTGCCCGTTGCCCCAAGTAAAATCATCGCGGTAGGCCTCAATTACGCCGACCACATTGAAGAGATGCAGCGCACGCCGCTTGGCACCCCGCTGATTTGGTTCAAGGCGCCCACTTCCCTCCTTGCTCATTGCGGGACGATCGAGATCGCGTTTCCGGATCATCAAACCGATTTCGAAGTCGAGTTGGGAGTCGTGCTCGGCCGGGCCGCCAAGAATGTGGCCGTCGAGCGCGCGCTCGAGCACGTTTTCGGTTACACGATTGGCGAAGATATCAGCGATCGCGACCTCCAGAAATCCGAAAAGCAATTCGGACGTTGCAAATCGTTCGACACTTACACTCCCGTGGGACCATTCGTTCACACGGAGGCCGACATCGGAGATCTGCCGATCGCGCTCCGGCAGAACGGCGAAGTGAAACAACAAGCGCGCACGAGCCAGATGATTTATTCCGTGGCGGAGATTGTTTCTTTCGCCAGTCAATCGATCACGCTCCTGCCGGGCGACCTCATCCTGACCGGCACGCCTTCCGGAGTGGGTCCGATTCGCGCGGGCGATGAGCTCGAGGGACGCATCGGCGATTGGCCGCCGCTGCGCAATTTTGTGGGCCTCGCGGGCTGAGCCGCGAAAATTTTGCTTTCCAGCCGCAATTTCCTCGCCCTAAGCTACATCCCAAGAGGGCGGATGATGCGAAATAACTTTGTGGCTCCGCCAGGATCTGAAACGCCGAAAAGAGAAACGCGAAAGTTTTGCTGGACTCTCCCTTGCCTCATTGAGGATAAACGAACCGGAATGAGTATCGGAATTTCCAGCCGGGAAAGAAACTTTCCAATCAACCCTATGAAAACACTGTTAATCGCCAGCCTCTGCTCCGTCACCCTCGTGTGGACTTCTTTCGGCCAAGTATCGCCGCCACCACCGCCACCTGTAACGGCACCGGCTAATCCAGCGGCGGCAGCTGCCACCGCGCCGGCCGTCGCAACCACTCCGGCCGTCCCCGCGATTTCGCCGGCAGTTGGCCTGACGCCCGCCACGGCCGCGATTTCGCCGGCAACGACGACCGCAGTTTCTTCGCCCGCCGCGAGCCCCGCCGCCGGTCCCATGCACGCGGAGCCCAACACGGGCAACAAACTCGTGGATAACTTCATCAAGGGCGGTCCCATCATGTGGCCCATCCTCCTGGTCTCGATCACGGCCATCGCGGTCGTGCTCGAAAGAGTTTTCTGGTGGCTCTTCCGCTGGATGCGCCGCGATCCCAAGCGGATCGAAAAAGTCTTCACCGCGATCGAGAGCGGAGACATCGCGGAAGCCTCGAGATTGTCCCGCGGTTCGCGCGACCCGGTTTTGCGGATGATCTGGAACGGTTTGAATCACCAGCACGCTTCGCTCCAAGGCGCCTTGCAGGTGGCCGCCGGCATCGAGATCAAACGCGCGGGCCGGTTCCTGGTGGTGATGGACACCCTGGTCACCCTGGCGCCGTTGCTCGGTCTGTTGGGAACGATCACCGGTCTGATGAAATCGTTCAGCTTCCTCGGCAACGAAGAACTGGCGGTGCAAGCGGTGACCGGCGGTATCGCCGAGGCGCTGATCGCGACCGCGGCCGGTCTGGGTATCGCTATTTTTGCGCTGATTCCCTTTAACTTTTTCACTTCTCGAGTGTCTAACTTAGAGTTCGAACTGCAGACGGCTGCGACGAACCTCGAGGTTATGTTGGAAGCTCAAAACAAAGCGCGCGAAGTGGAGATTCCGGGGACAACCCCAAGCTCGGCGACGCGCTCATCGATCTAGGGTCTTTTTATGGACGTCTCGTCACCCATCCCGCATAAGAAAGCGCGGATCGAGATCATCCCATTGATCGACATCATGTTCTTTCTGCTCGCGAGCTTCATGATGGTGAGCCTGAGCCAGACAACCATGAGGGGCATGAAAGTGAATTTACCCGTTGGCTCGTCCGGTGTAACCCAATCGAAAAAGGATTACATCAGCCTCTCGGTGGACAGGGATGGCTACTCGTACTACGACAAAGAGAGGATCCCGCTCGAAGAAATCTCAACGCGGTTGAGGAAAGAATTCGCCACCAGACCCGAGGCGAAAATTTTCATCCGCGGCGACATGGAAGCGGTCCATGGGAACGTGACCCGCGTCCTGGATCAAATCCGCTCGTCCGGCTACACCAAAATTTCGTTCGAAATCAAGAGCCAGGCTGCCACAGGGGTTCCTGTTCCGGGAGGCGGACCGTAAAGCTATGCCAGGACCACTTCTCTATCGGCCCCAACCCAGGTGGCAGGTCATAGCAGCTTTCGCCGGCGCCCTGGCGCTTCACGGCGTCGCCGTGGGGATTGCGTCCATCAAGCCCGCGGAACATATCGAGGACCTTTCCCAAATTCCTGAAGCCGTCGTCGAGTTGTCCCTCGAAACGCAAAACGAACCACCGCAACCTACGCCGCCGCCGGAAGAAGAACCGCCCCCGCCGCCTCCGCCGGAGGCCGTGCCGGAAGACAAGCCTGAGTATGTCGAGGAAAAGGCGACACCTCCTCCCAAGAGACCGCCCTCGACGCAACCGGTCCAGCCCATCGCCCGACCAACCACGGCCGGTCCCAGCGGACCCGCGCCCAGTGGCAAGGCCGCGATGATTTTCAAGCCGCGCATCCAATACCCTTATGAGGCGAGGAGATCCAAGATTACCGGAAGCGGCACCATAGTCGTCTCCGTTAGCCCGGATGGAAGTGTCACCAGTTGCAGCATGGGCGCCAGCACAGGAAGCCCGATTCTGGACAACGCCGCGACGTCGGCTTTTCGCAGCGCGAGATTTAAGCCGGGAACGGTTCCGAGAGTGAAAATCCCGATCACCTTCACCCTGACGGGAGCGTCGTATTAAGTTATGAAAATGCGATCGCCAATTCCGCACAAGAAAGCGCGGATCGAGATCATCCCGTTGATCGACATCATGTTCTTTCTGCTCGCGAGCTTCATGATGGTGAGCTTGAGCCAGACCCACATGAAGGGCATTCGAGTTAATTTGCCGAGCATTAATGCGCCGCCGCCACCGCCGAATGAGAAGAAAGATTATACCGCAATTCGCGTGGCCGAAGGAGGCCTCATCTATTTCGACAACGTTTCCGTGAATTATGACGAGGTGCATCAGAAACTGTTCGAGCTACACCGGGCCAATCCTGAGGTTAAAATCTCGCTCAGCGCCGAGACCCTGGCCCTGCACGGACAAGTGATCGACGTGCTGGATAAGATCCGTTCCGTCGGCATCGAAAAGATTGGCTATCAGATCAAGACAGCGTCGGTTCAGGGCGCTCCCGGGACAGTTCCAGCGCCCGGCGCTCCGCCGCCACCACCCCCGCCCTAGTCTGGGCTGAGGCGGAATTTCGTCATTAGGGCAATCCGCAGCGCCCGGATCGCACGCGCCCGGTGACTGATCCGGTTTTTCTCGGCTGAAGGAAGTTCGCCAAAGGTGTGGACGAAGCCGCTCGGCACGAAAATCGGATCGTATCCAAATCCCGCGGAGCCACGAGGTTCCCTGACGATTCTTCCTTCGATCACTCCCTCAAAGGTTCCCAGCATTCTCCCCCCTTGCGCCAGCGCCAGCGCGCAGTGGAAACGCGCGGCAGGGAGCTCTGCTGCAGGATCGCAGCCGGCCAGTTCGGCGAGAAGTTTCGCCACATTTTCCGCATCGGTCGCACGCTCCCCGGCGTAACGCGCCGAATAAATTCCGGGTGCGCCGTACAAGGCGTCGACCGCGAGGCCCGAATCGTCTGCCACGACAAGTCCCGGAAAATGCTTCGATGTCTCGACCGCCTTCAGCACCGCGTTTTCCTCGAAGGTAAGGCCGGTTTCCTCTACCGCTGGCAATTCCGCTGCGTCCGTCAGGTCGCGAACCTCAAATTCATCACCCAAAATCTCCGCGAATTCGCGCGTCTTCCGCGAGTTGCGGGTGGCAATAAGAAGAGAATGCACGTTGACAGGATTTACAGGATTAACTGGATTATGAATCTAGCAGCGCCGCGTGAGAGAACTTCAATCCTTTTAATCCTGTAAATCCTGTCTATTCCCTTGGCATGAACGAGCGCCGCAAGCCCTATCCCTTCGATCGGATCGAGCCGAAATGGCAGGCGATCTGGGATGAAACGCGCGCATTCCACGCGCCAAATCCCGGCGACGAGAATTTCGATCCGGCGAAGCCGAAGTATTACGTGCTCGATATGTTCCCATATCCGAGCGGGGCCGGCTTGCATGTCGGACATCCCGAGGGTTACACCGCCACCGACATCATCGCGCGATACAAACGCCTGCGTGGTTTCAATGTCCTCCATCCGATGGGCTGGGACGCGTTCGGTCTGCCGGCCGAGCAGTACGCCATCAAAACGGGGCAGCATCCCGCCGTCACCACGCGCGAGAACATCGCGAAATTCAAGGCGCAGCTCAAGCGCATCGGCTTTTCCTACGATTGGGAACGCGAGGTCAACACGACCGACACCGGTTACTACAAGTGGACGCAGTGGATTTTTCTTCAGCTCTACCACTCCTGGTTCAACCCGGAGACGAAAAAGGCGGAGCACATCTCCAGCTATCGCGGGGCCGATCCGGACGCCGTGCGTCTCGCGTATGTGGCCGAAGTTCCGGTGAATTGGTGCCAGGAGTTGGGAACCGTTCTCGCAAATGAGGAGGTCATCGATGGCAAGAGCGAAGTCGGCGGTTTCCCGGTGGTGCGCCGGCCGATGCGCCAATGGATGCTCCGCATCACCGCCCTGGCCGATCGATTGCTCGATGAACTCGAAGGCTTGGATTGGCCGGATTCAATCAAGGCGCTCCAGCGAAATTGGATCGGCCGCAGCGAGGGCGCGGAAATTCGCTTTCCTGTGGTAGGGGCGGCGCGCCCCGACGACCGGACGCCGCGGCACGACAGCCCTGCCTTTCCGGAGATTCGTGTCTTCACCACGCGACCCGATACGCTCTACGGCGCCACTTACATGGTGCTCGCTCCGGAAAATCCCCTCGTCGATCGGATCACGCCGGAAGACCGCCGTGAGTCGGTTTCACAATATCGCACCGCGATCGCCACCAAATCCGATCTCGAGCGCACCGATCTGGCCAAAGAGAAAACAGGCGCGTTCACCGGCGCGTTCGCGATCAATCCCGCCAACGACGAACGGATTCCAATTTGGATCGCCGATTATGTCCTGATGGGCTACGGCACCGGCGCGATCATGGGGGTCCCGGCCCATGATGAACGCGACCTCGAGTTCGCCCGGAAGTTCGAGCTCGGCGTCGTCCCGGTCGTCCAGGCTCCGGGAAAAACGCCGGAGGAATCGATCGGTTACACCGATGTCGGGGTCGCGATCAATTCGCCGCTGCTCAATGGACTCTCCCGCCCGGAGGCTACCGCGCGAATCATCGATTGGCTGGAGCAAAACGGGCACGGCCGCCGCGACACCCGTTACAAATTGCGCGACTGGCTTTTTTCGCGCCAGCGTTATTGGGGCGAACCATTCCCAGTCATCTGGCGCGATGGAAAACATGAAGCGCTGCCGGAATCGGAATTGCCGCTGGAGCCGCCCGCCCTCGAAGACTTCAAACCGACCGGCACGGGGGAGCCGCCTTTGGCGAAGGCGAAAGATTGGATTCGTTATTCGGACAACGCGACGCGCGAGACGAACACCATGCCGCAATGGGCCGGCTCGTGCTGGTACTACCTGCGGTTTTGCGATCCGCAAAACGATCAGCGCTTTGTGGGCGAAGAACCCGAACGCTATTGGATGGGCGGCGGCTCAATTGCGGAAACCGGAAACCGGAAACCGGAAAGTAAAGACAACACGGAAAACGCTTTCCGAAATCCGCATTCCGAAATCCGAAATCGACCAGGCGGAGTCGATCTTTACATTGGCGGCGTCGAACACGCCGTACTGCATCTCCTTTACGCCCGTTTCTGGCACAAGGTGCTCTTCGACCTTGGATATGTTTCCAAGCCCGAGCCGTTTCAGCGCCTCGTCAATCAGGGCATGATCCTCGGGGAGGACGGCCGCAAGATGTCGAAACGCTGGGGCAACGTGATCGACCCGCTCGACGTCATCGAAATCTACGGCGCCGATGCGTTCCGCTGTTACGAGATGTTCATGGGGCCCCTCGAGCAGATGAAACCGTGGAGCATGAAAGGCGTCGAAGGCGTTTCGCGTTTTCTCGCGCGCGTCTGGCGTCTGATCATGGAAGAAAATCAGGCCGGCGAATGGATTCTTTCCGGCCAGGTGCAGGAAGTCGATTCCGGCAAAGCACAGCTCAAGGTCTTGCACGCCACGATCAAGAAAGTCACCGGCGACATCGAGACGCTTTCCTTCAACACGGCGATTTCGCAGATGATGATTCTGGTCAACGCGCTGATCCCGCAAGGCGGGACGCCCGCGATATCTGTTTCCACTCTCCGCACGCTCCTGCTCCTCCTCAATCCATTTGCGCCGCATCTCACCTCGGAGCTTTGGGAAATCCTGGCCGGAAAATTTCCGGGTCCCGGGCTCGACATTACCGCGGAGCGATGGCCCGAGCACGACGAGGGCCTTTTGCTCGAGGACGAAATCGAGATCATTTTGCAGGTAAACGGAAAACTGCGGGACAGGATTACCGTCGCGCTGGATGCAACAAACGCCCAACTGGAGGCACTCGCGCTCGCGAGCAAAAAAGTTCAAAATGCCGTGGGCGGACAGACGATTCGCAAGGTGGTCGTCGTCCCCAGGAAGCTTGTTAACGTGGTCGCGAATTGAGAGAATGGGAAAATGCTCAAGGAATTCAAAGAGTTCGCGATCAAGGGGAATGCGGTCGACCTGGCGGTCGGCGTGATTATCGGTGCGGCCTTCGGAGGCATTGTTACCTCGCTGGTGAAGGATATCCTGATGCCTCCGCTCGGGTTACTGACCGGCGGCCTGGATTTTTCCAACAAATTCCTGGTGCTCAAAGATGCTCCCGGCGGCGGCTTCTTCGCCACCGCGGCCGACGCCGTGAAGGCCGGCGCGATCACGTGGAACTATGGCAACTTCATTACCGTGATCATCAACTTCATCATCGTCGCGTTTTGCATTTTTCTCGTGGTGCGGGCGCTCAATCGAATGAAGCGTCCGACTCAGGACGACGCCCCGGTTTCCAAAGATTGTCCGGCTTGTCAGATGACGATCCCAATCAAAGCCACGCGCTGCCCGCACTGCACGACGGAGATGGCCGGGGCCTCGCGCGCTTAGGTGGATCGTGCGATCCACCCTTAAATCGGCACAGGCTCGTTCTCTGTGATCCGTAGGACGCGCTCGGGCGAGCAGAGCCAGACCCGGTTTTGCTCGTTTTGCGCCCAACTCGTGCCGCTCGCCCAGGGAGAAAATGCCGGCATGATCCAGCAGCGCGCCTGCTGGACAAAGGCCGGACACTTCAACCGGAGACCGGCGCCATCCGTGATCGTTCCGGCGGGATGATGGTGCCCGATGATCTGGATCCGATTTGATGGCTCGGCTGCGCAATGACCGTGATGAAAATGAAAGCGCTCGGTTTCCCACGACTCCACCATCTCCACCTTGCCGCGCAGTTGCCGGTCGTGGTTCCCCGCGACGACAATCGGCTCGCAGTGCACCGCGAGGTCTTCCAGGAGTTGGGCGGCTTCCGGGGCCGAGGTCTTATCGTGGACGAGGTCGCCGAGGACAATGAGCTGACGCGGACGATATTCATTGATCAACTGCATCAGCCGCTCGGAGATCGACGCCATCCCCCACATCGGGACGAGACGGCCCGCCGCGCGCTGGCTGAGTTCGTAACCAAAATGCAGGTCCGCCACGGCGAGCCAGCGCTCCGCCTGATGGAAAAGCGCGAGGCGGCCATCGAGCAGGATTTCATCGGCGACGAGGGCCTGGTTCGCGCGTAAAGGGGTCATCGAAAGGTAATTGGCCCGCCAAATTATCGCTTGCGCCCGCGCGATCAATCGGTATTGAGCGCTTTTCTGCCCAAATGAAAACATTTCACAAACTGATCGTGCTGGGGGGAGTGATGTGCGCGATGGCGAGCTGCGAAGCGCCGCAAAAATCAGCCCAGGGCCCCCAGATGCGTCCCGCCACCCTTACCGGTGCGCGGCGCATCGCGAATGTCCGAACTACCGCCTACACTCACAGCGAAAAAGGGGGCGGCCGTAACGCCATCGGGCGGCGCTTATCCGGTGCGAACGTCATGAGCGCCGCCTCCGATTGGTCGCGCTTTCCGCTGGGCACCCGGTTCCAGATTGTCGGGACGAGCGATCGCTATGTCATCGACGATTACGGTGGCGCGTTGGTCGGCACGAACACCATCGACCTCTACAAAACGAGCCGCGCCGCCATGCGCCGATGGGGCGTGCGCCGCGTTGACATCGATATACTCGAGTGGGGCTCGAAGGAACAGAGCCTCAAAGTTCTTGCGCCGCGCCGAAAACATCGCCTGATCCGGCGAATGATCGCGGGCC